>DASYRM010000039.1:0-5442 GCA_036004405.1 Vicinamibacterales bacterium
GAATGAACCCGCATGGGGATCTCTGACAACGTGGGGCTCGGCGGTGATCTGGGGGCACAGCTGGCCGGGTGACGGTGATCTCGTTTGGGATTCGGCGGCGACGTGGTCCACCACGACGGTCTGGGATCCGATCATCGCCCCGTCCAGCGCCGGCCTCTCATGGCCAGAGCTTGGAGGACAAGCCGTGATTTGGGGGCACGGTGGGCCGTATTGATTCCAGCGATCTCGTCCTGTTGATGAACACAGACGTGGCGTCAGCCGCCGCGTCATCACGGCTTCGCAGGGTGTCGATACATGCGCGCTGCCTGGCAATCAACGACCACTCCGAACGCGCCGCTCACGCATGGTTTCGCGGGCGTATATGGGATGACGGGTTCTGAGGACCGGCCGCCATCGACGATACGCGCTCGACCGGGTATCGGGCTCGCTCGTCGCGCATATCTCGGCGCGGTGATGGTGTCTGGTTCGCTGGTCTTGTGCTGGTCGGCCGTGGAGTTGATTGCCAGGCCGCCGGGGGCGTTGTGGCTTGTGCTTGCCGGGTTGACCGTCGCCTCGGCGTTGGCCACTGTTCGTCTGCCCGGTTTTCCGATCAGCTTCTCGCTGTCGGACACGTTTACGATTATGGCGGCGTTGCTGTTCGGGCCGGCGGCGGGGGCCACGCTCGTGGCACTCGACGGCTTCGTCAGCTCGTGGCGGCTCAGGATCTCGACGCCAACACCCGCGCGCGTGGCCTTCAACGTGACGTCACTGGCGCTGGCGATGTGGCTGGCGGCGCGTCTCTTTTTTGTGGTCATCCATCGAGGACCACTCGCAGTCCAGCCGCCGCCAGTCGGCGGGATCCTCGGTCCTCTCGCCTTGTTCGCCTCGGCGTACTTTCTCCTCAACACAGGCCTGGTGGCCGGTGCGGTCACGCTCGGCCGCCAGCTATCGCTCTTTCGAGTGTGGCGCGAGCATTTTCTCCCGCTCTGGCTGACGTACTTCGGGGGGACGTCGATTGCCGGCCTGATCCTGCTGCTGATGGCTGCAGGTCTGGCAAACCGGGCGACCTTGACGCTGGCGCTCCCCCTGGTCGTCCTGGTGCTCGTCGCCGTTCTGACGGGTGTCGAACGGCTCCGCGCACGAAGCGCCCAGTTCGCCAGACTGCGATCGTACGCCGCTGCGTTGCGCAGCACTGCGGACGCCGTGCTGCTCACCAACGTCGACGGTCAGATCACGTTCATGAATCCGACGGCCGAGCGGCTGACCGGTTGGACCGGCGCGCAGGCCGTTGGACGCAAGGTCGACGAGGTGCTTCGGCTGGAACCGACCGCCGTGGGCGACGAGGAACACGATCGTCGCGACGGCGCCCCGGACGAACGCTCCATCCGTGAATACAGCCTCGCGCGCCCGGACGGAAGCACGTGTCCGATCGAGCAGACGTATGCCTACATCCGGGACGAGGACGACGCTATCGAGGGCGTGATTCGCACGTTTCGCGATATCAGTCAACGGAAGGCCGTCGAAGCCGAGCGTCAAGGGTTGTTGGACCGGCAGCAGGAGGCTCGCGCCGCCGCCGACGCAGCGAACCGATCCAAGGACGAATTCCTGGCGACGCTCTCGCACGAGCTGCGCACGCCGATGACCGCGATCCTCGGCTGGGCGTCCCTCCTGAAAGACGGTCGTATGGACGACGACCGCACACGGAAGGCGCTGGCGGCGCTCGAGCGAAGCGCCCGCGCCCAGGCGACCGTCATGGATGATCTGCTGGATGTTTCCCAGATCGTTCGCGGCACCCTCCGGCTTGTTGTCCGGCGGACGAGTCTCGCCGAGGTGTTGGGCGAAGCCTTTGAGATTCTGGAACCGGCGATCACGGCCAAGCACATCGACCTCCGCATCAATGTCGAGTCAGATGTCTCCACGATTGACGCTGACGCGGACCGGCTCCGCCAGGTGTTCTGGAACCTGCTGTCGAACGCCGCGAAGTTTACGCCGGACGGCGGATCCATCGAGGTGCATGCGCAGCGCGAGCGCGATGTCGTTCGTGTGGACGTGATTGACAGCGGCTGCGGCATCGATCCGGCCTTCCTGCCGTTCGTCTTCGATCGGTTCCGGCAGGAGAATGGGTCCACCAAACGGGCCCATCGCGGCCTCGGCCTCGGCCTGGCCATCGTCCGCGAAGTCGTCCAACTCCACGGTGGCACCGTCGAAGCGAACAGTGAGGGGGCAGGGCACGGCTCGCGTTTCGTGGTCCGCCTGCCAGCCGGCGTGCGCAAGCGCAAGAGTGACGTGACCTTCCCACCTTCCGAAGTGCTCAAAGGCGAAGCGGGGACCTGATCGACCCCGGTCCAGCAGCGTTTACGAGTAAGTGACGCCGCCACACGGCACGACATTCAACGCAGAAACCGCTGAACTCGCAGAACAAACCGGTTTTCTCTGCGGGTTCCGCGAGTTCTGCGTTGATCGTCGTGGCTGGTCCTAGGTGCGCCACAGGCGCGCCCGCCGGAGCGGAGCGGGGCAACGGGGCCCCCGCGAGCGGAGGCGTCGGGGGTCCGCGGGGGCGAAGCCCCCCGGATCTAGTTGGTTAAGCGCTTGGTGGAATCCGGTCGAACCGGGCGCCGGGAGACTCAACCGCCAGGTTTACCGCGAACACCACGGAGAAGATCGCGATGGCCGGCGCGAGGAGCCACGGCGCGCTCGCGAGGACGCTCACATTTCCTGCCTCCTGCAGCAATGTGCCCCAGCTTGGCAGATCGTCGGGGAAGCCCAGACCCGCATACGACAGCGCCGCTTCCGTGAGGATGCAGGCCGGAAGAAACAGCGTGAACTGGGTGCGAACGAAGCCGGCAGTGGCGGGCAGCATGTGGCGCCAGAGCACGCGCCACCTCGTCGCTCCGAGCGCGAGCGCGGCCTCGGCGTAATCCCGGTGCCGCTCTGCGGCAACGATAGCCCGCACGCCGCGCGCTGCGAGAGGCCAGCCGACCAGCGCGAAGATCGCCGCCGTGAGCAGAAAGATCTCCCACGGCGGCAGCACGAGCGGCAGCACGGCGCGGAGAGCGAGCACCACGTATAAGGCGGGCAGCACCATCACGAACTCCGCGATGCGCATGATGACGGCGCCGAGCGCACCGTTGGCGTGACCGGCCGCGCCGCCGGCGAGAGCGCCGAGGAACGTCGCGCCGCACGCCGCGATCAACGCCAGCGCGAGCGAGATCCGCGCGCCGTGGAGCAGCCGGCTGAACACGTCACGTCCGAGAGCGTCCCCGCCAAGCAGCAGCAACGGCTGCGCGTCGTCCGCCGTACGGACCAGCCGTGGCCCCAGCCAGTGCAGCGGCACGACGTGCTCGCGATCGACGGTGTAGCGGCGCTCCAGTGCATTCTCGAGCCGGTGCGCATAGAAAAACGGCATCGTGAGACCGCCGGCATCGGTGAGGACGTGAAGCCGCGAAGGCGGCGCGTAGGCGCGCGAATCGAATGGGCGCCGCGGATCGTTCGGCGAGAGCCACGGGGCGAAGGCGGCGGCGAGCATCCACGCGCCGAGCAGGCCGACGGCAAGGCGCTTCACGGCGTCGCTGTCGGCCCCCGTGCGGGCGGCGCGATCGTGACTCGTGGATCGACGATCGCGAGCAGGAGATCGGATCCGAGGATGCCTAGAGCGAGGAAAGCCGCCGCCGCGCTCGCGCAGGCGGCGGCGAGATAGATGTCGCGTGCGCCGAGCGCATCGTACGTGAGCCGTCCCAACCCGGGCCACGCGGTCACCAGTTCCACGGCGAAGGACCCGCTCAGCAACGCCCCGCCGATCAGCCCCAGCACCGCCGTCACTGGCTTGGCGCTGAGCGGCCACGCGTGCCGCCAGAGCAACCGCCGCCTGGAGACGCCGCGCGCGAGTGCGGCGGTCATGCACGGTTCAGCGAGGGCGTCTGCCAGCGCCTGCGACTGCACCCGCTCGAGCGTCGCTGCCAACGGCAGCCCGACAGCCATCGCCGGCACCGGCACGTGCCACGCAAGATCACGGACCCACAACGACCATCCGTCCGCAGGTGATGCCAGAGAGGTCATGCCGCCCGTCGGAAAGATCCCCGTCATGGCTGCGAGCGCCAATAGCAGAATCGACGCGATCAGCGCGGGCACCGACAGACACAGCACCGACGCGCCGCGGACAATCGACGGAGCCAGACCGGTTGGACGGCTGCCCGTGAATACACCAAGCGGCAGGCCCAATCCAACGGCGATGATCAGCGCCGCAGCAGCCAGCAGCGTGCTGTTGGCCGCGCGCTGTGCGACGAGGGCGCCGACCGGTCGCTGGTAGAGCAGCGACGTGCCGAAATCGAGACGCACCGCGCCGGCGAGCCATGACAGATAGAGAACGGCCGGCGGCCGGTCGAGCTTCAGTCGCACACGCTCGCGCGCCATCCGCTGCTGGTTGGCGCCAATCCCCCCCGCGGTGGCGACGTAGTCGCCCTGCGATGCTGTTGCGAGCAGCAACGCCGCTGACGCGACGATCAGCACCATCAACAGCGACGATACGAGCCGGCGCGCAAGAAAGCGGACCATTCCAGGAGCATGTCCGAGAAACAAGAACACGCTCCTAGTAGGCCGGCTTCGCTGGCGAAAAACAACCACAATTACTCGGACGGGCTCTTAGCGCGCGCCGGAGGGGATGACCGACACCTCGTCGGCGTTCCAGAGCACCTGGGGACGCTTCAACGCCGGCGTGAAGCTGGCGACGCGAGTGCTCGTCGCCACGTACACATGCGGGATGGCGAACGACATCGCGGGCAGGTGCTCGGCGATTGTGCGCTGGACCTGCTCGAACAAGCGGCGTCGCTCGGCCGGGTCGATGGTGCCGGCCTGGCGGGCCATGACGCTGTCGATGTCGCGTTCCCACGCCGTCGCCGGCTGCGCCTGCCGCGGATTCCAGACGTGACCGCTGCCCGACGACAGCCACAGATCGAGGTTCGCGGCTGGATCGGGATCCGTGAGCAGGAAGTTGTAGATCGCGTCGTAGTCGCCGGCCGTCCAGTGGCCGACGACGGAGCTGAGGTCGAGCGCCACGACATCGAGCGTGACGCCGAGACGGGCCAGCGCCTCGCGCAGGAACGCAGCGCCCTTTTCGCTCGCGCCCACGCCTTTCACAATCAGCACGGTGAAGCGCACCGGCGCCCCCGACTCACTTTCGAGCTGGCCGTCCGCGTTGCGATCGCGCAGCCCAATCGAGGCAAACAACGCCCGCGCGCGATCCGGATCGTAGTCCGGACGGTCGGCGCCGGCCGAGTACCACACCGTGTTGGCGGGGCTGACCAGGCCCCACGACGGTTCGGCGGCGCCGAGGTAGACGGTGCGCGCGAAAACGCGGCGGTCCACGGCATGCGACAGCCCGCGGCGGAACTCCGCGCGCTGCAGCCAGGCGCGGTGCGTGTCTCCGGACGTGCGCGGGCCCAGGTTGAACCAGAGCACGTGCATGTC
>DASYRM010000040.1:0-20902 GCA_036004405.1 Vicinamibacterales bacterium
CTCGTCGGCGTCTACCCCTTCTCACGGATGAATCAGGTGATCATGGCCTACCACGTCACTGCCACCGGCCCCATCACGCTCAACGACGAGCTCGTCGACTACAAGCGCGTCGAGCTCGCCGAGTGCACCGCCTGGCGCGCCGGCACCGGCTTCGCGCTGCGTGACTGGCTCCGCAGTCGGGGCTTCGAGCCGCGCATGACCGACCGCCCCGGCGAGGGCGACATCGAGGAGCCGCGATGAGGCGGCGTGTGATCGTCGCCGCGCTCGCGGCGCTGGTGATCCTGGGCGCGCTCGGCTACTCCGCCGCCGAGCCGTTCAGAACCAAGTTCATGGCCAACCGCGACTGCTGCGCCATCCCGCTGACACGCAATGTCGGCGTCACGCTCGCCGAACTGCGGGGCGAACGGACCTACGCCGGCGAAATCGGCCAGGACAAGTGGGTGCTCGAGACGATGTTCCCCGACGTGACCGACGGCTTCTTCGTGGACGTCGGCTCGGGGCACGGCACCATCGGCTCGAACACGGTGATGCTCGAGCGCCACGGCTGGAAGGGCATCTGCATCGACCCCTTCCCCGTCCACATGGAGGGGCGGACGTGCCAGATGTTCAAGGAGGTCGTCTTCAGCCAAGCCGGCAAGGAGATGACGTTCCGCGCCGCCAAGGGGCTGGCGGGGCTCGAGGACACGCTGGGCAAGTGGAACACCACCGCGAAGCGGGCGCCGGCGGTGCAGTTCACGACCACGACGCTCGAAAGCATCCTGACCCGCGGCGGCGCGCCGCCGTTCGTGCACTTCGTCAGCATCGACATCGAGGGCGCCGAGTACGAAGCGCTCAAGGGATTTCCGCTCGACCGCGTGCGCGTCGGCGCCTGGGTGATCGAGCACAACAACGAGGAGCCGAAGCGGAGCAACATCAAGGCGCTGCTCGAATCGCACGGCTACGTGCGCTCGCACACGTTCAAGCAGGACGATTTCTACGTTCCGAAGTAGGTGCCGCCTTTCCGCCTTCGCCAAGGCTACGGCGGACCCACCGTAGCTTTAGCAGAGGTGGGCAGGCGGCCCGTTCCGCCCGTCACGCCGGCTCTCGCTTCTGCAGCTCGACGAGGTTGCCTTCGGGATCGCGCACGTAAGTCCAGGTGATGCGGCCGGCGTCGGCAAGCACGATCGACTCGATCGTGCCGACGGCCTGCCCGCCCGCGGTGATGACCGCCGCGCGCGACGCCTCGACATCCGCCACGGCAAAGGCAATGTGTCCGAACCCGAGGCGATTGGCCGGCGGCGGCGGTGCCTCTTCCGGCGGGTGGTACTGAAAGATCTCGAGCGTCGGACCGGATGAGCCGGTGCCGGGCATGCGGTAGTGGGCACCGGTGATGCGGGCGCCGCGCACACCGGTGCCGCGTTCCAGCCACTCGCCCGACAGATCTCGCTCGGGCGCCAGCGGCACGCATCCGAGCGCCCGCTCGTAGAAGCGGCCCAGCGCACGCCAATCCCGGGCCACCAGGTTCGTGTGGGCGTAGCGCGTCTGGAAGGCGCTGCTCGCGTGGTCGGCCTGTCGCGCGTGCTCCTTGGCCAGGTAGATCATCTGGCCGACGTGGTGATGGAAATGGGCGGCAGCCCGCAGGAACATGCTGAAGCGGTCGTGGATGCCATCGGCGCCGGTGGCCTCGAACGGCGCCGACCAGTCCGCGGCCGTCTGGCCCTCGACGGTCGCGATCACGAGAACCACCGCCTCATCGAGCCGCCGGAGCGCGTCGGCTTTCGACGGCGGGGCGGGGTCGTGGAACTCCCGTTCGCGGTCCCGGACGTAGCCCGTGCCGGCCATCTGCCGGCCGATGTAGAAGTTCAGGTTGCCGGTCAGGTGCAGCGTCAGGTGCCCCATGCTGTTTCCGTAGGGGTATGGCCGTGCCCAGAACTGCCCGTCAGACAGCCCCTCGGAGAGCCGGTGCACCCGGGCCCGGTAGTCGCGAAAGGCGTTCACGAGGGCTGCGGCGATTGTGGGCGTAGGGTCGGTCATGTCTCTCGTCCTTGACGGCCGTGTGTCCCGGCCTCAAGATAGTAATAAGTTGTTGAAATCAGGCAAGTTCGTCGAGGTCGACGGACGCCGGTTCCTGATCAGGGGCGTGGCGTACGGGACCTTCGAACCAGACGCCAGCGGCAGCCAGTTTCCCCCTCTTCAACAGGTCGCACGCGACTTCGCGTTGATGGCGGACTCCGGCTTCAACACGGTGCGCACCTACACCGTGCCGACCGAAGGTGTGCTCGACGAAGCCGCGCGTCACGGCCTGAAGGTGATGGCCGGCGTTCCCTGGACGCAGCACGTGGCGTTCCTCGACGACCTGGCGCTCGTGCGTCAGATCCGCCGCGAGGCCGCCGCATCGGTGCGCGCGCTCGCCTCGCATCCCGCGGCGCTGCTCTTCGCCGTCGGCAACGAGATTCCTCCGGCCGTCGTGCGGTGGCACGGTCAGCGCCGCATCGAGCGGTTTCTGCGCGAGCTGTACGACGAGGTGAAGTCTGGCGCGCCGGACAGCCTGATCACCTACGTCAACTTTCCTCCCACTGAGTACCTCGACACCGGCCTCTTCGACGTCTGCGCGTTCAACGTCTATCTGCACCGTGAGCCTGATTTGCGGGCCTACCTCGCGCGCCTGCAGCACCTGGCCGGCGAGCGCCCGCTGCTGCTGGCCGAAGCCGGCGCCGACAGCATACGCGAGGGCGGCAACGGGCAGGCGGCGATCACCGCGACGCACATCCGCACCGCCTTTGCCGAAGGCGCGTGCGGCGCGATTGCGTTTTCGTGGACCGACGAGTGGTGGCGCGGCGGGCAGACGGTGCACGACTGGGCGTTCGGACTCGTGGACGCCGAACGGCACCCGAAACCGGCGCTCGCGGCCGTTCGCGAGGCCTTCGCCGAGGCACCGTTCAGCGCCGAGGTCCGCGCCACGTGGCCCAAGGTGTCGGTGGTCGTCTGCGCCTACAACGCGGCCGACACGATCGACGACTGCCTGACGTCGCTCGGCGCACTCACCTATCCCCAGTTCGAGATCATCGTCGTCAACGACGGCTCGCGCGACGACACCGGCGCTCGGGCGCGGCGCTAT
This sequence comes from Vicinamibacterales bacterium, assembly GCA_036004405.1. Classification (GTDB taxonomy): domain Bacteria; phylum Acidobacteriota; class Vicinamibacteria; order Vicinamibacterales; family UBA2999; genus DASYRM01. The sequence goes on from DASYRM010000040.1 coordinate 3,098, forward strand.
CCCGGCGTCCGCATCATCGACATTCCCAACGGCGGCCTGAGCGCGGCGCGCAATATCGGCCTGGCCGAGGCTACCGGCGAGATCGTCGCCTACACCGATGCGGACGTGCGCGTGGATTGCGACTGGCTCACCTATCTCGTGCAGCCGCTGCTGTCGCCGGCGTTCGTCGGTTCGGGTGGACCGAACGTGGTGCCGCCCGACGATCCGTTCGTCGCGCAGTGCGTGGCGCGCAGCCCGGGAGGCCCCACGCAGGTACTGCTCGACGACCGCGAAGCCGAGCACGTCCCCGGCTGCAATATGGCGTTCCGGCGGGACGCGCTGGCGGGCATCGGCGGCTTCAACCCAGTGTATCTGCGCGCCGGCGACGACGTGGACGTGTGCTGGCGTCTGCAGGCCAAGAGGTTGAAGATCGGGTTCGCGCCCTCGGCGCTCGTGTGGCATCACCACCGCAGCACGGTCAAGGCGTACTGGCGGCAGCAGGTGGGCTACGGCGAGGGCGAGACCTGGCTCGACGCGCATCATCCCGAGAAGTTCATCGGGGGTCAGATGTTGTGGAAGGGGCGCATCTACAGCCCGCTTCCGTTCGTGCGCTCGCTGTCGGGCCGCCGCATCAACACCGGCGTGTGGGGCACGGCGGCATTTCCGAGCGTCTACCGCACCGACGTCAACCCGCTGCAGTTCCTGCCGCACTCCGCCGCCTGGATGGCCGCCTCGACGCTGCTGTGCCTCGCCGGCATCCCGGCCGCGTTCGTCGTCGCCTACCCCATCGAAGCGCTGCTCCTGCTCGGCGCCGGCCTCCTGGGCTGGGGCACGACGCTCACGCGCTGCTGGCTGTTCGCCCTCCGGTCCGACCTGTCGGGTCTTCGCGGAGCGGACACGGGGCGCGGGCGCCTGCGTTATCGGACCCTGATCGCCTGGCTCCACCTCGTGCAGCCGGTGGCGCGCGTGTACGGACGGGTGCGCGGCATGTGGTCGCCGCCCACGACCGTCGCACCCGAACACGTCACCCGCGTGCCCTGGAAGGCGCCGGTGCCCTCGCTGCGCGACGCCGCTCGCTCGGCGCTGCTGCTGCTCGGCGGCTCGGCGCAGCGGACCTTCTGGAGCGAACGTTGGGCGGGCCACAGCGGCCTCCTCACCGAGCTGGCAGGCGTGCTGCGCGCGGCGAGGCCGGCGCGGCCCATCGACCTCGACGACGGCTGGCGCGCCAACCGGGACCTCAGCGTGGCGATTCGCCGGTGGGGCTGGCTGCACCTGCGCGTGCTCGTCGAAGAGCATGCCGAAGGGCGCTGCCTGCTGCGCGTCGAGACGCGGATGGGCCCCAGCTTCCTCGGCGCCGTGCAGGCGCTGATCCTGGCCATCGTGCTGGTCGCCGTCACCAGCGCCGCCATCGCGCTCCGGTGGCCGGCGATCAGCGGGGCCCTGGTGGTGGCGGTGACCGTCATTCTGCTGCGCGCGGTGTGGCAGACGACGCGCGCGTCGGCGCTGCTCGATCGCGCGCTCGACCGCGCAACGGTGACCGAAGGCTTCGCGCCGGTGCGATCGCGCATGCCGGCCACGCGGGCGCGCTTCCGCCTGCGGCCGGCCACGGCGGCCCAGCGGGCGCAGGCCGCGCTCGTCGCCATCATCATGGCGAGCGCCGCGGTCGGCGGCGTATCGCTCGTGCAGGACGTCGTGGCGCGCCGGGCGATGGCCGCGCAGCATCCGGCCGCGCCGCGCGATGCGGCGGCCAACGCGCTCACGGCCCCGAGCGGCGGCGTCACCATCGATAGCACCGGCGACGTCTTGGTGGCCGACGCCCAGACCGGACTCATCCGGCGCTTCCGCCCGCAGACGGCGCTCGACGCCCTGCACGCCGCCGATCGCCTGACCGGCGCCGGGCGGCGGCTGGTGGGCGTTCCGGTCCCGTTCGACGGCGCCGCCGACATCGTGCTGGCGGTGGACGGCGACTACTTCGTGGCCGACTCGCGCAACAACCGCATCTGCCGCATCGATCGGCCCACGGGCCGCACCATCACCATTGCCGGCTCGGGCGCCGGCGGCTTCGACGGCGACAAGAAACAGGCGGCGCAGGCCTCGCTCAACGGTCCGAGCGGCCTGGCGGTGGCGCGCAACGGCGACCTCTACATCGCCGACACGTTGAACAACCGGGTGCGCGTGGTGGAGCAAGCCACCGGCATGATCCGCACGATTGCCGGGACCGGCGCCGGCGGAGACCCGAGCCTCCTCGGCGACGGCGGGCCGGCAACGTCGGCGCATCTGTTGACCCCGGTGGGGGTGGCGCTGGCGCCGAACGGCGACGTCTACATTGCCGACACGGGCCACAACCGCATCCGCCGCCTGGCCGCCGCCACCGGCATCATCTCGACGGTCGCGGGCGACGGGCTGCCCGGCGTCGTGGGCGATGGCGGCCCGGCGACGCTGGCCCGCCTGGCGGCGCCCATGGGCCTGGCCGTGGTGCCCACCGGCAAGACCGTGACGCTCTACATCGCCGACTCGCTCAACGGCCGCGTCCGCGTCGTCGATCCCGATGGCACCGTCACGACGCTCGGCGGGCAGCTGCGATTCGTGATGCCGTCGCGGCTTTCGTACCATCATTCGGGATGGCTCTACGTGAAGGACGCCAGCTCGAGCGGCGTCACCGCCGTGTCCTTGTCGAAGCCTGCGCACCTCGACTTCGCCGCCGCTCCGCGCCGTACTCCTGGACCGCCAGGACCTCCGGGAACGCCGGGACGGAAGGTGACCTGAGGTTGCAATGACCCTCGCCGGGTGGACGCTGTCCTTCCTGCGCCCCTATCGGGCGCGCGTCGCCGCCATCGTCGCGCTCTCGCTGCTCGAAATCGGCCTCGCCGCCCTGGCGCCGTGGCCGCTCAAAGCGGTGGTGGACAACGTGCTCGGCGGCCATCCGCTGCCGCCGGCCGTGGCCGGACCGGCCAGTGCGCTGGCGGGCGGCAGCGTGGCAGGCCTGCTGGCAGTCATCGTCATTGCCGGCCTTCTGCTGCAGCTCACGTCGGAGCTGGTCCTGATGGTCCACACGCAGATCCAGGTCGACACCGCGCAGCGGCTGGTCTACGACCTGCGGCGATCGCTGCTCTCGCACCTGCAGGCGCTGTCGCTGCGGCACCACGTGGCCACCCGCACCGCCGACGGCGTGTACCGTCTCGAAACTGACGCCTACTGCATCAACGATCTCGTGATCGGCGGCGTCTTCCCGCTGGCGATGGCGGTGATCAAGCTCGCCGTCATGTTCGTCATCCTGGTTCGGCTGGATCTGACGCTGGCGCTGCTGTCGCTCGTCGTGGTGCCGTTCCTGTGGATGGCGCTGCGCTACTACGCACGCAAGATGGTGGACCGCGCCGAGCGGGTCAAGGCGCTCGAGTCGTCGCTCGTCGAGCGGATGTACGAAATCCTCTCGTCGATCAAAGTCGTCAAGAGCTTCGCGCGCGAGCGGCACGAGCTGGGCCGCTTCCGCGCCGCCGGCGATGAGACGATGCGCGCGCGCCTTCGCCTGACCTGGCAGGAGTCGCTCTTCTCGGTGGTGGTGACCGCCATCACGCTCAGCGGCACCGCGCTGGTGCTGGGCGTGGGTGGCCTGCACGTGCTGCAGGGCACGCTCACCGTCGGGAGCCTGCTCGTCGTCATCGCCTACCTGGCCGCGGTCTACAACCCGCTGTCGTCGATCACGCACACGACCGGATCGCTGCAGCAGGCGGTCGTGAGCGCGCGGCGCGTGCGCGAGACGATGGCGCTCACGCCCGAGCCCTTCGACGTGCCCGGCGGCCGCGACGCCGCCTCGATTGCCGGCGACATCCGGTTCGAGGCGGTGGGCTTCGCCTACGACGACCGGGCGATCGTCCACGACGTGTCGTTCGCCGCGCGCCCAGGGGAGCTGGTGGCGCTCGTCGGCCTCACCGGCGCCGGCAAGACCACCCTCGCCAGCCTGCTGCCGCGCTTCTTCGAGCCCACCGCCGGCCGCATCACCATCGACGGTGTGGACGTCCGCGACTACGACCTCCGCTCGCTGCGGGAGCGCATCGCCCTGGTGCCGCAGGAGCCGGTGCTCTTTGCGGGGTCGATTGCCGACAACATCCGCTACGGCCGCCTCGACGCCAGCCAGGCCGAGGTCGAAGCCGCGGCCCGCGCTGCCCACGTGCACGCCTTCGTCGAGCGGCTGCCCCACGGCTACGACTCGCTGGTGGCCGAGGCGGGCGCCACGCTTTCGGGCGGCGAGCGCCAGCGCCTCGGGATCGCGCGCGCGCTGCTCAAGGATGCGCCCATCCTGATCCTCGACGAGCCCACCTCGGCGCTCGATTCGATCTCCGAGGAGATCGTGTTCGACGCGCTGCGCCGGCTGCGCACCGGACGGACCACCCTCGTCATCGCCCACCGCCTCTCCACCATTCGCGACGCGGCGCGCATACTCGTGCTGCACGACGGCCAGGTGGTGGCGCAGGGCACGCACGACGAGCTGATGGAAGCCAACGAGCTCTACCGCCGGATGTGCGCACGGCTCTCCGTGGGCCGCTCGCTCGACGAACCCGAGTCGGTGGACGAACTGCTCCAGTCGTTGTAGGCGGTCCACCTCCCTTGAAGATTCTGCTCGCCGGCATCATCGCCCGCTACCCGTTTGGCGGCGTCACCTGGTGCTCGTTGATGTACCTCCTGGGCCTCCGCGACCTGGGGCACGAGGTCTTCTACGTGGAAGACACCGGCGAATGCATCTACGACCCGGTGCAGAACGCCCGCACCGAGGATCCGTCGTACGGCACGACCTACATCCACGACGCGCTCGAACCGTTCGGGCTGGGCGATCGCTGGAGCCTGGTGAACTACGACGGCGCGTATCACGGCGCGTCCCGCGAGACGGTGCAGCGCTTCTGCGCCGACGCGGATCTCTTCATCAACCTGTCCGGCGGCGCCTGGTTCTGGCGCGACGAGTACGCGTGCATCCCGCGCAAGGTGTTCGTGGACAGCGATCCGGTGTTCACCCAGCTCGCGCTCGCCAAGGGCGAGACGTGGTACGTCGAGTTCTTCAAGCGCTTCGACCACCTGTTCACGTTCGGCGCCAACATCGGCACGCCGGCGTCCGACGTGCCAGGAGCGGGGTTCACCTGGCACAAGACCTGGCAGCCCGTGGTGCTGGCCCAGTGGCGGTCGCCGCGGCCGCCGGGCGACCGCTTCAGCACGGTGATGACGTGGCGCATCGAGAGCTTCACCGACGTGGACGGCAACAAGGACCGCGAGTTCGTGAAGTTCATCGACCTGCCGTCGCGCACGCCGCACCGCTTCGAGCTGGCCGTCAACGGGCCGCAGACCCTGCTGCGGGAGCACGGCTGGGACACCGTGGACGCGATGGCTGTGTCGCGGACGCCGTGGCAGTACCGCGACTTCATCCAGAGCTCCAAAGGTGAGTTCGGCGTCGCCAAGCACGCCTACGTGTCGCACCGCTCCGGCTGGTTCAGCGACCGCACCGAGTGCTATCTCGCGGCGGGCCGTCCCGCGCTGGTCCAGGACACGGGCTGGAGCGCGCACGTGCCGGGCGGCGAGGGGCTGCTCGCCTTCTCGACGCCCGAGGAAGCGCTCGACGGCCTCGACCGCATCGCCTCGGACTACGACCGTCACGCCCGCCGGGCCGCCGAGATTGCCGGCGACTGCTTCGATGCCAACCGGGTGCTCCCGCGGCTGCTGGAGGCGGCCGGGGCATGACGCGGCCGCTCCGCATCGCCCAGGTGGCGCCGGTGGCCACGGCGGTGCCGCCGCCGCGCTCGGGCTCGATCGAGTCGCTCACGGTGCTCCTGACCGATGGTCTGGTGGCCGCCGGCCATGCAGTAACGCTCTTCGCCACCGGCGAATCGCGGACACGCGCGACGCTGCACGCGACGTTTGCCCGCGGCTACCGCGAGGATCCGCAGAACTGGCCGTGGGAGCTGTGCGAGATGATCAACATCTCGGCGGCCATCGAGCGGGCCGCGGCGTTCGACATCATCCACTATCAGGCCAAGTACCATCCCTTCGCGCTGCCGTTCGGACGCCTGGCCGGCATTCCCGTTGTGATCACCCTGCACCACGCGCCGAACCAGGATGAAGTGGCGCTGTGGGGACGCCACTATCCGGACACCCCCTTCATCGCCATTTCCGACGCGCAGGCACGGTCGATGACCGGGCTGAACGTCGTCGGCGTCGTCCCGCACGCGATCGACGTCGCGGCATTTCCGTTCACCGCCGAGCCGCGCGACTACCTGCTGTTCCTGGGCCGCTTTACCGAAGGCAAGGGCGTGATGCAGGCCATCGAGGTGGCGCGGCGCGTCGAGATACCGCTGGTGCTCGCGGCCGAAGCGAACGACTACTACCGCGAGAAGGTGGCGCCGCTCGTGGACGGCACTCAGGTGGTGTATGCCGGCGAGGTGGCCGACGAGGCCAAGGCGGCGCTGCTCGGCGGCGCGCGCGCGCTCCTCTACCCGGTGCAGGCCGGGGAGCCGTTCGGACTCGTCCTGGCCGAGGCCACGACCTGCGGCACGCCTGTCGCGGCGCTCGCCCGCGGCGCGGTGCTCGAGGTGGTCGACGACGGCGTCACCGGCGGCGTCTTCGAGTCGCTCGACGCGATGGTGGCCGGGCTGCCGCGAGTGCTGGCCCTCGATCGGGCGCAGGTGCGCGCCGTCGCGGCCGAACGGTTCGGCGTCGCGCGCATGGTGGCCGCTTACGAGGCCGTCTACCGGGCGCTCGCGGCGCCGACGGCGTCGGCCCCGCGGGCCGTCAGCCGATGACACACGTGCCCCGCGACCTCGACGGCCGCTCGCTGCTGGCCGTCTTCGCGCATCCCGACGACGAATCGCTGGCCGCCGGAGGCCTGCTGGCCTGGTGCGCCGCGCGCGGCGCGCGCGTGTCGCTGCTGTGCCTGTCGCGCGGCGAGGCCGGACCCGCCCGTGGGCCAGACTCCGGCGATCTGGGCGACATTCGCGCCCGCGAACTGGGCGACGCCGCCGCGGCGCTCGGCCTCGCCGACGTCGTCCTGCTCTCGCACCCCGACGGCATGCTGCCCTGGATCGAGCCCGGCGTGCTCGTGGGCGATATCCGCCGGGCCATCGCGGACTGGCGGCCCGAGGTGGTCGTCACCTTCGGCGAGGACGGCCTCTACTGGCACCCGGATCACATTGCCGTCCACGAGGCCACGCGGGACGCGGTGTTCGCGCTTGGCACCGACGCGCCGGCGCTGTACTACGTGACGATGCCGCCCGGGCAGATGCAGGCCGTGCTGGCGGCGGCGGCCCCGCGCCTGACGGCGTCATCCCGGCGCGATCTGCTCGGTATCGAGGACGCCGCCGCCTTCGGCGCCGAGGGGCAGCCCCCGACGCTGGTCCTCCACACCGGTCCGTTCGCCGCCCGCAAGCTCGCGGCGTTGCGGTGCCACCGCACACAGGTCGCCAGGGGGCCGTTCGATCAGCTTTCGGCCGTGGAAGCCGAGACGCTGCTCGGCGTCGAACACTACCGCCGCGCGGATCTCGGCTCGCCGGCGCCCACGTTCATCGAGCGGCTGGCCACGGAGACGTCTTGATGGACCTGTCGCTGCTCGATTTGCTTCGCTGCCCCTTCTGTGGCACGCACCTGGACCTCGTGGACAACGAGGCGCTCGTGCGCGACGGCTCGCACGTGGCGTGGGGTGTGCTCGGCTGCCAGTGCTGCGCCTTTCCTGTCATCGACGGCATCCCCGTGCTCGTGGCCGACGACCCGACGCGCGCGGCCATGCACGCCATGGAGGCGGGCCGGAAGGACGAGGCGCTCGCGTCGCTGCTGGGCCTCGACGCGGCTGCCGCCGGGCGCCTGCACGCACGGCTGCAGACGGGCACGGCCACCTACCAGGACGCGCTCGAGATCATCAGCCCCGACGCGGAAGGCACCTACTTCGTCTACCGGTTCTCGGATCCGACCTTCGTGCTGGCCGAGACGATCGTCCGCGCGATCGGCGCCGACCGCGGCCGGACTGCGCGCGTGATCGATCTGTGTGGAGGCTCTGGCCATCTCACCCGGGTACTGGGAGAGCTCAGCGCCCAGCCGGTTGTGGTGGCTGACGTCTACTACTGGAAGCTGTGGCTCGCGCAGCGCTTCACGGCGCCGGGCTGCGCGCCCGTCTGCTGCGACGCCAACCATCCGCTGCCGTTCGCGGCGGACACATTCTCGATGGTCGTGCTGTCGGACGCGTTCCCCTACATCTGGCACAAGCGGCTGCTGGCGGGCGAGATGCTGCGGCTCGCCGGCGAGCGCGGCACCATCCTGATGCCGCATCTGCACAGCTCGCTCGGCTTCAACTTCTCCGCCGGCATGACGCTGACACCCGCCGCCTACCGGGACCTGTTTGCCCCGGCCCAGCCGCGCCTCTTTCGCGACACTGATCTGCTCGGCGACATCCTCGGCCACACCGCCATCGACCTCTCGCGCGACGTGACGCCCGAGCAGGCCGGCGACGAGCCGTCGGTGACGCTGGTGGCCACGCGTGACGCCGGCGTGTTCCACAAGCACCAGGTGCCGGATCCAGGCGCGCTCACCGGCGAGCTGCGCGTCAACCCGCTGTACCGCGTCGAACAGCGCGGTGCGCAGGCGCACCTGACGCTCACCTTTCCAACGCCGGAGTACGAAGAGGAATTCGGGAGCGTGCGCCGCTACCTGCCCGACACGCTCACCCTTGACGCCGATCTGCGCGGCGGCCTGACGCCCGCGCTCTTCGGCACCGGTTACACCGATCTGCGCCGCCGGCGCGTGCTGCTCGATACTCCACCGCGCTATTGCGAGTGAGCGAACGGGTCGTAGGGCGGCATCGTGCTGAACCTCCGCCCGACCCACTCCTGGATGACGACATCCGGGTGCTCGGCGAGCACGACGTCCGGATCCAGGTTGTACTGCCAGAGATAGACCGCGCGCGCGAAGTGCTCGGACAGAAAGGGAATGAGCGCCGAGCCGAAGGAGTCGCGGAACACCACCGCGCGCGGACGTGATGGATCGGACTGTTCCGTCACGAGCCGCGCGTCCATCAGGCGCGCGTCGGGCCTCGCCGGTTCCACGATGCGGGCACGTCGCGGCCGTCGCGGCGTGAGCGGCAGATCCTCTTCGCCGAGCGCTCTCGTCACGCCGACCATTCGGGCCAGGTCGAGCCCGGGCACGCGCACCGATGGGGTGTCGAACGACGCGCGCGGCTCCGGCTCGCCGGCCACGCCCAGCGCGCGAACGATGGCGGCATACGCGACGTACGCGCCGCGATCGTTCCAGTGGGTATCGGTCCGGTGATAGACGCGCTCGGCCGCTTTGGCCGCCAGCAGCGCTGGCCGAAGGTCGAGTACGGGCACGGTCGAATGAGCGCGCAGATAGCGGACGAGGCTGTCGGTCCGCGTCTCCGCGCCCACGCGGTGCACCGACGGCGGCAGCTCCTCCGGGTAGATCTGATGCTTGTCGGGGGCGACGACGAAGACATACGCGATGTGACGGGCGCGCAGCCAGTCATGCGTGTGCTGCAGCGTCGCACGCCACGCCTCGAGCTCCGCGTGCGTGAACGGGACCGCCGAGGCGATGTCCTCGCTGGCGCCGTCGCCGGCATAGAACAGCCACCCGTCGCGCCCGATGATCACATCGGGCGACGCCGACACTCGCAACAGGCCGAGGCGCAGCTCCGCCTGCCACCGGACCAGCCGCGCGCGCAGGCCGAAGTGATCCTCGAAATAGCGTGACGCCGCCGCGGGAAACGCCCACGCGGACGCCGCGCTCAACGGCGGCGCGGGGGCAGGCGCGAGCTCACGGTTCTCGGCCTGCGCCGGCTCGGGGTCGAGCCGCGCGAGCATCACGGCGCCGGGCGTCACGATGGCCGCGACGAACGCGATGACGATGGCGGTGGTCCACGCCGGATGGAGCCGGGGCGACATCAGAAGCGGAAATAGATGAAGGGGTTGTAGGTGTGGGCGGCGATCAGCATCGCGCAGCCCGCGAAGATGGCGGCGAGCGCCGCGCACGTCAGCGCCGAGGCCAGCGGGCCGAGGCGCGGGCCCGCCAGCGACGGCTGCGCGAGCCTGGCTGCAAGCGCGGGCCAGACCGGCGCCGAGCCGACGGCTCCGGCAGCCATCGCGAGCAGCACTTCGGGCGTCAGGTACCAGGCGACGCCGTACGGTGTGGGCAACGCGGGGCTGAAACCGGCCATGGCCCGCAGCAACCCGGCCGCCGCCGTCAGCGACTCGGCCCGGAAGAACACCCACCCCACCAGCACCACGAGCAGCGCGTAGAGATGCCGGATCGGACGCGGCATCCGCGCCAGCCACGCCGCCAATCCGAGCCGCTCGAGGACGAGGAACGCCCCGTGGTACAGCCCCCACACCACGAAGGTCCAGCTCGCGCCGTGCCACAGACCGCACAGGAAGAACACGGTGACGAGGTTGATGTACACGCGTCCAGGCGCCGCGCGGTTGCCGCCGAGCGGCACGTAGAGGTAGTCGCGGAACCAGGCCGAGAGCGACAGGTGCCAGCGCCGCCAGAACTCCTGAATCGACTGCGACACGTACGGATAGTTGAAGTTCTCCTTGAACCGGAAGCCGAACAGGTGCGCCAGGCCGATCGCCATGTCCGAGTAGCCGGAGAAGTCGAAGTAGATCTGGAGCGCGTAGCAGGTGGCCGCCAGCCACGCGTGCGCGGCGGTCAGCTCCCCCGCCGGGAGCGCAAAGAGCTGATCGGCGGGGCCTGCCACGATGTTGGCGACGAGCATCTTCTTGCCGAGGCCGATGACGAACCGGCGGATGCCGGTGGCGAAGTCGTCGAGCCCGACCGCGCGAGCCGCGAGCTGGGCGGCGATGTCGCGGTAGCGGACGATCGGCCCGGCGATGAGCTGCGGAAACAGCAGCAGATACAGCGCCGCCTCCACCGGGCCTTTCTGCGCCACCGCATCGCGGCGATAGACGTCCACCACGTATGAGATGGCGTGAAAGGTGAAGAACGAGATCCCGATCGGGAGCACGATGGCCGGCACCGGCACGGGCATCGCGCCAAGCGACGCGAGCAGCGCGTTCAGGTTCGACGTCAGGAAGCCGGCGTATTTGAAGGTGGCCAGCGACAGCAGGTTCGCGCCGACCGTCAGCCGCAGAAGCCAGCGTGCCCGTGCGGTGCCGCGCGCGCGATCGATGGCAAGCGCGGCCACGTAGTTGACGGCAATGGAGGCCAGCATCAGCCACGTGAAGGCGCCGCCGCCGCTGGCATAGAACACCACGCTGGCGACGGCCAGCAGCAGGTTGCGGTACTTCGGCGAGCGGGAGGAATAGGGCAGGAAATAAAACGCGAGGAGGACCGGCAGGAAGACGAAGAGGAACGTGGGTTCCGTGAACAGCACGCGTGCCCGATCGTACTCTCGTACGTGGTTGCCTCAGAACTGTGTGACGGCCTCCTCGGTGACGAGCCGGTCGAGCCGCTCGTCGAACGGCTCGCGCGGCAGGGCGGGACGGCGCTGCGCTTCCAGCCCCACGCCGATGGCCAAGAGCGGCCCCGTGCCGTCAGCCCTCAGCATGGCCAGGGTGCGATCGTAGAAGCCGCCTCCGTAGCCGAGGCGATAGCCCTCGTCGTCAAACGCCAGCAGCGGAACCAGCGCATGCTGCGGCCGTACGACGGGACGGTCCGAGACCGGCTCGGCGATGCCGAACCGCGACGTCACGAGCGCCGTGCCCGGCTCCCAGCTGCGAAACGCGAGAGGGACGTCGCGCCCGACGACGACGGGAAGCGCGCAGACGCACCCGCGGGCATGCAGCGCCTCGAGCAGCGGCCGCAGGTCGAGCTCCCCCGGCATCGGCCAGAAGGCCGACACCACGGTGCCCGCCCGCGGATCGAATGCCGTCAGGTAGCGATCGCGGATGGCCAGCCGTGCCGTGCCGGCGTGCGCCGCCATCACCGCCGCCCGGTCCTGCAACAGCGCCCGTCGGAGCGCGCGCTTGGTCTCGCGGGCGCTCAGCTCCACTCCGTGACTCGCCCGCGGGGAAATCCTCGGCGGCCGCGCGATTTGCCCCGAGGGCTCTCGCCGGCGGCGCTGTGTCCGGGGTTTTTCGTCAGAAATCGTGCCCTCGACCACCGGCCGGCGCTGGCACAGCCTTCGCTCCATCGACGGTCAGTGCTGCAGGTCCGGGAGGTGATGTCGTGCAACAAATGGTTGATTCCGTGTTCTTCACCGTGGTCAGCGTGGTGGTCACGTTGCTCACGGTCGGTCTGACAAGCGTGATCCTGCTGCTCGTGACCGACCGCGACACGCCGCACGCCGACTCACGGCCGGGGCACTAGCCCCGGCCGCCGCTACTTCAGTGTAAACCGCATGTTCAGCTGAATCAGCACGTCCACGGGGCGACCGTCCTTCGTGCCGGGCGTGAACGTCCACTGGCGCGCCGCATCGACGGCCGCATCGTCGAGACCGTACACGGCGTCGAGTGACTTCGTCACCGTGATGTCGTCGACCGTCCCGTCGGCCCGGACGATGAGTGCCATCTCCACATCGCCCTGGATCTTCTCCTGCATGGCCGCCGGGGTGTACCGCGGCTTCACTTCGCCCACCAGCCGCGGCAGCGTCACGCCCACGTCTTGCGCAGTGAAGGGGCCCTGACCCGGCGCCGCGGCGGCGCGCACGCCGAAGCCCGCCACGATCCGATCCGCTTCGTCGCGGGTGAAGTCGCCGCTGATGACCGCGCTGTCGCGAATCATGCTTCGCACGACCGGCGCCGCGATGACGCGGCCGTTCAACAGAATCGCCACCGGCCGGCCCAGATGAATCTTCGTGGACTCCGCCAGGCGATTCGAGCCCGCCGCGCTGAACGCCACGCCCACCGAGTAGCGTCCGGCCCCGGCGTCGATGACACGCGCGCTGGTCACGTCGGCACCAGTGACCACGGCGCCCGGCCGTAGATAGACCTTCTGGTTGGAGCCCTGCACGACGGCCTCGACCAGCCCGGTCGCTGGCTGCAGCTCCGCCAGTCGGACCTCGAGCGACGTGCTCCCCTGCAGGCCCAATGCAGGCAGCTCGAGCGGCAGCGCCGACAGCACCGATGCAGCAGTGCTGCCGAGAACGACGAGGAGCACGGCGAGGGCGGACACGAGACGGAGTCGGGTCATATGAGGCTCCTTCGAAAGCTGACGAAGACGGGACGCGAGGTGGCGGCGCCGCAGGAACGCCATCGCCGGGCGCGCGGCGTCGGGCGCATCGGCAAACTCCAGCAGCGCCTCCATGTAGGCACGCCGCGCTGGCGTGCGCGCGACGACCTGCTGATCGACGACCTGCTCGCGGCTGAGATACACCTGCTCGAGCGCCCACCACATGGCCGGATGGAACCAGAACAGCGCGCGCACGACCTCTTCACACACGATGCCTGGCCAATCGCGACGGCGCACGTGCAGCAGCTCGTGGCACAACACGGCCTGCTGCGCCTCGAGCGCCAGCGACTCGAAGCGAGACGGCAGCAGCACGATGGGACGCCGCCACCCGAACGTAACCGGCTGCGCGACATCGCCGGTCGTGCGGACCGCGGCCCACGGGCAGATTGCCTGCTGCAGTTCTCTCAGACCCGGCGCCAATGACGCCGGCCGGCTGCGACGGCGGAGCTGCCGGAGCCGAAGGCCGCCGAGGACCAGCCATGCCAGGCGGGCGGCGATGCCCGGAGCGACAATCCACAGCACCGCTGTCGCCGGGACGAACCACGCGGCGGACGGCGGCGCCGGCGATGCCGCTCGACCGACCGCGAAGCCGAACGTGACGGCGGCGGCTGGTCCGGCGGGCCGGAGGTCGGGCACGGCCGGCAGCAGCAGGCAGAGCACGACGACCGCGTGCCAGTAGTACAGCCGCGCGGCCGGCAGCGACAGGCGCACCGCCAGCGCCGCCAGCGCCGCCACCGCGACGAGAATCAGCAGCTGCGCGCTGTAGGTCAGGAGCGCCGCCGACGCCGCATTCACGACTCGGCTCCGTCGATCAGGCGCTTCAGCTCGGCGCGCTCGGCTTTGGACAGGCGAGAGTCGGCGGCCAGGTGCACCAGCAGCGGCCTGGCCGCGCCGTCGAAGACGCGGTCGACGAACTCGCGGACCATCGCGGAGAGCACGCGGCGCTCGGGCTCCGCCGGGCGGTAGCGGAAGGCGCGGCCATGCGGCTCCTTGAGCAGGTAGCCCTTGGTCTCGAGGATGTTCATCATGGTCATCACCGTCGTGTAGGCGATGCGGCGCCGCTCGCGGAGCGTCTCGTAGACCTCGCGCACGGTCGCGTCCTTCTTTGCCCAGACGACTTTCATGATGGCCAGCTCCTGCCCGGTGAGTGTCGAAGAGGGCTGCGTCATGTCTACTAGTGTATTAGTACTCAATGACTCGTTGTCAAGTCCCGGGGCCTACGAAGATCTTCGTTGACTTACGAAGTCGTTCGTAGCTAAGCTCGCCGCGACATGCCCAGCCCCGTCCTGCCGCGCCCCACCGATGCCGAGCTCACCATCCTGCGCGTGTTGTGGGCGAAGGGCCCCTCGACGGTGCGCCAGGTGCACGACGTGCTCGCCAGCGGCCACGCGCCGGGCTACACGACGGTACTGAAGCTCCTTCAGATCATGACGGACAAGGGGCTGACCACCCGCGAATCGCTCGGGCTGCAGCACGTCTACACGGCGCGCCGCACCGAACAGGACACGCAGCGTCAGCTCCTCAAGGACCTGCTCGATCGCGCCTTCGACGGCTCCACCTCGCAGCTCGTGATGCAGGCGCTCGCCACCACGCCGGCCTCACCCGAAGAGCTCCGCGACATCCGGCGCCTGCTCGCCGCCGCGGCCGCGCCCGCCAAGGAGAAGAAGCCGTGACCGTCATCCTGCTCGCCGACGTCACCATCCGCGCCGTCGCCGCGGCGCTTCTCCACTCGCTCTGGCAGGGCACGCTCGTGGCGGCCGTCACGGCCGTGCTGTGGTGGGCGCTGCGGCGAAGCCGCCCGACGGCGCGCTACGCGCTCGGCTGCGTCGCACTCGCACTCATGGTTGGTGCGTGGGCCGCGACCGCGTGGCGAACCGCGGTGCAGCTGATTCCAGCGGCGCCGGCGCGGGCGGCGGTCGGGGCACCGTCGCTGGGACCGGCCGGTCTGTTCGACTACTCGCCCGCCATCCGCACCATCTCGCGGGCCGAACTCGAGGACGGCCGCGTGCCGTTGGCCCGCCGTCTGGACGTCAGGTCCGTCCGCCTGGTGCCGCTGTGGCTCGCCGGCGTGTTCGGACTCTCCTTCCGTCTGGCGCTGTCCTGGTGGCTGGTGCAGCGGCTCCGGCGCGCAGCGCACACGCCCGTGGCGTCGTTCGTCGCCGACCGCGTGGCGGCGCTGGCGGCGCGGCTGCGCGTCTCGCGCGCCGTGCACGTCGTCCAGTCCACGGCCGTGCAGGTGCCCGCGGTGATCGGGTGGCTGCGGCCGGTGATCCTGCTGCCCGCGAGCGCGCTGACAGGCCTGACCCTTCCGCAGCTCGACGCCATCCTGGCGCACGAGCTTGCGCACATCCGCCGCCACGACTTCGCGGTGAACCTCCTGCAGACCGCCGCCGAGGTCCTGCTCTTCTACCATCCGGCGTGCTGGTGGATCTCGCGGCGGGTGCGCGCCGAGCGCGAGCTGTGCTGCGACGACATCGCGGTGTCGCTGTGCGGCGACCGCGTGCTTTACGCCACGGCGCTGGCCGACCTCGAGGCGCTGCGCGCCGAGCCCACGCTGGCGCTCGCCGCGACCGACGGCCCGCTGCTGCACCGGGTGCGGCGTCTGCTCTCGTCCTCACCGGAGGGGTCGCGCGGGCCCGGCCTCACCGCGGCGCTCGTGCCGGCTGCGCTGCTGGCGCTGGTCATGACGGCGGCCACGCTGACCGCCGCGCCTGCGCCCCCTGCGCCCGCTCAAAGCGAGACCGCCGCACGCGATCGCACGGTGCCCGCCGGTCATGGCGTGGTGCGTGGACAGATCGTGGACGCGCAGTCGGGCCGCCCCGTCGCCGGCGCGAGCTACGAGATCACCGGCCCGGAGGACTCGGTGCTCGGACAGGCGGGAGACGACGGACGGTTCGAGACCCGGCCGATCAAGGCCGGCACCTACACGATGTCGGCCCGCGCCAAGGGCTACGTGATGGGCTGGTTCGGCCCGCGGGAATCGCCGTTCGGCGCGCCGATCGACGTGCGCGCCGGCCGTATTTCCGGTGGCATCGACGTCAAGATGCACGCCTCGGGAGCCATCAACGGCCGCATCGTGGATGAACGCGGCAACGGGCTGCACGGCGTCGAAATCGTGCTCGAAGCGGTGCCCCCCGCGTCGGGCGGTCTGCGGAATGAGGCCGCCTTTGCGCAGACCGTCGAAGACGGCGTCTACCGCGTCACCGCCGCGCCAGGCGACTACTACGTCCGTGCGTACGTCGGCGACCCGCTCCACCTGGCGAAGGGGCAGCGTGCGCAGACCTACGTGACAACGTTCTATCCCGGCTCACGGGTGAAGGAGGAGGCGCAGCCGCTGCACGTCGACGCCGGGCTCGACCTCTACGACATCGACTTCAAGCTGTCCACCGCCAGCCTCCTGCGCGTCAGCGGCCGCGTCGTCGATCCCAGCGGCGACAGCATCGCGGGCCTCCGCGTCGCTGTGATGGGCATGAGCAGCGGCGCCCGTGGCGGGCGCGACAACTCCGTGGCCGTCGACGCGGAAGGCCGCTTCGAAATCCACGACCTCGTGCCCGGCCATTACATGGTCAACGTGTGGGATCAGCGCCGCACCTCGCGGTGGGTAGGTGCGATGAAGGACCTGACCCTTGACGCGGATGTGGACGACCTGGAGATGCGTGCGTCGATCGGCGCGCACGTCAGCGGACGCGTCGTCCGGGACGCGTCGAGTACGCGCGAGATCGATTTCACCGAAGTACACGTCGGCTTCGAGAAACAGATGGGCGACGGCGGATTCAGAACGTCCGGCGGGAAGATCGTCGCCGCCGATGGCACGTTCGAAACCGAGACACCAGGCGGCCCCGTCAGCATCGGCGTCGAGTCGCTTCCAGAGGGATGGACCGTGAAGTCGATCCATCTCGATCGCGTGGACGTCGACGGACAGGCCGTGGACATGAGCGGCGGCACGCGTCAGCTGCAGATCGTGCTCACGGATCGCGTCACCGGCGTGGCCGGCATGGTCGTGGACCGCAACGGGCGCACGCTCGCCGGGTACTCGGTGGTGCTGTTCGCCGATGACGAACGGCGATGGACGCCAAACTCACGGTTCGTGATGTCGGCCCAATCCAGCCAGACCGGCCAGTTCCGGTTGAAGAAAGTGCCGCCGGGCGACTACTTCGCGGTGGCCGTACGGGACCTGCCGTTCCGCGCGTGGACGAACCCGGACGTCCTCATCCGCCTGCAGTCGATCGCCACCAAGCTGACGGTGAGCGAGGCCGAGCAGAAGACGATCTCGATTCGCGCCTCGCCGACGCCGGAGAATCTGCCGGGGCGCTAGTGTCCCGTCCGCGTGGTTCGCGCAATAAGTGGCGCGGCCTGCAGATCGAGGGTTCTCTGGGCGAAGCGCGCAATGCTGGCGAGGATGTCGTCGGCGCTCTTGGTCCAGACGAACGGTTTCGCGGCGGCATGATGCGCCGCGATGAACTCGCGGATCGCCGCTTTCAACTGGGCCACGCTCCGGTGAACGCCGCGGCGCAGCTGCTTGTTGGTGAGCTCGGCGAACCAGCGCTCGACGAGATTGAGCCACGACCCATAGGTCGGCGTGAAGTGGACATGGAAGCGCGGGCGCTTGGCGAACCAGTTCCGAATGAGCGGCGTCTTGTGCGTCCCGTAGTTGTCCAT
>DASYRM010000041.1:0-31870 GCA_036004405.1 Vicinamibacterales bacterium
CGGCAGCAGCGGAATGCCCCGGTCCCGGCTCTCGCTGAGATACATCGCGAGCTTGTCGGTGTTCTGGGACTCGATGGTCAGCAGGGCCGCCGCGAACTGCCACGGGTAATTGGCCTTGAGGTACGCGGTCTGGTACGCCAGCAGGGCGTAGGCCGTCGAATGTGATTTGTTGAAGCCGTACCCCGCGAAGTACTCCATCAGCTCGAAGATCTTCGCGGCCTTCTTTTCGTTGACCTTCTGCGCGCGCGCCCCTTCCATGAACGCGTCGCGCTGCTTGGCCATGACCTTGGGGTCCTTCTTGCCCATGGCCTTGCGAAGCACGTCGGCCTGTCCAAGACTGAAGCCGGCCAGCGCCTGCGCGATGCGCATCACCTGTTCCTGATACGCGATGACGCCGTAGGTGTCCGAGAGGATCGGCTCGAGCTCCTTCAGCTCGTACTTCACCTCCCGCTTGCCCTGCTTCCGCTCGACCCAGTCGTCCACCATGCCCGACTTGAGTGGACCAGGCCGGTAGAGCGCATTGAGCGCGATCAGGTCGTCGAGCCGCTCGGGCTTGGCCTTGCGCAGCAGCTCGCGCATGCCCGAGCTCTCGAACTGGAAGATGCCGTAGGCGGCCCCCTCGCCGAACACCTTGTAGGTGGCGGCATCGTCGAGCGCCACGGCGTCGATGTCGAGCACCACGCCCTCGGTGCGCTTGATCTCGGCCAGGCAGTCCTGGATGAGCGTGAGCGTGCTCAGCCCCAGGAAGTCCATCTTCAGGAGGCCGACCCGCTCGATCTCCTTCATGTTCCACTGCGTGGTGATTTCGTCGCGGGCCCCCTTGTAGAGGGGCGCGTAGTCGGTGATCGGACCGGGCGCGATCACCACGCCAGCGGCGTGCACCGACGCATGCCGCGACATGCCTTCGAGGCGCCGGCCGATGTCGATGACCTCCTTCACCCGCGGGTCGTCGACGGTCATCTTCTTGAGGACCGGGTTCTCGCTGAGCGCCTTGTCCAGCGTCATGTCGAGCGCCGGCGGGATCTGCTTGGCGATGCGATCGACGTCGGCAAACGGCATGTCCAGCGCCCGGCCGACGTCGCGGACGACGGCCTTGGCCTTCATGGTCCCGAACGTGATGATCTGCGCCACGTTCTCGCGCCCGTACTTCCGCGTGACGTATTCGATCACCTCGCCGCGGCGCCGCTCGCAGAAGTCCACGTCGATATCGGGCAGCGACACGCGCTCGGGGTTGAGGAAGCGCTCGAAGATGAGGTCGAAGTCGATGGGATCGACGTCGGTGATGCGCATCGACCAGGCGACGAGCGACCCGGCCGCCGACCCGCGCCCCGGGCCCACCGGAATGCCGCGTTCGCGCGCGTAGCGGATGAAGTCCCAGACGATCAGGAAGTAGCCCTGATACCCCATCTGCTTGATCATCGCGATCTCGTAGTCGAGGCGCGCCTCGTACTCTACGAGCGGATGCCGCAGACGCCCCTCGCCCTCGTACTGCCGCAGGCGCGTCAGGCGCTGCGCGAAGCCTTCACGCGCGATGTGCTCGAAGTAGCCCTCGAGGGTGTAGCCCTCGGGCACGTCGAAGCTGGGCAGGTGGTTCTTGCCCTTGGGGATGGTGACGTTGCAGCGCTCGGCGATGAGCAGCGTGTTCTTGAGCGCGTCGAGGTGGTCCTTGAAGACGACGCCCATCTGCTCGGCGGTCTTGAGGAAGAACTGGTCGCCCGTGTAGCGCAGCCGCTGCGCGTCGTTGACGGTCTTGCCGGTGCCGATGCACAGCAGGATGTCGTGCGGCTGGTAGTCGCCCTGCCGCAGATAGTGCACATCATTCGTGGCGACCAGCGGCAGCTCGAGCTCCCGCGCCAGCGGGACGAGGCCGCGGTTGACGATCTTCTGCTCCTCGATCCCCTGGTACTGCATCTCGAGGAAGAAGTTGTTCGGGCCCAGGATGTCGCGCAGACGCGCGGCGGCTTCGAGCGCCGGCCGCGCCTGCTCGATGCGCAGCGCGCTCGCCACCTCGCCCTTCAAGCAGCTGCTCAGACCGATCAGGCCTTTGGAGTGCTTCGCCAGCAGTTCCTTGTCGATGCGCGGCCGATAGTAGAACCCCTCGGTGTAGCCGGCCGACGACAGCTTGATCAGGTTGGCGTAGCCTTCATCGCTCTCCGCCAGGAGCACCAGGTGGTTGGTCTCGGTCTGCGGGCCGCTCTTGTCGAAGCGGCTGCCGGCCGCGACGTAGACCTCGCAGCCGAGGATCGGCTTGAGCCCGCGGTCCTTGGCGTGATCGTGGAACACGACCGACGAGAACATGTTGCCGTGCTCGGTGACCGCGAGCGCCGGCATCTTGAGCTTGACCGCTTCGTCGAGCAGCTCGTCCACGCGGCAGGCGCCGTCGAGCAGCGAGAACTCCGTGTGCAGGTGGAGGTGGACGAACTCAGGCGCCATCAGCTTTAAGAACGCTTCCCGCTATTTCTATTCCCACTCGATCGTCGAAGGCGGCTTCGACGAAATGTCGTAGACCACGCGGTTGATGCCGCGCACGTCGTTCACGATCCGCGACGAAATCGCCGCCAGCAGATCGTGCGGCAGCCGTGCCCAGTCGGCGGTCATGCCGTCCAGGCTCTCGACGGCGCGAATGGCCACCGTGTACTCGTAGGTGCGGGCATCGCCCATCACCCCCACGCTCTGCACCGGCAGCAGCACCGCAAAACTCTGCCACACGCGCTCGTACCAGCCGGCCTTGCGGATCTCGTCGGCCACGATGCGGTCGGCGAGCCGCAGCAGGGTCAGACGCTCGCGCGTAATCGCGCCCACGATGCGCACCGCGAGGCCCGGCCCCGGGAACGGCTGGCGGACCACGAACTCCTTCTCGAGCCCGAGGTCGATACCCACCCGGCGCACTTCATCCTTGAACAGATCCCGCAGCGGCTCGACGAGCGCGAAGTTCATGCGCTCGGGCAGTCCGCCCACGTTGTGATGGCTCTTGATGACCACGGCGGGACCGAGCACCGACGCCGATTCGATGACGTCGGGATAGAGGGTGCCCTGCCCGAGGAAGCCAAAACCGCCGAGCTCGGTCGCCCGCTGCTGGAACACGTCGATGAAGGTGCCGCCGATGATCTTGCGCTTCTGCTCCGGGTCCGTCACCCCGTCGAGGCGCGACAGGAACGCGTCGGTGGCGTCCACGAAGTCGAGCGGCAGCTGCAGCTTCTCGCGGAACCGCTTCTGGATCTGATTGGCCTCGTCGTAGCGCAGCAGCCCGTTGTCCACGAAAATGCACGTCAGCCGGTCACCGATCGCGCGGTGGATCAGCATGGCCGCCACGGTGGAGTCCACACCGCCGGAGAGACCGCACACCACCTTGCCCGCCGGCCCCACCTGGCGGCGGATGCGCTCGGTGGCCTCTTCGATGAACGACGCAATCGTCCAGTCGCCGCGGCAGCCGCAGACGTCGAAGGCGAACCGGCGCAGGATGTCCTTGCCGTGCTCGGTGTGCACGACCTCGGGATGGAAGAGCAGGCCGTAGAGCGACCGCTCCGGCGCTTCCATCGCCACGATCGGGGCCGTGGTGCTGGTGGCGGCAATGCTGAAGCCGCCCGGTACGCCGCCCACGTCGTCGCCGTGGCTTGCCCAGACCTTGAACTGGTCGGGCACGCCCTCGAAGAGCCGGGGACGGACGGCGGTGGCCGCCACCTGCACGTGCGCGTGGCCGAACTCGCGCTGTCCGGATCGGCGCACTTCGCCGCCCAGCAGGTCCGTCATGAGCTGCATGCCGTAACAGATGCCGAGCACCGGCACGCCGACATCGAAGAGCGCCACGTCGCACTTCGGCGCGTCGCCGTCCGACACGCTCTTGGGGCCGCCCGAGAGAATGATGCCGGCAGGCCGCTTCTCGCGCAGGGCGGCGAGCGGCGTGTTGAAAGGCACGACTTCGGAGTACACCGACAGCTCGCGCAGGCGTCTCGCGATGAGCTGGGTGTACTGCGAGCCGAAATCGAGAACGACGATGGTCTGATGCGACACGGTCACGTCCGGCGGGAATCGCTATTATATGTGGTCGTGGCCGCCACACGCCCAAGATATTGCGGCGTCCTGCTGGTCGCGGCGCTGTGGCTCACGGCGGGACTCGTGTGCCCCGGCGGCCTCGCCGCGCAGAAAGCCAGACGGACGCCACCGCCGCCACCCTTTGCGGCGCTCTTCCCCCTCGAGGAAGCGTGGATGATCACGCTGCCCGCCGCGCCCACACGGCCCGCGGCGCGCGCCGGCGACCGTCTCATCGTTCCCGTGACGTCGGGTGCGCTCGTCGCGCTCAATTGGGAAAACGGCGAGACGGTATGGTCGGTGCCGGTGCGGGCGACGACGCCGCCGCTGCCGGCCGGCGACGTCATCTATGTGGGCGCCGGCGATACGCTGCACGCGCGCGATGCCGTCACCGGCGCCGAGCGCTGGACGGCGCACGCTCCCGGCACGTTGCAGGAGCTCGCCATCGCGGATGGCCGCATCGTCGGCGCCGGCGCTGGTATCGCCAACGCCTTCGACCTGACCACCGGCCAGCCGATCTGGGGCAAGACCCTGCCGCCCGCGGGCGACGTCACGGGGCTGGCCGTCGCGGGCGACACCGCCGTGGCGAGCTATGCCGACGGACGCGTGGTGGCGCTGGCAGTGGCTGACGGCCGCGAGATCTGGTCGCGGCCGATCGCCGGCCGGCCCGGACCGCCACTGATACGGAAGGACTCCGTCTACCTCGGCTCCACCGACAATCGCTTCTACTCGCTCGACGTGCGGACGGGCAAGGAACGATGGAACTGGCGGACCGGCGGCGACGTCATCGGCGCCGCGGCGGACGCCAAGGCTGTCTACTACTCCTCGCTCGACGCCGTCGTCCGCGCCGTGAATCCCGGCAACGGCCACCAGCGGTGGAAACGCGACGGCGGGACGCGGGCCGTCGCACCTCCGGTCGTCCTCGACGGCAGCCTCGTCGTTCCCGGACTCATGCCGGCGCTCTCGGCGTTCGCGCCGCTGACCGGGATTCCGCAAGGCACCTTCGATCTGCCCGGAGGAGAGCTGAGCGGCGCCCCGATTATCAGCCCGGCGCTGGTACCTCGGGCGGTCGCGGTCGCAGTCGTGCTCAAGGACGGACGTGCGTTCGGCCTGCGCGCGCTGTCGCTGATGTTCAACGAGAGCGCGCCGCAGCCGCTGTCTTCGCTGCCCGGCAAGCCGCTCACACGCGAACGTCTGCCTTGAGCGCGCGCGCCAGCCGTGCCACCCCCTCGTCGATCTGCGACTCGTGCGCAGCGGAGAACGCCAGCCGGATGGTGTCGTGCCCGCTCCCGTCCACGAAGAACGCGCTCCCAGTCACGAAGATCAGCCGCTCCTCCAGCGCCCGCTCGAGCAGGGCTTCGTCGTGCTCCCCAGGCGGGAGCGTCGCCCAGAGGAAGAACCCGCCATGCGGCACCACCCACGAGAGGCGGCCCGCGAGCCGCGCCGTGAGCGCCGCGATCAGCACATCGCGCCGCGTCCGATACGCCGCCCGCAGCCTCGGCACCAGCCGGTCCACGACGCCCCGCCGCATCGCCTCACAGGCGATCCGCTGATCGAGCGAGCCGCTGGCCAGGTCGCCCGCCTGCTTCGCGATCTCGAAGCGTTCGACGAGCGGCGCCGCCGCCACCATCCAGCCGACGCGAAATCCCGGCGCCAGCGTCTTCGAGAACGAGCTGAGGTAGATCACCCGCCCCGACCGGTCCTCCGCCTTGAGCGGACGGACGGCGCCCGGCGAGACTTCGCCCTCGAAGTACAGGGCCCCGTACGGGTCGTCCTCGACGATCAAGCAGTCCTGCTCTTCCGCCCACGCCAGCAGCGCGCGCCGGCGGTCCTGCGGCATCAGCCGGCCCGTCGGGTTCTGGAAGTTGGGAACCACGTAGAGCAGCTTCGGCGGCGTGCCCTCGCGCCTCAGCCGCGCCGTCACACGCGCGAGGTCGTCGAGGTCGATGCCCTCGTCGTCCTGGCGCACGGCCGCCATGCAGCGGGGGCGCGCGTTGCCGAAGGCGGAGATGGCGCCGGTGAACGTCGGGGCCTCGACCAGCACCGCGTCTTCGGGTGCGACGAGCACGCGCGCGACCAGGTCGAGGCCCTGCTGCGACCCGGTCGTGACGAGGAGCTCCGGCGGCGACACCGTCACGTCCCGCCGCGCCATCTCCACGACGAGCGCCTCGACGAGCGGCGCGTAGCCGCGCGTCGGTCCGTACTGAATCGTCTCGCCGCCGCCCGCGAGCAGATCGGCCGTGATCGTGCGCAGCTCGTCGAGCGGAAAGAGCTCCGCGGCCGGATACCCGGCCGCGAAGGAAATCACGTCCGGGTGGCGCGCCGCCACGGTGCCCATGCGGCGGATGGCGGAGGCCTGGAGCTCGCGCCCGGTGGGCGAGAGGAAGCGATCGACGTCGCCGAACGGCATCGCCTATCCGGCTTCGGCCCGCGCCGCGCGAACCGTCACTGAATCCGCGGGTTCGGCGCTCTCGGACGCGTGTCCGCGGTAGAGCGCCGAGTAGGCGCCCACGGATGCGAGCGCGATGTACTGCAGCACCAGGCTGCGCAGAACGAGGGCCAGCAGCTGCAACGGCAGCACGGCGAGCCCCACGAAGGGAACGAAGCCGATGAGCCCGAGCGCCGTGGCGGCGACGAGCGAGGCAACCGTGGCCAGCAGGACCAGCGCCAGAGTGGCGAGGCAGACGGCCGCCAGCGGGCGCGGCACTCGCCGTACGAACCCCACGGCGCGCCGGCAGGCCACGCCGACGCCGCACCCTTCGGCCGTGATCACGATCTGCGCCAGGAGATACAACAGGTTGATGCCGGTGATCCAGGCGACGAAGAACACGGTCGCCGCGATGCGCACGAGCCAGCCGTCGGCGCCGGCGCGTCCGAACGCGACCATCACCAGCCCGAGGCCCGACAGCACATACACCGCCATCAGGACGAATCCCAGGCGGAGAAACCGGGGAAACAGCTCGCGGGCGCTGTCGATGAAGCGCTCCACGGTGAAGACGGCACCGGTGGCCACGACCGAGAACTGCAGCGGCGGCTCTTCTACTGCCGCGGCCTCCCGCTCGGCGCGGACGAGCAGCGCCACAGTGCCGCCTTTCAACAGGAAGATGAACACCGAGGCGCCCACGACCGCCACCGTCATCGCGGCGCCAAACGCGGTGAGCGCGAGCGGCCGCGCCAGGAGGAGCGCGAGGATGGTGGCAGCGAGGTCGCGGACGTCGAGGCCGAGGAGCGCGCCCGGCTCGGCGCCCACGATGAGCGCCACGAGCACGACGCCGCCGACGAAGGGCACGGCCACGACGAGTTTGAACAGCGCGTCGGCCGACGCCTGGATGAAGATGATCGGCCAGTTCGCCGCCGCCACCAGACCGCCACGCTTGAGCGCCCGCCGAGCGGTATGAAACCGCCTCACAACGTCAATGGTATCTCCACCTACAATGTGACGCAGTGAGTGACCCGTTTCCCTGGCGCGCCGTGGCGCGGCTGGCGGCCTGGGGTCTGGTGTGCGCCGGCACGGTGTACGTGGCCGGTCTGTTCGTCGCCAACCGCATCCTCGGCGGCGACGACGGGGCCATGCGCGGCCGCATCGTGGCCGAAGTCCAGCGTTCCTTTGCAACGCTGACAACCGAGCTCGAACGTCAGGCGCGCGCGGTCGCCGATCCGGCGCCGGTGCGGGCAGCCCTCAACGAAGACCTGCCCGCCACGCGCGCGCTCTTCGAACGCCTCGCGCAGGCTGAGGGCGTGGCCACCGGCGACCTCTCGCTCAGCATCTATTCCGCCGGCAGCCAGCCGCTGGCGTGGGCGGGGCGGCCATCCGAGCTGCCCGCCGATCGGGCGCAGGACGGCGAGTCGTGGTTCATCATCGAGGGGGCACTCGGGCTGCGTCTCGTCTACGTGGTGCCCGTTGTTGAAGGAACGACTCGGATAGGTCTCGTCTCCGCCGAGCGGGAGCTCGACGTGTCGGGGCGCCGCCGTGCCTCCGCCTCGCTGCAGGGCGCACCCGAGGGCTACCACCTCGACACGTTCCTGGCCCCGGTGTCGCTGGCCCTGCCGTTCGAGCGGACCGGCTCCAGGGATCGCACCTCCTTCGACATCATGGCGCCGACGGGCCAGCGGCTGCTGAGCGCCAGCGTGAGCCCCGCCGACCTCGCGGCCACGCGCGTGCGCTGGCGGAGGGCGCTGCAGACGATCACGCTGGCCGTCGGGGCTGCGTGGCTCCTGCTCCTGGCGGCGCCCATCCTGGACTGGCGCCGCACGTCGGCGTCGTGGCGCATCCGCCTCGCCGTCTCTCTGGGGTTGGCGGCCCTCCTCGTCGGAGCACGCCTCATCCTGGCGCTCGCGCCCGCATCCCGCTGGGCCACCTGGCCGCTCGTCACGGGCGAGGCGTACGTGTCCACGCTGGCCGGATCGTTTCTGTCATCGCCGCTCGACTACGTTCTCACAGCCTTCCTGGTGGGCGGGCTGGTGGCCGTGGCCTTCTTCGCGCTCGCCGCCGGACGCCCGCGCGGGCGGCGACGGCGCGCGGTAGAGACCGTCCCCGCCCTGGTGCTCTACGGCATGGAGCAGATCCTCGCAGGGGCGTGCGCCGCCATTGTTCTGCTCCTGCACACCGCACTTCTCCGCGACACGGTCGCGCAATCGACGCTGGACCTGCTGCGCCTGTCGCTGCCGCCATGGAATGGGGCCACGATCGCGCTGCAAGTCGGCCTGGTGGCCGCGCACGCGGCGGCGTTCGGCATCATCGTCCTGCTCCTCCTCGCGGTGGCGACCCGATGGCGTCTGCGGCGCCGCTGGTACGGGCACGTCTTCACCATCGGATGCTGGGTGCTGCCGCTGGTGGTGTGGAACGGCCTGACGCACCTCGACGCGGGCGAGCAGACGCCGCAGCTGGCCGCGCTGGCCACCGCCATCGTGATCGCCCGCTTCGCCCGCCCGATCCGGGCACGCTACCGCCACGGCTCGCAGGCGTTCCGGATGATCCTGCTGGCGCTCGGCCTGGTGGTGCCGGCGGTCGCGTTCTACCCGACGATGTTCCATCTCGCCTGGCAGGCGAAGTCGCGACTCATCGAGGCCCGCTATGCGCCGGTGGCGCTCAGCCAGCGAGCCACCGTTCAGGCGCAGCTGCAGGAAAGCCTCGCGCAGATCGATCAAATCCCCGGGCTTTCCGACCTCGTCGCGGCCGGGGCGCCGCGTGCTCCGTTCGAGACGTCCACCGACCGCGCGTTCCAGATCTGGCAGGCCACCTCGCTGGCCACCTACCCCGTCACCTCGTCGGTCGAGGTCTACGGCCGCGACGGCACGCTGGTCAGCCGCTTCGCCTTCAACCTGCCCGAGGACCTGAGCGCGGCGCCGCGCTCCGAGGAGCGCACCTGCAACTGGGACGTCGCCGAAGAGGTGTCGCCGTTCTTCGCCGAAGAGCGGCGCATCCTGCACGCCGGACGCGCGCTCTGCGTCTCGGGTTCGCCCGACGCGATTGTCGGCTCGATCGTCGTGCACGCCGTGCTCGACTACGAGAACCTGCCCTTCACGTCGTCGCGCACGCCCTACGTGCAGGTGCTGCAGACCACCGACCCGCTGCGCACGGCCGGCCAGTCGGGCGAAGACGTCGAGTATGCCGTCTACGGCTGGAGCCGCTCGCCCCTCTACTCGTCGCGCGGCACGGCCTGGCCGCTCGACGACGCCGTGTTCGCACGCGTGGAGCAGTCGCGCGACCCGCTGTGGGCACGGCTGCGGCGCGGCGCGCAGCCCTTCGACGTCTACGTTCTGAACGACCGCGGCGGCATCTACGCGCTCGGCTTTCCCAGCGTCACGGCGTTCGGCCACTTCTTCAACGTCGCCGAGCTCACGGTGATTGCCGTCCTGACCTACGTGCTGCTGCTCTGCGCCAACGGCGTCTTCGTCCTCGCGGGACGCCGCCGCACCACCGGGCGCTCGCTGCTGCGCGAGGTACGGGCCAGCTTCTACCGCAAGCTGTTCCTCGCCTTCGTGGCCGCGGTCTTCGTCCCGGTGGTGCTGCTGGCGATCGTCACGCGGAACTTCGTGGCCAACGAGATGCGCTCCAACGTCGAGGCCGAGGCGCAGCGCACGGCGTCGGCAGCCACGCGCGTGGTCGAGGACCTGGTCGAGCGCAGCGCGGTCCTGCAGGACGCCGGCGTGGACGACAACCTGATGGTGTGGGTGTCGCGCCTCATCGATCAGGACGCCAACATCTTTGCCGGCGCCCGTCTGGTCGCCACGAGCGAGCGCAACCTGTTTGCGTCGGGGCTGCTGCCGACGCGCGCCAACGCCGACGTCTACCGCGCGCTCGCTCTCCGGCGCGAGGCCGCCGCGGTCGCGCGCGAGCGGATCGGCGACTTCGAATACCTGCTGGCGGCGGCTCCGGTGGTGGTGCGCGCAACCGAGGCGATCCTCACCGTGCCGCTCACCTCGCAGCAGCGGGAGATCGACGCGCAGATCGATGCGCTCGATCGCCGCGTGCTGCTGGCGGCGCTGCTCTTCATTCTCGGCGGCGCCGGCCTGGGCTACACGATGGCCGAGCGGATTGCCGACCCGGTCAGCCGGCTGACGCGGGCCACACGGCGCATCGCGCGCGGCGACTTCGACGTCCACATGGCGGCCACCTCGTCGGACGAGCTGCGGCGCCTGGTCGAAGACTTCAACCAGATGGCGTCCGAGCTGCGGCGACAGCGCGCCGAACTGGAACGCACGAACCGTCTCGAGGCGTGGGCCGAGATGGCCCGCCAGGTCGCCCACGAGATCAAGAACCCGCTGACGCCGATTCAGCTCAACGCCGAGCACCTCCGGCGCGTGCACACCGACCGCGGCGAGCCGCTCGGCCCGGTGCTGCGCGAGTGCGTCGACACGATCCTCGCGCAGGTGCGCCTGCTGCGACAGATCTCATCGGAGTTCTCCAACTTCGCGTCCTCGCCCACGGCCAAGCCCGGTGTCGTGCGCGTGCCCGACCTGGTGCGCGACATCGTAGACCCCTACCGGGCGGGGCTCGCCGACCGTCTCCAGCTCTCGGTCAGCGCCCCCGAATCGCTGCCGCCGGTACTCGTCGATCGAACGCTCGTGACGCGATCGCTGACCAACATCGTCGAGAACGCCCTACACGCGATGCCCGGGCGCGGCACCTTGTCGGTCAGTGCCGCCGTGGACGCGTCCACCGACGCGTCAGCGGCGGCCAATGGCGCCTTCGTGGCGATCCGCGTCTCCGATACGGGCGCGGGCATGGATCCGGAAGCGCTCGCGCGTGCATTCGAGCCCTACTTCTCGACCAAGGCCACCGGCACCGGCCTGGGACTACCGATTGCGCGGCGGAACATCGAGTTGAGCGGCGGCACGGTGGCCATCGAGAGCGCCCGCGACCACGGCACCACCGTCATCGTTCGCCTGCCCGTCGCGCCGGGGGGCTAGGTCGATTCCGCGCGCGGCGGCGGAACCGGCCGCCGCCGCAGCCGCGTCCACGCCAGGCCGACGAACCCAGACGCCAGGTAGGTGTAGGCGGCGACCAGGAGCACTTCTTCGGGCCGGGCCGCCAGCGCCGCCAAGCCGAGCGCGATGAGCAGCAGCACCGGGTAGCTGCGCCGCGACTGCAGGTCGAACGTCTTGAAGCTGCGGAAGCGGATGGTGCTCACCATCAGCAGCGCGGGCACGATCACCATCGCCAGCACGGCCGCGGCTTCCCACGAGCCTGTGAGCCCCTGGGGGAACGCGAACACGGTGGCCGCTGGCACCCCGGCCGCCGGCGGGCTTGGCATCCCGACGAAATAGCGCTTGTCCTGGTGCGACGTCGACTGGATGTTGAACCGCGCGAGCCGCACCGCCGCCGCGGCCACGAACAGGAAGCCCGCCGCCCACCCGATGCGGCCGAGCGGCTGCAGGCCCCAGGAAAACGACAGCACGGCCGGCGCAACGCCGAAGGACACGACGTCGGCCAGCGAATCGAACTCGAGGCCGAAGGCGCTCGTAGTGCCGGTGAGCCGCGCGATGCGCCCGTCGAGCATGTCGAGCACGATGGCGATGCCGATGAACGCCGCCGCGACGTGGAACTCGCTCCGCATCGCGTGCACGATGCAGGCGTAGCCGCAGAACAGGTTCGCCATCGTGAACGCGCTGGGCAGCAGATAGGCGCCGCGCCGGGCGCCGCGCGTCCCGGTCTGGGCCGTGCGCAGCGGAGTGAGCACCGAGAAACGGCGGCGCGACTCGAGGGGGTTGGTCATGCCTGTGCGCCTCTGTGCGGACCCTCGGGCAGCACGGCGATCACGGTGACGCCCGCTGACACCCGGTCCCCGACGTTTACCCGCAGCGTGCTGGCGTGCGGGACGAACACATCCATCCGCGATCCGAACTTCATCACCCCGAAGCGCGCCCCGGCCCCCACGTGGTCCCCCTCCCGGACGCGGCAGACGATGCGCCGCGCCAGGATGCCGACGATCTGGCGGACCACGATCGTCTGCCCACCGTGGTCGAGCGTCACCTCGGTGTGCTCGTTGAGGTCCCCCGCTTCCCGCTTGTAGGCGGGCAGGAACTTCCCGGGGTGGTACTTCACCGACGTCACGCGTCCGGCGACGGGCATCCGGTTGACATGGACGTCCATCGGCGACAGGAAGATGGTGACCTGTTGCCAGGCACCCGGGTCGAAGCTTCCGGTCGGCGTGCCCGCCACCATCACCTTGCCGTCCGCCGGCGACACCACCTCACGCGGCCCGAGCGCGGTGCGCCGCTCGGGGTCGCGGAAGAAGAAGAGAAAAAAAGCCGGAAGCACCAAGGCGGCGACGCCATAAGTGCTTCCGGCCACGGCGGCCACGACAGCCGCGATCACGAGCCCGATTCCTACGAACGGCCAGCCGGCCGGGTCGATGCGCATCAGACGAGGTCCGCGTTATTCTCCCGTACCCGGAGGCCTTCAAGGGCCACCGTCGGTGCAGGCGGACGCCGCCCGGCCAGCATCTGGCAAACCGGCTTAGCGCCGGTTCGCACTGTCAGGATGTCGTCGAGTGATGGTCCCTGGCCCACTCCAGGGCAATCTGCTCCATCCGGTCCTTGAGGACCAGTTTCCGCTTCTTGATGGTGGTTTCTTCGAGCTGTTCGGTCTCTGAGAGGTGGGGCTTGTCGATGAGTTCGTGGAGGCGATCGTCGAGCTGGTGATGACGGGCGGCCAGTTCCCGGTACTGATCGTGGCTCTGCAGCAGGAAGTGCTTTACCTCCTGCGTTTCCGCAGTGTTCATGGTCGTACCCTCCTTTCGGGGACGAATGACGCGATCTGCCACGGGCAAGGTAACACAGTCGTAGGACCGGCTCAATCCCCCGTTTCCGGGACCGTGTCGGCCCGGTTTTCACGAGCCGCGTTTTCCGGCTCGCGCCACAGGATCAGGGCGTCTTCGACCGGGTTCGTGTAGTAATGCTTGCGCACCGCCGTGGCCCGGAACCCCAGCCCTTCGTAGAACCGTCGCGCCAGCTCGTTCGACGCCCGCACTTCGAGAGTGGCGCGTGTCGCACCCAGCCGCCGCCCTTCGGTGAGCACCCGCCGCATCAGCCGAGTACCGACGCCGCGGCCTCGGTACTCGGGCAGGATGGCCACGTTGTTGATGTGAATCTCGTCCACGATCAGCCAGAACGCGCAGAAACCCGCCACGCGGCACGCCGGCGTTCTCACGACGAGGATGTGGCACACCGAGCGGTTCTGCAACTCCCATTCGTACATGGCCCGGGTCCACGGATTGGTGAATGACGCGGCCTCGACGGCCAGGATGCCGTCGAGATCGCCGGCGCCTTCGAACGGCTCCACCCAGTAGTCGGCGGCCTCAGCGTTCGACACGGGCATCTCGCGTCAGCTCGACGTCGGGGCGACGCACGTAAAGCGGCTGGATCTCGGCGGGGCCCGGGCTCCGGCCGTCGTGCACCGCCGCGCGCGCCAGGCGCCCGATGATGCCCGCCAGCGGCGGCTCGAGCGCAGGCGCCAGCTCGCCATGGGGTCCCATCGCGTCCAGGATGGCGTCGCGATGCATGGCCGCGCCGTCGCCGATGAACAGCGTGCGGGTGCCGCGCAGCCGCGTCAACAGACGCGCCGGCAGCTCGACGCTCGCGCCTTCGATCTCACGGACGCCGTCGAAGAGCGCCGCGTACACTTCGCCGCGCCACGCATCCACCCATGTGGCGACGCGCGTGCTCGCGCCGGTGCTCTCGGCGGCCACGTGCGCCAGCGCGTCGAGCGCCGACACGCCCACGAGCGGCCTCTCCGCCGCCAGCGCCAGCGCCTGCATCGTGGCAATGCCGACGCGCAGCCCGGTGAAGGATCCAGGACCGGTCGCCACGGCAAAGACGTCCACGTCCGGCAGCGAGAGCCGGGCACGGTCGAGCACGGTCATGAGGTCTCCGGGCAGCCGCTCCGCATGCGAGCGCGCGCCGTCGCCGGGCACGCCGGCCAGCACGTCGTCGCCGCGAAGCACGGCGCAGCCGCCCGTGCGGGTGCTCGTGTCGAGCGCCAGGATGATCATCGCGACTACGCGATAATAGCGTCGTCGCAGCCCATTGATGTCCACGACCGCCACAGCCACCCCGGCGATGAGGCAATACCTCGAAGCCAAGCGCCAGTACCGGGACGCCATCGTGTTCTTCCGGATGGGCGACTTCTACGAGATGTTCTACGAGGACGCGCTGACGGCGGCGCGGGCGCTCGATCTCACCCTCACCTCTCGATCGAAGGACGCCGGCGGCAACGGCATTCCGATGTGCGGCGTACCGCACCATGCGGCCGACGGCTACCTGGCGCGGCTGGTGCGCAAGGGCTTCCGCGTCGCCATCTGCGAGCAGGTCGAGGATCCGCGGACCGCGAAAGGGCTGGTGAAGCGCGAGGTCGTGCGGGTCGTGTCGCCGGGGACTCTCACCGACCAGTCGTATCTCGAGGCCCGCGAGCCGTCGTTCCTGATGGCCATCGTGCCGGGCCGGCGTGCCGGCACGCGACACCTCGACGACGGCCGCACGGCGCTCGCGCTCGGGGCCGACGACGTGGTGGGCGCTGCGCTCGTGGACCTGTCCACCGGCGAGTTCACCGCCACCGAGTATCGCGGCCGCGCCGGTTTGCAGGCGCTTGCCGACGAGATCGCCGTGCTGCGGCCGCGCGAGGTCGTGGTGCCCGAAGACTCGCCCGTCCTGGACGCGGTCCCCGAGATCGCGCGGCTCTCGCTCCCGGTCACGCGAATCGACCCCGCAGCCTTCACCCTCGAGACCGCCAGCCGCACGCTGCTGCGGCAGCTCAACACCCACAGCCTCGAAGGCTTCGGCCTCAACGGACATCAGGCCGCCACCATGGCCGCCGGCGGGCTCGCCCACTATCTGCGGGAGACGCAGAAAGCGGACCTCGCGCACGTCCGCGCCGTCGTCTACCGCACCACGGCGGAAAGCCTCGTCATCGACCCGGTGACGCTGCGGCACCTGGAAATCGTCAGCGGCAGCGAGGGCGGCGTGCAGGGGTCGCTGCTGCACGAGATCGATCGCACCTCCACCGCCATGGGCGGCCGGCTCCTGCGCGCGTGGCTCCTGCGGCCGCTGCTCTCCCTCGAACCCATCCGCGACCGCCTCGATGCGGTGGAAGATCTCGCCTTCCGCACGCCGGAACGCGGGCGGCTCCGTGAATCGCTCGGCGCGGTGCACGATCTCGAACGGCTGGTCGCCCGCGCCTCGCTCGGCACCGCCGGTCCGCGCGACCTGGTGGCCCTGCGCGACTCCTGCGCGGCGATTCCGCACGTCCGCGCCGCGCTCGAGGCCTTTCAGGCGCCGCTGCTGCGCAGCCTCGCCGCCGGTCTCGACGATCTGGCGGACCTGCGCCAGCGTATCGGCACCACGCTCGTGGACGAGCCGCCCGCGCTCGCCCGCGACGGCGGCTTCACGCGCGACGGCTTCGACGCGGCGCTCGACGAGCTGCGGCACGTCAGCCGGTCGGGCCGGCAGGTCATCGCCGAGATGGAAGAGAACGAGCGCCGGCGCACCGGTATCGCCTCGCTCAAAGTGAAGTTCAACCGGGTCTTCGGGTACTACATCGAGATCTCGAAGTCGAACCTCCACCTGGCGCCGTCCGACTACCAGCGCAAGCAGACGATTGCCGGCGGGGAGCGCTTCACGACCCCGGCGCTCAAGGACTACGAGGAGCGCGTGCTCGGCGCCGACGAAAAGATCCTGACGCGTGAGCTCGAGATCTTCGAGACCCTCCGCCAGGCCGTCGCGGCCGAAGCCGCGCGCGTGCAGGACAGCGCGCGGCTTCTCGCCACCGTCGACGTGCTGGCCAGCCTCGCCGAGACCGCCACCATCTGCAACTACACCAAGCCCCACGTGCACGACGGCGACGAGCTGGTGGCCAACGACGTGCGCCATCCGGTCGTCGAACGGCGGACGAGCGACGCTTTCGTGCCCAACGACGTCGATCTGAACGGCACGACCCGCCAGGTCGTGATCCTCACCGGCCCCAACATGGGCGGCAAGTCGACCTACCTGCGGCAGACGGCGCTGCTGCCGCTGCTCGCCCAGATCGGGTCGTTCGTCCCGGCGCGCGACGCCAAGATTCCGCTCGTGGACCGCATCTTCGCGCGCGTGGGCGCGTCCGACAACATCGCGCGCGGCCACTCGACGTTCATGGTGGAGATGCAGGAAACCGCCCACATCCTGCACACGGCCACGAGCCGCAGTCTCGTGGTGCTCGACGAGATCGGACGCGGCACCTCCACCTTCGACGGGCTCAGCATCGCGTGGGCGGTGGCCGAGCATCTGGCCAGTCCGTCACGGACGGCGCGGCCAAAGACCCTCTTCGCCACGCACTATCACGAGCTCACCGATCTCGCCGACGCGCTGCCGGGCGTGGTGAACGCCCACGTCGCCGCGCGCGAGTGGAAGGACGACATCATCTTCCTGCGCAAAATCGTTCCCGGCCGGGCGGACCGCAGCTACGGCATCCAGGTGGCGCGCCTCGCCGGTCTGCCACCGGATGTAATTGCCCGCGCCAAGGAGATCCTGACCGGCCTCGAGCGCGACGAGCTCTCGCGCGGCGGCCGGCCGACGCTCTCGGGCAACGGCGCGTCCGGCGTGCGGCAGCTCGCGCTCTTCGGCGGCGGCGAACCCGCGGCCGACCCGCGGCTGGAAGCGATCCTCAGCCGACTGCGCGCGCTCGACCCCGACCACACCACGCCGCGGCAGGCGCTCGACGCGCTCGCGGATCTTCGCCGGTTCGTGGAGGACGTGTGAGCGCGCGCGCCGGCGTCGTCGTCGCGCTGGCTGCCCTGCTCGCGGGCTGCGGCGGACCGGGCACGGCGCGCGATCGCAGCATCGTGGTCGTGGGCGTTCGCACCCCGCCCAACAACCTCGATCCGCTCCAGGCCAACGACGAGACCTCGCAGCGCCTCGGCCAGCTCGTCTTCAGCTGCTTGATGGACGTCGGCGAGGACCTGCGTGTCGTGCCGCGCCTCGCGGCGCGGCTCGACAACCCGGACCCGCTCACCTACATCGCGCATCTGCGCCGGGGCGTGAGATTCCACGACGGGCACGAGCTCACCTCGAAGGACGTCGTCTATACCTACGCGTCGTTCCTCGACCCGGCCTACATCTCCCCGTTCAAAGGCGCGTTCCGCGTGATGCAGTCGGTGCGTGCGCTCGACGACTACACCGTCGAGTTCAAACTGAAAGAGCCGTTTGCCGCGTTCCCGGCACAGCTCGCGGGAGTGCCGCCGATCGTGCCAGCCGGCTCGGGCACCTCGATGCGCACGTTCCCGATCGGCACCGGCCCCTACCGCTTCGTGAGCGCGCAGGAGGACGTCGTCACGCTGGCGGCGTTCGAGAGCTATTTCGACGGGCTGCCGAACAACGCCGGCATCGTCCTCAAGGTCGTGCCGGATGACACCATGCGCGGGCTCGAGCTCCGCAAAGGCTCGGTCGACATCGTGGTCAACGATCTGCCGCCCGACATGGTGTACCAGCTCGAAAAGTCGGGGGCGTTCACGGTCGCACGCGACCCCGGTCTCGACTTCTCCTATCTCGGCTTCAACATGCGCGACCCGATCCTGCAGGACAAGCGCGTCCGCCACGCCATCGGCTACGCCATCAACCGCGACGCGATCGTCACCTACCTGCGACGCGGGCTGGCGCGCCCGGCCGTCGGCCTGGTGCCGCCGCAGGCGTGGGCCTTCGAGCCGGACGTCCGCACGTTTCCCTACGATCCCGCCCGCGCCAAGGCGCTGCTCGACGAGGCCGGCTACCGCGACCCCGACGGCGACGGCCCACAGCCCCGCCTGCGCCTGTCGCTCAAGATCTCCACCAACGAGGAAACGCGGCTTCAGTCCACCGTCATGCAGCAGGACCTGCGCCGCGTCGGCATCGACCTCGATCTGCGGTCGTACGAGTTCGCCACGTTCTACGCGGACGTGCTGAAGGGCGACTTCCAGATCTTCTCGCTGCAGTGGGTCGGTGGCGCGCTGGCCGATCCCGACATCATCCGCCGCGTGTTCCACTCGACCCAGGTGCCGCCGGCCGGATTCAACCGCGGCTACTACAAGAATCCGGAGGTCGATCGGCTGATCGACGAGGCCTCGGCGGCGCTGTCAGAAGGCGACCGGCGCGCGAAGTACAGCCGTGCCCAGCAGCTGATCGCGGAGGACGCGCCGTACATTCCGATCTGGAACCGTGTGAACGTCATTCTTGCGCAGCCCGGGTTCTCCGGCCTGCACCTGCCGCTGACCGGCGACTTCCAGTCGCTCAAAGACGTGCGCTGGGCGGGAGCGGGCCCGCCGTCCGACGCGCCTAGGAGACCGAACTGAGGCCCTCGAGGCTGGTCCGTGCTTCCTGCGCGTAGGGCGAGTCGGGGTGCTGGTCCACGATCTGCATGAAGGCCTGCTTCGCCTCGGCCGTGTTGCCCTTTGTCACGTAGGCGCGTCCGAGCTCGATCAGGATGGCGTCCACCGGCAGATCAGCGGAATCCTGCGTCACCATCGTCTTCCACGTGGTGATGGCCGCATCCAGCTGCCCGGCGCGGGCCTGCGCGTCGGCTTTGCCGAGCCGCGCCATCCGCCCGTAGAGGCTGTTGGCACCGGCACGCGTGGTCACGCCGTCGAA
Source organism: Vicinamibacterales bacterium (assembly GCA_036004405.1). Classification (GTDB taxonomy): domain Bacteria; phylum Acidobacteriota; class Vicinamibacteria; order Vicinamibacterales; family UBA2999; genus DASYRM01. The sequence continues at coordinate 19,123 of DASYRM010000041.1, forward strand.
GGCGGCAATCGCCTCGTCGTGGCGGCCGAGCGCGGCCAGCGCTCCCGCCATGTGGTAGCGCGCGGTGATGCCGGCGGGCGCATCAGGGTAGGCGTCCGCGGCCGCCTTCAGCTTCGGCAGCGCCGCACTGAGCTTGGCCGCCTCGGTGGAGAACGTACCGGTGGCGCCGAACTGCGCCGCCGCCGGCGCGTCGCCGGCCTGCCCCGGCGCCGTGGCCGGGACCACCCGGGCGTCGAGCGCCACCAGCGCCTCGGCCAGCAGGTCCTGGCCGCGCGACTGCGAACGCTGCCGGATCACCACCGCCCCGATGGCGACGATAGCCACCACCAGAGCGGCGATGACGACCACCCCCAGCGACTTGGCGCGCGGGCCGACGAATTCCTGCAGGCTCGCCAGCGTGTGAGCCAGCTCGTTTTCCTTCAGATGTTGCCGTTCGTCACGTCTCATGTCTTGCGTCCTTACATCCGTTCCGCGGTCTGTTGGCGTCCCCGGACGGATTTGAACCGTCGGCCTCGCGCTTAGGAGGCGCGCGCTCTATCCAACTGAGCTACGGGGACGTCTCCCCTATTCTAGAGTCTTGAAGGGCCAGCATCCATGCGAGGGAGTCAAGTTTTCGACTGGCCCTTCGAGACTCTCGCCCGCCCGGAGGGCGGGCCAGCAGACACTGCCCTAGCGAGGCGGAGCCTGCATGCTCGTCGGTCCGAGGCGCAGCCTCGCTAGATGCTTCCAGGCCGCTCAGTATTGCAGGATCGAATGGACCGACCGGCCCGGCAGCCTGGCGCGCCCGGACAGGAACTCCAGCTCGATCAGGAACACCAGCCCCACGAGGTCCCCCTCGAGGTCGCTCACGAGCTTGGCTGCCGCGGCCGCGGTGCCGCCCGTGGCCAGCACGTCGTCCACGATCAGCACGCGCTCTCCCTTGTCGATGGCATCGAGGTGGATTTCGAGCGCGTCCGTGCCGTACTCGAGCACATACGACTCGCGAATGGCCCCCGCGGGCAGCTTCCCCGGTTTGCGGATGGGGACGAACCCCGCGCCAAGCCGCTCGGCCACCGCCGCACCGAGGATGAATCCCCGGCTCTCGATCCCGACCACCCTGTCCACTTTCTGGTCGCGGTAGGGCGACGCCAGCGCGTCGATGGTCGCGCGGAAGCCGGCCGGCTCCTTGAGCAGCGTCGTGATGTCGTAGAAGAGGATGCCAGGCTTGGGGAAATCGGGAACGTGTCGAATGTGCGCTTTGAGATCCATGCGTGTCGATGCGAGCCTCTCTAGCTCCTGACTGAGAATCCGTGATACGCCCCTGACGGCGGTTCGGTATCGTCCACCGCCACCGTGGCGACGCGCGCGCCGCCGGGGCCCTGCCACAGCGCGCGTTCGACGCGCGTCACCGCCTCTTCGTCGCCTTCGATCAGCGCCTCGACGCGCCCGTCGGGCAGATTCCGCACCCAGCCGCAGACCCCTTCCCGGTCGGCGACATCCTTGGCGAAGTAGCGGAAGCCGACGCCCTGAACGCGGCCGCTGATGAGGTATCGTCGGGCCACACGCATCGGAGCATCCGCTCGAAAGTTTCCTTTTACCGCGCTTCGCGCGGGGCGGGCGGCGGGCACCCTACTTGATGAAGGTGAACTTGGCCTGCGCGGAGGTGCCGCTGCTGAACGGCCAGAGGATGGAACCGTTGCTCGGCCGCGCCGTGGCGCGGACGGTCACGTAATACTCGCGGTTACCCTCGAGCATCGTCGTGCGAAAGAGCGGCAGGCGCTGCAGGACGGTGAGCCAGTTCCGCACCGCGCGCTCGTCTTCGGCGACCCGCATGTCCACGACCTTGCCATCGATAGTGCGCGTCAGCGAGTAGCGCCGGGTCAGATTGTCGTACTCGACGCTGCTCGTGGCCGTGGAGAGACCCATCGTCCGATCCACCCAGCCGGGGACGTCGAGACGCAGTTCCACGGCGTAGGTGAACGTGGTCTTGAGGCCGCTTTGGATGGCCGCGCGCACTTCCTCGGTGAAGCCGTCGCTGAGCGTGAAGGAGACGAACACCTGGTCGTCCTTCACCAGGGGGACCACCCGCAGACCTTCCGACGTCTGGGCAAACGCCTGCACCGCGGTCAGAAGCACCAGCGCCAGCAGACTGACGGACACCCGGCCCCGGCGGGGGCTCCAGAAGGTGCCGGTCTGTGTAGATTCGTGCGTCATCGCGAGGGCGCCGTCGGAACTGTAGCACACCTTCTGCCAGGATCCTGGGGCCGGATGCTATGATCCGACTCGGCTAGATCATCGGCCAGACTGCGTGCGCAGAGCAGGAATCGTCATCGCCGTGCTTGCTTCGGTCGCCATCCCGGCGGTCACGCCGGCCTCCGCACAGAGCTACGCGTATACGGTCTTCCAGAACTATCTCAACTCCTACCGTGAGCAGTTCGGCATTCCGGGTCTGTCGTTCGTCATCATCCAGGGTGGCAAAGTCGTCCCGGGCGCGGCGGGCGGGCTCGGCAAGCAGGATGTCGAAACCAACGTCCCGGCCACCGCCGACACACCGTACTTCGTCGGGAATCTCTCTCAGATCTTCGGCTCGACGCTGCTGCTCGAGAAGTGCTACGACCAGGATACGCTCGAGCTCCAGGATCGAGTCACTCGCTGGGTGCCATCGTACGCCGACCAGGGCGTGACGGTCGGCCAGCTGCTCACGCACCAGTCACCGTCCGGCGTGTACGCGTACGATGCGGATCGGTTCGCGGATCTGACGGCCGTCATCGAAGAGTGCGCAGACCTTCCCTACCGTCATGTGCTCGCGGGCGAAATCTTCGACCGGCTGGCGATGAGGCAGTCGGTGCCCGGCCATGCGCTCGACGGCGTGCTCAACCCCGGCGGCGCGTCGTTCTCGGCGGCGGAGCTCGCGCGCTACAACGACGTCCTGGGTCAGATGGCACGGCACTATCGCGTGGATCGCGGCCTCCCGGTGCGGACGGCGGTGCCGCTGCTGCCGGTGGACGCGGCGACCGGCGTCATCACGACGGTGATGGATCTCAAGGCGTTCGACAATGCGCTGCGCCTGCCGGGCCTCCTCTCGCGAGACGCGCTCACGGTCATGTGGACGCAGGCAGGCGGCCCGTCGCCGCTACAGACGGGGCTGGGCTGGTTCGTGCAGAACTACAACAACGAGCCGCTCATCTGGCAGTTCGACTTCACCCGCGACGTGTCGTCGAGTCTCATCGTCAAGCTTCCGGCGCGCGACCTGACCTTCATCGTGCTCGCCAACAGCGACGGCCTCACGCGCACGTCGGGGCTCGCGGGCGGTGACGCGCAGGCATCGCCGTGGGTGAAACTGTTCCTGAACTTCTTCGCCCCTTGATGTGAAGGCCCTCGTTCGCACCACGGTCCTGACGGCCGTCTGCCTCTGCGCCTTGAGCCTTCCCGCGCACGCCGATCTCATCTTCACGCCGTTCGTCGGCAAGACGTTTGGTTCGCAACAGACGTTGACACTGATCGGCAACGTCGACAAGAAGGCATGGATCATCGGCGGCTCCGCCGCCTGGCTCACGAGCAAGGTTCTCGGGGCGGAAGTCGATTTCGGGTACTCCCCGCGCTTCTTCAACAACCAGTTCCAGCTCTTGTCAGGCAGCAACGTCCTGTCGCTCACTGGAAACGTCATCCTCGCCGTCCCTCTCAGCGTCACGCGCGAATCGCTGCGGCCGTACGTCACCGCCGGCATGGGGGTGATCCACGCAGGCGCCGAGGACAACGCGGGCGTCTCCACGCTCGACACCACTCGATTGGCCATGTCCGTCGGGGGCGGCGCCATCGGATTCCTCACGCCCCGGGCGGGCGTGCGCTTCGACCTGCGCCACATACGCAGCACCGCCAACGGCGTGGAGACGAGCACGCTCCTGACCGTCCCCCAGCTCGGCTTCTGGCGCGCCACGATTGGAGTCGCAATACGATATTGAGCAGGCCGCGTTGGCCGGAGCCTTGCACCTGGAGGGACCATGACTAGCCGCAAGATTCCGATCGTGTCGCGTCTTGCCCTCACACTGGCCTGCACGCTGGCCCTCGCGGCCGGCCCCTCGGTGCAGACGCGGATCGTCGCGGACAAGAACAAGTACACGCCCGCAGACGACGTGAAGCTCGGTCGCGACGCGGCGGCACAGGTGCGGAAAGAGATGCCGCTCGTTCACGACGGCGCGGTCGACGAATGGGTACAGTCGGTCGGCCGCCGTCTGGCCAACGCCATCCCGGCCGAGTTCCAGCACAAGGAGTTCTCCTACACCTTCGAGGTCGTGAACCAGAAGGAGATCAACGCCTTCGCGCTGCCGGGCGGGCCGATGTTCCTCAACCGGGGCATGATCGAGGCGGCCAAGACCGAGGGCGAGGTGGCCGGGGTGATGGGTCATGAGATCTCGCACGTCGCGCTGCGTCACGGAACGGCGCAGGCCACCAAGGGGCAGAAGTTCCAGCTCGGCGCAATTCTGGGACAAGTGGCCGGCGCAGTCGTGGGCGGCGCGGCGGGCGCCATCATCGCGCAGGGATCGCAGTTCGGGCTCGGCACCTACTTCCTGAAGTACAGCCGGGAGTACGAGAGCCAGGCTGATCTGCTCGGCGCGCAGATCCTGGCGCGCGCCGGCTACGACCCGCGCCAGATGGCCAACATGTTCAAGACCATCGAGGCCCAGGGCGGCGGCCGTTCGCCCGAGTGGATGAGCAGCCACCCCAACCCCGGAAACCGCTACGAGGCGATCAACCGCGAGGCGGCTATGCTGAGGGTCGACGCGCGCGCGGACACCGGCGAGTTTCAGGCGGCGCGCGGCCGGCTGACGGCGATGTCGCCGGCACCCACCGCCGAGGAGATCGCGAAGAACCGCGGCAACGCAGGCGCCGGCGCCGGCTCTCCCGCCCCGCGCGCCGCGGCGCGCGTCGAACTACCGTCCTCGAGCCAGCGCACGTATCGTCCGGGAGAGTTCCTGCGGGTGACCGTGCCGTCCAACTGGAACCAGATCAACACCGGCGAGGGCGGGGTGACCTATGCGCCCGAGGGCGGCTATGTGGAGTCGAACGGGCGCAGCGCCTTCACGCACGGCGTCCAGTTCGGCGTGGCGCAGGGCGCCAGCGGCAACCTGCAGCGCGACACCGACCAGCTGCTCCAGAACTTCGCGCGGAGCAACCCGAACCTGCGCAGCCGCGGCTCCCGGCGCGACTCGCTCGGCGGGCGAACCGGGCTGACGACCGTGCTCTCGAACACGTCGGACGTGAGCGGCCGCGCCGAGCTCGTGAGCGTCTCGACGACGCAGCTCCGCAACGGCAACATGCTGTTCCTGATTGCGGTGGCGCCGGAAGACGAGTTCGACAACTACGACGACGCCTTCCGCCGCGTCCGCCAGGGGCTGCAGATCACGGATCGCTAAGGCTCTCAGCAGATGGCCCCTGACCTCGGCCTCTGAACGGTCCGCCTAAAGGCGGACCCTACTTATGAACGGACGGGTCGTGGACCTCGAGCGCTTCCGTCTCGGCGTCGAGCGCCTGCTCGGCCACCTCTCCGAGCGGCGTCACGTCCGCCGGCCCCTGCATCTTCGCGTAGACGAACGCGGCGGTGAAGATGACCGCAATCAGACTGAGCGAGAACCACTGCGGGATCTCGAGGTGCACCACACCGGCCTGGTTCAAGTACTCCCAGCACAACTTGAAGCCGACCCACGCGATGATGATGAACGCGCCGTCCACGAGCGCGGGATAGCGCTGCACCAGCGCGAGCAGCTGGCCGACCACCAGACGCATCGCCACGATACCGAGGATGCCGCCGGCAATCACCACCCAGAGCTTCGGCGACATCGCCACGGCCACCAGAATCGAATCGATCGAAAAGGCCAGGTTGATGACTTCGACTCGCACGACGGTGGCCCAGAACGGCGACAGTCCCAGCATCGGCCTCGCCTGCGGCACCTGCCGACGGTCGTCGGTCCCTTCCCCGCCCCGGAAGTGCGTATAGGTCAGGTAGAGCAGATACAGACCGCCGACCAGGCGGATCCAGCTCACCCGAATGAGCGACGACGCCAGCAGCGTGGCGATGATGCGGAAGGCGAAGCCGCCGATGAGGCCGTAGCGGAGCGCCGGGCCGTGCAGCGGCTTCGGAAGACCCAGCACCATGATCGCCATGACCAGCGCGTTGTCGGCGCTGAGCAGGCCTTCGAGCGCCACGAGCAGCGCGACGGTGACGAGGTCTCCCGACTGGACGTCCAAGACTATCCATCCTACCATTCGAACGTTGACACGATGAGTATCAATGTCTATACTCGTGTTGTATCAATCGCATGCTCCGGCATGAGTAAGGCTTGAACCATGGCGCCAGATCCCGATCTCGTGTTCATCAGCATGGCCGCCGAGATGCTCGGCATGCATCCGCAGACGCTGCGGAAGTACGAGCGGCTGGGCCTGGTGCAGCCGTCGCGCACCGTCGGCAGCATGCGGCTCTACACGCAGCACGAGCTCGAGCGGCTGCGCACCATCAAGCACTTCGTGGACGAGCTCGGGATCAACCTGGCCGGCGTGCAGCGCCTGCTGCTGGTGGCCGAAACGGTGCGCCGCATCCGGCCGCTGCTCGACGAGACGGCGCTCGCCACCGACGCGGGACGCCGCCGCCTGCTGCACGAGATGCGTCGCCTGAGCGACTCCGTGGGGCTGTGATGGAATTCAAGGACTACTACGCGACGCTCGGCGTCACGAAGGCTTCCTCCGAAAAGGAGATCAAGCAGGCGTATCGCAAACTCGCGCGGAAATTCCATCCCGACGTGAATCCGGGCGACAAGACCGCCGAGGCGCGCTTCAAGGACATCAACGAGGCCTACGAAGTGCTCGGCGACGCCGCGAAGCGTTCGAAGTACGACGAGCTCGGCGCCAACTGGCGGCAGTACGAACAGGCCGAGCGCGCCGGCGGCGCCAATCCGTTTGCCGGCTGGAACGTCAACACCGGCGGCGCTCCGGGCGGAGGCGGATTCCGCACGATGACGCAGGAAGAGATGGAAGATCTCTTCGGCGATCAGAACCCGTTCTCGGACTTTTTCACCACCTTCTTCGGCGGCGGCGGTGGGCCGGCCGCGGGCACGCGCGCCGGCCGCGGCGGCCGGCCCCGGACACGCGGCGGCCGCGACGTCGAGCACGAGCTCGATCTGACGCTGGACGAGGCGTACCACGGAACGACCAAGCGCCTGGCGCTCAGTCACGGCGGACCGGCGCGCACGGTGGACGTGCGAATTCCTGCGGGTGTCGGCGATGGATCTCGCGTTCGCGTGCCCGGCGAAGGTGAGCCCGGGACGGGCGGCGGGGCCGCCGGCGATCTGTATCTGCGGCTGCGGCTCGCGCCCCACCCCACGTTCGAGCGCCGGGGCCAGGACTTGCATACAACCGTGGCGGTGCCGGTGCCGACCGCGGTCCTGGGCGGCGAGCTGGAGGTGCCGACGATGGCCGGCAAGACCGTGCGGCTGAAGATCCCGCCGTTCACGCAGAACAGTCAGGTGTTTCGGCTGAAGACCTACGGCATGCCCGCGCGCGGCTCGCACGCGCAGGGCGACCTGTACGCGAAGGTGGAGGCGCAGGTCCCCACGTCGCTGACGGATGAGGAACGCGAGCACTACACCGCGCTTGCGAAACTGCAGAGGAGCGGCGCCACCGCGAACAGCGCCGCGTGAACGCCATGAACATGAATCAGTTGACCGAGAAGGCCCAGGAGGCGGTGATTGCCGCGCAGTCGCTCGCCGGCGAGCTGTCGCACGCGGAGATTACACCCGAGCACCTCCTGGTGACGCTGGTCGAGCAGCAGGGCGGCATCGTTCCGTCGATCCTGCGAAAGCTCAATGTGGACCCGGCGCGCGCCTCGAAGGACGCCCGCGGCCTGCTCGCGGCCGTTCCGCAGGTGCGCGGCGCCGATCTGCGCCTGTCGCCGCGAACGCAGCTCGTGTTCGAGGCCGCGCAGGCGGAAGCCAAGCGGCTGCAGGACGACTTCGTCAGCACCGAGCACCTGTTCGTGGCGCTCGCCACCGAATCGGGCCGCTCGCCCGCCGCCCAGTACCTGCAGCGCCAGGGCGTGACCAAGGACGCGCTCTATGCGGCGCTCACGCAGGTGCGCGGCAGCCAGCGCGTGACCTCACAGAATCCCGAATCCACCTACGAAGCGCTCGCCCGCTATGGGCGCGACCTGACTGAGCTCGCCCAGAAAGGCAAGCTCGATCCGGTCATCGGCCGCGACGAGGAAGTGCGCCGCGTCATCCAGGTGCTCTCGCGGCGGACCAAGAACAACCCGGTGCTCATCGGCGAGCCCGGCGTGGGCAAGACGGCGATCGTCGAAGGGCTGGCGCAGCGCATCATCCGCGGCGACGTGCCCGAAGGGCTGAAGAACAAGAAGATCTTCGCGCTCGACATGGGCGCGCTGGTGGCCGGCGCCAAGTATCGCGGCGAGTTCGAAGAGCGGCTCAAGGCAGTGCTGAAGGAGATTACCGACTCCAACGGCGCCATCGTCCTGTTCATCGACGAGCTCCACACGGTGGTGGGCGCCGGTGCCAGCGAGGGAGCGATGGACGCATCGCAGATGCTGAAACCGATGCTCGCCCGCGGCGAGCTGCACACCATCGGTGCCACCACGCTCGACGAGTACCGCAAGCACATCGAGAAGGACGCGGCGCTCGAGCGCCGGTTCCAACCAGTGCTCGTCGGCGAACCGACGGTGGAAGACACCATCTCGATCCTGCGCGGGCTGCGCGAGCGCTACGAGATCCACCACAAGGTGCGCTTCAAGGATTCGGCGCTGGTGGCGGCCGCCGTGCTGTCGAACCGCTACATCGCCGACCGCTTCCTGCCCGACAAGGCCATCGACCTCGTCGACGAGGCGGCGTCGAAGCTGCGCATGGAGATCGATTCGATGCCGGCGGAGCTCGACGAGGTCCGGCGCCGCGTCATGCAGCTGGAGATCGAGCGCGAGGCACTGCGCAAGGAGACCGACAAGGCATCGAAAGAGCGCCTGGCGAAGCTGGAAAAGGAGCTGGCGGACCTCAAGGAAGAGGAAACGCGTCTCAAGGCGCAGTGGCAGCAGGAGAAGGACGAGATCAGCGGCAGCAGCGACATCAAGGAGCAGCTCGAGCAGGCGCGCCTCGAGCTGGACGCGGCCATTCGCGGCGGCGACTACACCAAGGCGTCGGAGCTGCAGTACGGGCGGATTCCGGATCTCGAGCGGCGACTCTCCCAGCAGGAAGGCGACGGCCAGCCGAAGGGGCCGCGCATGCTGAAGGAGGAAGTGGACGAGGAAGACATCGCCGAGGTCGTCGCCAAGTGGACCGGCATCCCGGTGAGCCGCCTGATGGAAGGCGAAGTGCAGAAGCTGATTCAGATGGAGGCGCGGCTGCACGCGCGCGTGGTGGGCCAGGACGACGCGATGACCGCCGTGGCCAACGCCATCCGCCGCGCCCGGGCCGGCCTGCAGGATCCCAACCGGCCGCTCGGGAGCTTCATCTTCCTGGGTCCGACCGGCGTCGGCAAGACGGAACTGGCGCGCGCGCTGGCCGAATTCCTCTTCGACGACGAGCACGCGATGATCCGCATCGACATGTCGGAGTACCAGGAGAAGCACACCGTGTCGCGGATGATCGGAGCGCCGCCCGGATACATCGGCTACGACGAGGCGGGCCAGCTGACTGAAGCGGTGCGGCGGCGTCCGTATTCCGTCGTGCTCTTCGACGAGATCGAGAAGGCGCACCCCGAGGTGCTGAACGTCATGCTGCAGCTGCTCGACGACGGGCGGCTGACCGACAGCAAGGGGCGCACCGTGGACTTCAAGAACACGGTCGTCATCATGACGTCGAACCTCGGGAGCCAGTACATCGCCGAGCACGCGGGCGAGCCGACCGAAGGCGTCCGCCGCCAGGTGACCGAGGCGCTGCGGCAGCACTTCCGGCCGGAGTTCCTCAACCGGGTCGACGAGATCGTGTTCTTCCATGCGCTCGGACTCGAGCACATGAAGGAGATCATCGGCATCCAGATCGCGGCGCTGATGAAGCGGCTCGCCGAACGGAAGATCGCCGTGACGCTCACCGACGCGGCCAAGGAGCTGCTGGTGACGGAGGGCTACGACCCGATGTACGGCGCGCGCCCGCTCAAGCGCACGCTCCAGCGCCGGGTGCTCGATCCGCTGGCGATGAAAGTGCTGGAGGGCGAGTTCCGCGAAGGCGACCGCATCGTGGTGGACGCCGCCGGCGGCGAGCTGAAGTTCGAGAAGGCGAAAGAAGGCGCCCGGGTCTAACGGGCACGTACGTGGGGGCCACCTTTAGGTGGCCCGTCCAGCACTCTTTCTTAGGGGCACATCTTTAGATGCGCCCGACCAGCATCAAGCGCCACGGCGTGAATGGGAGGCACGTGGGTCTCCGCGAGCCGCTTCTCGACGGCACCGGAACCCGCTGCGAGGGCTCGCAGTCCGCTGGCCGCGGGAATCGCTCGGTCTGGCCGTGACTTGTTGGAATGCTATCGTGAGCTGGACCGTGTCGACGACCTTCCGGAAACTCGCGATCGCCACAGCCTGCGTGGCGGTTGCCGCCGTCGCGTGTTTGGCAATCGGGATCGTTCTCGGAATCGCAGGGTATGGCGGTCCGGCCCCGAGGACCGAGGTCACACAGCAGAAGCCGTACGCTGACTATATCGGCCGCGAGTATCGCGTCGTGGGCGACGTCTCGGCGTACGCGTGGAACGACTTTCCTGACAAGGACAAGGATCCTGTCAGTCACTCTCACGCCGCCTCCGGGAACGCGCAACCGCTTTGTCTCTGCCGTGATTCCGATGGCAAGAGGCCAGCGCATTCGCATCCTGAGTGCCTGGCGGTCCTATACGATGCTCGAAATCGTCAGGTACTACGTCGTGTCGGTTCCTGACGCCCGGCTGCCACCCGGCGTCGAAATCACGATGAGGATAGGCTCCGACGGCATTCCCGATCGGCGTGTCTACCAACCCATCGACAAGTAGAGAGGCGCTCAGTCGGTAACACAGCCCTCAGACGCCGAGCGGACCAATCGCACGTACTTGCCGAGCACACCGCTGGTCGCCTTCGGCGCCGGCTGCGTCCAGGCCGCGCGTCGGCGCGCCATCTCGGCGTCGTCGATGCCAACCGACAGGAGACAGGCGTTGGCGTCGATGGCGATGCGATCGCCGTCCCGCACGAAGGCGATGGGGCCGCCGTCCTGCGCTTCGGGCGTGATGTGCCCGATGATGAACCCGTGCGAGCCGCCCGAGAAGCGGCCGTCGGTGAGCAGCGCCACGTCCTTGCCGAGCCCGGCCCCCATGATCGCCGACGTCGGCGTGAGCATCTCGGGCATGCCGGGCCCGCCCTTCGGCCCTTCGTAGCGGATCACCACCACGGATCCCTTCGAGATCTCGCCTTTCTCGAGGCCGTGGAGCATGTCTTCTTCGGAATCGAAGACCTTGGCCGTCCCCTCGAAGCGCTCCCCTTCCTTACCCGTGATCTTCGCCACGGCGCCGTCTGGCGCGAGATTGCCGCGCAGGATGCGGATGTGGCCGCGCTTCAGGATCGGCTGCTCCACCGTCTGCACGATCACCTGACCCGCCTTCAGATCCGGCACGTCCTTCAGGTTCTCGGCCAGCGTCTTCGCCGTCACCGTCATCGCGTCGCCGTGCAGGAAGCCCTTGGCAAGCAGGTATTTCATCAGCGCCGGGGTGCCGCCGATGTTGTGCAGGTCCTCCTGCACGTAGCGCCCGCTCGGTTTCAAATCCGCGAGCAGCGGCACACGTTCGCTCTGGCGCTGGAAGTCCTCGAGCACCAGCGGAACGCCGGCCGTGCGCGCAATCGCCAGCAGGTGGAGCACGGCGTTGGTGGAGCCGCCGACGGCCATCACCATCGTCATCGCGTTCTCGAACGCTTTCGGCGTCAGGATGTCGAGCGGTTTGAGGTCCTTCTCGAGCAGCAGCCGCACCGCCGCGCCCGAGCGACGGCACTCGTCGGCCTTGCCGTCGCTCTCGGCGGGCAGCGACGAGCTGAACGGCAGCGACAGCCCGAGCGCCTCGATCGCCACGGCCATCGTGTTGGCCGTGTACATCCCCCCGCAGGCGCCGGCCCCCGGACAGGCGTGCTGCACGATGTCGATCCGCTGCTCGTCGGTGATGACGCCGGCCAGGAACTCGCCGTAGGACTGAAACGCCGAGATGATGTCGCGGACCTGGCCCTGCGCGTGGCCCGGCTTGATGGTGCCGCCGTAGACCATCAGCGACGGGCGGTTCAGGCGGGCCATCGCCATCACGCTGCCGGGCATGTTCTTGTCGCAGCCCGGGATAGTGACCAGCCCGTCGTACCACTGCGCGCCCATCACGGTCTCGATCGAGTCGGCGATGAGATCGCGCGAGGGGAGCGAGAAGCTCATGCCAGGCGTGCCCATCGAGATCGCGTCGCTCACGCCGACGGTGTTGAACCGCATGCCGACGAGGCCCGCCGACTCGACGCCGGCCTTCACCTCAACGGCCAGCCGATCGAGGTGCATGTTGCACGGGTTGCCCTCGTACCACATGCTGCAGATGCCGACCTGCGCCTTCTGCATGTCGGCCGGCGTCAGACCGGTGCCGTAGAGCATGGCCTGCGAGGCGCCCTGACTGCGGGGCTGCGTGATCTGCGACGAGTATTTGTTCATGGGATTGTTCGGGCCGGCTCACGCCGGCCTCAGAAGGACGGGCCGCCTAAAGGCGGCCCCCACGTACTGTGCGTTAGACGGTAGAGGGCTGC
>DASYRM010000042.1:0-3853 GCA_036004405.1 Vicinamibacterales bacterium
GCCTTGCAGTTCCAGCGCACGGCGAGATCGGGCGCCTCGGTCGCCTGGATGCGATGAATGACGTCGAGCACGACCATACCGGGATCGACGGAGACGCGGTATTCCTTGAACTCACCCACCCGGCCGTCGCCGCGGAACACCTGCATCCGGTAGGCGGCCATTACTTGCGCTCCTGGAACAGCGCCTTGAGCTCCGCGGGCATCTCGGGCAGCGGCTCGCGACTGACCTGCACGCGCCCGTCCTTGAGCCGCAGCACGACATTGATCTTGCCCCACGTGTCGTCCGTGTACGGGTGGTCGTCGCGGGTGTGACCGCCTCGACTCTCCTTGCGCTCGAGCGCCGCCATCGCCGAACACTCCGCGACGGTGAGGAGCGATTCGAGGTCCAGCGCGGTGTGCCAACCCGGGTTGTACTGGCGGTGGCCGTCGACGCGCACGTTGCGCGCACGGGCTTTGAGCAGCCCGATGCGCTTGAGCGCCTCGACCAGCTCGGATTCTCGGCGGATGATCCCGACGAGCGTTTGCATGGTCTCTTGAAGGTCGGACTGGATCGAGTACGGATTTTCGCCGTGGGCCGCGCGCTCGAACGGCCCGAGCATCGCGCGCGTGGCGTCGGCGACCTGGGCCGAGTCGATGGTCAGCGTCCCGCCGAAATCTTTCGCGTAGAGCGCGGCGTACAGGCCGGCGCGCCGGCCGAACACGAGCAGATCGGACAGCGAATTGCCCCCGAGCCGGTTGCTGCCGTGCATGCCGCCGGCGACCTCGCCGGCCGCGAAGAGGCCCTTCACCGTCGACTGCGTGGTGTCGGCGTCCACACGGACGCCACCCATCACGTAATGGCAGGTCGGCCCGACCTCCATCGGCTCCTTGGTGATGTCGACGCCCGCCAGCTCCATGAACTGGTGGTACATCGAGGGCAGCCGCTTGCGGATGTAGTCGGCCGGGCGACGCGTGCAGATGTCGAGGAACACGCCGCCGTGGGGGCTGCCGCGTAGCGCCTTGACCTCCGAATTGATCGCGCGCGCGACCTCGTCGCGCGGCAGCAGATCCGGCGTGCGCCGGTTGTTCTTCTTGTCCTCGTACCAGCGGTCGGCTTCCGCTTCGTTGTCCGCCGTCTCCCCTTTGAAGAACTCGGGGATGTAATTGAACATGAAGCGCTTGCCTTCGCGGTTCTTCAGCGTCCCGCCGTCGCCGCGCACGCCCTCGGTCACCAGAATGCCGCGCACCGACGGCGGCCACACCATGCCCGTGGGATGGAACTGCACGAACTCCATGTCGATGAGATCGGCGCCCGCCCACAGCGCGAGCGCGTGACCGTCGCCGGTGTACTCCCAGGAGTTCGACGTGATCTTCCACGCCTTGCCGATGCCGCCGGTCGCCAGCACCACCGCCTTGGCCTTGAAGACGACGACGCGGCCGCTCTCACGCCAGTAGCCGACGGCGCCGCACACGCGGTCGCCGTCCTTGAGCAGGCGGGTGATCGTGCACTCCATGTAGACGTCGATGCCCTGGTGGATGCCGTGGTACTGCAAGGTGCGGATCATCTCCAGGCCCGTGCGATCGCCGACGTGCGCGAGGCGCGCGTAGCGATGCCCGCCGAAGTCGCGCTGCAGAATGCGCCCGTCCTTGGTGCGGTCGAACAGCGCGCCCCAGCGCTCGAGCTCCAGCACCCGCTCCGGCGCTTCCTGCGCGTGCAGCTGCGCCATGCGCCAGTTGTTCAGCATCTTGCCGCCGCGCATCGTGTCGCGGAAATGCACCTGCCAGTTGTCCTCGGGCCAGACGTTGCCGAGCGCGGCTGCGATGCCGCCCTCGGCCATCACCGTGTGCGCCTTGCCGAGGAGCGACTTGCACACGAGGCCCACCGAGACGCCTCCCGCGGCGGCCTCGATCGCCGCGCGCAGCCCCGCGCCGCCGGCGCCGATGACGATGACATCGTGCTCGTGGGTCTCGTAGTCGTGGTTCGCCATTACAGGATCCTCACATCTCTGATCACGCCCATCGCCACCAGGCGGATGTAGAGGTCGGTCAGGCCCACGCTGAACAACGACAGCCACGCGAAGGCCGGATGCCGCTCGTTGAGCCGGCTGATGAAATTCCACACGCGATAGCGCGTCGGCGCCTTCGAGAACACGTCGACGTAACCGCCGCACACGTGCCGGCACGAGTGACACGAAAAGGTGTAGCCGGCGAGCAGGATCACGTTGGCCCACATGACCAGCGTGCCCACGCCGATCCCGAACTGCGTGCCGCCCCCCGGCTTCGGGAATCGGAACGCGAGGACCGCGTCCCACGTGAGCAGCACGATGAAGATCACGGCGACGTACCAGAGATAGCGGTGATAGTTCTGCAGCACCAGCGGGAAGCGCGTCTCGCCCGTGTAGCGGCGCTTCTGCGCGTCGGGCAGCGCGCATGCGGGCGGCGACAGCCAGAAGGAGCGGTAGTACGCCTTGCGGTAGTAGTAACAGGTGAGCCGGAACAGGCCGGGGCCCCACAGGATCAAGAAGGCCGGCGACAGCACGCCGATGATCGGCAGCGAGATCTCGGGCAATCCCCAGCCGAACGTCACGTGCAGGCACTTCGCCGATAGGCACGGCGAGTAGAACGGCGACAGGTACGGCGGCGCCCAGTAGTACGCGTTCTGGAACGCCGCCCACGTGGAATACACGATGAAGCTGCCGAGCACGATCGCCGTCGTCACCGGCAGCGCCCACCACGCATCGCGCCGCAGGTGCGGCGCGGCGATCGGCGGTCGTGCCGCCGTCACCCGAGCGCTCATCCGTCCTCCCTCGCGTAGACCTTCTGTCCGTCTTGATAGAGGTCGCCGCCGTGGCAGTCGTACAGCACGATGGCGGGGAAGCCATCCACCTCGAGTCGGCGGATCGCTTCCGTGCCGAGATCCTCGTAGGCCACCACCGCGGCGCTCTTCACGAACTCGGAGAGCACGGCACCCGCACCGCCGATGGCGCCGAAGTACACGCCCGTGTGTTGCCGCAGCGCCGCCTTCACGGGTTGACCGCGATAGCCCTTGCCGATCGTCCCTTTGAGTCCGAGCGCGAGCAGCGCCGGTGTGAACTTGTCCATCCGACTGGCCGTCGTCGGGCCGACCGAGCCGATCACGCTGCCCGGACGCGCCGGCGACGGGCCGGTGTAATAGATGATCTGGCCCTTGACGTCGATCGGCAGCGGCTCGCCCTTTTCGATCAGCGGCAGCAGCCGGCCGTGGGCGGCGTCACGCGCGGTATAGATGACGCCGGAGATGCGGACGCGATCGCCGGCCTTCAGCGAGGCGACGTCCGTGTCCGACAGCGGCGTGCGCACATCTTTGATGCCGTCGGCGCCCGTGCTGACGCTCACAGCGTCACTTCCTTGTGCCGATGCGCGTGGCATTCGATCGTCACCGCGACCGGAAGGGAGGTGATGTGGCACGGGTAGGTGAGGATGTGGATGCCGAACGACGTGGTGTCGCCGCCGTAACCCTGCGGCCCGATGCCCAGCCGGTTGGCGCGCGCGAGCAGCTCGCGCTCGAGCGCGTCGAGCGTGGGATCGGGATTCGGCGAGCCGAGCTCGCGGAAGAGCGCTTTCTTGGAGAGGATCGCCGCCTTCTCGAACGTGCCGCCGACGCCGACACCCAGGATCAACGGCGGACATGCGTCGGGCCCGGCCGTCTTCACGCACTCGATCACGAAATCCTTCACACCCGGCAGCCCGGCCGCCGGCGTGAGCATCGTGTACTTCGAGCGGTTCTCGCAGCCGCCGCCCTTGGCCATCAGCATGATCTGAAGCCGGGCGCCCGGGACGACGTCGACGTGGATCACCGCCGGGGTGTTGTCGCCGGTGTTCACGCGATCGAACGC
>DASYRM010000043.1:0-24282 GCA_036004405.1 Vicinamibacterales bacterium
CAATCAATGGTGCTCGCGGGACCCCGGGGTCCAACTCAAACACGGGCTCTCAGCACCAACAAGACGCCGACCTCGGTGCCGATGCGCCGCCATTCTCCCGCGTTTCGTCCGGGATGGTCAGCTCCGCTGGTGGCGACTCAAACCTCGCTGGTCCCCCGCGCCCTCTCGCGCGATCGCGTGGAGTTGATCGGCGCCGCTCGAACGCGGTCGCGGAGCACCCACATCCCTCCCCTTTGGCCTGGCCGTGGCTGCCCTTTGTGCGCTCGTCGATTTAGAATCGAGACATGAACAGAGGCCGTTTGGTCGCGATCCTTCTCGCGGTATCCCTGGCGGGTGGGCTGTCCAACGCCGCGGCAACGCTGCGGGCGCAGGACAGTGCGCCGGCGCCGGAGGACATCGCGGCGGGGCAGCGCATCTACCGGCAGAAGGCCGACTGCCAGTCGTGCCACGGCTGGGCGGCCGACGGTCGCAAGATGGACTCGCAGATGCCCGACGGCGCCAACCTCCGCACGACGAAGCTCGATCGTGCCAAGCTGATCGTGGCGATCAAATGCGGCGTGCCGGGCAAGATGATGCCCGCCTTCGACAAGCTCGCCTACACGGACGGGCGCTGCTACAACCTGAAGCAGGCCGATCTGGTGAAGATGAACGCCACGCTGCCCGATCCGCCCACCACGCTGCAGAACCGCGAGATCGAACAGGTCGCCGACTTCCTGTTCGCCAAGGTGGTGGGGAAGGGGCCGATGGATCGCGCCAAGTGCGTCGAGTTCTGGGGCTCCGACGTCTCCGCCTGCACCGAGTTTCCAAAGTAGGGGCGGGTCTTTAGACCCGCCCGACCAGCGAAGGCCCACGGTCCAGGCCGGAGGCCTTGCGTTAGCTACTTCACGTGTAGTAGATAAGACCACACCGTTAGGAGATACAGGGATGGTCCGACTCTCGAAGCTCGAGCTGCAAGTGATGGAGGCGCTGTGGACGCTCGGCCGCGCCTCGGTCCGCGAGATTCAGGAGACGTTCGCCGAGAAGGTCCGGCCGGCGTACACGACCGTGCAGACGATGGTCTACCGCCTCGAGGTCAAGCAGGCCGTGCGCCGTGTCAAGAAGATCGGCAACGCGCACGTCTTCGAGGCGGTGATCAGCCGCTCGTCGGCACAACGGCGGGTCGTGGACGACCTGCTGGCCTTCTTCGGCGGGCGCAGCCAGCCGCTGATGGCGCAGCTCGTCGAGAGCGGTCACCTGACGCTCGACGACGTGAAGGAGGCCGAGAAGTTGATCCGCCGTCAGAAGGCGGTGAAGCCATGAACCCCGCATGGACCGGCCCACTGTTCGACCACATGTGGCAGTCCACGTGGTTCGCGGCGGCGTGCGCGCTGCTGGCCCTCGCATTGCGTCACCGTGAGGCGCGCCTTCGCGGCACGCTGTGGTGCGCCGCGGTCGTGAAGTTCCTCGTCCCGTGGCCAGTGCTGGTGTCGATCGGCGAACGGTTGAACGTCTGGTCGCGCGCCGCCGTGCCGCCGCCGCGCCCCAACGGCGCATTCTACGTGGACGTGTTCGCGCAGCCGTTCACGCAGGCGCGTTTCGTGACCGCGCCGCCTCAGGCGCCAGTAGCCGGATCGTCGTTCGATACGGCGATGACCGTGGTGATCGCCGTCTGGATGGCCGGCGTGACGCTGCTGATTGTGCGCTGGGCGGTGCGGTGGATTCAGCTCCGTCGCGTCGTCCGCACGGCTGCCCTCGCGGGGTCGGGGCGCGAGCTCGACATCTTTCGCCGCGTGCAACGGACCGACCCGCGTTTTGCCCATGTGGCGCTGGCGCTGACCGAGCAGCCGATCGGCCCGGGCGTGGCGGGGAGCGTGTGGCCGGTGGTGCTGTGGCCGCGCGGGATCTCGGACCGGCTCACGGACGAGGAGATGGCGTCCGTGTTCGCGCACGAGCTCTGTCACGTGCGCCGGCGGGACAACGTCATCTCGGCGCTGGCCCGCGTCGCCGAGACGCTGTTCTGGTTTCATCCCGCCGTCTGGCTGCTCGGCCGGCGCCTGCAGGATGAGCGCGAGCGCGCGTGCGATGAAGGGGTGGTTGCCGCGACCTCGCCGCACGTCTACGCGGAAGCGCTGGTGAAGACCTGCCAGTTCCACCTTGACGCGCCGCTCGCGTGCGGCGCCGGCGGTACGCCCGCCACGTTTTCGTCGCGGATCGCCCGCATCCTGCGCAGCGGCGAGCACCGTGAGGTCTCGCCGTGGGTCCGTCGCGGCGTCGCGGCGCTGGTGACTGGTGCGCTCGCCCTCCCGGTGGCCGTGACGGCGGTCATGCCGCCGGAGATCGTGGGGCTCGGCCCGAATCGCCTCCTGCAGTCGCCGCAACTGCTGGTGGCGTGGGCGCCTCGCGGCCTGTCGCCGGTGGCGCATGGCGACGAGCGGTTCGTCACCGCGGCGGTGTGGCCGTCGTCGAGCCGTACGCCAGGCGGGTTGCAGGCGTTCGGGGGCGGACGGGTCGCGGGTACCGGCGTGTCGCCCGCCGAGTTGATTCGGAGCGCGTTTGGATCCACCAGGGCGCTGCGGCAGTACGAAGTGGTCGGGCTGCCGGCGTGGGCCTTCCGTGATCGCTTCGACGTGCGCGCGCGCGCCGCCTCGGACTTCGTCAACGAACCCTCGGGTGAACCCCGCCAGTTCGTGACGATGCTGCAGCACCTGCTGGCCGACGAGTTCGACCTGGTGGTGCATCGCGAGCGCCGGACGATCCCGGTCTACGCCCTTGTCAGGTTCGGCTCGACGCTCGGGCCCCGGTTGCGGCCGAGCGCGCTCAACTGCTGGCGTCCCGGCGAGGGCCCGGTGCCGGCGATACCGGTGCATCCCCGCCAGTGGTGCCATTCGCAGTTCCTGCGCAAGGGGATCACGGAGGCCGCATCGATGGAGTGGCTCGCCGGCATCGTCGGCGTGCGCCAGCGTCTCGACCGGCCAGTGCTGGATCGCACCGGGCTGACAGGGCCGTACGACATCGAGTGGCTGCCGCCGCCGCCCGAGCTGCCCGTGAGGCCCACGCTCGAGGCGCAGCTGGGCCTGACGCTCGAAGAGCGGACAGAACCCGTCGATCTGCTCGTTGTGGATCGCATCGAGGAACACCTCAAGGAGGGGAGGCGATGATCCGCCGATTCACGGTCTTCGGTCTGACGTTGACCCTCGCTGCGGCCGTCTCGGCCCAGCAGCGGCCGCCGCACATCCTGCCGCCGCTGCTCACCGGGCCCGCACCGGAGTTCGAGGTTGCGAGCGTGAAGGTCAACAAGTCCGGCGAGGCGCAGACCCGCTTCAATTTCAACGGCGGCCGCATCGACGTGATCAACATGCAGCTGCGCGGCATCATCCAGGCCGCCTATCGCGTGCCGGCCAATCAGCTGGTGAACGTGCCCGGCTGGGTGAACGGCACGCGTGTGGACATCGTGGCCAAGGCCGATCCGAAGTACTCGGTGCAGGAGCTGCAGAGCATGCTGCAGCCGCTGCTCGTCGAGCGCTTCAAGCTCAAGTTCCATCGCGAGATGCGCGAGATGGACGTCTACGTGATGACAGTCGCGAGCAAGGACGGGCGCCTCGGGCCGAAGCTCCAGAAGTCCGACACCAACTGCGAGGAGCTCGGCGCCCAGCCCCGAAGCTCGCTCGCGCCGCCAAAGCCTGGCGAGCTGCCGGCGTGCGGCACCGTGCCCGGCGGCCCCGGACACATGATCTTCCGCGGCTTCGGCATGGGACCGTTCGTGCAGATCCTGGGGATCGCCACCCGCGGGCGTCAGGTGATCGACGAGACCGGCCTCACCGGCGGCTACAACATCGACCTGCAGTACACGCCCGAGGCGCTGTCGGCGGCCGCGATCGCGGCGCGCGGCGGCGCGCCACCGCCGCTGGCGGCCCAAGTCGATCCGAACGGACCGGATCTGTTCACCGCGATGCAGGAGCAGCTCGGCCTGAAGCTCGAAGGCAAGAAGATGTCGCTCGAAGTGATGGTCGTCGACAACATCGAGCTTCCGACCGGGGATTGAGACGGGCCGCCTGCCGGCCCCTACTTGGCGCTACTTCGCGCGCCCGGTATAGCCCTGCGCGATCGTCGGGATCGCCATGACGCGGTTCCGGGCGCTCGACGTGCCCCACGCGCCGGTGAAGACGATGGCGTAGAGCGTCTTCTTGTCGGCGCCACCGAAGGCGGTGCCGTGCAGACCGGGGACGCCCGGAATCGTTCCGAGGAACGTGCCCTTCGGGTCGAACACGTCCACCGACGCGCCGGTTGCGACGTACACCCGCCCCTGCTGATCGACCGCCGAGCCGTCGCCGGCGGTGCCTCCGTGCAGCTTGCCGAACTCGCGCTGGTTGGTGAGCGAGCCGTCGGCCTTGACGTCGAACGCCGCCACGACAGGGCCGTTGGTGACGTAGAGCGTCTTCTCGTCCGGGCTGAGGATGATGCCGTTGGCACCCTGCACGCTCTGCCCGTACTGCGTCATCACGCCCTTCGGGTTGGCGTAGAACACGCCGACGCCGCTGATGCTCACGTAGACGCCGCCGCGGCTGTCGGCCGTGAGGTCGTTGAGCACGCCGCCCACGCAGTCGAGCGGTTCGCCGTTGAAGCGGTTTGCCAACACCCTGCGCGCGGGCTCGAGCTGCATGACGCTCGGGTTCAGCCCGCGCGACACCAGGAACAGCGCGCCGTTCTTGCTGCGCGCCACCGCGCCGCCGGTGTTGACGTCCTTGTGGATGACGGTGGCCAGCCCCGTCTTCGGGTCCATCCGCATGACGTTGCTCGCGTCGTTGTTCGCGAACAGCAGCGTGCCGCCGTCGCCCGCGATCGGGCCGTCGGCGTTGTTGCCCTGCCAATCCCACACTGTCTTCCAGGTCTGGCCGGCGGCAATGACGTTCGGGATGGCGGGCGACGGCGCCACCGGCGGATCCGGAGGCGCCGTCGCGGGCTGGGGGTCCTTCGAGATGGGGATGCCGAACGGCGCCGGCTTCGTCTTGCACGTGGCGAGCACGGCGGGCTCGCCCGCGTTCTGCCAGGACTGCTGGCTGCTGCCGCGCGGGAACGCGGACGAGGGCGACGGGCCCTGAGCGGACACAGCCGCGGCCACCGTGCAGGCCAGGATGGAAGCAACCGCGATTCTCGATGTCATGCGCAGCACTGTATCCCACTAAAATCCGAATCGTGAACCGGCGTTAAGCCGGTTTGCCAGATACTGCGCGCGGCCCGCGATCAGCGGGACGCGCCAACGGAGGACGGATGATTCGCAGAGCGAAGTGGGCCCTGGCGCTGTGTGTCGCGCCCATGCTGGGATTGACTGCCGTGATGGCCGCGCAGACGAGGACCGTGCCACGACCGCCGGCGGCGCCGCCCGGGCAGCAGCCGCCCGGTGAGAGCGCCGCGCCCGACGGTTACCAGCCGCTGCCGGCGTGGCTGGGCCAGACGCGCGCGCCCGTGCCCGCAAAGAGCGAGACGTTCACGGTCGACACCGTCTCGGAGGGGCTCAACGGCGCGTGGTTCCGCTTCCTGCCCGACGGTCGCATCCTGCTTGGCGAGCGCACGGGCAGCATCAAGATCATCGGCAAGGACGGCAAAGCCGGCGCGCCGCTCACCGGCATGCCGGCGAACATGTTCGCGCAGGGGCAGGCGCTCTTCTCGGTGCAGCCCGACAAGAGCTTTGCGACCAACCGGACGATCTACTTCACCTACTCCGTGCTGCCCGACGGCGCCGACCCGGCCAAGCAGCGCTCGCCCGCACACGTGCACGTGGCGAGCGCGAAGATCACGGCGGACGACAAGGGCCTCGAGGGCGTGAAGGATCTGCTCGACGCGGAAGGCACCGGCGGGCGCGTGATTCAGGCCCCCGACGGCACGCTGCTCGTGGAGACCACCGTGCCCGCGGGGCTGGGCATTGTGTCGGAACAGTGGATGCAGCCGCAGCAGGCGGACAGCCTGATGGGCAAAGTGCTGCGCATCAACGCGGACGGCACCGTTCCCAAGGACAACCCGTTCGTGGGCAAGGCCGGCACGCGTCCGGAGATTTACGCGTTCGGCTTCCGCGATCCCCAGGGGCTGGCCATCCAGCCGAAGACCGGCCACGCCTTCACGAGCGAGCACGGCCCGCGCGGCGGCGACGAGATCAACGAGGTGGAGAAGGGGAAGAACTACGGGTTCCCCGTGATCGGCTACGGGCGCGACTACACCGGCAAGCCGATCAACAACGACAAGACCGCGCAGGCTGGAATGGAGCAGCCGGTGTATTTCTGGACGCCCGACATCGCGCCGGCGGGGATCGGTTTCTACAGCGGCAAGATGTTTCCGGCGTGGGACGGCAACCTGTTCGTGTCGGCGCTGGCCGGCCGCTATCTGATGCGGCTCGTGCTCGACGCCCACAACCACGTCGTGGCCGAGGAGCGGCTGCTGAAGGATCTCAATCAGCGCATCCGCAACGTCAACGGGGGTCCGGACGGCGCGCTCTACGTGCTGACCGACGGCGCGAACGGCAAGATCCTTCGGTTACGGAAGTAGGGGCTGCCTTCAGGCAGCCCGTCTACGGGCCGCCTGAAGGCGGCCCCCACGTCTAGTTCAGCGCAAATACGAACAGGTAGCTGGAGTTTTCCAGCTTGTCCCAGTTCACGGGGTGCAGGTGGCGTCCACCCGCCTGCACCGCCAGATACTGCTTCGGCCCGATGGCATAGGTGACAGGCGCGCCCTTGAGCGGCGTGCCGACGTTGAAGCGCCACAGCTCCTCGAGCGTCTCGTCGTTGTAGGCGACGATCCAGCCGTCCTGCAGTGCGGTGAACACCAGGCCGCCGGCGGTGGCGGTCGCGCCCGAGCGGATCTCGATGTCGGTAACGGCCTTGCCGATCACCTTGTGGCCCACCGCGTCGAAGGCGGTGAGCGCGCCGTAATAGAGATCGCTCGCGAACTGCCGCGGCTGGCTGGTCTTGTTGTCCACGCCGCCGTTCTTGCCCAGCACGCCGACGGCGGCGCCGTTCTGCGTGAAGCATCCCTCGGTGCCGACGCCGTAGGCGATGTTCTTCAGCGGGTTGAACGCCAGCGGCTGGTGCGCCACGCCGCCGTGCCAGGTCGGGCATGTGCGCTTCTTGCCGTCGCCGCGCAGGGCGCGCGCCTCGGGGTTGTACACCTGCACGTCGATCTTCGGGTTGTATTCGAACGGCTTTCCGGTCTCCGGGTTGATCCCCTTGGTCCAGTTCAAATCGTTCACGTACTTCTCGGCCTTGATGAAGCGTCCGTTGGTGCGGTCGATCGAGTAGAAGAAGCCGTTGCGCGCGAAGTGTCCCACCACCTTCCGCGGCTGCTTGTTGATGACCGTGTCGTACAGCAGGTAGGCGCCGGTCTCGTCGTAGTCCCACGAGTCGTTCGGGGTGTACTGGAAGTACCAGGCCATCTTGCCGGTGGCGACGTCGAGCGCCACGACCGAGTTGGTGTAGAGGTTGTCGCCCGGGCGGAACTGCGGATCGTAGATTGGGAACGGGTTGCCGGTGCCGACGATATAGAGGTTCTGCGCCGCATCGTACGAGCCGGTCTGCCAGATGCCGCCGCCGCCGGTCTTCCAGGCGTTGTGGTCGTCCTTCCAGCTCTCGCTGCCGGGATCGCCCGGCTTCGGCACCGTGTACCAGCGCCACAGCTCCTTGCCGTCCTTCACGTCGAGCGCCGCCACCCAGCCGCGGGTGCCGCCGTCGCCGGCGCCGTTCTGCACCAGCACCTTGCCGTCGGCCACGAGCGGCGCCGTGAGAAAGCGTTCCTGGTTGCCGAACTCGTTCTTGGTCGTGATTTTCTTGTCCCAGACGATCTCCCCGTTGTCGCGGTTGATCGCGATCACGCGGCCGTCGGGCAGGTTGGCGATCACCCTGTCTTCCCACAGCGCGATCCCGCGCGACCGGGTGACGTTGCCCTCGTGCTGCACGCCGGGGTCGGCCACCCACACGAACTTGCCGAACGATCCGTTGCGCGCGTCGATCTTGTAGATCGTCCCCCAGCCGTCGCTCGTGTACATGAACCCGTTGTCGATGAGCGGGTTCAACTCGTTCTCGGGCCCGTTCTGCCCGACGTCCTGCATGCCGCCGAGCGCCATCGCCCAGACCATCCGCAGGTTCTTCACGTTCTCGCGGTTGATCTGCGTGAGCTTCGAGTAGCGCAGCGAGCTGTAGTCGCCGTTCATGAGCAGCCAGTTCTGCGGCTCGTTCTGGGCGTTGATCAGGCGGTCCTTGTTGACCGTCAGCGAGTACTGCGCGGGCAGGGTAGCGGACCCGGCGGCGACGGCGAGGGCGACGAGGGCGAACCGGAATGCGCGCGTGTTCATGCGCGCATTCTACCCGGGGCGGGTGGGGCGGGTAAGGCGGGGAGGGAAATCAGTTCCGCGAATCGGCGGCGCGGGCGGTCGTTTCGATTTCGAGCACGTCGGCGGCCAGCGTGGCGGCAGCCTGGAGCTGTTCGAACGCGTGCGACGATGGTGGCCGCGCGGTGTCGTAAATCGCCTGCAGGAACGCCACCGACCCGTCGGTGGTCGGCACCGGCAGGCACACCGAATCACCGGGCTCGTCGGCCTGCGCCGGGGCGCGGCAGATGAGGACGGCGCGGGCGCCGACCAGCTCCTGCACGCTCAGCTCGAACGCCGCGCGGATGCGCTCGGGGCGCATGCCCGACCGGGCCTGGCTCCGCACCCACGCCAGCACCTCGCCGAGGTCGCTCGAGACGATGGTGCTGCCATAGAGTCCCGAGGCGTGCGGCGCGAAGAGCGGCAGGTCGTCGTCGAAGAGCGCAGCCGAGTGATAGAGCGGACCGTCGGACGGGCCGTCGGCGGCAACGGCGGCGGTGCTGCGCACGAAGCGGCCCGGCACCACCACGCGGAGCCGTCCGTGCAGCTCGAACGCCGCCGGCTGGCCGGCCACGAAGTGGCCGCGCGACTCGATGAGCAGGCCGCTGCGCGAGATGTTGACCAGGCGCACTTCGAGGCCGAGCGGCATCGTCACGCGCGACAGCCAGGGAATGTTGTCGCCCTTCCAACGCGGCGCGCGCGGACGGTGCGCCGGGACCATGATGGCGCCCGCCGCCGGCGGCACCGGCAGATCGACGATGGACTGCAGCGCCCGCCGCAGCGCCGCCTGACGGCGCGCCACCTGCAGCCGCGGCGCGTCGGTCAGCGTGCCTCCCGACGCGATGAGGCGCAGCAGCCCGCGGGGCGCCGGCGACAGCTCTTCCTCGCCGCCGCCCATGGCCGGCACGGCCAGGATGGGGAGCGGACGCCCGGGCAGGCGCGAGCGCACGTGCGCGGTCAGATCCACGTCGTCGTCGGGCGAGACGAGCTCCGACACCAGCACTGCCTGCGGCACGTGCTCGGCGATGGCGGCCTTGGCCGACGCCACCGAGTCCACCACCAGCAGATCGACGTCGACACACGATTGCACGAACCGCTTCAGCGCCAGGGCGTGGCTACGGTCGGGCTCGACGGCCAGGATGCGGGGGGTGGTCGACATCGGTCATGTGCGGATGGCGCAAGTTGGCTGCCAGCCGCGGGCGTCCAACGGGCGCCTGATTCCAAGGCAATCCGAGGCGCTCGGGGGCGGGACGCTCCACGATTCCCGCGCGAGGCAGACAAAGGGACGCTTGTCTGACCCCTCCGCGCTAACATCAGCGCTTGGACGGAGGACGGTCATGTTGACGTTGAGACGGGCCGAAGATCGGGGCCACAGCGACCTGGGCTGGCTGAGCAGCCATCACACCTTCTCGTTTGGCGGCTACTCGGATCCGCGGCACATGGGGTTCCGGGCCTTGCGCGTGATCAACGACGATCGCGTGGCACCCGGCAAGGGCTTCGGTGCGCACGGGCATCGCGACATGGAGATCCTGTCCTACGTCGTGGATGGCACGCTGGCGCACAAGGACAGCATGGGCGAGGCGCACAAGCTCGGGCCGAACGAGGTGCAGGCGATGTCGGCCGGCAACGGCGTCATCCACAGCGAGTACAACGCCTCCGACACCGAGCCCACGCACTTCCTGCAGATCTGGATCATGCCGTCGGAGAAGAGCATCGCGCCGTCGTATCAGCAGTTCGCGTACGACCCGGCCGAGAAGCGCGGGCGCCTGCGGCTGATGGCCGGGCCCGATGCGCAGGGCGGCGCGGCGCGCATTCACCAGGACGCGCGCATGTATGCCTCGGTGCTGGCGCCTGGCGAGATGGTGACGTCGCCGCTGGCGCCGGGCCGGCACGCGTGGGTGCAGTGCGTGACCGGCGATGCCGAGGTCAACGGCCTGGCGATCAAGACCGGCGACGGTGTCGCGGTGAGCGACGAGCGCGAAGTGGTGCTGCGCGGAACCGGCGACGCGGGCGCCGAGCTGCTTCTCTTCGACCTCGCCTGAGACGGCTTGAAAAGCGTCATGCATATGAATCCAGTCTTCCTTGCGGCTTTTCGAGCCGTCTCCCGCCCGCCCGGAGGGCGGGCAATTAAGCGCTGCGCAAGCGAGGCGGAGCCCAGGCGCTCTTTGGTTCGAGGCGGAGCCTCGCTAGCCTGATGGATACTCCGGTGAACGTGCTCGTCGTCTTCTACTCGCGCTACGGCGAGACCGAGCGGCTCGCCCTGGCCGCCGGGCTCGGCGCGATTCAGGAAGAGGCGAACATCCGGCTGCGCCGGCTCGCGGACCGCGCCGACGCGGCCACGATTGCCGGCGACGCGGCCTGGGCGTCGTCGCTCGCGCGGATGCAGCGCGACTACGTGACGCCGCGGCCGGCCGATCCGGTGTGGGCGGACCTGATCATCCTGGCCACGCCAGGCGGATCCGACGGGGAAGTGGAAGGCTACGCGGCGTCGCTCCCCGAGTGCGGGCCGATGGCCGGCAAGGTGGCGGCCCCGCTGGCCGCGCGCAACGATGCCCGTACACTGCGCCGCGTGTATGCGTCGTCGGCCTGCGCCGGGCTCTTCGTGGTCCCCTCGGCCATCGACGACGGCGATGCGATCGCCGGCGCCCGTCTGCACGGCCGCGCACTGGTCCGTGCGGTCAAGGCGCTGCGCGTGCTCAAGGCCACGCCGTCTCCGGCGTGAAGCTGTTCCTCGGGATTCCGGCGCGCGGGCCGCTGGCCGCGTCGGTTGCCGGCCTGTCGCGCGAACTCCAGCAACGCGCGTCCGATCTCGCGCCATCGGCGCGTCTCTCGTGGGTGCCCGCGGATCGCTTCCACCTGACCGTGCTGTTCATCGGGCACGTCGACGATGCGACGGCGGCGAGTCTCGGCCGCGCGCTCACGCCCCCGCTGGCGCAGCCGGCGTTCGAGATGACCGCCACCGGAGCCGGCGTCTTTCCGGCCACCGGCCGGCCGCGCGTCATCTGGGCGGGCTTCTCGACCGGCCGCGACGCGTTCGCGCGCCTGCAGCAGGACGTCCTCGCGCGGGTCGCGACCGTCGTGCCGTTGGAACCGTCGCCCGACGCGCAGCCGCACATCACGCTTGCGCGGGTGAAGGAGGCGGCGGGGCTGCGCGCGACCGCGCTGCTGGAAGGGCGCGAGGCGTGCCCGCTCGGCACGCTTCGCGTGGACGCGGTGACGCTGTTCGAAAGCCGGTCGGCCGGCCGAGGCGTCGAGTATCTCGAGCGGCAGCGGGTCCCGCTGGCCGTCGCCGGTTAGGTCGCTCCGCCAGGTCTAGCGCGGGCTGCGCCGCACGTCCTCGCGCACGATGGCGCTGCGGTCGCGCGCGAACTCGATCAGCCGCTGGACCTCGGCTTCGAACTCGTCGACGGAGAACGGCGCGGCCGGCTCCTGGCGCACCGCGTCACGGATCTGGCCGGCGGCGCGTTGAATCTCGCTTTCGAGCCAGCTCGGTGCGGCGGTGCCCGGGGCGACGCTCTCCGCCGCGTCAGGCGCGGCAGCGATCTCGGCGCACCACAACAGCGTGTCGAGATAGACGCCGCGCAACGCCGGCTGGCGCATGGCCCGCTCCATCAGCGCGTTGCGGTTCGCCGCCGGCACGTCGTCCACGTTGCGCCAGATGCTGGCGGTCACCCCGGCCTTGAACGCTTCGCTCTTGTCCCACGGAATCACCGTGGCCACCGACGTGCCGTGGAAGCGATAGAGGTAGAAGTTGTTCATGCCCCAGTCGCCGAGCAGGCCGTCGGTCTCGGCCAGGAAGGCTTCCACCGCCGCGTGCGCCACCCAGCCCTCGAGGTGGAGATAGTCCGACACGACGCGCTGGAAGTCGGCGTCGGGCGTCTCGGCGATCGCTCTCACCATCCCGGCGATCGGCCCCGCATCGGGGTCGAGCTCGTGCGTGACCGGCTTGAACGGCTTGGGCGAGTACAGCGAGGGCAGCGGACCCCGGTATTCGAAGCGGTACGGCGCATCGGTGGGGTCGTAGTCGTATTCGTAGAGATACCCGCCGTCCTGACCGAAGCGATCGGCGAGGAACGCCTTGTCCACCGATTCCACCACCGAATACAGACCGGCGTATTCGTCGTTCACGTAGAGGCGCACGTGCGCTTCGCGCGGCGTCGGACGCCCGAGCCGGGCAAACAGGCGCATGGCGATGCGCTCGTGGAGCTGGCTCGGGTCCTGGACGTTGTTGCGCAGCACGACGGATTTGAGGCCGAGAAAGTGCTGCGACTCGTCGAACCGGTTGAAGTCCACGCGCACCCCGGGCTTGGTGCCGCTGCGGCTGCCGGTGCCGCGCGAGCGGATACCGACGTTCTTCACGACGCGATCGCGCCAGATGAAGTGGGCCGCGTAGTAGGTGTTCGCCTGAAAGCTCGCCTTGAGATCGGCCCAGTCGCGCGGGTTGACCACCAGCCGGATCTCCTGCAGCTGCCGATCGTCGAAGAGCGCGGCGGCGTCGAGCGGTGCGCTGTCCTGCCCGCGGGCCGGCGCGGCGATGGCGACGAGCGCGGCGGCCACGGCGACGGTGATTCGGAGGGCGGAGCGCATCGTCCCCTCTACAGGGCCACCTGCACGCGGGCCACGGGCGACCAGGCGGCGCGCGGGGCGCTGGCGCCGCGGGATCGGTTCACGACCGACTCGTGCACCGCGTTCGCCTGGATGCGCACCAGCCGGTTGAGCGTCCAGTTGATGCCGACAGTCCAGGCGCGATCGGTCACCGTGGACAGCTGCTCGGCGCGCGGCGTCCACACCTGGGCGCCGGTCGCGCCCGGCGTTCCGAACGAGAGCTGCTCCACGCGTGCCGCGAGCTCCAGCCCCGCCAGCCCGCGCACGGCGAAGCTGTCGTTGGCCGTCGCATGTGCGGCACGTCCGGCGACCGCCCAGACGCCCGAGACGTACCAGCCCTGTGCGCGCAGCGGCGGCAGCGTCTCGCCTAGAAGCCCCTGATGTTGGCGCGCGTCATCGGCCCGCAGGAATTCCCCCCGAACTCCAAACGGTCCTGGACGCCAGTCGAGATCGCCGCCGACGCGCAGGCGACGCCCGCTCACGAGCACTGGCGAGAAAAACAGATCCTTCGAGGTCAGCCGGCCCCGGAACGAGGAGCGCCCCTCGCTCAGCTCGCTGGTGGCCGCGGCCATGCCGAGTTCGACGTCCGCGATCGAGCCGGCGCGGCGAGACCCACCGCGCAGCCGCACCGTCACCCGCGCCGCCACCGTCGGCTCGCTGGCGGCGGGGCCCGGCAGGCCGTCGTGCGTGCCGTCCCGCATGAAGGCGCCGGCTTCATAGCCGACGACGCGGCGTATGACGCGCCCGTGCAGAGCCACGCCGGCGCTCCGGCCGGGCGCTAGCAGGTCGGCCGCCCGCGAGCGATCGATGAAGTCGAGGTCGCCGGCACCGGTGAGCTGCTCGCGGCTGAAGGGCACCTTGAAGTGCCCGGCGCGCACCTGAATCGCCCGGTTCGCGTGGACGTCGACGAACGCATCGCGCCAGCGCCCCGTCGAGTCCACCTCGCGCTCGACTTCGAACTCGACGTGCCGCGTCACCTGCCCGCTGATCCCGACGCGGCGGCGGGCCAGATCGATATCGACGTCGCTCTCGTCGCTGGCGTCTGCGGCGCGAACGTCCACTTGCACGCGCGCCTTCGGCTCGATGCGGATGGCGTCGCCGATGCGCAGCGACTGGGCCGCGGCCGTCGATGGTGGTGCGGCGGCCAATACCGCCAGAACGACACCGGCCGCCGTCCGGAGAGTCACGGCACCAGCTCCAGAAGATCTCCCGTCGTTTCGGTCGGCGCCAGGCGAGGACGGGCCGCGGCGTGCGTCTGCCAGAACGACTGCAGCTCGGCGACCAGATGCGGCTCACGTATCACGATGGCGAGCTCGCGCCGGTGATCGAGGGCGCGAGCGGACAGCGCGAAGCTGCCGATCACGGCCACCGCGTCGTCCACGACGAGCAGCTTGCCGTGGCGGCGCAGCGGCCGCACGTCGCGACCGCGGGCAGTCTCGACCGCGATGCCGGCCCGCTGCCGTTCGCCGAGCCGGGCGACGATGTGCGGATCGCTGAGCTTGGCATCGAGGATCCGGACGCGCCGGCGGGCCTCGCCCATGAGCGCGGCGAAGCGCTCGCGCGGGCCGTGGTCCGGCCCCACGATCACCCGCTCCCGCTGCGCGGGCGTGAACGTGACGGGGCGCAGCGCCCAGTCGGCGGCAAACAGCTCGGTCAACGCCGAGACAACGGCCCCGTCGCGCGAGACGACGGTAAAGTCGCACGTGTGCGCCAGGCAGCGCCCGGTGTAGTTGAGCGTGGTGACGACGGCCAGCTGATCGTCGGCGACTAGGTACTTGGCGTGGTATTTCATGCCGCCCCCGTAGCGGCGGACGTCGATGCCGCGTCCGGCCAGCCAGGCGTGCAGCGCGTCGAGGTGCTGGCCCGCGGCACGGGCACGCGCGGTCATCAGGACGCGGACGTGGACGCCGCGGCGGACCGCGGCGGCCAGTGCATTCAGGACGGCCAAATCGTCGCAGCGGAAGATCGAGAGCGCCAGCAGCGTGCGCGCCGAGCGGATGGCCGCCAGGATCGTGCGACGTCTCAGGCGCGGGGCAATCACCAGCCGCTCTTGCGCGCGTGCGCTCACAGCAGCCTCTTCTTGGCCGGTTCCCACGACACCGCGCGCAGGCCGCCCGTGCCGTCGGCGATCAGGTCGGCATGGACGGCGTCGAGCGGCACGTCGCTGGCAAACGTCGCCAGGTAGGTTGCGCGCGCGTCGTCGCCGAACCAGGCCTCGCGAATCTCGAGCGTGCCGCCGTGCCGCGCGAACACGCGCTGCACGTGCGCGCCTGGAAACGACGGACCGCACGCCACCAGATCGACGACCAGCGATCGGCGTCCGGGCCCGCCGGTGCGGCCGAGGTAGACCAGGAAGAGCGCGATCATCGCCGCGCCCCCGCCGGCGAGCGCGAACGCGCCGACGCCGCTCGCCATGCCGAGGCCGATGAGCAGGAACATCACCGCGGCGTCGCGCGGGTCGTCTACCGGCGTGCGGAAGCGCACCAGGCTGGCGGCACCGGCAATGCCGAACGCGCGCGCCAGCGAGTCGTTGATGAGGACCATCATCATGGCCCCGGACACGCAGAGCAGGATCTGGGCGTGGTGTACGGCCTGCGCCTGCGCCGTGCGTTCGCGGCGCCGCTGCACGTGGGTGACGCCGAGGCCGATGAGCGCCGCTACCGCGAGCCGCAGCGGGCCGTCGAGCGCGCGCGGCCAGGCGAGCGGGATCGGCCCGAACGCCACCATGGCGCCGGCCAGTGCGGCGCTGCCCGCCAGCACGGCGCCGCCAATGGCCGCAATCCACACGATGCGTGCGGGGCGGACGGGGGCGGCGAGTCCGGCTGAGCCGGGATGCGGCGGACAGGCGAGGTCGGCGTGCATGGTGGTGTCGGGCCTACACCTGAACTAACGCACCGTGGCGGGCGATCGCACGTCCTACCCGGCTCTGCGGCGGATCTTGGGTCTTTCGGTGTGCCGGCGCGGAAAGGCAAGGGAGGCCGCGACGCTGCCGCCAATGAGCAGAGTGATGATCCCGAGCGACCAGCTGATGGGGAAGTGGCCGTCGAAGGCGGCGTTCAGCCACACCATCTTCAGCCCCACGAAGATCAGCACCCCGGCCAGGCCGTAGCCGATCAAGTGGAAGCGCTCGATGGCGCCGGCGAGCAGGAAATACATGGCGCGCAGGCCGAGGATGGCGCAGACGTTCGATGTGAAGACGATGAGCGGCTCGCGGGTCAGGGCGAAGATTGCTGGCACCGAGTCCACGGCAAACACCACGTCGCTCACTTCGAGAAAGACCAGCGCGACGAGCAGCGGTGTCGCGTGCAGGCGTCCCTCGCGCCGGACCATGAAGCGCCCGCCCTCGAAGGTGGCCGTGATCGGCAGCGTGCGGCGCAGCAGCCGGACGAGCAGGTTGCGATCCGGCTCCACCCGGGGTTCGGGAGACCACAACATGCGCGCCCCGGTGAGCAGCAGGAAGGCGCCGAAGAGCCACATCACCGCGTCGAACTGCAACAGCGCCGCGCCGGCGGCGATGAACGCCGCGCGGAACACCAGCGCCCCGAGGATGCCGTAGAAGAGCACGCGGTGCTGGAACGCGCGCGGCACTGCGAAGTAGCGGAACACCAGGACGAACACGAAGATGTTGTCCACGGCGAGCGACTTCTCGACGACGTAGCCGGCCAGGAACTGGAGCGCCACCTCGCGGCCGGTGCCAGCGCCGAAACGGGCGCCGGCGTAGACGCCGATGCCGACGCACACGGCGATTGCCACCAGGATCCAGACCGCCGACCACGCGACCGATTCGCGGAACGACACCACGTGCGCGCGGCGGTGGAACACCCCGAGGTCCACGGCCAGGAGCGCCAGCACCAGGCCGGTGAAGCCGGCGTAGAGCCACCACGACTCGGCAAACGGAAAGAGCAGGTCCAGTAAAGCCTCCGGTCTTGTGGCCCAGCGTGCCTGGATCAGGAGTCATAGACAAATAGATAGTTGTGAATCAGTCCATTGATAAACTCAATACGTGGACTGGCTGAACTATCACCACCTTCTGTATTTCTGGACCGTCGTCCGCGAAGGCGGCGTGTCGCGCGCGGCGGAGAAGCTCCGCCTGTCGCAGCCTACGGTGAGCGCACAGGTACGGCGGCTCGAGGAGACGCTGGGGCACCGCCTGTTCGAGCGGCGCGGCCGCGTGCTGGTGCTGACGGCGGTCGGGCGCGTGGTCTCTCAGTACGCCGAGGACATCTTCGGGCTGGGCGGCGAGATGCTCGAAGCGCTCCGCGGCCGCCCGTCCGGGCGCGCGCTGCAGTTGACGGTGGGGGTCGCCAACGCGGTCCCGAAACTCATCGTGAGCCGGCTGCTGCAGCCCGTACTGCGCGAGCGGCGCGACGTGAAGCTCGTGTGCGTGGAGGGCAACCCCGAGGAGCTCCTGACGCGACTGGCCACGCACGCGCTCGATGTCGTCATCAGCGACACCCCCGCGCCACCGCACGTGCGGGTGCGGGTGTTCAACCACGCGCTGGGGGAGTCCGGTACCTCGTTCTTCGCCCCCGCCGGTCTGGCGCGGTGCGGCCGCTTTCCGAAGTCGCTGACCGGCGGCCCGATGCTGCTCCCGACCGCCACCACCGCCTATCGCCGCGCGCTCGACGACTGGTTCGATGCCACCGGCGTGCGCCCGCGCGTCGTGGCCGAGTTCGACGACTCGGCGCTGCTGCTGGCGTTTGCCGGATCGGCGCAGGCGATGTTTCCGGCACCGACAGTGATCGAGCGCGAGGTGTCCAGGCTTTCCGGCGCGCGCGTCATCGGACGCACCGAGGCAGTGCGCCAGCGCTACGTTGCCGTCTCGGTGGAGCGGAAGCTGAAGCACCCCGCGGTCGTGGCGCTGACAAAAGGGCGGGCGTTGCGCGCGCGGTAACGAGGGCGGAGCTCTACGCCGACATGTACAGCCACACGCTGCGCGCGATCTGCGCCGCCGAGAGGGCGAGCGCGACGGCCAGGAGCCTCCGGTGCCAGCGTGCGCGCGAGTCGTCGCCGCCGGTCTGCTGCGCGGCGACGGCGATGAGAAGCAGCCCGGGCGCCAGCACCAGGCGGTGCGCCACGTCGGCATCGGGATAGACCGCCGCGAAGGCGGCAAAGTAGCAGGCGGCCGCGATGGCCGCGCCGCGGACGGCCGGCGCCGTCCATCGGCCGGCCGCCACGACCAGTGCCCAGATGAACGGAGCGCCGAAGGTCGCGCCCCAGCCGCCACGCCCCGGCCACCACTGCCGCGTCAGCGCACCGAAGTCGAACAGGCTGACGGCGAAGCGCCCGACGCTGGTCAGCGCGTCAGCGAGTCCCGTCGTGCGGTTGCCCAGGGCCGCGAGCGGCTCGAGGGGGTCCCCGTACCATCGGGCTGTCTGTGCCAGCGTGAACGGGAGCCCGCCCGCAACAGCGCCCGCCAGCCCCCCGAGGGCGAGCGCGCCAAGCACGGTCGCGTCGCGCCGGCGCTGCCAGATGATCCAGGCCGTCATGACGAGGGCGAGCGGAAACGTCACCCACTTCATCGCCACGGCCAGGCCGGCGAGCGCCGCGGCGGCCGCTACCTCACGCGCGGCCGCGTCGCGCGCGCGCACGACGGTCCACGCGAGCGCCACCAGCGCCGGCGCGGCCGAGTAGAGGTCGTTCTTGACGAAGGCGAGCTGGTGAAAGACCACCGGCACGATGAAGATCGCCGACCAGCACCACGTTCGTCCGCCCGGCAGCCACTGCCGTACTGCGGCCACGCCCAGCGTGAAGTACGCCAGGCTGAAGAGTGCGTGCAGGCGGAGCAGCAGGCCGCCGATCCACGGCACCTGCTGCAGGTCCGCGAGCACGAGCTCGTACGACGAGGCAAGGACGTTCACCTTGATGTCGGCCGCGATGTCGTACTCGAGCGTGCCGAGCCGCCGAATCTGCGCGACGCGATCGAGATGGTACGGGTCGGCGCCGACCAGCGGTCGCGTTGCCAGCAGCACCGCAATCGCGGCGAGCATCGCAATCGCCGTCCACGGCAATGCCGTGCCCGCCGTCGACGGCTGCGGGCGCGGAGGCCACAGGGCGACCCACATGATTCCAAGCGCCGCGTTCACGAGCACGAGCAACCACAAGCTGCCGGTACCGAGCAGGGTGACCGCCTGCATCTCGAGCGACAGCAGCGCGATGGCGAGCGACACGCGCGCGAACGCTTCGACCGGTGCGGCGCGCCACACCTGTGCCGCGATGAGCAGGAGTGCCAGGTTCACGTCGAGAAGATCTTCAGAAATCTAACCTCTGCCGTAACAATCCTGGCGATCAAAAACGAATATTCGATGACGGATTTGTCAGCTGAGCATGCTCGCGACGTTGTGCGGAATCGCGGCATCACGAGCGCCCGCGCCCATCAAGTGCCGCTGTAGCAGCCCGTTCCGGCCATCTGCACATTGTTGCAGCCGCTATGCAGAACTGGCACCGCTGCTGCCGATACCCTACACATGAATCCCGCAGTTTCACAATCGCGTGCCATCGCGCCCGTGGCATTCGAAGACGGCCTCGGCGAGCGGTTGTATGCGGTCGGCGCCGCCAACGAGCCGCTGGAGGTGCTGAAGATCACGAGCGAGCTGAGCTGTGTGGCCAGCTTTGAAGAGGCGCTGCGCGAGCAGGCCGCGCGCGTGGCCGACTTCCGGCACGAAGCCTTCGGCCGCGTCCGCGCCGTCGAACGCCTCGATGCCCGTAGCTCGACAATCGTGGTCATCTCGGATCACGTCCGCGGCGTGCGACTGTCCGACGTCCTGGCCGGTGCGCGCAAGCGATCGATTCCGCTCGAGTATCACGCCGCGACCTGGTTGATCCGCCAGCTCGTGTCCGCCATCGCGGCGCTGCACGACAGCGGCCCTGGCGTGTGCCACGGCGCCATCGCGCCCGAGCGTCTCGTCGTCACCCCCGACGGCCGGCTGGTGGTCGTGGAGTACGTGCTCGGCCCGGCGCTCGAGGAAATGCACTTCTCCTGGGAACGCTACTGGCGCGAGCTCGGCATCGCGCTGCCGCGGCCCATCGGCCTGTCGCACTTCGATCAGACCGCCGACGTCACGCAGATGTCTGCCGTCGCGCTGGCGCTGCTCCTGGGCCGTCCGCTGGCCGCCGACGAGTACCCGCACAAGATCGCCGACGTTCTCGACAGCGCCACCGCCCGCCAGATGAACGGCGCCGACCCGCTGCCGGCGGCGCTGCGCACATGGATGCGCCGCGCCCTGCACATCGAGCCGCGCGCGGCGTTTGCGTCGGCCATCGACGCGCAGGCCGAGCTCGATCGCGTCCTCGACATGGATGACGCCGCCGGCCGCATCGCGCTCCGCTCCTTCCTGTCGCGCTATGCCGCTGCGGTGGCTCTCGAGCGGCAGATGGCGGCGCAGCCGAAGCCCGAGCCGGTGGCCGTGGACGCGCCCGCGGCGCCCGTGCCGGTCGAACTGCCGCCGGTGCCGCCCGCCCCCGTGGCCGCCGTGCCTCCGGTGCCGGTGCCGGTGGCGATCACGGTGCCCGAACTGGTGCCCGTCGCTCCGCTCGACCCGATCGCTCGCGACGAAGAGGTTGTGCCGCAAGACGCCGAGGCGGCCGAGGTCTCCGCGGCCGATGACGCCGTCGAGGCCGACGACGCTGACGTGGACGAGGCCGACGACGCCGACGACGACGAGGAGATCGATCCACCGGTCTCGACCGTGATGCCGTTCCCGGCGCCGTCCGTGTTCACGCCTCCGCCGTCGCCGCTCAGCGTCGCCTCGGTGACGCCGTTCACGCCGCGGGTCTCCGCCTTCGCCGGAGCGACGGACAAGGCGGCCGGCGAGCTGAAGATTCCGGCGCCGCAGTCTGGCCCGTGGGCGAGCCCCGGTCCCGAACCCATGCTCTCCGTGACGAAGGAACCCGACATGCCCCGCATCGAGACGCCCGTGTCCGTGCCGGAACCTGCTCATGCCGCGGTCCGCGAGGCCGCACGCGTCAAGTCCGGCCGCCCCGTGTGGCAGAGCCCGTGGGCGATTGCCGCGGTGCTGATGCTGATAGCGGTCACCACCGGCGTCACCATCCTGGGCCGCAAGGCCGCGGCACCGGTGGCGGTGCCTGCGACCACCGGCACGCTCGAAATCGGTACCAACCCTGACGGCGTGGCGGTGTTCATCGACGGCTCCAGCCGTGGCAACACGCCGCTCACGGTCACCCTCTCGCCCGGCGCGCACGTCGTCGAGCTCGTCACCGACACCGATCGGCGCAAAGTGCCGGTGACGATGAAGGCCGGCACGCACATGTCGCACTTCATCGAGATGCCCAAGAGCCAGGCCGGCGTGGGCGATCTCATGGTGCGGACCGATCCGGCGAAGGCCGCGGTGACGGTGGATGGCAAGCCGTACGGCCGCTCGCCGGTGACGGTGAAGGGGCTCACGGCCGGCACGCACCGCGTGACGCTCGAGAACGAGTCCGGCACCTTCAACGACAACGTCGTGATCGAAGCCGGCGCCACCGCCTCGCTGGTCGTGCCGATGGGCAAGCCGCAGGCCGCCGCGGGCGCCAACCTCTCGGGATGGATTGCCATCGCGGCGCCGGCCGACCTGCAGGTGTTCGAAGGCGGCCGCCTCGTGGGCAGCAGCCGCAGCGACCGCATCATGGTGGCCGTCGGCCGCCACGACCTCGAGATGGTCAACGAGGCGCTCGGGTACCGGTCCACCAAGACGGTGGACGTCGGCCCAGGCCAGGTGGCGACGGTGAGGCCGGAGTGGCCGAAGGGCTCGCTGGCCGTCAACGCGCTGCCGTGGGCCGAGGTGTCGATCGACGGCGAGCGGGCGGGCGAGACGCCGATCGGCAGCGTCTCGGTGCCGATCGGCACGCACGAGATCGTGTTCCGTCATCCGGATCTTGGCGAACGCAAGACCACGGCGACCGTGACCACGGGCGCCGCGACGCGCGTCAGCATGGACATGAGGGCGAAATGAAGGCTCTGAAGACCTGGCTGGTTGCGGCCGCCGCGCTGCTGGCGGGTGTTACGGGAGCGTCGGCCCAGGCACCGGCGCCGATGGCCTCGCTGGCCACCGCCCGCACGCTCTACGCGTCGGCGGAGTACGGCGGCGCGCTCGACATCCTGAACGGTCTCTCGTCCGAGACGCCAGCCGGTCCGGAGCGACAGGCCATCGAGCTCTATCGCGCGCTGTGCTTCGTGGCAGTCGGCAACAACACCGAAGCCGTCCGCGTCATCGACGCGATGATTCTGCAGGACCCGCTCTACCGTCCGGCGGCCGACGACGTCCCGCCGCGCCTGCGGTCGGCGTTCACCGACGCCCGGAAACGGCTGTTGCCCAGCATCGTGCAGCAGCGCTACATCACCTCGAAGGCCGCGTTCGACAAGAAAGACTATTCGGCGGCGGCGAAAGGCTTCTCGCAGATGCTGGCGGCGCTGAACGACCCGGATATCGAGAGCGTGTCGTCGCAGCCGCCACTGTCGGATCTGAAAATGCTCGCCTCGGGGTTCAACGATCTGGCGAGCAAGGCCGTGGCGCCGCCGCCCGCGCCGGCGCCGGCCGCGCCGGCCGAGCCCGTGGTGGAAAAGGCGCCGCGGGTCTACTCGCTGTCCGACAGCGACGTGGTGCCGCCGGTGACCGTCCGTCAGGCGGTGCCGCCCTATCCCGGCCGCGTCCTGCTCGGCGGCACGCTGCTGATGGACGTCGTGATCGACACCGACGGCTCGGTGGAATCGGCCACGATGGCCGGCCCGCCAAACCCGGCCTACGACCGTCTCGTGCTCCAGGCCGCCAAGACCTGGCAGTATCGGCCGGCGACCCTCCACGGCAAGCCGGTGATGTTCCGCAAGCGGATTCAGCTTTCGCTCGTCCCCACGGCGGCGCGGTAGCCGCAAGGATCGGTCCCGTGTCTGCCCATCGACGACGCGTCACTGCCGTTGTGCTCGCGCTGCTCCCCCTGATGGTGGTGGCGGCCTTCAGCGGCTCAACCGCGGTGCAGACCGCGCCGGCGCCGCCTTCAGGCGTTGCCGACATCTCCGGGACCTGGAGCGGCACTTCGGACTGGGAGCAGCACGACGTGCACGCGATCAGCGGCGTCACCGTGTCGATTGATCAGGACGACCGCACGGTCAACGGCACGCTGGCGTTCACATCGCCGACCTATCAGGGATGGAGCGGGACGATCCGCGGGACGCTGGCCGGGACCTCGCCCGACACACAGTTCGTGGGCACCATCGAGCTGCGCGCGCCGGCGTCGTCCGGCCGCGGCGACTGCCGCGGCACGGCCGTCTTCGCCGGCCGGAGCGTCGCGACCTCACTGCGGTGGGACACGTCGCGCGTGACGATCGCGCCGAGCCGCGCCGGCCTGGCGGCCTCCGCGTGCCGCGGCGCGTTGCGGAGCGTCGTGTTGATTACGGGACGAAATCAGGTCAGGTAGGCCGGGTAGGTCCACCTGGCTTCCCTGACCCAGTCGCAGCCGTTTCGAAGACGCGCATCGCCGCCGCAATCATTCCAGCCACGTCGGTGAGATTGGCCGGCACCACCACCGCGGTGGTCGTCCGCGCCAGCTGACCGAACTGCGTCACGTACTGCTCGGCCACGCGCAGCTGCACCGCCTCGCGCCCGCCATCGGTTTGAATCGCGGAGGCCACCTCGCGCAGCCCCTGCGCGGTGGCCGTGGCGACCGCGCGGATGGCGGAGGCCTGCCCCTCGGCTTCGTTGATCTGCTGCTGCCGCTTGGCCTCCGACGCCTTGATCACCTGCTGCTTGTCGCCCTCCGCCGTGTTGATGACCGCGTCGCGCTGGCCTTCCGACTGCAGCACCACCGCGCGCTTCTCGCGCTCGGCGCGCATCTGTTTTTCCATTGCGGCGATGATGTCGGCCGGCGGCTCGATGTTCTTGATCTCGTAGCGCAGTACTTTCACGCCCCACGCTTCCGACGCTTTGTCGAGCTCGCTGACGATCTCGGTGTTGATGCTCGAGCGCTCCTCGAAGGTGCGATCGAGATCGATCTTGCCCATCATGCTGCGCAGCGTGGTCTGGGCGAGCTGAATGATGGCGAACGTGTAGTTGGAGATGCCGTAGGACGCCCGCTCCGGATCGAGCACCTTAAGGTAGAGGATGCCGTCGACGCCCACCTGGACGTTG
Organism: Vicinamibacterales bacterium; assembly: GCA_036004405.1. Lineage (GTDB taxonomy): Bacteria > Acidobacteriota > Vicinamibacteria > Vicinamibacterales > UBA2999 > DASYRM01. The sequence continues at coordinate 24,055 of DASYRM010000043.1, forward strand.
TCGCGGGTGATGCAGACCTGCGCTGGGATGTCGATCGCCTGCTCTTTGAGCGAATGCCGGTAGCGAATCACGTCCAAAAACGGGACAAGCAGATGGAAGCCGGCGCCGAGAGTCGAGGAATAGCGGCCAAGTCGCTCGACGACGTAGGCGCTCTGCTGTGGTACGACGACGGCGGTTTTAGCGATCGTGATGATGACCAGAAACGCCAGGACCAGTGCGGCAATCATT
>DASYRM010000044.1:0-32965 GCA_036004405.1 Vicinamibacterales bacterium
AAAGCTCGCAGCGCGTGCTGGAGGACGCCACCGAAAGCTTCCAGCTACAGCTCCTCAAGGAAGAGGACAACGGCGAGGAAAGCCTCACCGTCGAGCGGCTGACCAGCGACATCAGCCCCGTCATCCGTCTGGTGGACTCCACGATCTACACCGCCATTCAGCGGCGCGCCAGCGACATTCACATCGAGACGCAGGACGACGCGGTGCACGTGAAGTACCGCATCGACGGCGTGCTGCAGCCGGCCATGCAGCCGATCGCCAAGCAGCATCACAGCGCCATCATCTCGCGCGTCAAGGTGATGGCCGAGCTCGACATCGCCGAGAAGCGCGTGCCGCAGGACGGCCGCTTCAAGGTGCGGATGCCGGGCAAGACGATCGACTTCCGCGTGTCGATCATGCCGAGCGTGCACGGCGAGGACGCCGTCATCCGCATCCTCGACAAGGAATCGATCAGCGAGCAGTTCACCGAGCTGAAGCTCGACATCCTCGGCTTCCCGGAGCAGGAGCTGCGGCGCTTCCGCAAGTACATCCGCGAACCCTACGGGATGGTGCTCGTCACCGGCCCGACCGGGTCCGGCAAGACCACCACGCTCTACGCGGCGCTCTCGGAGATCAAGACCGTCGAAGACAAGATCGTCACCATCGAGGATCCGGTCGAATACCAGCTCAAAGGGATCACGCAGATCCCGATCAACGAGAAGAAGGGCCTCACTTTCGCGCGCGGCCTGCGTTCGATTCTGCGGCACGACCCCGACAAGATCATGGTGGGCGAGATTCGCGACCCGGAGACGGCGCAGATCGCCATTCAGTCCGCCCTCACCGGCCACCTGGTCTTCACCACCGTCCATGCCAACAACGTGGTGGACGTGCTGGGCCGCTTCTTGAACATGGGCGTGGAACCCTATCAGTTCGTGTCCGCGCTCAACTGCGTGATGGCGCAGCGGCTGGTGCGGCTCACCTGCTCGCACTGCAGGCGGCCGGTTCGGGTGGACCCCAAGCTGCTCGAGGAGTCCGGCCTCAGCCCCTCGCTGGCGCAGACGCACCAGTTCTTCGAGGGGGCCGGCTGCATGGACTGCGGCGGGAGCGGCTTCAAGGGGCGCACCGCCATCTGCGAGCTCCTCGATCTGTCCGACCGGATTCGCGAAATGATCCTGGCCCGCCGGCCCGCCTCCGAGGTCAAGAAGGCGGCCCACGAGGAGGGGATGCGCTTCCTCCGGGAGTCGGCCATCGAGAAGGTCCTCAAGGGCATGACCACCCTCAAGGAAATCAACAAAGTCACGTTCGTGGAATAGCGCGCCGATACAGAGTGAAACGATGAGTATCTTCACCTCCTGGCTCGCAAGCCCTCCGCCCGATGCTGCGCTCGAGCTGGCGCCGGATTCGGTGTCGGGCGCGGTCGTCTCGGCCCGCGGGGCGGACGCCACGGTCCAGAGTTTTGCCTTCGAACCGCTGCCGGCAGGCGCCCTGGTGCCGTCGCTGACAGGGCAGAACCTGGTGGACCGGGCCGCGGTGGTGGCCGCCATCAAGGCCGTGATCGACCGCATTGGACGGCCGAAGAAGGTGGCGCTCGTGGTGCCCGACCTCGCGACGCGCGTGTCGCTGGTGCGCTTCGAGCAGGTGCCGGCGTCGCGCGAAGACCTTGACCAGCTCATCCGGTGGCAGGTCAAGAAGTCGGCGCCGTTCCCGATCGAAGAGGCGAGCCTCACGTGGACGCCGGGCTCACAGGCGATCGACGGCGGGCACGAGTTCGTCGTGGCTTTGGCGCGACAAGACGTGATCCGGGAATACGAATCTGCGTGCGAGAGCGCAGGATTGCACGCCGGCCTGGTGGATCTGTCCACCTTCAGCGTCGTGAACTGCTATCTTGCCGGCGGCCGCGTGCCGACGGGGGACTGGCTGGTCGTGCAGGTACGGTCCGACTACACGTCGATTGCCATCATGCGTGGCGGCGACGTCATCTTCTTCCGAAACAGAGGAGAAGGGGAGGGCGACGCGCTCGCGGATCTCGTGCACCAGACCACCATGTACTACCAGGACCGCCTGTCGGGGCAGGGATTCACGCGCGTGCTGGTCGGCGGCACCGGCCGTCCGGGCGGCGATCTCGAGATGGCGCGTCGCGGGCTCGAGGAGCGCCTGGGCGTGCCGGTCGAAACGATCGACCCGACCCGTGTGGCCACGCTCACCGATCGCATCACCGTCAGCCGTGATGTGATGGCACGCCTGGCGCCGCTCGTCGGCATGATGCTGCGCACGCGGCAGGAAACGGCAGCCGCCTGATGCTGCGTACCAACCTTTCCACCCGGCCCTTCTACAACGTCCGCGCGGTCCGCGCGCTGCTCGGCCTGTTCGCGCTCGTCGTGGCCGCTTTCACGCTCTTCAATGCGGTGCAGCTCATCACGCTCCGCACCAGGCAGAACACGCTCAGCGCCGACGCCGTGCGCGCCGAGAACGAGGCGGCACGCCTGCGCAGCCAGGCGGCCGGCTTCCGCGCCCGGATCGACCCGCGCGAGCTGGCCTCCGTGTCGGCGGACGCCAAGGAAGCCAACGCCATCATCGATCGGCGGGCGTTCTCGTGGACGACGCTGTTCTCGCAGTTCGAGCAGGCGCTGCCGCCCGACGTGCGCATCACCGCCGTCCAACCGCGGCGTGAGCAGGACGGCACCTTCGCGGTCAACATCGGCGTCCAGGCGCGGCGAGTCGAAGACGTCGAGGCCTTCATCCAGGCCCTCGAGGCGGGAGCTCCGTTCAAGGAAGTGCTCGCGCGAGAAGAGCAGACCGGCGACAACGGCCTGATCGAGGCCATCATCGACGGCCGCTACCTGCCCGAGCGGCCGGGGGCGTCGGCCGCGCCGGCCTCGGGTCCCGACACCACGGCCAGCGCCGCCGGAAAGCGGGCGTCGCGATGAGCGCGCCGCAGACCACCCTGGCGCGACGGGTCTTCGCCGAGAACCGCAAGCCGATCATCTGGCTCGCCGCCGCGCTCGTCATCAACGTGCTCGTGTACGCCTTCGGCGTCTACCCGCTGGCGGAGCGCGTGGCCAACGTCTCGGAGCGCAACGACAAGGCCGCGCGGGAACTCGCCGCCGCCCGGGTCGAAAACCAGCAGGCGTCGGGCGCCCTCACCGGCAAGGACGAGGCGGTCACCAAGCTCGGCAAGTTCTACACCGAGGTGCTGCCGCGGGATCTGGCCAACGCCCGGCAGCTCACGCACCTGCGGCTCGCGCAGCTGGCCCGCATGCACAACCTGCGCTACGCCCGCGCCCAGTCCGAACCCGTCCTCGCCAAGGACAGCAAGCTCACGCAGCTCAAGACGGAGCTGAACCTGGCCGGCAGTTACGCCAGCGTGCGCGCATTCCTCCACAGCCTGGAGACGGCGCCGCAGTTCGTCGTCATCGATAACGTCGCCCTGGGTGAGAGCCAGGAATCCGACGACCGCGTCGATCTGACGCTGGCCGTGTCCACCTACTACCGGAGCACCCCATGAGCGGGCTCCTGCGTCGCCAGGTACTCATCCCGCTGCTGGTCGTTCTGCTTGGCGGCGGCGCCTACGTGACGAAGCCGTGGTCGGCGGATCAGCCGGCGCCGGCGCGTCAGCAGGCTCCCGCAGCCGCCGCGCGAGCCGCCCAGAGCGGCCCGGTGGCCGACGTCCGCCTCGATCTGCTGACGGCGACCGGCGGCGATACGGCGACGGTGTCGCGCAATCCGTTCCGCTTCCAGCAGCGCGCGGTGCCCGCGACGGCCACCCGCCGCGCGGCGCCGCGCCCCGAGGTCATCGCGCCGCCGGTCCCGACGGGGCCGCCGCCACCGCCGCCCATCACGCTGCGCTTCATCGGGCTGATCGAAGCACCGCCCCGCACCGGCCGCGTCGCGCTGTTGAGCGACGGGCGCGGGGGTCTCATGTCGGGCCGCGAAGGCGACACCGTGGACGGCCGCTACCGCATGCTGCGGGTGGGGACCGATTCCATCGAGATGGCGTACGTGGACGGCCGAGGGCGACAGACCATTCGACTGTCAGGACAATGATGCATTCACACACACGTCGTGCAGGAACGATCGCCGTCGTGCTGCTGGCCATCCTCGCGGCCGGCTGCGGGGCCAGGGGCTCGTTCAACCGAGGCGACCGGGCGGCGCTCGCTGGCGACTGGGACGCCGCGGTGGAGTACTACCGCAAGGCGCTCCAGGCCGATCCCAAGCGGGCCGACTACACGATCGCGCTCGAGCGCGCCATGATTACCGCCTCGGTGCGCCATCTCGATCAGGCTCGCGTTTTCGAAGCGCGTGGCCAGCTCGACGAAGCCCTGCGCGAATACCGCCGCGCCAGCGAATACGATCCGCCGAACCGGCAGGTGGCCGCCAAGGTGACGGAAATCGAGCGCCGCATCCGCGATCAGGCCGAAGCGGCCGCGCCGCGGTCGAACATCACCCAGCTGCGCCAGAACGCGCGCTCGACCACACCGCCGCCGCTCTTCAATCTGACGACGGTGCTGCCGGGCATCCGCTTCACCAACGCCAGCCTGCGCGACATTCTGGGCTCCATCGGCATGTCGGCCGGCATCAACGTCACATTCGACAACACCTTCCAGGACCGGCAGTATTCGGTCCAGATGGACAACTCGACGCTCGAAGAGGCGCTGACGCAGATCACGGCCGCCAACCAGCTGTTCTACAAGGTGCAGTCGCCCCGCATCATCATCGTCGTGCCCGACAACGTCCAGAAGCGCGCACAGTACGAAGAGCAGGTCATCCGCACCTTCTTCATCTCACATGCCGACGCGACGGAGCTGGCCCAGACGCTCAACACGGTCATCCGCGTCGGCGGTGGTCAGGTCGCGCCGTCGATTTCGCCGAACAAGACGGCCAACACCATCGTCGTCCGGGCGACCACGGCGGTGATGGCGATCATCGAGCGGCTGATCGACGTCAACGACAACCCCCGCGCCGAGATCCTGGTGGACGTCCAGATCCTCGAGGTCAACAAGTCGCGCACGAAGCAGTTCGGCCTCGACCTGGGCGACTACACGATCCAGACGGTGTTCTCACCGACGGCCAGCGCCACCGGAGCGACGACCACCACGGGCGGCACGTCCACGACCAGCTCCACGCTGACGCCGCAGCCGTTCAACGTGAACGCGGTGTCGCGTGGCATCAACACCGCCGACTTCTACGCCGCCGTCCCGTCGGCCGCCGTGCGCTTCCTCGAGACCGACATCGAGACTCGTCTCATCGTCAAGACGCAGCTTCGCGGCGCCGAGGGACAGAAGATGACGCTGAACCTCGGCGAGGAGGTGCCGGTGCCGAGCACCACCTTCACGCCGGTGGCGCAGGGCGGCGCGGCGTTCAATCCGCTGACGTCGTTCAGCTATCGCAACGTCGGCGTCAACGTGGAGCTCACGCCGCGAGTGACCTACGAGGGCGATGTCTCGGTCGAGCTCCAGGTGGAGAATGGCTCGCTCGGCAAGGGCCTCAACGTCGCAGGACAGGCGCTCCCGTCGTTCAACACCCGCAAGGTCGTCACCAAGCTGCGGCTCCGCGACGGCGAGTCGAATCTGCTCGCCGGCCTGCTGCAGGAGGACGAGCGACGCTCGCTCCGCGGCTTCCCGACGCTGCTCCGGCTGCCGGTGATCAAGCAGCTGCTGTCGTCGAACGACAACACGATTGGCCAGACCGACATCGTGATGCTGATGACGCCGCGCATTGTGCGCACGCACGAGCTCACTCAGCAGGACGTCAATCCGATCTTCGTCGGCACCCAGCAGAATCTCGGGCTTCAGGGCCCGCCGCCGGTCATCATTCAGGAAGTGCAGGTGCCCGCTCCAGCGGCGGCCGGCGCGCCCGCCGCCGCCCCGGGCGCCGCCGTGCCAGCTCCGGCGCCCGCGCCGGCTCCCGCCACTCCAGCGCAGGCGGCCCCGCCCGCCGCCGGTCCAGCGGCGACGCCTGGCGTGGCGAGGGCCTCTGGCACCGCGCAGATCGTTGTGTCGCCGCCGTCGGCCGATTTCCGCGTCGGCGGGGGTCCGTACACGCTACCCATTTCGGTCACCGGCGCCTCGCAGCTGTCGTCGATGTCGCTGACCGTGACCTTCAACCCCGCCGTCCTGCGTGTCCGCAGCGTGCAGGAAGGCAGCTTCATGCGCTCGGGCGGCGTGCAGGCCTCGTTCACCAACCGCGCGGACGCGGGTGCGGGCCGCGTCGATATCGCCATCGTGCGTCCGGGCGACACCACCGGGGTGGCCGGCACCGGGCTCCTGGCGGCGCTCGTGATCGACGCCATTGGAGCGGGCCCGGCGAACCTGCAGGTGACCGGGACGGGGACGGCGCCCGGCGGCGCGCCGATCGCGCTGCAGTTTTCGCCCGTGACGGCGGTGACGGCCAAGTAGAGCCATGCGCGCGCTGTCTACGCGACCCGGCGGGATCAGAGGCTGCCTCTCGCAGCGGTCGGCTACCAGTGCCGGCGGCTACAGCTTCATCGAGCTGCTGGTGGTCGTGAGCATCCTGTTCGTGCTGGCCTCGGCGGCGATGCCGATGGCCCAGGTGGCGTCGCAACGCCAGCGTGAGATCGAGCTGCACCGCGACCTGCGAGAGATGCGGACGGCGATCGACAAGTTCAAGGACGCGGTGGATCAAGGGCTCATCCCGTCCACTGAAGTGACGCCCGGCAGCGAAGGCTATCCGGAGACGCTGCAGAAGCTCGTGGATGGCGTGACGGCTGCCGGTGACGCCTCGGGGAGAAAGCTCAAGTTCCTGCGCCGCATCCCCATCGATCCGATGACGGGGAAGCCGGAGTGGGGCATGCGCGCCTACCAGGACAAGCCGGACACCACCACCTGGGGCGGGCAGAACGTGTTCGACGTGTATAGCAAGAGCGAGGGCAAGGCTCTCGATGGGACGAAGTACAGGGACTGGTAGATGAACGAGCAGCAGGTCACGCCGGAGCGTTCGTCGCGGGCGTCAGGGTTCACCTTGATGGAGATGATGATCGTGATGGTCCTCATCGTCATCCTGGCGGGCATCGGATTGTCCGTGTACGGCAACAGCGTGCAGCGCGCGAAGGAAGCCACGTTGAAGGAAGACCTCTTCCGGATGCGCGACGCGATCGACCAGTACTACGCCGACAAGAACAAATATCCAGGGAGCCTCGAAGACCTCGTGAGCGAGAAGTATCTCCGGGCCGTACCGGTGGATCCGTTCACGCAGAAGACCGACAGCTGGCAGACCACGACGTCGGAACCGGATCCTGGCAATCCCTCTCTGGAATCGGGCATCTCGAACGTGAAGAGCGGGTCGGAACAGACGGGACTGGACGGCTCGCGTTACGCGGACTGGTAATCAACTGGTTACGAAAAACATGCGCACAGGCATTCGACAATTCGCATCGACCGCTGGAGTACCGGCCCTCGGCCTGCTGGCCGTGTTGGTCGTGGGCTGCGACAAGGTGCCGCTGACGGCGCCGGCCAGCTCCACGATCACGCTGACTGCGCCGACGCGGACGCTGCCGACCGGCGGCTCCACGGAGCTCTCGGCTCAGGTGATCGAGCCGGGCGGCACGCCGGTGCAGAACGGCACCACCGTCCGCTTCACGACCAACCTGGGACGCGTGGATCCCGTGGAAACGCAGACCCGCAACGGCGTCGCCACGACAACGTTCTTTGCCGGCGACGTCTCCGGCGCCGCCGAAGTGAAGGCCACGTCCGGTGGCGGCGGCAGCACCACGACAGGGACCGCCACGACGGCAACCAATGCGGTCACCATTCTCGTGGGTGCGGCGGCCATCGATTCGGTCACCGTGCGTGCCAGCGCCGGCTCGGTGCCGGCCACTGGCGGCACGGTGGACATCGTGGCCACCGTGTTCGCCACCGGCGGGACCAACGGCACGACGGCGGTCGTGGGCAGCCCGATGCCCGGCATCGCGGTGTCGTTCAGTACCACTGCCGGGACGCTCTCGGGCACGCGCGAAGTGACCGACGGCAACGGCGAAGCCATAACACGGCTGACGACGGACGCCAATGCGACGGTGACCGCAACGGCCGGCACGAAGACCGGCACGGTGGCGATTCAGGCGCTCAACCCGGTGGCGACGCCGACGATCTCGCTTGCGGGAGTCGGCGCCACGGCTACCTCGGCCGGGCAGCTCTTTACCTTCACAGCCACCGTGGCCAACAACGCGGCCTTGGGCTCGCCTACGAGTTTCCAATGGGATTTCGGCGACGGCACCACCGCGACGACGAACGGACCGTCGATTGGCCACGTGTATACACTCGAGCTCAAGACCTACAACGCCACGGTGCGAGCAGTGTTTGCTAACGGCACCGCCGTGTCCGCCTTGACGCAGATCATCACCGCGGACTTCCCGTAAGCCGAGGTCGGCGTCCACATGTGCACGCGCGCCATCGCCGCCCGTTCTCGCCGGTCCCGATGCGGGACCGCGCAGGACGGCTATGCGATGGCGGCGCTGCTGGTCGCGATGAGCGTGCTGGCGGTGTTCATGACCGTCGCGCTCCCGGTGTGGAACACCCAGGCCCAGCGCGAGAAGGAAGCCGAGCTCGTGTTCCGCGGCGAGCAGTACGCCAGGGCCGTCATGCTCTACCAGCGCAAGTTCGCCAACGCGCTGCCGCCCAGCGTCGACATCCTCCTCAATGACAAGTACCTCCGCAAGAAGTACAAGGACCCGATCACCGGGGGCGAGTTCCAGCTCCTGTCGGGCGCGTCGGCGCAGGCCAACGCCGGCGTCCCGGGCGGGCAGGTTGCCGGCAGCCGCACGCCGGGCGGCCCCGTAACCAGTCGCGGCACGACCGGCACGACGGGGACCACCGGAACGTCGAGTGCATTCGGTCAATCCGGAACTCAGACAGGCCCCGGCACCGGGGCGGGCACGCGAGGCGCCGCTTCGTCTCCCGGCGGTTTTGGTCTTGGATCTGGCGTTGGTTTCGGCGCCGGCGGCTCGGTGCCGGGCGGCATCATGGGCGTCACCAGCACGAGCAGCGCGAAGTCGCTGCGGCTCTACAACGGACGCGGGGTCTACAACGAGTGGACGTTCGTGCCCGTGCAGCGGAATCTCAATGCCGGGGCGGGCGCGCAGGGCGCCAACACTCCGGGCGGCGGTCGCAGCGGTCGCGGCACCCCGACGCCAGGCCGCGGCGGTGACTCGTTCCGCCCCGGCGGCACGAGCGGTCCAGGCAGCTCTCCGTTCCGAGGGCCCTCCGGCACGTTCGGCTCGCAACAGCCGCAACAGCCCGGCGGCCGCGGCCGCTGACCGCGTACGTCACCGGGCCCCTGGCAATCGCACTTCGCTCATCACCGCATCGTGCAAGGCCGGGCGCACGCGCTGAATGGCGTCGTTGTCGCGGCTCGGGTGCACGCGATTGGTCAGCAACACCACGTAGACGCCGGTTGAGGGATCGAGCCACAGCGACGTCCCGGTGAAGCCCGTGTGGCCGAACGCCGCCGGCGACATTCGCGTGCCGCACGACGACGTCGGCAGCATGGTGTCCCACCCCAGCGCCCGCGAGCTCCCCGGCACGCCCTGATGGCGCGCCACGAAGCGGCGCAGCGAGGCTTCGGCCACCACGCCCGTGCGGCCGTCGAGAATCTGCAACAGGTGCCGGGCAAAGGCGCCCACCGCCGGCGCTGTGCCGAAGAGCCCGGCGTGGCCGGCCACGCCGCCAAGCGCCGCCGCGTTCTCGTCGTGCACCTCGCCGACGAGCAGCCGCCCGCGCCACGGGTCCGGTCCGGTGGGCGCGGTTCGCGCCCACCACTTCTCCGGCGGCAGGAACTGCAGCTCCTCGCCGGCGGCCATCTGCGTCCACATCGCGTCGAAACGCTGCTGCAGCGGCACGCCCCGCCCGAGCACGATGCCGAGCAGGATGAAGCCGAGATCGCTGTAGATAGACTGCGACCGCGGCACGTACTCGAGCGGTGTCGCGCAGATGCCGGCCTCGAAGGCGTCCTCACCTTCGAGCGTCTGGTAGTAGGGTCGATAGGCGGGAAACCCCGCACAGTGCGCCAGCACGTCCTCGACCGTGATCGGCGCCAGCGCTGGATTGCGACAGCCCGGCAGCAGGTGCGGCAGCACATCGTCGAGCGCGATTGAGCCGCGCTCGATTTCGCGCATCACGAGGGATGCGGTGGACAGCACCTTGGTGAGCGACGCGAGGTCGTAGATGGTGTCGTCGCGCACCGCGGGTGACCCGGCGTCGTAGGTCAGGGTGCCGGCCCCGAACCGCCACAGCACATCGCGATCGGTGCCGACCTCGGCGATGGCGCCGGGAAACGCCCGCTCCGCGATCGCGCGCTCGAGCACGTGCCGCGCGGCGTCGAAGCGCGCCATCGGAGTGCTACCGTCCGGGAGGGAGAGCGGGGGAGGGGACACCGCCCGGCACGTCGGCGGCGTCGACGCTCACGGCGTCGATGAACCGGTTGTCGAGCCAGGTCGGCCAGTCCTGCAGGTAGTCGCTCAGCGCCGCCAGCGGATCCGATCCGACCACCGCGCTCACAATCGCCTCCGGCCTGACCGACTTCACGGCGGTGCGGGCCCGCACGACCAGCGCGGTGAGCTGCGTCTGGCGGAACCGCCGCCAGGCATCCGGGAATTCCTTGGCGTAGGCGAGCAGGTCGAACGTCTCGATCTCATCGAGCCGGCGCCGCTCGTCGGTCGAGAGGCCGGGGCGAATCTCGCGGCGCAGCTCGTCGAGCGACAGCCGGCTGTAGTCGAAGTCTCCGGACGGATAGCGTGCGGTATCGAACTGGACGCCGTCGAACGGGATGCGCTCGACCAGGCGGCGGACGGCGCCCGCCACGAACGCTGCGACATCGGTATGCACGGGTGACAGGTAGAGCCCCATCGCTTTTCCGGCGTTGGCGCGCGCCCACCGCGCCAGCCGTCCCGCGTAGTCGGGGCTGCGCACGTCCAGCCGCGACAACTCGAGAGCCAGCTCGCGCGGCACCATCAGCCACTCGGGGTGCGTGTAGATGACGTGATCCCGCGATGCCGGCCATTCATTGGCGGCCGCCACGCGCGTCACGTCCACGGCGGCCACCACGCGCAGCCCGCGGGTCCGCGCTACCGAGACCATCTCGGCCAGCATGGCCGGCGGATCGTCGAACAGCCCGACGGGCACGAGCAGCGACTGGTCGCCCGACGCGACGGCCGAGGAGAGGATCGTATCGAACGCCTCACGGGAGGCGAGCGCCGCCAGCGGCACCACGCGCACGCCGGCCGCGGCCACGGCCGGCGGCGCCGTGCCCAGCGCGGCCATCAGCAGCGCCAGCGCCACGCCGGCGGCGCGCCGATTCATCGCGCCGGCCGCGGCATGACCTCGCGCCGCGCCTTGGAAGCCGGTGACGTGGGCACCGCGTCGGCCACCATCGCGGCTTCGGCGTGCCCCTGCAGCATGCCGCGAAGCCGCGGCTCGATGTCCTCGCCGATCGCCTCGCGCATCGAATCGTGGGCCTTGCGCAGGCGCGCCTGCGCCTTGGCGAGCGCCAGGCCGGTCTTCTGCATGACGATGGCGACTTTCACGTTCCATTTGGCCTTCGCCAGCAGCCGATCGGCTTCGTCGTAGTCGAGCCCGGTAACGATGTTCACGATGCGGCGCGCCCGATCCTTCAACTTCTCGGAGCCCGTCTGCACGTCCACCATCAGGTTGCCGTAGGTCTTGCCGATGAGCACCATCGCCCCCGTGGTGAGGGTGTTCAGCACGAGCTTGGTCGCGGTGCCCGCCTTGAGTCGTGTGGACCCGGCAATCACTTCGGCGCCGACCGCAGGCGCGATCGTGAGGTCCACGAAGGTCTGCAACTCGGTCGCCGGATCGCAGGTGACGAAGATGATCCGCGAGCCGGCCTTGCGCGCGCGGGTCAGCCCGCCGCGCACGAACTGGGTCATGCCGCTGGCCGATACGCCGACGACGACGTCGGCCTTCGTGGGATGGAAGCGCGTCATCGCCCGCGCGCCTTCCTCGTAGTTGTCCTCGACGCCTTCCTTGGTGCCGAAGATCGCGTCGCGGCCACCCGCCATCATCGCCTGGACGAGGCTGGGATCGGTACTGAACGTCGGCGGCATCTCGGCCGACTCCAGAATGCCGAGACGGCCGCTCGTGCCGGCACCGACAAAGACGATCCGCCCGCCTTTGCGGAGCGCGGCGGCGATCATCTCGACCCCGACCGCGATGCGCTCGCGCTCGCGCTGCACGGCCGCCAGCACTTTGCGATCCTCGTTGAGCATCAGATCGACGAGATCGTCGGCGGCGAGCTTGTCGATGGCGAGGCTCGAGGGGTTGATCGCCTCGGTCGGCAGCGACTGCCACTTGGAGCGCGGAACCATAAGGCTACAATTCTAGCGAGGCTTCGCCTCAAAGAGGCAACATTGCCAACCGACGTCACGCCGCTCATCGACGCCTACCTGACGCATTTGTCGGTCGAGCGCCGTCTGGCCCTGAACTCGATTGAGAGCTACGCCCGCGACCTCAATCAGCTCGCGCGGTTCGCCATCGGCCACGGACGGCCGATCGAGGCGCTGCAGCGGCCCGATCTCGAACGCTTCGTCCGGGACCTCATGGCGGCTGGCCGTTCACCGCGCTCGGTCGCCCGCGAGGTGGCCTGCGTGCGCGGGTTCTACCGCTTCCTCGTCATCGACGGGCGGCTGCCGGCCAGTCCGGCCGACGATCTGCACCCGCCGCGCGCCTGGCAGGTGCTGCCGACCTACCTGTCGGTGGAGGAAGTGGATGCGCTCGTCGCCCAGCCGGACGTCTCGACGCCGCGGGGCCTGCGCGATCGCGCGCTCATCGAGCTGCTGTATGCCACCGGGCTGCGCGTGTCGGAGCTACTCGGCCTGCGCCCGGCCGACCTGAACCTCGAGTCGTCCTTTCTGACATGCACCGGCAAGGGCGACAAGCAGCGCCTCGTCCCGATCGGCGACGAAGCGGGAAGGTGGGTCACCCGCTACATCCGCGACGGGCGGAAGGCGCTGCTCGGCCGCCGTTCGAGCGCACGCCTGTTCGTGAACGCGCGCGGCGGTGGACCGGGGCTGACCCGCGTCGGCTTCTGGAAGATTCTCAAGGCGTACGCGCGGCAGGCCGGCCTCAAGAGCTCGCTGAGCCCCCACACGCTTCGCCATTCCTTCGCCACGCACCTGCTGGAGCGCGGCGCCGACCTGCGGGCCATCCAGATGATGCTCGGACACGCCGACCTCTCCACGACGCAGATCTACACGCACGTACTCGAACATCGGATGCGCGCCGTCTACGATTCATGCCACCCGCGCGCGTGATGGTGCCGGCGGCGCGCACCTGCGACGGCGGCGCCCGGTGATCCGGCGCACGCTGCTCGCGCTGGCCATCGTCACTGGCGTCGCCGCGGTCGCGTTGCTGCCGCCGGGCGCGCTCTCGATCACCCCCTCGGCCTCCACACCTCCAGTGCTCCGCGGCGCGATGCACGTCCACACCACCAACTCGGACGGCTCCGGCACGCCGGATGCGGTGGCGGCCGCCGCCGCGCGCGCCGGGCTCAAGTTCGTGATCCTCACCGACCACGGCGATGCGACGCGCACTCCGGATCGACCGCAGTACCGGTCGGGAGTGCTGATGATCGATGCCGTCGAAGTGAGCACCTCGGGCGGTCACGTCATCGCGCTCGATCTGCCGAAAGCGCCGTATCCGCTGCGCGGCGAACCGGACGACGTGCTCGAGGATCTGCAGCGGCTGGGCGCGATGGCGATCGTCGCGCACCCGACGTCGCTCAAGGCCGACCTGGCGTGGCGCGGCAGCACCGATCCGGGCGGCCGGCCCTTCGACGGCGTGGAATGGCTCAACGGCGACAGCGAATGGCGCGACGAGCGTTTCTGGTCGCTCTCCCGCATTCTCTTCACCTACTGGTTCCGCGCCCCCGAAAGCCTGGCGCTGATCCTCGATCGCCCGGAGACCGCGCTGACGTTGTGGGATCGCGTCGCGCGCACGCACAACGTGGTCGGCCTCAGCGGCAGCGACGCGCACGCGAAGATTGGCGGCGACCTCGACCACGGCGGCCCGGCCGCGGTGCACCTGCCCTCGTACGAGCAGGTGTTCCGCACGTTCTCCCTCGGATTGCCCGGCGTCGTGCCGTCGGGAAACGCGCCTGCCGACGCGCGCGCGGTGATCGCGGCCATCCGTGCCGGCCACGTGTTCACCGCCATCGACGCGTTCGCGCAGCCGGCCCGCCTGGCATTCACCGCCACCGGAGCCGGTGTTGCCGCGCAGGCCGGCGACCGTGTCGCCGCCGGGGTCCCGCTGGCGCTGCATGCAGAGCTCGACGCGCCGGAGCTGCCGCCGACGCTGACGCTCTACCGCGGCGGCAACGTCGCGGCCATGGCTACCGGCGGGCGCCTCGACTACCAGGCCGACGGGACGCCGGCGGTGTACCGCGTCGAGGCGACGCTGCCGGCGCGGCGCGGGGGCGGGCCGCTGGCGCCGTGGCTGGTGTCGAACCCGATCTACGTCGGGCCAGCCGTCCCGTGGGTCGCTCCGGCGCCGCCCGCGCCGGTTGCGTCGAAGGTCGTATATCGGGACGGGCCGTCATCGCTCACGGTAGAGCACAGTGACCGCTCGGCGGGCGCGGTGACCGTCGTCGGCGCGGAAGGTGGCATGCAGCTTTCGCTCCGCTTCGCGCTGGGAGGCAAGCTGTCGGACGCACCCTTCGTCGCGTTCGCCTCGGGCGCACCCGAGATTGCCGGCTACACCGCCGTCAGCTTCACCGGGCGCGCCGGCCGCCCGATGCGTATCTCGGTCCAGCTCCGGGCCTCGGAAGCGCAGGGCAGTGGCCGCTGGCGCACGTCTGTCTACCTGGACGAGGTATCGCGGACCGTCACGCTGTCGTTCTCGGCATTCAGGCCGACCGGAAATGGGTCGGCTCCGGTACCGCCGCTGGACGCGATAGGGTCGCTGTTGTTGGTGATCGACACCATGAACACGGCGCTCGGATCGAACGGGGAGTTCTGGATCGACGACCTGGCGTTCGTGCGCTGAGGCTCGGGCGGCTCAAGTGCGAACGGTCAGCAGCAGATAGACCGCCGCGGCACCGAAGAGCATGTTCGGAGCCCATGCGGCGATGAGTGGCGTCACGAGCCCGCCGGTCCCCATCGCCGCGAACACGCTGATGGTGATCCAGTAGGTGAGGGCCAGCCCGATGCCGATGCCTATCGCAGCCATCGCGCCGCCCCGGCCCGTCAGCACGGCAAACGGCACCGCCATCAGCGTCAGGATGATGGTCACGAAGGGGAAGGCGAGCTTGCCCGCCAGCGCCACGTCCTGATCGAGCACGTCGAATCCGCTCGAGCGGAGCCGCTCGGTGTACTCACGAAGCTGCCGGTAGCCCATGAAACGCGCGTCTGGAGCCTCGGTGGCGAACGTCGATATCGCATCGAGCGTCTGGTCGGTCTTTTCGAAGGAACTGAAGGCGACGCGCGGAGCCTCGGCTGTGCCGGTTCTCGAGAACGATCGCGTCCAGCCCTGTTCGAGATGCCACAGCGTCGGCATCGCCGGATCCAGAGAGGCACGGTCGGCATAGGTGCGACGGGAGATGCCTTCCATCCCGGGCGGGAACTCGTACACGGAGAGGCCCAGCAGCCGGCGGGTCCGCGAATCGATGAAGTTGTAGTGATAGATCTCACCGCGGGCGCCAACCACCCATTGACGGTTGATGGCGTCGCTCGGGGTGACGCGACCACGAATAGTCGCGTTCAGACGCTGGGCGCGCCGGTTCGAGGGCCCGAGGATGGTTTCCTCGAGGCCGAACAGGACCAGTCCCGCCGCGAGGGCGCAGACGACCATCGGCAGGGCGATGCGATACAGGCTGATGCCGCACGCCTTCATCACCACCAGCTCGTTGTTCTTCGTCAGCACGCCGACGGTGACCAGCGCGCCGACGAGCACGGCGAGAGGGATGACGAAATACAGGTACTGAGGCGTGATGAAGACGAAGAACTCTCCGAGCATGCTCCAGGTGGCGTCGCCCTTGAACACCTTGTCCGAGAGATCCAGGAACGTCGAAATGTAGAAGATGCCGATCAGAGCGGCGGCGGCCAGCCCGAGGACACGGCCGTAGGACGTGATGACGTAATGGTCCAGGATACGGACCACGCCCCACGAACGGCGCGCGGATCCGGAGAGGCGGAGGCGCAGCCAGCCGGGCAGCGGAATCCGCAACGGGCGATCGGCGGCCTTGTCGCGCCAGGCGAAGAGCGCGGCGCCGCCGATGCCCATCACGATGTTCGGCAGCCACGCCGCGAACCACGGCGCCACCAGCTTGCCCTTGGCGAGCGATGGCCCGAGATACATCGGAATGTAGTAGGCGAAGATCACCGCCAGGCCGAGGACGAAGCTGCC
The DNA here is from genome assembly GCA_036004405.1 of Vicinamibacterales bacterium. GTDB lineage: Bacteria > Acidobacteriota > Vicinamibacteria > Vicinamibacterales > UBA2999 > DASYRM01. Next base: position 16,347 of record DASYRM010000044.1, read on the forward strand.
GAGCGCGCCGTCACGGCGGTTGGTGGCCCCGAGCGCGATGCCGATGAGGCCGAACACCAGGCAGGCCACCGGGATCGACCACTTCCGGTGAATCGTGATGAGCTCCTGGTGCGGCGACTCGCCCCGCCGCTCCATGTCGGCCACACGGGCGCGCAATTCGGCAATCGTGAGCTCGTTCGGCCCCCGCTCAAGCGCGGCATTCTTGAACACCGTCCCGGGATCCAGCGTCACCCAGATGCGATCGAACCCCTCGGCTTCGTATTGGCCGTCGGCTTTGGAGGTGTGACGCGTGCCGGATTCGAGCACCAGTTCGATCCGCTTGCGATCGCGATCGATCGAGACCCGGCCGTGCCGCGCCAGATAGACTGCCGGCGCCGACTTGTTGCGCGTGTCAGAGATGAACACGCCGTTCCAGCCACCCCCGGACGCGGGCACGTCGCGCACCCACAAGACCAGGTCGGGGAAGTCGTCAAAGAAGACGCGCGAGCGGATCTTGTACTCCGCTCGCTGCGCAACAACGTTGAACGCGATCTCGCGAAAGCGCTGGTTGCTGTCGGGCACGACGATGGCCCAGACGTAGAAGGTGGCGCCGGCGCACAACAGCGAGATGACGCCGACCGGACGCAGCAGGCGAGCCAGGCTCATGCCGCACGCCTGCATGGCCACGAACTCCCGGTCGGCCGAGAGCCGCGTGAAGGCGATCAACAGGCCCAGCAGCAGCGACATCGGAATCGTGAGCGCCAGCGCCTGGGGAACTAGCAGCAGCATGGCGGTCAAGACGATGCCCGGCGACACCCCTTTCGCGATGAAGCTCTCGGCGTGCTCCTTGATCTGCGGAATGATGAGCACGAACGTGAACACCAGCAGCCCCAACAGAATTGGCGGAAGCATCTGGCGAATCACGTAGCGGTCGATAATCTTCATGAACCGGGCCCATTATGACGCGCGTCGCTTTGCTGTGGCACATGCACCAGCCGTTCTACCAGGACCTCGCGACCGGCGAGCACATCCTGCCGTGGGTGCGGCTGCACGCACTCAAGGACTACTACGGCATGGCCGCGCTGACGCGCGACTTCCCCTCGCTCAAGGTCACCTTCAACCTGGTGCCGTCGCTGCTCGTGCAGCTCGAGGCCTTTGCGTCGGGGCAGGCGCGCGACCGCCATCTCGAGGCGGGGCTCACGCCCGCCGATCAACTCAGCGAGAACGACCGCCAGTTCTGCGCCGAGCACTTCTTCCATGCGCATCGCGCGCGGATGATCGACCCGTTTCCGCGCTACGCGGAGCTGCTCGCCACGCGCGAGGCGGGACGCCGCCGTGGAAACGCCGCCGCCGGATTCACCACCGACGATCTGCGCGACCTGCAGGTGTGGCACAAGCTGGTCTGGATCGACCCGATCTACGCCGATCTCGACCCGCGCGTGCGCGCGCTCTTCGGCAAGGCGCGTGATTTCTCGGAACAGGACAAGCAGACGCTCCGCGCCGTGGAGCTGGAGATTCTCGGTCGTGTGGTTGGGGAGTATCGCGCCGCGGCCGAGCGCGGCCAGATCGAGATCTCGACCTCGCCGTTCTATCACCCGATCCTGCCCCTGCTGTGCGACGCGTCGGTGTTCCTGAAGACGAACCCCTCGTGGCCGCCGCCCGAGCAGCCGTTCATCTACCCCCAGGACGCCTCGGAGCAGCTGCGCCGCGCGGTCGCGCTCCATCAGCGCCTGTTCGGCAGAACGCCCACCGGCCTGTGGCCGTCGGAGGGCTCGGTCTCGGACGCGATGGTGCCGCTCGTCGCCCAGGCCGGCTTCACGTGGATGGCCACCGACGAGGAGATTCTGGCGCGGTCGCTGCCGCGTACATTTGCGCGGGACGCCGATCTGTATCGCGCCTACCAGGTCGGCACCGGCACGGGCACCGTCGCGTGCGGATTCCGCGACCATCTGCTGTCGGACCTGGTCGGATTCACCTATTCGTCCTGGGATCCGCAGGCGGCCGCCGACGACTTCGTGAGCCGCATCAGCGCCACCGGTGAGCGCTACAAGACACAGCGCAACGGGGAAGAGGCCACGGTGTTCGTGGTTCTCGACGGCGAGAACGCCTGGGAACACTACGAAGGCCAGGGCCGGCCCTTCCTGAGGGCCCTCTACAGCCGGCTCGAGCACCATCCGTCGGTGCGCACCGTGACGATGGCCGATGCCTGCAGCAGCCCTCCCGAGCATCTGACGGCGATCCATCCGGGCTCGTGGATCAACGCGGACTTCTACATCTGGATCGGCCACGGCGACGATCGCCGCGCCTGGGGCCAGCTCTCGCGTGCGCGCCGCGCCCTCGAGCACGCGACCGGCGTCGCGAGCCCCGAGGCGCTCGCGGCGGCCCGCGAGGAACTGCTGATCGCCGAGGGGAGCGACTGGTGCTGGTGGTACGGCGACGATCACCACTCGGACCACGACCGGGAGTTCGACGACCTCTTCCGGCGCCACGTGCGGAACATCTACCGGGCACTGGGCCTGCCGATTCCCGAGGACCTCTTCGTCACCAACATCACGACGATGCCTCCCAAGGTGACGCTCCAGCCGCCGACCGGCCCGGCGACGCCTCGGGTGGACGGCCGCGAGTCGAGCTATTTCGAGTGGCTGGGCGCCGGCGAGGTCACGCCGTCGGCTGTCGCCGGGGCGATGCACCAGGTGGCCGCCGTCGGCCAGCGCATCGCGGGCGTGCGCTTCGCCTTCGGCGAGGATGCCCTGTGCCTTCAGGTCACGACCGCCGAGCCGCTCGCCGAGTCTCTGGCGCAGGGAGGCGAGCTCACGGTCGCGTTCCTCGAGCCTGCCGGCACCCGCATCGCCATCAACAGCGCCCACCGCGGCGGCACCGTCTTCCGGCGCACCGCTGACGGGACCTGGCTCGAGGCGGCCTGGCGAGACCTCGAAGCCGCGGTGGACACGGTGGCGGAACTGCGGATTCCCATCGGGCGGCTGGGGCTGCGAGAGCACGCAGAGCTGTCGTTCGTGGTGACGCTCCGACGCTCGTCAAGAGACGTAGACGAGTCCACGCTGACGGTTGAAACCACGGTGCCAGGGCCGGGCACCGGGCGCCACGCCTGGCGCGCCTGAAGAAGGGCCGCCGGCCCGACCTCCCGGCCCTTTTCCGCCCATTCCGTCAACGTCGCATAAGAGACGTTATGTTAACTAACAGGGCTCAGCGTCTTCAGCGTCAGGCCCTCAAGGCGCAGCGCTTTGGGCTGCAGGGGTGACTGCGAAACGCAGGCTACAGGCTCTCCTGCTGGTGGATCGAGTTTCAAGACCTGAGAGACGCGGGGGCTCCGATGCTCGCCTTGTCGGCCGGCCGACATCTGACGGAGCCGGCCGACCGCACGCGCGCGTGACTAGCGGCGCTGCGCCTTGAGCTCTTTGATGATGCCCTCGAGCGCTTCGATGATCTCGGACTTGTCGACGCGCGACTTCGTGAAGCTGAGACGCAGGTTGAACGCCTTCGTCTGTGGCTTGAAGGCGAAGACGAACGCCTTGGGGCGCCCGAGCTTGCCCTTCGCCGTCTCGGCGCGCAGGTCCTTACGAGTGGTGGCGCCGCCCTGGGCGACCTTTTCGACCAGCGCGAGCATCTTCTTCGCGTCGCCCTGCCGAACGATCTGGAGCAGGGTGGACTTCGAGGTGATGTCCGCCAGCCGGCACAGGTTCCGCACTTCTTCCGGCATGGCGGCCAGCGACAGCGACTCGGTGATCGACACCCGCGACTTCCCCAGCTTTTGCGCCAGGTCTTCGTGGGTGTAGTTGCACGTTTCACACAACTGCAGCAGCGCTTCGGCCTCTTCGAAGGCCGTCAGATCCTTCCGCTGCAGGTTTTCGACCAGGGCAAGCTCCATCACCTCGATATCGTCGACCTCGCGGATGATGACCGGCACCTCACGCAGCCCGGCTTGCACCGAGGCGTGGTACCGGCGCTCACCGGCGATGATCTGGTAGCGCGGTCCGAGCTGGCGGACGACCAGCGGCTCGATGATGCCCTTCTCCGCCACCGAAGCAATCAGCTCGGACAGGTCGCCCATGACCTGGCGGGGCTGGTTCGGGTTCGGGTCGAGCAGATCGATGGCGACGATTCGTCCGACGGGCTGACCGGCTGACGAGGCGAGCGACTCGACGTAGTGCTCGTCGTGCCGCATCCGAAGCGTTTCAGGCAGTCCGCGCTTCGACACGCTCGATCACCTCCTCACACAAACTGTAGTAATCCGTCGCGCCGCTGGATTCGGGCGCGAAGGTAAAAATCGATTCCTTGTACGCCGGACTCTCCTCGAGTCGGACGCTCTTGCTGATCACGGTCTTGAAGACCTTGCCGCCGAACACCTTCTGGATCTGCTCGCGGATGTCGCGGCCGAGCGCGGTCCGCTTGTCGTGCATGGTGATCACGACGCCGAGGATGCGAAGCGCCGGGTTCGGCCGCTGCCGCACCTTCTCGATCGTCTCGAGCAGATCGTCGGTGCCTTCGAGCGCGAAGTAGGAGGACTGGATCGGGATCAGCAGGTGCGTCGCCGCGACGAGCGCGTTAACGGTCAGCAGCCCCAGCGCCGGCGGACAGTCGATCACCACGTGGGCGTACTCCCGCCCGAGGCGATCGATCTTGTCTTTCAGCTTGAAGTGAGCGTCGAGCTCCCCGACCAGCCGCGCCTCGAGCTTCGCCAGCCCGATGCGTGCCGGCGCGACGAACAGGTTCTCGACGGCGGTCGCCGGCTGGATGACGTCGGCGAGCTGGCAGTCCGCATCCGCGATCGCGTCGTAGGTGCTGCGGGTGATGACGCGCGGATCGAGGAACGAGATGCTGCTGTTGGCCTGGGGGTCGAGGTCGATGAGCAGGGTCTTGCGGCCGCGCATCGCCAGCGCCGCGGCGAGGTTGACGGCAGTCGTGGTCTTGCCGACTCCTCCCTTTTGATTGGCGATGGCAACGATCATGGGCAGATCTGTGAACGGTCCCGGCCATTGTAGGGACGCCCTGATCACAGGTCAACGACATTCGCGCCCGCAACGCGATATGGGCGCGCGACCGAAGTGATTGTCGGCCGGCCGACAACGAAGAGCCTGGAAGCAGAGTGGGAACGTCTTCAGACGTGGCGCGCGTGGGCGATTGAATTCGAGTGAGCCGAACCAGAGAGACTTTGTCGGCCGGCCGACATTCGATTCGGCCGACACGCGACGGCTACATGCGGTACTTGCCGAGCTCGTCGGGGTCGAGGCTCTCGAGCCACTTCTGGAGACGATCGTTGTCCACGCGCTCGAGCGCGAAGTCGCCGGTCTTGGCCGCTTCGATCACCTGCTCGTCCACGAGGATCGGCGAACGGCTGCGCAGCGCCAGAGCAATGGCGTCGCTCGGCCGCGCGTCCACCGCCACCTGCTCGCCCTTGACCGTCAGGTGGATGGTGGCGAAGAAGGTGTTCTCCCGGAGGTCCGTCACCACCACGCGATCGACCTTCCCGCCCAGATCGGAGATCAGGTTGCGCAACAGGTCGTGCGTCATCGGCCGCGGCATGGTCACGTTTTCGATCTGCTGCGCGATGGCGTTGGCCTCGTAGATGCCGACCCAGATCGACAACACCTTGTCGCCCGCCTTGTCCTTCAGGATCACGATCGGCGTACTCGAGAACGAGTCGACGACGAGGCCCTTGATGGTCATCTCGATCAACATGTGACGGCTCCCACGGGCACGGCGGCCTCGGGCGCGGCAAGCTCCCCTGCCACGCTGTTCGGACCGGCCCGTGTCACTAGTATCGGCATGGTACGCCCCAGCCACAAGTCGGGGGCCGCCTGGGCCCCGCCCGGCACCGGGAAGTTCACCACCGTGTTGCCGCCCGTGCGGCCGGACAGCTCCCCCTCGCGGCGGCGGCTCACCGAATCCACGAGCACGTCCACGACCCGGCCGACCGAGGCGCCATGCAGCGCGGTCTGGATCTCCCGCTGACGCCCCTGCAGCGCCACGATGCGGGCGGTCTTCTCGATCTCCGGCACGTCGTCGGCCATGCGCCTGGCGGCGAGCGTATTGGGCCGCTCCGAGTATTTGAACGAAAAGATGCTGTGGTAGCGAACAGCCTCGACGAGCGTCATCGTGTCGTCGAAGTCCCGCGCCGTCTCACCCGGGAAGCCGACGATGAGATCCGTCGAGAGCGTCACTCCGGGAATCGCTTCGCGAATCCGTCCGACCAGGTCCAGATACTCTTCGCGCGTGTGGCGCCGGCGCATCCGGCGAAGCACCTCGGTGGAACCGGACTGCAGCGGCAGGTGCATGTGCTTGCAGACGCGCGGCAGGTCGCGGACGGCTTCGATGAGCCTCGCTCCAGTGTGGCGCGGGTGCGGGCTGGCGAAGCGGATGCGCTCCACGCCGGGCACGGCGTCGACGTCCGCGAGGAGCTGCGCGAAGTCGCAACCGGCATCGTCCGGCGCCTGGTAGTGGTTCACGATCTGACCGAGGAGCTGAATCTCCTTCCGGCCGGAGGCCACGGCCTCCTGGACGTCGAGCAGGATATCGGCCTTGGGACGCATGCGCTCGTGGCCGCGCGTGGTGGGGACGACGCAGAAGGCACAGTGATCGTTGCAGCCCTCGATGATGGTGACGTAGGCGCGCACCGCGTCGCCCCGTCGCGTCACGCCCACCGGGAAGGTCACGTCGTCGAACCGCTCGATGTCCACTTCCCCGCGTCCGGCCCCACGATCAGCCGTCGCCCGCTCCACCAGCGCCGGGAGCTGTTTGAGGCGGTGCGTGCCGAGCACGACGTCGATCAGATGGCCGTTGGACTTCCGGAACAGGGCGTCGCCTTCCTGCTGCGCGACGCAGCCCGCCACGGCGACCACGCGCGTGCGGCCGGTTTCCTCGCCAAGCACGCGCAGCTCTCCAAGCCGCGTGTACAACTTCTCCTCGGCGTGCTCTCGAACGCTGCAGGTGTTGATGACGACGACGTCGGCGTCGGCGTCCCCGTCCGCGCGCTCATAGCCCGCCTGCTCCAGCAGCCCCGCCATGCGCTCGGTGTCGTGGACGTTCATCTGGCAGCCGAACGTCTCGATCAGATAGCGGCGCCGGCTCATGCCCGGGGCCTCCGACTTTCGCTTTCGCCTTTCGCCGCCTGTTTGACTTTCGCCCCCATCCCCCCACCGCCCAACAGCTCGCGCGCACTGGCGCGCGTTGCCTCCGAGGCCCTCGATCCAGCCAGCATGCGCGCGAGTTCGTCCACGCGCTGATCTTGACCCAGTGGGGTGACCGCTGTCACGGTCCGCCCGCCGGTCACGCGCTTCTCGACCGCGCACTGCGTGGTGGCGCGAGCGGCGATCGGCGCCAGATGGGTGATGCACAGCACCTGGTAGCGGGCGCCGAGCTCGCGCAGCAGCGCGCCCACGGCCTCGGCCGCCCGTCCGCCGATGCCGGCGTCCACCTCGTCGAAGATGAGGGTCTTCCGCCCGCCTGCCTGCGCACTTCCCCGCTCCGGCCGGCGCGTGCCGTGGGTCCGCAGCGCGAGCATGATCCTCGACAGCTCGCCGCCGGACGCGATGCGCGCGAGGGGCCGCGGATCCTCGCCCGGGTTCGGCGAGACGTAGAACTCGACGCGATCGATCCCTTGCGCCTCCCACCGATCGGGCTCCGCCTCGATCGACTCGAACCGGACATCGAAGCGCGTCTCGGCCATCGCGAGATCCGCCAGGAGCGCCTTGAGACCCTTTGCGAACGGGATGGCGGCGCGGCGGCGCGCCTGCGACAGCTCCCTGGCGGCAGCCAGATAGGCGGTACTCGCGGCGGCCAGCTGCCGCTCGATGTCGCCCGATTCCTCGTCGCCACCGGTGAGTCTTGCCACCTCGGCGCGGAGCGCCTGCCCCCTGGCGATGACCTCCTCGAGGGTGGGACCATACTTCCGCTTCAGGCGCTCGATTCGGGCCAGCCGATCGTCGACCTGCTGCAGCTTCGCCGGCGAGGCGTCCACGCCGTCGGCATACGTTCGAAGGAACGAGGCCAGATCCTCCAGCTGCGCCTTCATCGATCCCCGCGCCTCGAGGTGGGGCGCGAACGCAGGATCCAGCCCTGCCAGCTCCTCTACCTTTCTCCAGACGCTGACGAGCTGCGTGAGCGCGGCCCGCTCGTCGTCATACAGCTCGCCGTAGGTGGTACGGCACAGGCCGTCCACTCGCTCCGCGTTCGCGAGCACCCGCTGCGCCGCCTCGAGCTCCGCGTCCTCGGCCGCCGCCGGCTTGACCGCGTCGATCTCCGCCAGCTGGAAACGGACCAGCTCCAGCCTCGCCGCCCGCTCGCGCGCATCCATCGACGCGCCAGCCAGCCGATCGCGCAGTTCCCGTACGCGCGCATATAGCGAAGCCACATCCGCGGCAGCGGCCTCCAGTCCGGCGTCGGCGTCGAGGAAGCCGAGGTGGGTGGAGGCATCGAGCAGCAGCTGATGTTCGTGCTGGCCATGGAGTTCGACGAGGTCGGCGGAGACGTCGCGCAGCATGCTCGCCGTCGCCAGAGCCCCATTGACGTTCGAGCGGCTGCGGCCGGCGGCGGTGATCTCGCGCCGGATGAGCACCTCGGATCCGTCCGGCCGCTCGAAGACCGCTTCGATGGTCGCCGCGTCGGTCCCCGTGCGGACGAGATCGGCCGACGCCCGCCCGCCGAGGAGCAGACCAACCGCCTCGACGAGGATGGACTTACCGGCGCCGGTCTCCCCCGTGAGGGCGGTGAACCCTGGGTCGAGATCGACCTCGACGGCTTCGATCACCGCCAGGTTGCGGATGCGAAGCGTACGTAGCATGTGGGCGGAAATCCCATCGTATCATACGTTTGACAGCATATTTTCCGCATGCTACCCTGCTCTGTCTGCGCTGTCCCAGCGGCGCATTTCGGGTTCTCTCGGAGGATCAATTGAATACGCTCGGCACCCTGCTTCTTGCATTTCAGTTGCAAGAGGGCGCTGCACCTGTACCTGGGAGTACATCGGTGCTCGACCTCGTGCAGCGCACCGGACCGGTCAACCAGTCCGTGCTCGCGCTGCTCGCGATCCTCTCGATCATTTCGTGGGCGATCATCCTGCACAAGTCCTGGGCGTACCGCAGCGCGGGACGGCACACGCGCACCTTCCTCGACGTCTTCCGGAAGAGCAGCAAGTTTTCCGAGGTCCAGGCCGTCTGCACCACGATTCCCGACAGCCCGCTGGTGGGGGTCTTTCAGGCGGGCTATGCCGAGATCAACGCCCAGCTCCGCTTGACGGCGCCGGCCGGCGCCAGCAATCCGGCGGCGCCCGCCGCGCGTCCAATCCTCAAAAGCCTGGCCGCCGTGGATCGCGCGCTGCTGCGCGCCTCGGCCGTCGAGGTCAACAAGCTGGAAAAGAAGGTGACCTTCCTGGCCACAATCGCGAGCGCCGCGCCGTTCATCGGCCTGTTCGGAACCGTGTGGGGCATTCTCGACGCGTTCCAGAAGATCAGCCAGACCGGCGCCACCAACCTGTCGGTCATCGGCCCCGGTATTTCCGAAGCGCTCGTCGCCACCGCGGCGGGGCTCTTTGCCGCCATCCCCGCGGTGTTCTTCTACAACCATTTCACGAGCACCACCAAGGCGCTGGCGTCGGAGATGGACGACTTCTCCCTCGAGTTCCTGAACATCGCCGAGCGCAACTTCACGTAGAAGGGATCCGTGCCGAAAGTCCTTCCTGCATCCTCGTCGGGCGGCGGCCACCGGGCCCGCGGCCGCCGCGTGTCGACCACGCTGGCGGAGATCAACGTGATTCCGCTCGTGGACGTCATGCTCGTGCTCCTCATCATCTTCATGATCGCGGCGCCGATGCTGCAACGCGGCGTCGAAGTGTCGCTGCCGGTGGCAAAACGGTCCCCCGAGGTCGCGAGTGAGCGTCTGTTCGTGGACGTTCCACTCACCTATCAGAAGGACCGCCGCGTCTTCCTGCTCAAGGAGCCGGTCCGGATCGAAGTGCTCGCCGAGCGGATCCGTCAGCGGCTGCTGAACCGCAGCGAAAAGGACAAGCAGGTCTTCGTCCGCAGCGACAAGAGTCTGCAGGTGCAAGCGCTCATCGACGTGCTCGACGCGCTCAAGGCCGGCGGAGTGCAGAACGCCGGCATCGTCACCGATTTCCCGCAGGAGCCATGAACGAGCCGGCCAGCGACGTCATCGCCGGACGCCTCCGCGTCAACGGCACGCTGATGCCGACGCTGGCGTGGAGCGTCGCCGGGCACGCCGCGGTCGTCGCCTTGATCTGGCTGGCGCCGGCGCGTTCGTCGGTCGAGCCGACCCGCCTGGTCATGAACGTCAATCTCGGCGGCGCGCCCGGGCCACGCACGGGTGGACTCACGGAGATGGGCGGCCGCGCGGTCCCGGAACCGCCACCCGAAGCGCCGAAGCCGACGCCGCGGACGCCGCCGCCCCCGCCTCCCGCGCGTCAGCTGACCACGCTGCCGACCGCCAAGCCCGTGCCGCCGCGGCCCACGCGCACCGAGGCTGCTCCCAGCCGCACACCCGCCGCGCAGGAGCCGCCACGAGATGGCAGCACGCGCGTCGAAACCGGCGCGCGCGGGCAGGGCTTTGGCCTTGCGACCGGCGGCAACGGCGCCAAGGGCATGGAGGTCGAGAATCCGAACTTCTGCTGCCCCGCCTATCTCGAAGTCGTACGTGCCGCGATCGAACGCGCCTGGGTCCGGGCACCCGGAGCCGGCATCGTGACGATGCGGTTCCGCATCTTGCGCAGCGGCATGATCGAGGGCGTCAGCGTCTTCCAGTCGAGCAACGACCGGTCGATCGACGATGCCGCGCTGCGGGCGCTCGGGCTCACCCAGACGTTGCCGCCGCTGCCGAGAGAGTTTCCCGACAGTAGTCTCGCCCTGCGCATGAGATTCGAGAACCGTTGATATGGCGAATACTAAGAAGGACCGATGAGACGACTGCGCACGCACGCCGTTCTGCTGACGATACTCGCCGGCATCGCGGGGCTCTGGAGTTCGCCGTGGCCGGGAGCTGCTGTGGCCGCCGCGACGGGACAGAACCAGACGCCCGCCCCCTCACAGCAGACGGAAATCGAGCTCGTCATCGGCGCCGGCGACGCGGGCACGCCGCCGCGCTACGCCGTGCCTGATTTCGTCGCCGGCTCGCCGGACGCGGCCGAGATCGCCAAAAGCATCGGACAGGTGCTGTGGGACGACCTCGCGTTCGAGCGCGAGTTCTACCTCATCCCTCGCGATACCTACTCGACCATCCCGCCGGCGCGCTCGCCGGAGCAGGTGCCATTCGCCGCGTGGCGGGAGCTCGGCGCCGACGCGGTGTTCTTCGGCTCGGTGCAGAAGAGCGGCGACAAGGTCGTCGTGCAGGTGCGGCTGTTCAACGTCCGCACCCGCCAGCAGGTGTTCTCCAAGGAATACAGCGGCACGGCATCGAATCCGCGCCTCTACGCCCACACCGTCGCCGACGAAGTGCACCTGCAGCAGCGCGCGCTGCGCGGGGTGGCGCGCACCAAGCTCACGTTCGTATCGGATCGCAACAAGGAGCGGCTGCTCGGGCCGGTCGACAACCGCGAGGTCAAGGAGATCTACATCTCCGACTACGACGGCGCGAACCAGCGCCGGATCACCACCACGCGCCAGCTCAACATCAACCCATCCTGGTCGCCGGACGCAAAGGCGGTCGCCTACTCGTCGTATCGCAACCTCACACCCCAGATCTTCCTGTCGCTCATCTATCAGGGCGTGCTGGAGAACGTGACCAAGAACGTCGGCAGCAACTACATGCCGGTGTTCTCCCCGGACGGCACCAAGCTCGCGTTCGTCTCGAACCGCGACGGCAACACCGAGATCTACGTGATGAATCGCGACGGCTCGAACGTCCGTCGCCTGACGAACCATCCGGCCTACGAGAGCACGCCGACGTGGTCGCCGAACGGCGCGCAGATCGCGTTCACCTCCGACCGCTCGGGCAAGCCGCAGGTCTACATCATGAACGCGGCCGACGGCTCGAACGTGCGGCGGTTGACCGTGAGCGAGAGCTCCGCCGATCGCGCCACGTGGTCCCCGGCACCGTTCAACGAGATTGCCTACGCCGCCCAGACCGGGGAGTGGTACGACATCAAGATTCACGATCTTGCGACCGGCATGGTCCGTCAGATCACATTCGGAGAAGGATCGAACGAGAGCCCGGCGTATTCCCCCAACGGCAAGCACCTGGCCTTCACGTCCACGCGGGCGGGCGGCCTGCAGGTGTTCACCATTGGCCGCGACGGGCGCGGCCTCAAGCAGATCACGCGGAGCGGCAACAACCAGACGCCCGCCTGGTCGCAGTAGCCGACATGTTCGCATCGAGGAGCACCGCAATGGTCAGCAGTCGAAGACTGGGAATCGCGTTCGCCGTCATCTGTCTCGTGGCCGCCCCGGCGTGCTCGCGCCGCAAGAAGCCCGACACCACGCCGCAGCCGGCGCCAACGATCGAGGCGCCGGCGGCGGTCACGCCCGCGCCGCCGCCGCCACGGCCGGGCGCGCAACGGGTCGAGGATCTCCAGCCGACGTCGCCAGCTTTGTCGGAGGATTCGGTGGCGAACCGCTCGCTCGACGAGCTGAATCGCGACTCGCCGCTGCGGCCGGCGTTCTTCGTTCTGGACAGCTCGGATCTCGACGAGGCCGGACGCTCCATCGTCACCGGCAACGTGGAAGTGCTGAAGAAATACCCGCAGTGGGTGGTGACCATCGAGGGGCACTGCGACGAGCGCGGTACCGCCGAATACAACCTGGCGCTCGGCGAGCGGCGCGCCTCCGCCGTGAAGACCTACATGGTGTCGCTGGGCATCGCGCCCGATCGGCTGCGAACGGTGAGCTACGGGAAGGAGTTCCCCTTCGACCAGGCCCACACGGAGGATGCGTGGTCCCAGAACCGGCGCGCCCACTTCGTGATCACGGCAAAATGAGAGGGACGACGATGACCATCTCCACGCGCGTTGCAGTCGCGGCGGTCGGCGTGCTGGCCCTGGCGGCGCACCCGGTCGCGCAGAACCGCGAGCACCAGCAGCAGGCGGCCGAGCTCCGCATCTTGCAGGAAGACCAGCAGCGGCTCTCGGTCGCCATCGCGCAATTGGCGGAAGCGGTGAAGGCGCTCAGCAGCCGCTTGGACAGCCGGCTGGACGAGGCCGCGGTAGCCACGAAGAAGGGGTTCGCGGACCAGGAGCTCAGTATCCGCAACATGAGCAGCGACCTGAGCGCCATCCGCGAGCGCACGCAGGAAACCGACACGCGCATCCGCTCGCTGCGAGACGAAATCGACGCGCTGCGGGGCACGATCTCGAACCTGTCGACCGGCCAGGCGGCACCACCTCCCGCGCCAGGGATCGATACCGCCGCCCCGGTCGCGGGCGCCGCTCCGGCGCCGGTGTCGGCCGCGCCGCCTGTCGCGACAGGTCCCGCGCCCTCGACGGCAGGGCTGTCGCCGAACCGCATGCTCGATTCGGCCAAGTCCGACTACTTCGCCGGCCAGTTCCCGCTGGCGATCTCGGGATTCGAGGCGCTCGTGCGCGCCTTCCCGCGCTCCGAAGCTGCGGGTGAAGCGCAGTTCTACACCGGCGAGAGCTACTACGCCCTGAACAAATGGCGGGAAGCGATCGACGCCTACGGACTGGTGGTGCAGAACTACCGCAACTCGCCGTCGGTGCCCGACGCCTATCGCAAGCGCGGACAAGCCTACGCGCAGTCCGGCCAGATGGACAAGGCCCGCGAAGCGTGGGAGGCCGTGATCAAGCAATTCCCCGAGAGCGACGCCGCCCGCCTGGCGAGTCAGGACCTCCAGCGGATCAATCGTACGTCGCCGCCCGCGAAACCATAGGTCCGCCGCGGCGCGAAGCGCCTTCGGGAAACGCCGTGACCTCCGCTGTCACGCCCGTGCGCGATCATGATCGCGTCTCGGACCATCACCACACACCGCACCCGAGGCGCGTTTGCTATAGGCTAACCGTCTACAGCCCGCCCGAAGGGCGGGCAATTTGGAAACTGTGCACGGCCGCAGAAACTGCGGCCGCAGGGACGGCCAGGAGGCCGTCTGGAGAGGGCTCGATATGGGCAGCGTGAACAAGGTGATCCTGGTGGGGAATCTCGGACGTGATGCGGAGCTGCGGTACACGCCGGGCGGCGCGGCCGTCGCCACGTTGAACCTGGCCACCACGGAGGTCTGGAACGACCGCAACAACCAGCGTCAGGAGAAAACCGAATGGCACCGCGTGGTGCTGTGGGGCAAGCAGGCCGAGAGCCTGCAGGAGTACCTCACCAAGGGCAAACAGATCTACGTCGAAGGCCGTCTGCAGACGCGGCAGTGGGACGATAAAGACGGCAACAAGCGCTACACCACCGAGATCAAGGCCGATCGGATCACGCTGCTCGGCGGGGGTGGGGGTGGCGGTGGCGGCCGCGGCGGTGGCGGCATGGAGCGGAGCGCTGGTGGCAGCGGAGGCGGTATGGACGAGCCGCCAGTCGAGCCGATCACCGACGACGATATCCCGTTCTAATAGCGAACCGGCGTCAAGCCGGTTTGCCAGACACTGCCCGCGACTTACGAATCGCGGTGTTTGACGCGCAGGCGCACGCCTGGCACCTTCGCCAGGCTGCGCTTGAGCGCTTCGGCAATCATCACCGAGCGATGCCGGCCGCCGGTGCACCCGATCGCGATCGTCAGGTAGGCCTTCCCTTCCTTCACGTACTGCGGCAGCGAGAACTCGAGAAACGACGTCAGGCGCCCGATGAACTCGCGCGTTTCGTCGTGCTTGTGCATGAAGCGCACGACCGCGCGATCGCGGCCGGTCAGGCGCCGCAGCGAATCGACGAAGTGCGGGTTGGGCAGGAAACGGACGTCGAAGACGAGATCCGCGTCTTCCGGCAGCCCGTGCTTGAACCCGAAGCTGAGGAGTGTCACCACCATCTCGGCGCGGCCGCGCCCGTCGCGCGACATCTGCATGAAGATGTCGCGGAGCTCGTGGACGGTCAGCTCCGAGGTGTCCACGATCATGTCGGCCATCGCGCGGATGGCGCTCAGCTTCTCGCGCTCCTCGCGGATGCCTTCCGCCACCGACCGGTCCGGCGCCATCGGATGCGGCCGGCGGGTCTCGCTGAAGCGCCGTACCAGCGACGCGTGGCTCGCCTCGAGGAAGATGAGGGTCGGTTTCAGGCCGGGACCCGCCGCCGCCTTCAACTTCTCGAACACCCGCGGGAACTGCCGCAGGAAGTTCCGCTCGCGCACGTCGACGACCAGCGCGATCTTTTCCAGGCCGGTATCGTCGCGGCTGGCCAGATCGGCAAGCGTCGGAATGAGCTGCGTCGGCAGATTGTCCACGCAGAAGTAGCCGAGGTCCTCGAGCGCCCGCACGGCGTGCGTCTTCCCGGAGCCTGACAGCCCGGTGAGGATCACGAAGCGCCGCGTACCGCGTCGGGGCGGCGCCGCGGGCGCGACGCGGCTCTTGGGCGCTCTGCTCAACTTAATAGAGGACCTTGCGCTGGTTCGAGGTGGGGATCTTCAGCTCTTCCCGGTACTTGGCGATGGTGCGCCGCGCGAGGTCGAGCCCTTCCTTCTGCAGCATGCTCACGATCTTGGAGTCGCTGAGCGGCTTGCGCGCGTCTTCCTGCTCGATGATCTTGCGGATGCGCTGCTTGATGGTGACCGACGACACCGCCTCGCCATACGAGCTCGAGATGCCGCTGTGGAAGAAGTACTTCATCTCGAACACGCCCTGCGGCGTGTGCATGTACTTGTTGGTGACCACGCGGCTGACCGTCGACTCGTGCATGCCGATGTCGTTCGCCACGTCGCGGAGCACGAGCGGCCGCAGGTGCTCGATGCCGTGGTCGAGGAAGTCGCGCTGGAAATTGATGATGCTGGTGGCGACCTTGTGGATCGTCTTCTGCCGCTGTTCGACCGACTTGATCAGCCACAGCGCCGAGCGGAACTTGTCCTTGACGTACGCGCGTGTCTCGTCGCTGTTGTCGGCGCCTTTGTCGAGCAGGCGCCGGTAGACCGGACTGATGCGCATCTGCGGCAGCCCGTCCTCGTTCAGAACCGCGACGTATTGATCCTCGACCTTGACCACGTAGACATCCGGGATGACGTACTGGGACTGCGTCGGGTTGTAGCGGCTCCCCGGCTTCGGATCCAGATGCCGGATGATCTCGATGTGGTCCTTGAGATCGTCGATCGTGAGACCAAGCTTCCGCGCGATCTCCGGCACCTGGTGGTTCTGCAGCAGCCGAAGATGTTCGGTGACGATGCGTTCGGTCGGCGTACCTTCGAGACCGAGGTGGCGGAGCTGCAGCAGGAGGCATTCCTGTAGATCGCGCGCGGCCACGCCGACCGGATCGAAGCTCTGAACCAGCCGCAGCGCGCGCTCGACCTCGGCGACTGGCCAGGGCCCCATGGCCGCCAGCTCCTCGAACGACGCCACGAGGTACCCATCGTCGTCCAGGTTCCCGACGATGGCCGATCCGATCTCGCGCATCACCGGATCGTCGGTCTGCATCGAGAGCTGCCAGATCAGATGATCCGCAAGCGAGCTGCTCGTCGAGAGCGTGTTTTCGATAGGCGGCAGCTCTTTGATCTCCTGCGGCGCCCGCGGTCGATACCCATCGTCCAGGTAATCC
>DASYRM010000045.1:0-17860 GCA_036004405.1 Vicinamibacterales bacterium
GACGAGGAAGTCGTCGTTCTTGACCATCGAGTCCATGTAGGCCATGGCGGTCTTCTGCCACTCGCGCTGATCCTCGATCCAGCGCTCGACGAGCGAGGGGTCCTTCGCGGCCTTCCCGTCCATGGTCACGGTACGCTCCAATTCGACGTCCGGCGGCTGCCAGGAGCCGCCGGACGGCCGGTATGTTACGCCCGGGAGCCGGGCTGGTGGAGCAGTCTACTTGGCCGCGGTGGCGGCGAAGAACTTGTCGGTGAAGTCCTTCTGCTGCTTCAGAAGCTTCGACACGAAGGCGTAGTTGGCCTCGACCATTTCCTTCGGGGTCGGGAGCTCGGCGGCAAAGGCCGGAACGGCTACCGGCGCCTGGAGGGGCGTCCAGGAGGACGACAGAGCCGACACCGACTTCAGGAAGGTCTCCTGGCCCTCGGCGAGGGCCGCAAGGAACTGGTCACCGGCGCCCGTCGCGAGCTTGACGTATTCAGACATCGTTCGGTCCTTTCAGATGCAGGGCGTTTCAGAGTGCGCTGCGATGTGCGTAGTGTGCAACGCATCTGCGGACCATGTCAAGCATTGAGAAATCACGGGCAAATCCGGCCCACTCCGCCCACTCCGCCCTCTCTGCCTCTTATGCGACGGCGGCGCCGGTCGCCTTGGAGGCGTCGGCCAGGAAGCTCGCGAGAGCGGCGCGAATCCGGTTGGCTTTTTCCGTCATGGCGGCGGAGGCGGCGGTGACGTCGCCGGTCAACAGCGCGTCGGTGAGCGACTTGTGGTCGTCGAAGAGCTCGCGAATCGAGATCGGCGCGACGTCCAGCACCCGCCGCAGCAGCTCCGGCAGATCCATCGCGTTGTAGACCTCGAACAGCGCCGCGTTGTGCAGCAGGCTGAAGAAGATCCGGTGGAACGCGTCCGACGCGCGGATGTAGCGCGAGACGTGCTGCGGCGTGGTGCCGCGCACGAGCGGTGTGAACGCCCGCAGCCGCGCCACGAGCGCGTCGCGCTCGGTCTCGTTCGAGAGCCAGTCGCCAAGCGTCTGCATGATGCCGATCTCGAGCGCGGCCCGCGCGTCGAGCGCCGCCACGAGCGCATCGACGTCGCCGGCGAGACTGCCTGGCTCCCTGGCCGGCACCATCGCCACCGTGTCCATGACGTGCGACGCGCCGAGCTCGCCGCCGTTCTCGGCGTCGGCGCCCAGCACGTCCTGAACCGTGGCGCGTGAGGTCTGGGTCCACGACAGGATGGCGCGCACGGCGCCGGCGAGATCGCCGGCGGCAATCGCATCGGTCACCTCCTCGTGCGCGGAGATGGCGTTCTCGGGCGTGCTCTTCGCGCTCTTCAGGGCCGAAGCCAGCAGCTCGCGCAGCCGGAGCTGCCGGAATCCGTTCGCCAGGTGCTCGTTGTCGGCAAGGCCGACCACCGCGGCGTGATACGCCTCGTTGGCGGAGAGCATCTTGTCGCGATCGATGAAGCGGCCGCCGTCGCCAATCTGCGCCGTCATGTCGTGCAGGCGCTCGTACAACGCCTCGGCGGTGAACCGCGGCACGCCGCCGCGGCTCAGGCGCAGCCACACGGCGCCCACCTCGAGCACCGCGCGGGCTTCGAGGGCCACGCGCAGCTGGGGGTAGGTGACGGGCACGAGCTCGGCGCCACGCAGCGGCGCGGCGGGCCGGGTGGCCGTCTGCAGCAGGCGGCGCATGATCTTGCCGCTGGTCGTCTTCGGGAGCTCGTCGATGATCTCGACGAAGCGCGGGTACTTGTAGGCGGCCATCCGCTCGCGCGCGAACGACTTGATCTCCTGCTCGGTCACCTGCATGCCGGGCTTGACGCTGATCACGGCCTTGATCGTCTCGCCGCGATACGGGTCGGGCACGCCGATGACGGCCGCTTCGCGGACCGCGGGGTGCAGGTAGAGCACTTCCTCCACCTCGCGCGGCCACACCTTGAAGCCCGAGGCCACGATCATGTCTTTGGCGCGATCGACCAGGTAGAACCAGCCGTGCTCGTCGAAGAAACCGACGTCGCCGGTCCGGAGTTCTCCCTGGGAGAGCGACTTGGCCGTCTCCTCCGGCTTCTGCCAGTAGGCGGGAATGATCTGGGGCCCCTTGATCAGCAGCTCGCCGATCTCGCGCGGCCCGGCATCGAGGCCCGAGTCGGTCACCACGCGCACCTCGGTGTTGAACACCGGCACACCGACCGACATGGCGCCCGTACGCGGGTCCACCGGCGGGATGCGCCCGTGCGGTGTCATGTGCGTGGGCGAGGTGGCTTCGGTGAGGCCGTACATCGGCTGGATGCGGACGCCGGTGCGCTCGTGCCATTCCGCCAGCACGCCGGGCGGTGTGGGCGCCCCGCCGGTGTACACCTTGGTCATCCGCGACAGGTCGGCCGTCTTCATCGCGTCGCTGTTGAGGAGCGCGATGAAAGCGGTGACCGCCGACACGGTGAACGTCGCCCCGTGCGTCTGCGCGAGCTTGATCGCCTGCGCGGCCTCGAAGCGATAGAAGAGGAGCAGCGGGCTCCCCGTGAGCATCGCCAGCGTGACGTGGCCGATGAGACCCGTCACGTGGAAGAGCGGTGCCAGGCCGAGAATGACGTCGGCCCGGGTCAGGCCGATCCAGCGCTCGTAGACCGTGGTGGCGAACACGACGTTGCGGTGCGTGTTCATGGCCGCCTTGGGCGCGCCGGTGGTGCCCGACGTGTAGACCATGAAGGCGACGTCGTCGCCGGTGATGCCTGCGGGCGCCGGGGCGGCCCCGCGGTTGCGTTCGACGATGTCGAGCAGGTCCGGCACGTTCGGCTGCCGTGCGCGCGTGACGCCCGCGAGTACTGGCGGGAGCGGCGCGCCGGCGGGCAGGAAGTCGAGCGGCGAGGTGGTAATCGAGTGCTGCACGGCCGTGGACGGCAGCGTGGTCCGCGCCACCTCGGCAAAGAGATCCTCCTGGCAGATAATGACGCGGCTCCCCGAGTCGGACAGGATCTTCGCCAGCTCGCGCTCGCGCAGCATCGGGTTGCACGGCACGATCACCGCGCCGCACTTCCACACCGCGAGCACCGTGATCAGCACCTGCGGAATGTTCTGCAGGTACATCGCCACGCGATCGCCCGGCTCGATGCCGCGCCGCTGCAGGTCCACGGCCAGCGCATCCGACATCGCGTCGATGTCGCCGGCGGTCACGGGCTGATCGAAGTAGCGCGCCAGCACCGCGCCGCGGCCGTTGCGCGCCAACGTGGCCCGGAACATCTCGAGCCCCGTTTCGCTGGCCGCGTCGATGGTGGACGGGACGTCCTGATACAGATGGAGCCAGGGACGACG
The DNA here is from genome assembly GCA_036004405.1 of Vicinamibacterales bacterium. Taxonomy (GTDB): domain Bacteria; phylum Acidobacteriota; class Vicinamibacteria; order Vicinamibacterales; family UBA2999; genus DASYRM01. The sequence continues at coordinate 3,308 of DASYRM010000045.1, forward strand.
TGAGAGATCCGTCACGGGATCCCTCCTAACCCTTCTTGTCGGGCGGCAGTGCCATGGCGCGGCTCAGCTCCTGCATGAAGCGGCTCTGATCCGCGAGGAGCTTGGCGGCAAAGGCGTACGAGGCCTCGGCCACTTCCGCCGGCGTCGGCAGCATCTCGGCGTTCGGGAATGTCGGCCATGCCGGCGCCTGGGCGGCACCAGCGCTCATCGCCTCGCGCCAGGCCTTCACGGCCGCGAGGTAGGCTTCCTGCTGCGAGCGCAGCAACTCCAGCGTCTGCTTCTGGAACTCCTCGGTTTTGTCCGTCGCCACGGCGGCGGATCGTCCTCTACGCGCCCGGAGTTGTCAACGAACCGTGCGGATCAGGCCTTCTCCAGGAACGAGCGATAAACCCGGATTAATGCATCCTTCTGCGCCGGCTCGAGCTTGGAGTCGAGCTGAATCGCCTGCTCCACGGTGGTGTGGCTATGCTCCTTCTCGTCGTCCATGAACCCGAGCATCGTGTAGAGCTGCTCCGGCTTGAGACCGAACGCCTGCGCCAGCGCCTTCACCACCTGGGGCGAGGGACGGTAGTTGCCGCGTTCGATCTGACTCAGATACGAATCCGAGACGCCCGACATCCGCGCCAGGTTGCGCTGCGACACCTGCGCCAGCCGCCGCTGCGCCTTCACGAACTCGCCGAAGGCCACCAGGACGGAGTCGTCGGATTCAGCCATGCGGCATGCTACTGCATCATCAGCACCGACTTGGTCTCGGTGTAGAGGTCGATCATCGAGCGGCCCATCTCGCGGCCGAGGCCAGACTGCTTGTAGCCGCCGAACGGCAGGGCGTTGTCGAGCAGCCCGTGACAGTTCACCCACACGGTGCCGGCTTTGAGGCGCGGAATCAGCCGGTGCACGCGCTTCAGGTCGTTGGACCAGATACTGGCGGACAGCCCGTAGGCGCTGTTGTTGGCGAGCGCCGCGATGTCGTCCACTTCGTCGAACGGGGTCGCCACCAGCACCGGCCCGAAGATCTCTTCCTGCGCCACGCGCGCCGACGCGCCGACGCCGGTGAGAATGGTGGGCTGGTGGAACCAGCCGCGCGTGCCGTGCCGCGCACCGCCGGCGACGAGCGTCGCGCCCTCGTCGAGCCCGGCCTGCACGTATCCGGAAACGCGCAGCAGCTGCCGCTCCGACACCAGCGGACCGAGCTGCGTTCCCTTCTCCATCCCCGGTCCGATGCGCATCTTGGCGGCAATGGCGCGGACGCCGTCGAGCACGGCGTCGTAGGCCTTGCGCTGCACGTAGAGACGCGAGCCGGCCACGCACACCTGGCCGGAGTTGAAGAAGATGGCGTTGGCGGCGCCGCTCGCGGCCACCGCCGGATCGACGTCGTCGAGCACGATCACCGGCGACTTGCCGCCGAGCTCGAGCGAAATCCGGGTCATGTTCTCGAGCGCCGCCTGGCCGATGCGCTTGCCCACCGCGGTCGAACCGGTGAATGCGACCTTGTCGATGCCGGGGTGCGCGGCGAGCGCGGCGCCCGCGGTCGGGCCCTCGCCCGTGATCACGTTGAGCGCCCCGGGCGGGAGCCCGGCCTCGAGCGCCAGCGCCGCCAGCCGCAGCGCGCTCAGCGGCGTGTCCTCGGCCGGCTTGAGCACGATGCTGCAGCCGGTGGCGAGCGCTGGACCGATCTTCCACACCGCCATCAGGAGCGGAAAGTTCCAGGGGATGATCGCGCCCACGACGCCGACCGGCTCGCGGCGCGTGTAGGCGAAGAACTCGTTCTTGCGGAACCCCGGCAGCGACGGCTCCACCGTGGTGCCCTCGATCTTGGTGGCCCAGCCCGCGCAGTAGCGGAGGAAGTCCACCGCCGACGGCACGTCCACGCGCTGCGAAATCACGAGCGGCTTGCCGTTGTCGATCGTCTCGATCTCCGCGAACTCGGCCGCGCTCGCCTCGAGCAGATCCGCCAGCTTCAGGAGCCAGCGTTCGCGATCGACCGGCCGCGCTCCCCCCCACTCGCGCGACTCGAACGCCGCGCGGGCGGCCTGCACCGCCAGCTCCACGTCGGCCGCCGCTGCGGCAGGCACCGAGGTCACCACGTCACCGGTCGCCGGATCGCGCACATCGAGCCGCTGGCTCGACCGGGCGTCGCGCCACTCCGCGCCAATCAGCATCTGGCGCGGGCTCGACAGAAATGTGGTGGTGGCGGTCGAGGGCACGCTCATCCGCCCAGTGTACCTGGGCCCCATGACAACGGCGGATCCGCGAGCCTGGAACGCGCTAGGATACGCGCTGCGTGGGCGCGTCCTCGCGTGCCCGGGGGAGGAACGTCATGGGCCTCCGTTCAAGTCTTGCTGTCGCCGCGCTCGTGGCGGTCATCACCGCCCCGCTGGCAGCGCAGCGCGCGGCCGGTCCTCCCAAGGCACCAGACCACCTCGTCGGCGTCTGGCAGCTCAACACCGCCAAGTCCCGCTACTTTCCCGGCCCCGCGCCCACGAGCGAGACGCGGACGTACACGCGCGAGGGCGACAGCGTCGTGGGCGTCATCGTCCGCATGTTCAGGGATGGACGCCGCGAGCGCATCGAGTACACCGCCAACTTCGATCGCGAGTACCCGGTGATGGGTACCGAGGACTACGATCACGTCGTCCTCAAGCGCATCGACGAGTACACGTCGGAGGCAGTGCTGTCGCATGCCGGACGCGTCTACGGCATCGCCCGGCGCACGATCTCGTCGGACAACAAATCGATGACCATCACCTTCCGCCGCGAGAACGAAACCGGGCCGTCGGTGTACAACGTCGTGTTCTACGACCGCATCGCCACGACGCCGGGCGATCCGCAGTGATTCGACGCGGCCACTCGTGGCTGCGGGCGAACCGCCGGATCGCGGTCGCCACCCTCGTCGGGATACTCGTCGCAACGTCGGCGTCGCCGCAGTGGCTGCGCTACCCCACGCCGGGCACGCCACGTCTCGCGGACGGCACGCCGAACCTCGCCGCCCCGGTGCCGCGGGCCGCCGACGGGCATCCAGACCTCACCGGCGTGTGGGAAGTGCTCGGCGATCTCGTCATGCCGACCGACGGGCGCATCCGCTCGAAGTACGTCTACAACATCGGCGTCGACCTGCCCGGTGGCCATGCGCCGTTCCAGCCCTGGGCGCAGGCGCTGTGGGACACGCGGCAGAAGGCGCTCGGTGTCGGCGCGCCGAGCGAGCAGTGCCTGCCGCACGGCATCCCCGACGCGATGCTGACGCGGACGCTGCCGTTCAAGCTGATACAGACGCGCGGCGTCACCATCATCCTGCTCGAGGAGTTCAACAACTGGCGGCAGGTGTTCACCGACGGCCGGCCGCTCCCCGTCGATCCCGATCCGGCGTGGCTCGGCTACTCGGTGGGCCGCTGGGAGAAGGACGACTTCGTCATCGAGACCGCGGGGTTCAACGACAAGTCGTGGCTCGACGCCGGCGGCACGCCGCACACCGAAGCGCTGCGCACGAAGGAGCGGTTCCGGCGCCGCGACTTCGGCCACCTGGACGCCGAATTCACCTTCGACGATCCGAAGACGTTCACGCGAACGTGGTCGGCCGCGGTGAAGTTCGTGCTGCTGCCCGACACCGACCTGCTGGAGAGCCACTGCGACAACAACAAGTGGAATCCTGTAGCTGGTAGGGCGGGTGGGGCGGGTAGGTAGGTGGGAATGGACTCGCGCTGGGTCGACGTGGCGGCGCTCATGACGTTGCTCGTCGTGCTGACGCTGGTGTTCGACCGCTTCGAACGCCACAAACCGACGTGGAGGCGTCTCGCCAAGATTGCGGTGCTGGTTTGGCGCTGGTGCTCGTCGCGATCGAGAGCCTGCGTCGCGCGTGGGGCTATGCCGCGCTCTGGGCCCTGGCCGGGCCCAGGCGCCAGGCTTCTAACGACAGGTGACGCTGAACACGTCGCTCAACGCCGTGATGGTGCCATCCGCCAGGATGGTGATGTGCTGCAGGATGTGCGCCACGAAGTTGTGCGCGGCGCCGGGCCCGATCGCGATCAGGTCGGCGGCGAAGGTCGCCGTGAGCGTGTCCGGCGGCGCCGTGACGATCTCGTTCGATTCCCCGCCGACGAGACGATAGGTCGTCCCGGTCAGCACGCCGACTGCGGTGGCACCCTGCGGATTGATGTGGATCTGCTCGAACACCACGGAACCGTTCGCGAGAACAGTCTCATGGGCGACGAGCTGGGCGGTGCCGGCGAAATCGACGGGCTCGCCCACGCATGCCTGGATCGCCGCCTTGCCCGACGGCTGGATGGTGAAACCGACGGGAATCGAAACGACGGTCGAACCATTGGAGCTGAGAGCCGCCGGAGACAGTGAGGTACGGCCCGAAGGCGAGGTCGGGAAGCCGGAATTCTGTCCGCAGCCGGACGCAACGAGAAGGATCAGAACAGCACACCTGATTGAGACACGCATCGGACTCCTCCTTGATGGGAGTACGCGCGCTTCAGGGGAAAACCGGCTCACGCCCAGACGTCGTTCTTGGCTGTGAGCCCGCCGCCGGCGTCGCCGGTGTTCACCACGCCGCGCGGCTCGATGATGAGCGCGCTGCATTCGCGGGCGGCGGCCGCGACTTCAGTTCAACGGCAGATCGGCTGCGCGTTCTCCGAGCAGATGTATTCGATCAACTCGGCATCCGGCAGCAGCGCCTGTGGCTGCACATACCGGATCGGTTGTGAATAGGTGTCGGGGTCGTCGATCGTGATCTCCAGATCCATCCGGCCCACGGTGCTGCGGGTGAAGCGCTCGGTCAGCCGCATCCGCTCGCTGTGCGGATGTCCAGTGCCATCGAGCCAGGTCTGGTCGTTGAACCCCGTCGTCTCGACAATGAGCGTGTTTCCGTCCCAGCGGCCAACCGAATAGCCCATCCAGGCAGGCTGGGGATCGGCGGGATGGCGGCGGCCGTCGAGGAAGATCTGGCGGAACAGGGTCCCACTTTCGTAGAGGATGACAATCAAATCCGGCGTCTGAACGATCTTGAACGGGAACGTCAACGCATAGACGCGCGGGATGCCGGCGGGCAGGCAGCGGATCTGCGGGTTGTCGAGGAACTGATTCGCCGCGCGGGCCTTGTATAGCGCCTCGGCCCACGGGAGCATCAGCGGCCCCGTCGCGGTCGCGTCGCGTGTGACGTCCTGCAGGTAGCGCGGCGCTACGATGCCTTCGATCCCCCCCGGTTTTCCGGTGGGGTCGGCCAGCGGCTCCCAGACGCCCGACAAGTCGGGGCGCCCGCCCGCCGTGCGCGGTGCGGTCGCCGAGAGGTCCGGCCTCCCATCGGGCCCACGGGCAACAGCCGGCGACGGTCTGCCGGACCACTGCCCCGACGCACTGGGCGCGCAGACCGCCATGGCGATCGCGACCATCGTGCCGGCGGATCTCACGCCCACACGTCGTTCCTCGCCGTGAGCCCGCCGCCCGCGTCGCCGGTGTTCACCACTCCGCGAGGTTCGATGATGAGCGCGCTGCACTCGCGCGCGGCGCGCGTGATGTGCTCGACCCCTTTCGGCACCACGAACAGCTCGCCCTCGCGCAGCGTCACCGTGTGGTCGCGGAAGCCGATCTCCATCTCGCCCGCGATCACCAGGAACGCCTCGTCGGTGTCCTTGTGGTCGTGCCACACGAACTCGCCCTGCAGCTTCACCAGCTTGAACTGGTAGTCGTTCAGCTCCGCCACCACACGCGGTGACCAATGCTCGGTGAACGACGCGAGCTTCTCTCGCAGATTGATCGTTTTCATCTTTGCTGACGGGCCGCCTGAAGACGGCCCCTACGACCCACCTGACCTACCTGACCTACCTGACCTTTAGTGGGTCATGGCATACAGCATCACGTCGATGCCGACGCCGTAGCCCTTGGGCGAGAACTGGTAGAAGTAGCGCGGGTCTTCGCCCTCGCGCTCCCAGGCGTCGGAGATGTCGGTGTTGTGCGTCATCACCACGAACACGCGGCCGTTCTTGTCGGCGATGCCGCGGAAGTGCGGCGTGCGGCTCTCCTCGCCACGCTCGGAGGTGTCGTAGGAGATGCGCCGCCACGACTGGATGGCGGGAATCTGCGGCAGCTCCTTCAACTGGAACTGCGACTGCCAGATCGGGTGCCCAAGCGGCAGGTCGACGATCGGGAAGTCGGCCGGCGGCAGCACGCGCGCGATCTGCTCCACCCACTGGTCCCAGGCGTAGTCGCCCCAGTAGTCGTCCACCCACAGGAAGCCGCCCTTGAGCAGATACTCGCGTAGCTTCAGCACTTCCTCGTCGCTGAGCGCCATGGTGCCGACGTCCTCCATGTGGAGGTACGGGCACTTGAAGAGCGCATCGTCGGTCAGCCGCACGGTGACGTGCACCGGTCTGCCGTCGGTGCCGCGGTTGATGCGGGCCTTGGTCAGCTCGGACAGGCGGATCGAAAAATTCAATTCCGCGTCGGGATAGTCGGTGGACCAGCCGGTGCCGCCGGCTTCACGACGGTCGCTGCGGTAGATCCCGCGGCAGAAGACGAAGCCGTGGCCGAAGGTGTCCCCGTCTGGAAAATGGGCGGGCACGTAGCGCGGACCGAAGCCACCGAAGCCGCCACCGAACTGTGCCGCCGCAGCGCTCGCCATCAATATGACGAGCGCTGCGATCTGAAATAGCGAACCGGCGTTAAGCCGGTTTGCCAGATAGTGTGCGCGGCCCGCGTTCTTTGCGGGCTGCGCCTTCATTTTCCCGACCGGGCCAGCGATCTGTAGTACTGCTCGACGAGCGCCTTGAACTCGGTGGGCACGTCGTCCGTGCCGGACAGAGCCGCGGCGCTGGCCTCGCCCTCGACCTTCCGGCGGAGCCCGAACTCGAAGCGCTTCAGCCCTTCGGCCACGAAGGCCTGCAGCCGCGCCAGTTCGCCCACGTCCTGATAGGCGCGATCGTCCTCGAGCTCCTTCAGCTTCGAGATGACCTCGTCGAGCTGGTTGGCCTCGATGCTCTCGCCGCGCAGTACCCCGCGCAGATCGCGCGCGTCGTTGGAGTACTGGCGCGCCTCGTTGCGGAGCTGACGGATGTCCTCCGGCGACAGACGGCGGCCGTCCCACCAGCCGCCCCACGCGCCGTTCCAGCCGCCGATGCCGCCGCGGTCAAAGCCGTTGAAGTCGCCGCGGTTGCCGAAGCCGTCGCCGCCGCGCCCGTCGCCGCCGCCCTGGCCGCCCTGCTGCCCTTCACCTTGCTGGCCGCCCTGCCCCTGACCACCCTGGCCCTGCTGACCCTGGCCCTGGCCATTCTGCCCCTGCTGGCCTTTGCCCTGACCCTTGCCCTGCTGGCCCTTGCCATCCTGGCCGCGACCCTGCTCGCCGTTGCGTGCCTGCTGGCCTTCACCCTGGCCCTGTCGATCGCCACGCTGGCCGGGCTGGGAACGCTCGCGCGTGCGCTCCTGTAGCGACTCCAGACTGCGCGCGAGCCGGCGGGCCTTATCGAGCGCCTGCTCTTTCTTGTCGCCCTGCCCGCCCTGCCCCAGCGCGGACTGCGCCTCGTCGAGCTTCTTGCGCACGGCGTCGATGCCGTCCGCGATGTCGCCTTCCATCGCGTTGATGTCGTCCTGCGAGCGCCCGCGACTCAGGAGCGCCTTGGAGAAGCGGACCTTGTCGCGCAGCCGATTGTCGCGCACGGCGCCCGCCGCCTCCGACAGCTTCCGCGACGCGGCCTTCTCGTCGCCCGACGCGTCGCGCGCCGCACGGTCCAGCGTCGACTCGAGCTCGCCGATCTTGGCTTCGAGCGCGTCCTTCTTGTCGCTCAGCTGCCGCGCCTGCTGCGACCGCTCGGCGCTGCCGTTGGCCGCCATGCGTTTGGCGCCCTCGGCGATCTCCGCCTGGCGACGCGCCACGTCCTCGGCCTGCGCGCGCGCGTTCTCCACCTCGCGCTCGGCCCGCTGCGCCTTGCCGCCCTGCAGCCGGCGCTCGGTCTCGCGCAGCCGCTCGAGCGCGGCCTGTGCCTGTGCGGCCGCGTTGGCATCGCCGCCCGCCGCCGCCCGCCGCATCGCGTCGGCCGCTTCCTTCATCTGACGGGCCGAGTCGAGCAGATCCTGACGCTCTTCTTCACGCGCCAGCCGCTCCAGACGGCGCGCCGCCTCTTCGACCTGATCGGCCAGCGCACGCTGCTGCGCGCTGCCGCTGCCGCCGCCGCTGCCACCCTGGCCGGCCTGCTGCCCGCCTTCGAGGGCGCGACGCCGCTGGCGCTCGGCTTCCTGCTCCTGGCGCCGGGCCAGCTCCTTGAGCTTTTCGAGCAGCTCGTCCACCTCACGGTCGTTCTGCTGCTGCGACGCCTGGTTGGCCGTCTCGTAACGGCTGGCAATCTTGTCGAGGTCCTGCTCGAAGAGCTCGGAGAGCTCCTGCTGCATCGCGCCGCCGCCCCCGCCGCCTCCACCGCCGCCCTGGCGGCCGGCCGTGACCTGCAGCTCGAACTCCTCTTCCGCCTTCTGCAGCGCCTGGAGCGCCTTGTTCTCGATCGGGAGCGCCGCTTCGATGTTGACCGAGGTGAGCTTCGCCTCGGCCTCCTGCATGTGCTTGACGGCCTCGGGCAGCAGCTCGCCAATCTTCTGGAACTTCGGGTCCTTTTCCACCAGCTGGCTGTTCATGCGCGTCAGCATGCTCTCGACCTGCTCGCGCAGACGCGACTGCGACAGCGCCACGACAGTGGAGCTCTGCTTCAGCTTGTCGGGCGTGAAGCCTTTTCGATCGCGCTGGACGTTGAACGTCGCCGAGATGATCTGCCGCTGCTGCTCGGAGAGCGCCTCGATCTGTCCGCCGCCGCCCCCGCCACCGCCGCCGCCTCCGCCGCCCTGCGACTGCGCCTGGCGGAAGTCCTTGTTGAACGGACGGATGCGCACGAAGTAGAGGTCGCTCGACGCGCGCTTGGACGCGCCGCCTGCCGCGTCGTTGTCCATCGCGCGCGCGTAATACGACACCGAGTCGCCCACCTGCAGGCCGAGCTCTTCGAGGTAGAACGTGTGACCGGCCGTCACTTCGGGTAGACGGTTCTTGCCCTGGAAGAGCGGCACGACCTTCTCGGCGCCGCCGTTGACCGAGTACACGAGCTCGAGGTTGCGGACGCCGTAGTCGTCCACCGCCTTGGCCTCGACGAACACCTCTTCCACCGCCGACGCCGTGGTGTCGCGGCCCGGACGGTTGAACGACACTGTCGGCGCGCCGTCGTCGAGCACGTCGATCGCGTACTTCGGCGACCCCACCACGAACTCACCGTTGGGCGCCTGCAGCTGCACCACGTAGGCGCCGTCCTTGTCGGCCACGAAGCTCCCCATGAGCGACCCGTCGGGCTGCACGACGAGCGGCACCTGCTGGGAATCGTTGAGCGACAGCCGGCCCGCGGCCGTCTTCATCGTCGGAATGACGTGCACTTTCACCGTGGCGCCCTTCAGCACCGCGATGTCGCCGCCGTCCTCGATTTTCTGGGGTTCGAGACCGGTGTAGGCGGGATAGACGAACTCGAGCTCGAGGCGCTGCACGTACGGCACCTCGACCACCTGCATCGAGTAGGTGTCGGAGCGGACGCCGTCGGCTTCCACGAAATAGTCCAGCGGGCCATTGATGTCGAAGAGCAGCCCCTCGTAGGAGCCGTTCTCGGCCCGCGTCAGCGGCAGCGGCTCGAATTTGCCGTCCTTCGTACGCCGCACCATCAGGTTGGCGTCTTCCGCGTCGAACCCGAGCAGCTTGGCGGTGATGGTCTGGTCGGACCCCTTGGGCACGGTGGAGCTGCCAGGCGTCACCTCGATGCGGTAGCGCGCCGCGGCTTCGGCCTGCGGGATCAGGAACATCGCCACCAGACCCTGGCGGATGAACGCAGGACCGAGCACCACGATCAGCAGCGCCGCAACCGTCGCCGCGGCCAGCACCGCGCCGTAGCGGCGGAGGGGCCGGGCCTCGACCGTGCGGCTGGCGTTGGCGCGCTGGCAGGCGGCAATCGCCTGCTCGATCACCCGGCGAATCAGCGCGGCCGATTCGGAGTGACCGCTCCGGCTGGCTTCAACCGCGCTGAGGAGCGTGGCCTCGAGCGACGGCTCGTGTTCCTCGAGGTAGAGCGCCACCTGGTCGTCCGTGACCCGGCGCCGGAGCGGCCGAACCACGAACCAGAACACCGAGGCCACCAGAACCAGGGCAAACCCGATGCGGGAGACCATGATCGACAAGCCGCTGGATCGCGCCCACTCGATGCCGTAGGTGGCGGCAAGGACCAGGAGCATCGCCACGATCACCACGCGCACCGTGCCGCGCAGGGCCAGTTTGAGGCGCCACCGGCGGCGCACCGCGGCGATGATGTCGAGAAGTTCCGTCGGCTGCGCAGTGCGTGGCGCGTGCTCGAGCATGAGTGTCTCTTTGCCGCGCCTCGCGCGCGCGGCGGTTCCGGTGGTTACACAGCGCCCGGCTCCGGTCGGATAGCCGGACTTTCCATTCAGGATACGCCCGATCCGGGCGCGGGTGTTTAAGACTTGTTCAGGCCTTCAGGCGGTTGGAGACCACGGTTTCCGCCGCCAGCAGGGCCGCCCCCAGGCACAGGAGGTACCACCAGAGCCGTTGGCTCCGCTCGCGGGTCTCGGGGGTTTGCGGGGCCGCGGCCGGCTGCGCGCCGTCCGACTGCGACTCCCCCGTGCTGGCCGCCACGATGTCCTGGGGGTCCATGGCGGTCAGATCCGCCTCGGCCGGATCCACGTTGCTCGCCACGACGGCCATCTCGCCGGCGGAATTGCTGTCGCCCCGCAGCTCGTAGAACCCCTGCTCGGCCAGCTCGATGACCTCGGTGCCGTCGCCGCTCACCGGCAGCCGGGTACCCGACGGCGTGAGCACGAGCGTGGGCACGCTCTGCCCCTTGTGGGCGCCGGCCCGGGACGTGTCGAGGATCTGCCCCACCGTGGCCCACGGCTGGGACGGGACGTAGGCCACCAGGTGCGTGGCGGCGCGGTGCACGAACGGCAGGAACACCGACCGGATCGGCAGGTCGGTCCAGGACTGATCGAACGACGACGCCCAGAGCAGCACGCGGCCGGCGCCGACGCGGCGTTCGACCACGGCGGGTGCGCCCGCGTCGAACCGCGCCAGCACCTGCGCGCCGGTGGCCGGCCCGAGGTTGCGATAGCCGTAGACCCGCACCGAAGCGAAATCGCCGCTGCGCGGGGCCCGGAACGCTTCGAACACCGGGTGGGCGAACTCGATGCCGCCGACGCGCGCCGTCTCCCCGCGGCTCCGATCCACCGGGTTGCCGATCGTTGCCGGCAGCAGATCGACGTCGCGCGGCCACGACGCGCGCGAACCGGCCGAGACGAACAGCCCGCCGCCGCCCTCGACGAACTTCAGGAGGCGACGGCCGAGCGGCGAGCCGACCGGCACGTCGTTGAGCACGACGAGCGAGGTCTTGCGCAGGTCCTCGTCGGTCAGGTTCTCTGGCTGGCGTGTGACCGTGTCGAACTTCGGCGAGTCGCCAATCGCGAGCGCCTGCGCCACATAGAGCCCGGAACCGCCGCCGCCGCGATCCACCAGGACCACGTGCACCGGCTCCGAGGGGGAGACGACGAAGTTGAACGCGTTGTCGGCGACGAGCGCATCCTCACCCAGCCGCACCGTGCCCTTGTAGTTGCGCCCCCCGATCGTCACCGGGTCGAACGACACCGAGGTGCTGGCGCCCCCCTCCACATTGAACGTCTTCGTCGCCACCTGCAGGCCGCCGGCCTCGAGCGTCACCGGCTGATTGGTGACCGCGGTTTCCGAGCGGTTGGTGATGCCGGCCGTCACCGTCACCCGCTCCTGGTTGGCGAACCGCGAGCGCTGCAGCGACACGGCGGTCACGCTGAGGTTCGGCCGGTTGGCCGCCCCCTGGATCGGCACCGCCGACAACGTGGCACCGGCCGGCAGCGACGTGCCTTCCTGTCCGCGCCAGCCCGATCGCTGGAAGTCGCTGATCAGCACCACCTCGCGACGCGGGAGCTGCGACTCGGCCAGGATGCTGCCGGCCACCTTCAGCGCCGGCGAGTAGCGCGTCGCCGACGCGCCGGGCTTGGCCGCCGCAATGGCGCCGTTGAGCGCGCTGTGCTCGGCGGTCGAGCGCAGCAGGATCTCGGTGCCCGACCCGAACGTGACGATCGACGCGCGATCGGAGGCGCCGAGCCCCGACACGACGTTGCGCGCCGCATCCACGGCGGCGCTCCACCGCGGCCCATACCCCATGCTGTAGCTGGTGTCGATCAGGACCACCACTTCGCGGGCGCCCTGCCCCAGCGAGGCGGGAACGTCGGCCCGATCGAGCAGCGGCCGCGCGAAGGCCAGGATGATCAGCGCCAGCGCCGCCAGGCGCAGCAGCAGCAGGAACCAGTGCTGGATGCGCCGCCGCCGCGAGGCCTGATACGGAATCTTCCGCACGAACATCAGCGACGGAAAGAGGACGACCTCTTTCTTCTCCTTCTGCGTCAGGTGCAGCAGGACGGGGATGGCGAGGCCCGCCAGCGCGACGAAGAAGAGCGGCGCAAGAAAGGACATCGGCTACCGTCTCTTGAGCCGCCGCGAGCGGGCGGCCAAGTACTTGAAGAGCACGAAGTCCAGCGGCTGAGAGGTATCGAAGAGCGCGTAGTCCACGCCCACTTTTGAAAAGCTCTGCGTGAGCGCCTCGATGTGCGCCTGCACCATCGCGCGGTATTCCTTGCGCAGCGAGTCCGGCACCACCGGCACCTGCTCGCCGGTCTCGAGATCCTCGAACGGCGAGGCGTCGGAAAACCCGAACTCGATCTCGTCCTGGTCGAGGATGTGGAACACCATGATGTCGTTGCCGCGGAAGCGCAGCGGCTTCACGGCTTCGACCACGGTTTCCGGATCTTCGTAGAAATCCGAGATCAGCACCAGGATGCCGCGCCGCCCGTAATGCTCGGCCAGCTTGTGCAGCGGCTCCTTCAGGCTGCCCGGCCGGCCGGGTTTCAGGCGATCCAGCACGTGGAGCACGGTCTCCATGTGCTTGGCCGACGGCGGCACGTACTCGACGATATCGGAATCGAAGGCGGCCATGCCGACGCGGTCCCGCTGATGGCTCACCAGGCTCGTGAGGCAGGCGGCGATGATGCGGGCGTAGTCGATCTTCTTGATGCCCTTGCCGCCGTAGTCCATGGACTTCGACACGTCCAGCAGGACGTTGAAGTTCATGTTCGACTCGGCCTCGTACTCCTTGATGTAGTAGCGGTCGGTGCGCGCCCACACGCGCCAGTCCATGCGCCGGATGTCGTCGCCCGGTACGTAGCCGCGGTGCTCGGCAAAGTCCACCGAGGCGCCGAAGTACGGCGCCTTGTGGAGGCCGTTGATGAAGCCGTCCACCACGGCTTTCGACACGAGCTCGAGGTTGCCGATGCGCGCCAGGACCTTGGGGTCCATGAAGCGCGCGCCGGGGATCTCATGAGTCTCTGTACTCACGCGAGACTCCTGGAGGCGGAGAGGGCGGAGAAAGCAGAGAAGGCAGAGAGGGGAGAACACACCTCACGCTCGAGGCGCATCAATGCCTCGACGCAAAAGGGGTGCTTTCCCATCTCCGCCCTCTCTGCCCTCTCTGCCATCTCTGCCCTCTCTGCCTACATGCCGGACCGCGGAAGCGGGACGGCTTGGAGGAGCCGATCGACGATGTCGTCGGTGGTGACGCCTTCCGACTGCGCGTGGAAATTGGTGATGATGCGGTGGCGCAGCACCGGATGCGCCAGCGCGCGAACGTCGTCGAAGCTCACGTGATAACGGCCGCTCGTGAGCGCCCGCGCCTTGCCGCCGAGCACCAGATACTGGGCGGCGCGCACGCTGCCGCCGAAGGCGACGAACTTCTTCACGATCTCGGGCGACGTGCCGTCCTTCGGACGGCTGGCGCGCACGAGGTCGAGCGCGTGGCGCATCACCGGCTCGGCCACCGGGACCTTGCGCACCAGGCGCTGGAAGGCCACCAGGTCGTCGCCGGAAATCGGCCGGTTGAACTCGGGCGCGAGAATTGCCGTGGTCGTCCGCACCACGTCGATCTCCTCGTCGTACGGCGGGTGGTCGATGATGATGTGGAACATGAAGCGATCGAGCTGCGCTTCGGGCAACGGATACGTGCCTTCGAGCTCGATCGGGTTCTGCGTCGCGAACACGTAAAACGGCTCGTCGAGCTCGTAGGTGCGCCCCTGAATCGTGACGCGATGTTCCTGCATCGCCTCGAGCAGCGCCGACTGCGTCTTGGGCGGCGTGCGGTTGATTTCGTCCGCCAGCACGATGTTCGCGAAGATCGGACCGGGCGCGAACACCATCTGGCGCCGTCCGGTCGTCGCGTCTTCATTGATGATGTCGGTGCCGGTGATGTCCGACGGCATCAGGTCGGGCGTGAACTGGATGCGATTGAATTTGAGGTCCAGCACCTGCGCCAGCGTCGCGATGAGCAGTGTCTTCGCGAGGCCGGGCACGCCGACGATGAGGCTGTTGCCGCCGACGAACAGCGTCAGCAGGATCTGCCCGATCACCTCGTCCTGGCCCACGATCAGCTTCTTGAGCTCGCCGACGATGTGCGCGCG
>DASYRM010000046.1:0-2036 GCA_036004405.1 Vicinamibacterales bacterium
CGTGCCTTCCGTGGTGGTGACCTTCAACCGGTTCGCCTGCAGGAAGAGCCGCTGCTGCGAATTCCCGTCGACGCCCTTCATCTTGACGACCTGGTCGATGATCCAGCCGGCGTGCGCCGGCATCGCGACCGCGAGCACTCCAAAGAGCGCGGCGGCCAGCATCGTGAACCCTTGCATCCTGCCTCCTTTCATCGTGACGGCTGCTGCTGGCGTTGCGGTTGCCGCCGCTGCAGTTGCCGCTGCGGCGGCGCCGGCTGTGGCTGTGGTTGCTGTGCCGGCGGCTGGACCTGCGCCGGCGGCGGGGCTGGCGCCGGTGGTTGGACTTGCACCCGCCCCATCGCCTGAGCGAACCGCTGCGCTTCGCGCTTGCCGCCGCCGGTGTGCACCTGTTGGAACTTCGCCTGCTCCTGCAGCCGGTCGTCGAGGCCTGGGTGCGTCGACAAGAACTTCGTCACGCCAGCGTCGCCGGTCTTCGTCTTCAGGGTGGCCAGGAACTCGCGCAGTCCCGATGGATCGTAGCCAGCCCGCGCCGCGTACTGAAAACCAACCTTGTCGGATTCCATCTCTTCGTCGCGGCTCGGCCCCTTCACCACGATGTCTTCGACGAACGCATCTGCGAGGCCGCCGAACGCCGCCATGGCAAGCTGGAGCTCGGGCCGTGCGAAGTGCATACCCGCCTGCGCAAACCGGGTACCCACGGCCTTCTGTTTCTGCGCCTTGACGGTCTTGCCGTGATGCTTGAGCGCGATGTGACCGACCTCGTGGCCGAGCACACCGGCGAGCGCGGCCTCGTCGTTCATCAAGTCCAGCGCGCCCCGCGTGATGAACACGTAGCCGCCGGGCGCGGCGAACGCGTTGAGATCGGGGCTGTCAAGCACCGCGAAGTAATACCGAAGGTCCGGACGATCGGACGTGGCGGCAACGATGTTGCCGACGGATCCGATGTACTTCGTCAGCGCGACGTTGCGCGAGACCGCGTAGCGGTTGCCCACCGCCGCGGTAATCGCGCGACCGAGCTCGACTTCTTGAGGTTCGTCGATGTCGACGGTCGCGCCCCGGATGTCGCTCCACAACGTAGATCCGTCGGCGCTGGGTCCGGTGAGCGTCTGCACGGCGCCGATGATCTGGTGCGGGTTCGCACCGCCCTGGCAGCCCACGAGCGCGACGGCAAGAACGACGAGAGTGAGCAGCCCTCCGCGCTTCATCGTCCGGCCCCCGATTGCGCGAACGCTTCAATCTCGCGGGCCGTGGGCTGATTCTGCTCGATCCAACGAACCACTGAATAGTCATACCCCTTGCTGCGGGCGTACTCCTCGGCGTAGACGCCCTTGGCGCCCATCGACGCCGCTGTCGCCGAGGTCGAGGCATCCCCGCCGGGAACGTTCTTCAAGAAATCCGAGCCCCCGGGCTCGACGGCCTTGGCGCTCAGCGCGCCCTCGAGAAGCCAGCCGTTCCGGCCGCGCGGGGTGCGGACGTTGAGCCACTTCTCTTCGGTCTTCAGCACCGCCACCTGCTCGCCCTTCAGGACGGTGTCGACCACCTCGTGATACGACGCTCTGCCTGAACGGACATCGGCCTTGGTGCGTTCCACCCACTTGCTGGACGTTCCCTGGCCGCTCGCGACCGCGGCGGCGACCAGCGTGAGGCTGGCGGCAACGACAACTCGTCCTTTCATGGCAGCTCCCGTCTCACTTCGACGTCAGGTGGTAGTCCCCGCGCCAGTCCGCGGGAGGAGGATTCGCGATCATTTCGTGACAGCGCTCCCGCATCTCGTGCGACGGGCCGTCGTCAGGCACTAACGCGAGCGCCGCTTCGAATTGCTGCGCGGCTTCCTCGAACGCGCGGGCTCGGTACGCTTCCAGTCCCTTGGCGTAGGCGCGCAGCGCCTCCGCGTGCGCAAAGGCCGTGTCGTCTTGCACGAGCTCGAAAACGGCGACTGCTTCTCCACGCCCTTTGACGGCAATGCGGTCGAGCTCGCGGGTCGGCACGGCTGCGGCGCCGACGGCGACCGTGGAATCGGCCACCATGCTCGTGGC
>DASYRM010000047.1:0-24212 GCA_036004405.1 Vicinamibacterales bacterium
GCGGCTCTCCAGACCCGTCCGTCAGTACGTGCACGGGCCGCCTGAAGGCGGCCCCTACGAGTGCACGGGCCGCCTGAAGGCGGCCCCTACGAGTGCACGGGCCGCCTGAAGGCGGCCCCTACGACTACTCTGCCCAGTACAACCGCAGAGGGTTGTCGACGAGCAGCTTCTGCTGCAGCTCCGGCGTCACCGCGATCGACGGGATGTAGTCCACCAGCAGCCCATCGTCAGGCATGTGGTTCTTCAGGTTGGGGTGCGGCCAGTCCGTGCCCCACAGCACGCGGTCCGGAAAGGTTTCGACCAGGCGGCGCGCAAACGGCACCACGTCGCGGTAGGGGCGGCGCTCACCGTCGAGCGCCGGCGGCCCCGCCACCGACAGGCGTTCCGGGCAGCTCACCTTCGACCAGATGTTGGGATACTCCCGCATCATCCGCACGAAGAGCTCGAACTCAGGGCCGTCCACCGGCTTCGTCACGTCGGGCCGCCCCATGTGATCGACGACCACCGTGGTCGGCAGCGTCGTGAAGAAGTCCCACAGCTCGGGCAGATCGACGGCTTCGAAATAGATCACCACGTGCCAGCCGAGCGGCGCGATGCGCTGCGCGATCTCGCTCAGCACCTCGCGCGGCGTGAAGTCCACCAGCCGCTTCACGAAATTGAAGCGCGTGCCGCGCACGCCGGCCTGGTGCATCTCGCGCAGCTCGGCGTCGGTGACGCTGCGGTCCACGGTGGCCACGCCTTTGGCCCGCCCGCCCGACGCGCGCAGCGCGTCCACGAGCGCGCGGTTGTCGGTGCCGTGGCAGGTCGCCTGCACGATCACGTTCTTGTCGAAGCCGAGATGATCGCGCAGCGCGAAGAGCTGCTCCTTCGACACATCCACCGGCGTGTACTTACGCTCGGGCGCGTACGGAAACACGTCGCCGGGGCCGAACACGTGGCAGTGTGCGTCCACGGCGCCTGACGGCACCTTGAACTGCGGGACCGACGGACTGGGGTGATACGTGAGCCAGCCTGGCGTGACCTCGTACTTCATGCGACCGGCCCTTCGACCGGCAGCTTGGCCTGCTCCCACGCCGCGATGCCGCCGGCGAGCTCGCTGACGTCGGCGATGCCGTGCGCGGCCAGCACGCTGGCGGCCACCGACGAACGGTAGCCGCCGGCGCAGTGGACGATCAGGTGGCGATCGCGCGGCACCTCGCCGATCCGCTTTTCGAGCTGCGTCAGCGGAAGGGCCAGGCTCCCGGCAATGCGGCTCTTGGCGCGCTCGCCGGGTCCTCGCACGTCGATCAGCACCGCCCCGTCACGCAGCCGCGCCGCGGCCACGTCGGGGCCGAGCCGCTCGGTGGTGCGCGTCAGCTCGGGCCGCCCGGCCAGGCTTTCAAGGCCGTGCTGCAGGTAGCCCACCACCTGGTCGAACCCGATCCGCCCGAGCCGGGTGGCCGATTCCTTCTCGGTCCCGGGGCCGGCGACGATCACCACCGGCCGTTCCGGGCTGAGCACCGTGCCGGCCCACGTGGCGTACTGGCCCCCGAGGCCGACGTTGATGCTGCCGGCCAGGTGCGCGGCGGCAAACTCGCCGGCTTCGCGCGTATCGAGAACCTGCGCGCCCGATTCCTGCAGCGCGAGCACGCTGTCGAGCGGAATCGGCTGCACCTCGCGCGCCAGCGCCTCGTCGAGCGTCGGGCGCTCCTTGGTGTTGAGCACGGCGTCGTACGTGAAGTACGCCGGCGCGTCGGGCTGATCCGTGGTGACGAGCGTGACGAAATCGGCTTTCGACATCGGCTGCAGCGCGTAGTTGGATTTCCGCTGCTCGCCGATGGTCGAGACCGTCTCCTTGCTGATCGCCTTGCCGCACAGCGACCCGGCCCCGTGCGCCGGGTAGACCAGGCTGCTGTCGGGCAGCGCCATCAGCTTCTGGTGCAGCGAGTCATAGAGCATGCCGCCCAGGTCCGCCGCGCTCCAGCCGAGCGCCACGCGGAGGTCCGGCCGCCCGACGTCGCCGATGAAGAGCGTGTCGCCGGTCAGCACGGCGGCCGGCACGTCGCGACTGTGCGTGTGGTCGAAGACGACCAGCGAAATCGACTCCGGCGTGTGACCTGGCGTCGAGAGCGCGCGCAACCGCACCTGCCCGAGCGAGATCTCGTCGCCGTCGGCGAGCCCCGTGAAGGCGTACTCCGCCGACGCCTTGGCGCCCAGATAGATGCGCGCGCCGGCGCGATCTCGCAGCTCGAGGTGACCGGCGAGAAAGTCGGCGTGCAGGTGGGTGAGCACGACGTGCCCCAGGGTCAGCCCGTGCTCCTGCGCAAACGTCAGGTACTGTTCGATGTCGCGCTGCGGATCCACCACCACGGCCTGTTTGGACAGCTCGTCGGCGACGACGTAGGACGCGTGCGCAAGGCACTTCAGATAAAACTGCTGCAGCAGCATAAGGCCCTTACTCCCCCGTTGTCAGAAGCCGCATGGCCAGGGCCTGATACAAGTCGACCGCGTGGCGCAGCTCGTCGATCGACACGTGCTCGTGGTCGGTGTGCGCGGTGTGGATCGAGCCCGGCCCGATGAGCAGCGGGCGGCCCCAGCGCGTCAGCACCGGTATGTCGGTGGTGTAGGGAAAGACCGCCGTCTCGAATCCCGACACGCGGTGCAGGTGCACGGCCGGAATCTCGAGGATGTGCTCGAGCGCCACCAGCCCTTCCACGACCCGCAGCGCCTCGTAGATGGGCGCTCCGTCGCCGACGATCCGGAACATCAGTTCGGCCGACGCGTGCGGCGACACGACGTTCGGCGCCACGCCGCCGTCGATCAGGCCGACGGTGTAGTGCGTGCGTCCCAGCTCGGGATCCTCGGGCAGCTCCAGTCCGCGCACGACCATCAGCGCGTCGAGCAGCTTGTCGATGGCCGACTCGCCCAGCTCGGGAAACGACGAGTGCGCGGCGCGGCCGCTGGCGACGAGGCGCACACGCAGCATGCCGCGCGTCGCCAGCCCGAGGCGGTTGTCGGTCGGCTCGCCGTTGATGAGGAACCGGACGCCGGGCGGCGCCATCTCGTTGGCCACCTTGGCGCCGTCGCTGCCGCGTTCCTCGCCCACCACGTAGAGCAGGCCGATGCGCCGCTCACCCGCCTGGCGCAGCCGCTCGGTGGCTGCGACCTGCGCCGCCAGAATGCCCTTGGCGTCGCACACACCGCGCCCGAACAGCATCCCGTTCTCGAGGCGCGTCGAAAAGAACGGCGGCACGCAGTCGTAGTGCGTGGAGAAGACCACTTCCGGCGACGGGCCGAGGGTGGCGAACACGTTGAAGCGGCCGCCGGCTACGGGCTGTTCCTGGACGTCGTAGCCGCGATCCCGCAGGACCGCCGCCAGGAGCTGCCCGGTTTCCGTTTCCCGCCCCGTCGTGGAATCGATGTCGGAGAGCGCGCGCGTCAGCGCCACGACGTCCACGAGATCGATGTCTACCGAATCCATGACTCGAGCTCCGTGCGCGCGTCGGTCTTGTCGTCGCGATACTTGACGATCACCGGGGTGGCCAGCGCCAGGCCCCATTCGGCGCCTTTGCCCGACGTCACCGGCCGCGTCCCCGGCACCACCACCGCGCCCTCGGGCACGACCAGCGGCTGCCCCGGTGCGGGCTTGATGATGACGCCGTTCGGCAGATCGTAGATCGGTGTCGAGCCGGTGACGATCGTGCCAGCCGCCAGCACCGCGCGGCGCTTGACGATCGCCCCTTCATAGACGCCGCAGTTGCCGCCGATGAGGGCGTCGTCCTCGACAATCACTGGCATCGCCCCGACCGGTTCCAGCACGCCGCCGATCTGCGCGGCCGCGCTCAAATGCACGTTCGAACCGATCTGCGCGCACGAGCCGACGAGCGCGTGCGAGTCCACGAACGATCCGTCGCCGACGTAGGCGCCGACGTTGATGTACATCGGCGGCGCGCAGATGACGCCGGTGCCGACATAGGCGCCGTCGCGAATCGACGACCCGCCCGGAATGACGCGCACGCGGCTCGCGATGTCGAGCCGCTTGAGCGGCAGCGTGTCCTTGTCGAGAAACGGCCAGCGCCCTTTGCCGACACCGACGTCGATTACGTCACCCCAGCGGAGCGCGAGAAGAATCCCCTGCTTCACCCAGATGTTGACGCGCCAGCCGGTCGGCGACGAGGCGTCGGGTTCGGCCGCGCGCACGCGGCCGGCGGAGAGCTCGGCCCGGAGCCGCGCAAACGCGTCGCGGGCCTGCTGCTTCGACGCCGAGTCGCCCTGCGCGAAGAGAGTGGAGATCTCTTCGGCGAGCTCCTGCATCAGACGCGGGCCGCCGCGCCGAGGAGCCTGAGCTTCTGCAGGATGCCCATCACGCGCTCGCGCGACGCCGGCGAGACCGGCACCATCGGCAGGCGCAGCTCGTCTTCGCAGAGGCCCATCGCCGCCATGGCCGCCTTGCACGGGGCGGGATTGCTCTCGACGAAGTTCCCGGTGAGCAGGGGCAGCAGCCAGCCCTGAAGCTTGCGCGCCGCGGCGAAGTCGCCCTTCTCGCACAGTTCGACGACCTGCACCATCTCGGCCGGCACCTCGTTGGACGCCACCGAGATGACGCCGCGGCCGCCAATCGCCATGACCGGCACGGTGATCGGGTCGTCGCCGCTGACGAGCAGGAAGCTGTCCGGGGCGTTGGCCACGATGTCGGTCATCTGGACGAGGCTGCCCGAGGCTTCCTTGATGCCGACGATGTTCGGGATCTGGGCCAGCCGCAGCACGGTGGCGACGTCGATGTTCACGCCGGTGCGCCCCTGGATGCTGTAGAGCATGATCGGCAGCCGCGTGCTCTCCGCAATCGCCTTGAAGTGCTGGTACTGCCCTTCCTGCGTCGGCTTGTTGTAGTAGGGCGATACGTGCAGCAGGCCGTCGGCGCCCACCTTTTCCATGTCGCGCGACAGCTCGATGGCTTCCCGCGTGTCGTAGCCGCCGGCGCCCGCCATGACCGGCACCTTGCCAGCGGCCTCTTGCACCACGAGCTCCACCACGCGGAGCTTCTCGCGGTGGCTCAGCGTCGGCGATTCGCCGGTGGTGCCGCACGGCACCAGGAAGTGCACGCCCGCGTCGATCTGCCGTCGCGCCAGGCGCTTGACGGCCGTCTCATCGAGCGCGCCGCCCTTGGTGAAGGGCGTGATGAGTGCGGTGCCGACGCCGGTGAACGGAGTACGCATGACGATCTCCCTGCAGGCGGACCTGAAGGTCCGCCTCTACGAATGCCCGGCCGGCGTCTGCAGGACGTCGGCCATGGTGAACCACCCCTGGCGGCCGCGAACCCACTTCGCGGCCACGAGCGCGCCGCCCGCGAAGCCGCGGCGGTCGCGCGCCGTGTGCGAAAGCTCGATCGTATCCGAGGCGGCGTCGAACCCCACCGTATGAACGCCTGGAATGGTGCCCGCCCGCGTGGCGGACATGTCGATGGGGCGGTCGAAGCCGGCGGCTGCCATCGAATCGCGCAGCATGAGCGCGGTGCCGGACGGGGCGTCGCGCTTGGCGGCGTGATGGGCCTCGTGAATCCAGGCGCCGTACTGCGAGTGCTGGCGCATCAGGCGGGCGGCCTCGTTGACCACCAGCTGAAAGACGTTGACCCCAATCGAGAAGTTGGCCGAGGCCACGACGCCCAGACCGGCCCGCTCGGCCTGCTGGCGAAACGCGGCGGCATGCGGCCCCCACCCGGTCGTCCCGATGACCACCGGCATCTTCAGCTCCACGTATCGCGGAAAATTCTCGAGCAGCGCCTCGGCGGTCGTGAAATCGATCGCCACGTCGGCGGCGCGCCACTCGTCGCGCCCGTCGTCGACCCGGCCGGCCACATCGATACCCTGTTCGGCGGCCAGCGCGTCGATCAGCCTCCCCATCTTCCCGTAGCCGACGATGAGCACGTTCACCCGAAGAACTCCTCGTGCAGCCGCTGCATCGCGTGGGGCAGATCGCCCTGCCGCATGATGACCGTAATGTTACGCCGCGCGGCCGCCTGCGAGATCATGCGCAGCGGCACTTCTTCGAGCACGCCGACGACGCGCGCCGCGGTTTCGGGCTCGGTGCGCAGCCGATCGCCGACGGCGCAGACGAGCGCCATCTCCGACTCCACCGCCACCTCGCCGAACGCCGAGAGCGCCTCGACGATGGCGGCGAGGTTCCGGCGATCGTCCACCGTCACCGAGACGCTGACCTCGGAGGTGGTCACCACGTCCACGGCGGTGCGGAACTTTTCGAACACTTCGAACACCTGCCGCAGGAAGCCGTAGGCCATCAGCATCCGGCTCGACGTGATGTCCACGACCGTCAGGTCCTTCTTGCAGGCAAACGCGGTGACCGGCGTGCCCTCGCGACTGCCCGCGGCGGTAATCACGCTGCCGGTGCCCTGCGGGTGCCGCGAATTGAGGATGCGCACGGGGATGTCGTGCTCGACCGCCGGCAGGATCGTCGCCGGGTGCAGCACCTTGGCGCCGAAATAGGCGAGCTCGGCCGCCTCGGCAAACGACAGGTGCGGGACCAGCCGCGGTTGGGCGACGACGCGCGGATCCGCCGTGAGCATCCCGTCCACGTCGGTCCAGATCTGGATCTCGCGCGCGCCGATGCCGGCACCGACCAGCGCGCCGGAGTAGTCCGAGCCGCCGCGGCCAAGGGTGGTGGTGTGCCCATCGCGCGTCGAGGCGACGAACCCGCCGAGCACCGGCACCTGCCCCGCCGCCACCGCCGTCCCGACCGTCGCGCGCACCGCCGCATTGGTCTCGGCCGTGAGCGGCCGTGCCGACATGTGGTCGTCGGTGGTGATGATGGCCTTGCGCGCGTCCACCCAGGTGCCGGGTAGGCCGGCGTGAACGACCGCGGCCGCCACCAGCCGGCTGCTGAGCAGCTCGCCGACGGCCGCCACCACGTCGGACACGCTGGGCGACAGCTCGCGCAGTTCGACCAGCGTGCGGACCACCGCCACCAGCTGATCGCACTGCTCGTTGATCTGCGCTTCGAGCGCGGTGTTGCCCGGCGCCAGATCGCGCGCGGCCGCGAGGTGGCGCTCACGGACCTTCGCCACGCCGGCCATCGCGTCGTCGGCCTTCGCCGCGGACGCGTCGGCGGCAACCTTCAGCAGTCCGTCGGTGACGCCGCTCATGGCAGACACCACCACCGCGGGCCCCGAGCCATCCTGGCTGCGCGCGGTACGGACGATCTCGATGAGGCGGCGGATGGCTTCGGGGTCGGCCACCGACGTGCCGCCAAACTTCTGTACGACCATGAGGTATGAGGCGGGCCTGCAGACCCGCAACCACGAGCAGGAAAACGCCCCCGACGCGGGGGCAAAACGATGTTTATAGCATGCTGGGCCGCTTCCTGCCGAGCTGCAACTTCTGCCGCACGCGTTTGTAGAGGCGGACCTTTAGGTCCGCCTGCAGGCGCACCTGAAGGTGCGCCTCTACGTAAAACGGGTGGCACGCTCGTTGCCCCTCGGTCTCCTCATGCAGGAACAGGTGCACGACCAAGTCATCGCTCGTATCGATCTGCCGGGGAGCACGCACGCCGATGTCAGCCTGCAGATCCATCAGACGAGACTGCTCATTACCGCCGGCCCCGAGGGCGCGGCCCAGCTGTTGAAGCATCTCGAAGGCGACGGGCACGTCATCTACCGGCGCGACCGCGGCACCGGCGGCTTCTTCTGGTCGATGCTGCTGCCCGGCGGCATCCGTGTGGACGACATCAAGGCCAGCATGACCAACGGCGTCCTGGTCGTGACGGCGCCGGCCGCAGTTGGAAAGGAACACCATGCCTGACTTCAGCCGGGTGCTCTGCGCGGTCGATCTCACCGAGCCGTCGCGGCGCGCGCTCGATTGCGCGCTGTGGTGGGCGCGTCGCCATGGGGCGGATGTGTCGGTGCTGCACATCCATCGGCTCGTGATCCCGCCACCCGAGACCGGTACCGTTCCCGGCGATCTCACCGCCGGCGCACCGGCGGTGCCGGTGATGGACCAGGCGCCGCTGACCGCCGACGAGCGCCAGGCGTGTCAGCTCGACGTGGAGCGCTTCGTCGAACAGGCGCGCACCGACGGGCTGCAGATCGAAGTGCTGCTCGACGAAGACCCGAGCGTCGCCGATGCGATTGTGGCGCGCGCCGACGCGCTCGCGGCCGACCTCGTGGTCGTCGGCGCCGGCACGGAGCCGGCCAGCGACCATCCGGTGCTCGGGCGGATCACCGCGGACGTGCTGCGCGCGGCGCCGTGCTCGGTGCTGGTCATCCCGACGCCGGGCGCCGACGTGGCCAATCCGTGCGTCGCCGGGCTCACCCGGATCATGTGCCCGGTGAGCCTGTCCGACGAATCGCGGCCGCTGCTCGCCTCCGCCGCGGCGCTCGCCACCGAAACGGGCGCGCACCTCACCATCGTGCACGTCGTCGAGCTCTTCTCGGAAGTGGCGGCGCTCGCCTACGACTTCGATGCGCACCGCGAAGCGCGCGTGCAGCCGGCCTGCGATGCGCTGGTCGCGCTCATCGCCGACGTCGTCGGTCGCGACAAGCCGGTCGAGGAGGTCGTGGCCCAGGGGAACGCGAGCGAGGAGATTCTCAAGCTGGCAATCGAGGAGTCCACCGGCCTGATCGTGGTGGGCCGCGGAGCCGGACGCGAGGGGCGCGGCGCCGGAGGTCCCACCGCACCGGCGGTTGCGTGCCAGGCACGGTGCCCGGTGCTGTTCCTGCACCAGGACGTGGCGGCTATCTCGCGGCCGTTCGCTTCCGACAGCCGGCCAGAGCCGCGCGCTGCTGCCCGCTAGCCCATCGGCTTTGAGGCATCGCGGCCGTTCTTCGACAGCCACGGATAGCGGCCGGTGTCGAGCCCCGCGTAGTCGGGGTCGAGATAGATGAAGCAGCGCTGAATCAGGAAGTCGCGCACCTCGAACACGTCGCACCACCGCCCGGCGTGCGAGACGCCCGCGCGCCACGGTCCGTCTTTGTACTCGCCCGCGCTCGTCCCCTCGACCGCGAAGACGTCGGTGCCGGTCATGATCCAGTTGAAGCTGGCGTAGTCGTGCAGGATGTGGCGGATGCCGGCGCCGAAATCGGTGAAGAGCTGCCCGACCTGCGCCTTGCCGGTGGCCAGCCCCCACTTGGGGAAGAACACTTGAGCGTCGTCGGCGAACAGATCGAGGATGCTGCCACCGCTTGACGTCACCCCCTTGTTGTCGAACGCCTTGAGGTATTCGAGCGCCACCGACTTGCGCTGCTCGTCGGTCATCGTCATCCGGGAAATCGCCATAGGGTGGCGATCTAAGACCAGCGCCGCTCGCGTGTCAACGACGGGGCGGCGCGGCATGATAGTTTCTGATCCATGGCTGACGCCTCATATGCCGAGCGCCGGCGCGCGTTCCGGCGCCTGCACGAGTCGGGCTGCTTCGCGCTCCCGAACCCCTGGGACGCGGGCTCGGCCCGCTATCTCCAGCGCCTCGGCTTCCAGGCGCTGGCCACCACCAGCGCGGGCTGCGCGTGGACGAACGGCGTCTCCGACGGAGCGGCCGGGCTCGACGCGACGCTCGCCAACATCCGCGCCATCGTCGGCGCCACCGATCTGCCCGTCAACGCCGACTTCGAGTCGGGGTTTGCTTCAACGCCGGAAGGCGTCGCCTCCAACGTGGCCGCGTGTGTGACGGCGGGCGTGGCGGGACTGTCGATCGAGGACAGCACGGGTGGTCCCGACACGGCGCTCTACCCGCTGCCAGTCGCGGTGGAACGCCTGCGCGCCGCGCGTGCCGCCATCGACGCCACGCAGACCGGCGTGCTGCTGGTGGGTCGCGCCGAGTGTTATCTCGTGGGCCACCCCGATCCGCTTGCCGAATCGCTCCGGCGCCTGACGGCGTACGCGGAGGCCGGAGCCGATGTGCTCTACGCTCCCGGCGCGGTGACGCGCGAGGACATCGCCGCCATCGTTCAGGCGGTCGCGCCGCGTCCGGTCAACGTCGTGGTGCCGCGCAACATCGGGCTCACGGTGGCCGACCTGGCGGCCCTCGGCGTGCGGCGTGTCAGCGTCGGCGGCGCGCTGGCCCGCACCGCGTGGACGGCGTTTGCGCGCGCCGCGCAGACGATTGCCGACGAGGGCGCCTTCACCGGATTCGACGACACGCTCAGCGGAGCCGCCATCAACGGGTACCTGAAGAAATGAACCCGCTGGTCCGCCAGCGCGAGGCCGCGGCGTGGACCGGCGCCCTCCTGCTCGTCTGGGCCCTCATCGCC
Source organism: Vicinamibacterales bacterium (assembly GCA_036004405.1). Classification (GTDB taxonomy): domain Bacteria; phylum Acidobacteriota; class Vicinamibacteria; order Vicinamibacterales; family UBA2999; genus DASYRM01. The sequence continues at coordinate 10,235 of DASYRM010000047.1, forward strand.
GCGACCGGGTTCGTGAGCCGCGACCCCGACTCCGCCTTCTACGCGGAGATGTCCGCCCGCCTGTCGCGGGTGGACGCCGCGCACGTGATCGCGCCGGAGTGGGGCGGGCTGTGGAATGGCACCGGCCTGTGGCAGGAGCATCCGGTCGGCATCTATCTCGCGCCGATCGCGCTGGCGAAGCTGGGATATCCCGCCGCGCAAGCCGCGTATGCCGTCGGTATTGCGGCGGCGCTTGCGTGCCTGCTGCTGCTCGCCCGACTGGCGCGGGCAGCGGAACCGAGCGCCGGCCGCAGCGCGCTGGTGCTGCTGCAGCTGGTGCCGGCCGCGTTCGTCTTTCGCGTCCGGGCCAACCAGGAGTACCCGATGCTCCTGTGCCTGCTGGTGACGCTGGTCGCGCTCGACGGCGTGCGGCGCTCGTGGACATGGAGCCTGGCGGTCGCCGGCGGGGTGATTGCCGCGCTCCTTGTCAAAGGGGTGTTCGTCGCCATTCTGCTGCTCGGCGCCGGTCTCTGGATCCTCTTGAACCCTCTGCGGGCACCGGGATCGAAGCTGCGTCCGGCGCTGGCGTTGGCCGTCGCGATGGCAGCCGCGGTGGCGGTGGCGGTGGTGTACGACCAGCTCTACGTACAGGCGACCGGCAGCACGTTCTGGGCGGGCTACTGGCGGCGTCAGCTCGGTCCAGTGGCCAACGCGGCACCCGCAGCCGGCCCCCTGGTTCCTGTCAGCCACGCGTTCTTCTACCTTGCCCATCTGGCGTGGCTGTCGGCGCCGTGGGGCGCCGCCCTCGTCGTCATCGTCGCCGGCTGGCTGTCGAAGGCGCGCGCGGGCTGGCAGGCGCAGCCGGAGACCGTGAGGCGCACGGCGCTGTTCGCGCTCCGCTTCGCCAGCGTCGCGATCGTCCTGCTCAGCCCCTCGGGCCGGTTCGCCGAGCGCTATCTCTTCTCACCCATCTTCGTGACCGCGGCGATCGGCGTGGCCATGGCCTGCCGCACCTGGCCCCACATTCCGGTGACGGTGGCCCAGATCGAGCGCCGCGTGCCCTTTCTTCCGGTCCTCGTCTGGCTGGTGCTGATCGTCGGCCGCCTGGGCCTCGGTCCCCTGCTGCCCCGCCCGCGTTTCTGGTAGTTACCCGCCTTACCCGCCCTACCCACCTCACCCGCCCTACTCCCGCGTAGCCCCGTGCAACCGCGTGCGGGCGCGCGCGCGATTTCCCCACCTGTCCACGGTCGGCGCATGGCTGCTCAAGGTCTGTTGCAGACTGGCCGATCTGGAGCACGTCGCTCCATGTCCATCACCACCAAGATCATCGCGCCCATCTGGCTCATGGGGTTGGCGCTCGCGGGCGTGGCCATCTTCCTCGAGCTGGCCACACTGGGACCCAAGTTCACTGCGCTCGCGCTCCGCAACACGAGCACGCTCGCGCGGGCGGTGGACGCGGCGGTCACGAGCGCCGACACGCCGGAGGAGCTCGAGCGAGCCGTCGCGGTGCTGGGCAAGGATCCATCGGTCCGCATGATCCTCGTGGCGGGCGGCGACCCGCTTGAAGTCGTCACCAGCACCAACACCACCTATCGCCATGCGCCGCTCTCGACCCTGCCCGCGGCGCTGCGCGCTCGCGTGCTCGTCGCCTCGAGCACCAAGAAGCAGGAATGCTGGAGCGAGGATGCCGCCGATGCGTTCGGGCTGGCGGCGCCGCTCGGCGTGGCCGCCGGTGTCGGCCCGCGCAACGGCGTGACCGTGATCGTCATCGACAATCAGCCCGTGTCCGCGGCGGTGCGCGATCTGATCTGGGTGGGCATCCGGCGCAAGCTGATTCTGATCTTCTCCATCACCCTGGTGGCGCTCTTTACGGTGCGGGCGTTCGTGTTCCGGCCGATGGCCGGCATCCGCTCCACGATCGAGCGTCTGCGTGCCGGCGACACCATGGCCCGGGTCCCGGTCGGGGCCCGCGACGAGATGGGCGAGCTGAGCGCCGTGATCAACGACGCCCTCGACGCGCGTGCGGCCAGCGACCAGCGCGTCGTGGAAGCGCTCGAGCGCGTGGAGCGGGCCGCACGCGGCGGCGACGCCGGCCTGTGGGACTGGCGCATCGGCAGCGACGAGGTCTACTACTCCACCCACTTCAAGACGCTGCTCGGCGAAGACGACGCGAGCATGGCCGACAGCGGCGACGCGCTGCGCTCGCGCATGCACCCCGACGATCTGACGCTGCGTAAAATGGCGCTGCAGTCGCACCTCGAGGGGCAGGGGCCGTTCGACGTGACGGTCCGGGTGCGGCACCGCAACGGCGAGTACCGCTGGTTCCGCGAAACCGGCCAGCTCGTACGCGACGCCGCCGGCACGCCGCAGCGAGTCTCGGGCGCGTTTGCCGACGTCACCGCCCGGATGCGGCTCGAGAGCGAGCTCCGCGCGGCCAAGGACGCCGCCGAGCACGCCATGCAGGTGAAGTCGGCGTTCCTCGCCACGATGAGCCACGAGATCCGGACGCCGATGAACGGCGTGCTCGGCATGGCCGAGCTGCTGCTCTCGTCATCGCTCACCACCGAGCAGCGTGAGAACGCGGAAACCATCCGGCGCTCCGGCGACGCCTTGTTGCGCATCATCGATGACGTGCTCGACGTCTCGAAGATCGAGGCGGGCAAGCTGACGCTCGAATCGGCGCGCTTCGACCTCGACGCCGCGGTGGACGACGTGGTGGAACTGCTGGGCGAGAAGGCCCGCGCGCGCAACGTGCGTGTGGTCGCCATCCTCGCCGGAGACGTTCCGCAGTACGTGACTGGCGATGTCACGCGCGTGCGCCAGATCCTCGTCAACCTGGTCGGGAACGCCGTGAAGTTCACCGAGAACGGCGACATCACCGTGCGCGTGCAGCTGCTGTCGCGCGAGCCCGGCCACCTGATGCTGCGCTTCGACGTCAAGGACACCGGCATCGGCGTGGCGCCCGACATCATGCCGCTGCTCTTCGAACCGTTCGTGCAGGCGGATTCGTCCACCACGCGCCGCTTCGGCGGCACCGGCCTGGGCCTCACCATCTCGAAGCGGCTGGCCGAGCAGATGGGCGGCGCCATTGGTGTCGAGAGCAAGACGGGCCAGGGCAGCAACTTCTGGTTCACCGTGCGCCTGGCCGTGGCCGAGGCGGACACAGCGCCGCTGCCGCTGCGCGGCATGCGCACGCTCGTGCTGGCCGATCACGTGCCGACGCGCGAGGCGCTCGCAGCACGGCTGGAGCGCCTTGGCGCCACGGCACAGGCCCTCGGCGCCGAAGTGATGCCGCACGCCGATCGCGGGCGCTACGACGCGGTGATCGTCGAGGACGGCACGCGGGCGGCCGCCGCGCTGAGCGGCCTGTCGGCCGACGGCGGGCGCGCCACGCCGATCCTGTTCCGCCATGCGGCCATCGCGCCCGAGGCAACGGACGTGTGGCGCGACAGCCTGGGCTCGTCCTTTGAAATCCTCACCGGGATCAAGAGCGCGCACATCGCCCGCGCCGTGGCGCCGGCTCTCAGCCTGCTGCCCGACGCGGCGCTCGACCCAGCCAAGCCACAGGGAAACGCCAGCGGTTCGCACTTCGTGACCGCTCGCATTCTGGTGGTCGAGGACAACCGGACCAATCAGAAGGTCGCGCAGAAGATGCTCGAAGGGCTCGGCTACACCGCCGACCTGCAGGCCAACGGTCAACTCGGCGTGGACGCCCATGCCGCGGCGCCCTACGACCTGATCCTGATGGACTGCCAGATGCCGGTGATGGACGGCTACGAGGCGTCGCGCGCGATTCGCGCCCTCAAGACCGAGGCGCGCACCGTGCCGATCATCGCCCTGACGGCCAACGCGCTCGAAGGCGATCGCGAACGCTGCCTGGCGGCTGGCATGGACGACTACCTCACCAAGCCGCTCAAGCGCGAGCGGCTGCGCACCGCGCTCGAGCAGTGGCTGCCGGTGGCTCAGCGCGAGGCGACGACGCTCCTGTAGACCGCGTCGACGAACATGTCTGTGGTCCACGCGCCCGTGGCCGCACCGTAGCGCGGGTCGTAGTCGAGCGTCGGCCGCGCCGCCTTCACCTGCTCGAGCGTCATCTTCTTCGCCACCATCGCCTGCACGCGATCGCGGACGATGGTGACCATGTCGCGGTACTCCAGCACGTCGAACTCGTCGCAGATGCGGCCGTGCCCCGGTACGATGAACGTGCCGCCCTCTTCGTGGTGCGCCGGCACCGCCAGATCGAGCACGCGGTTGAGCCCGTCGATCACCCCCTGCACCGACCCGCCCCGCTGCAGGTCGATGACCGGATAGCTGTCGGTGCGGAAGATGTCGCCGGTGGCCACCACATCGGACTTGCGGAAGAACACCAGGCTGTCGCCGTCGGTGTGCGCCTGCGGAATGTGGTACATGAACACCGGCTCACCGTTGAAATAGATCTCCTTTTCGAGGCCCACGAAGGTTTCGGTGGGCTGCGCCGTGGATGGCAGTGTGCTCGCACGGGCGAGCACGTTGTCGTGCGCGATGATCTGCACCGCGTTCTGCGTCGCGCCCGGCGTGTTGATGATCGTCCAGTTGGCGAGCGAACCCAGCGCCTTCGCCATCTTCTCGTTGCCGCCGATGTGATCGGCGTCGGCGCTGGTGTTGAGCAGGTACTTGATCGGCTTGCCAGAGGTGTCGAGCTTCTTCACTTCGGCCAGGATCCGATCGACCTGGGCCGCGGACTTGGAGTCCACGATCAGGCCTCCCGACGGCCCGACCTGCACCACCACGTTGCCGCCCGCCCCCGCGAGCATGTAGACGTTGCCCTGCACCGGCAGCAGCTGCACCTCGCCCGTGTCCGGGTTCTTGGCCTGGCTCACGCGCGGCGCGTCGGCTTTCGTTTCGGCCGCTGGCGCTTCCTTGAGGCGCGCGGCGTACTCCGGATACACCGTCAGGGGCCCACCGCGTACGCCCCCCACGGGAGCCTTCGTCTTGTCGGCAAACTCCTGCAGGAACGGGTTGGCACCGGGTAGATGGTGAGGCACTTCGCCTTTGGCGCGCCCCGAAATCTCCTCGACGTATTCACACGGCCACAGCCAGTTGGCTCCGTCTTGTTCGTTGATCTGGAAGTCGGTGGTTCGAATCATCGGCTCGGAGAGATAGACCGGGTCCGTGATGATCACCGTGTGCGTCATGTTGCGGCCGTGACGCGTGAAGCGCTCGATCGTCGTCGTCTGATCGCTCTCGGGCACGCCGTTGCGACGCAGCCAGCCTTGCTTGAGGTGCGTCGTCGTGACGGACAGCGTCTGGCCGTCCCACGAGCCGGTGGAGAACCCCATGAACGTGTGCGGCGCGAACTCGGACGGATGCGGGCGGCCGTCCATCCAGATCGTGCGCGTCTGCTCGTAGGTGCTGATGTACTGCTTGACGGCGATGATCTGCTGCGTCTCGGGATCCTTCTCTACCCAGATCCGCAGGTTGAGAGGACCGTGGTAGATGTAGGGCGACACGTGCACGCGGCACTGGTGCTCCTGCAGCGTGAGGCGCGAGGCGTCCCAGCTGTCGGCAAACAGACGCGCGGCGCTGTTGATCGCCAGCCCCGAGTAGTCGCCCAGGTCGGGCCCCGGCCCGCGATCCTGTTCGTCCTCGAACCGCAGCGAGTTCCAGTTGCCGGCCAGCGGCGACTGCGCCCACGCCGTCGAACCGGCCAGGAGAAAAAGCGCCAGCAATCCCGTGCTCAGACCCCATGTCATGCCGCCGATTCTGTCACGAATTTGCCGGCGCTTTGACGCGTGCCGGTTGCATACTACCTGCGCCATGCCACACAAAGGTCTTCATCTCGCGGGGCTGGTTACCCTGATCACTGTCGGTGCGGCACACGCGGCGCTGGCGCAGTCGCCGCGCACACCGTGGGGCGACCCTGATCTGCAGGGCACGTGGACGAGCGAAGCCGAGTTGAGCGTGCCGTTCGAGCGGCCGCGCGAGTACGGCAACCGTCAACGGCTGACCGACGCGGAGCTCGCCGCGCGCCAGGCGACGCTGCAGAAGCAGAGCGCCTCCGACAACGCCGACTTCGATCTCGAGACCGCGGACCGGTCGAACGCCGGGGCCGTGGGCTCGGCCACGTCGCCGCCGCCACATTGGCTGGAACGCGGCAAGGCCTCGCCCCGGACATCGATGGTGATTGCGCCGCCTGACGGCCGGCTGCCGGCCATGACGGATGAAGGCCGCCAGCGCCTGCGGCAGCTGCGGGCCGGCACGTTCGCCGGCGGCGCTTTCAACAGCGGCGCCGCCTTCAAGGGCCCGGAAGACCTGAGCCTGTGGGAACGCTGCATCACCCGCGGCGTGCCGTCGGCCATTTTTCCCACCGTCTACAACGCCAACACGCAGATCGTGCAGGCACCCGGCGTGGTGGCGATCACCTACGAGATGATTCACGACACGCGCATCGTGTTCACGGATGGACGGACGCACGTGGGCGGTGCGATTCGCGGCTATCACGGCGACTCGCGCGGCCACTGGGAGGGCGACACGCTCGTGGTGGACGTCACCAACTTCTCGCCCAAGGCCGACTACCGCGGCGCCGGCGACACGCTGCACCTGGTGGAGCGCTTCACGCGCACCGCCACCGGCTTACGTTACGAAGTGTCGGTCGACGATCCCCACACGTGGACCGGGCCGTGGACGGCCGCCCTCGAGATGGCAGCGCAGCCGGAGGCGATGTTCGAGTACGCGTGCCACGAGGGCAACAACTCGATGCGCAACATCCTCAGCGGCGCGCGCGCGGCGGAGCGTTGAACGGGCCGCCTGAAGGCGGCCCCCACGACGGCCTGAAGGCGGCCCCCACGACGACTAGACCGCGTCGGACAACGAGCTGAAATCGAAGCGGCTCACCCGCACGGCGGGCATCAGGCGCCCGGCGGTCGTCAACTCGGGCCGGCCGATCTCCTCGAGCCGATTCAGCATCAGCAGCGGGCTCTCGTTCCAACGAAAGTTCTTGAGCGCCTTGGTGATCTTTCCGTTCTCGATGAGGAAGGTGCCGTCGCGCGTCAGCCCCGTCTGCAGCACCGTCCGCGGCTCGAGCGACCGGATGTAGAAGAAGTGCGTCACCAGAATGCCGCGCGCGCAGCCGGCAATCAGCTCCTCGGTCGTCTTGGTGCCGCCCGTCATGGCCAGGCCGCCCGCGAGCGCGTTGCCGGTCGCTTCCTTGCCCTGCTTCTGCGCCCAGAAGCGCGAATACGACAGGTTCTCGAGCACGCCCTTCTCGATCCACACGACCCGTCGCAGCGGCAGCCCCTCGTTGTCGAACGGCTGTCCGAGCAGCATGGGATCGCCAGGGTCGGAGTAGAGCGTGATGCGCTCGTCCATCACCTTTTCGCCGATGCGCGTGCCGCCACCCGGCTTCGAGAACGGGCTGCGCCCCTCGTCCGCCGTCCGCGCGTTGAGCGCCGGCGCGAGGAGTGGGACGAGGTCGGTCACCGCCTGCGGCTCCAGGACCGCGGTATAGGGGCCCGGCTCGATCGCGGTGGGACTGCGGCTGGCGACCGCCTTCTGCGCCGCGATCCGCCCGACGGCGGCCGCATCCACGGTGTTCCAGTCACGTGAGCCGGCGCTCGCCCAGCCGCTGCCGGTCGCATCGGGGGTGCGGGCGGTGACCGAGAAATCGACGCTGGTCGCCCGGTGATAGGCGAAGAGTCCGGTGCTGTTGGCCACTGCAATCGCCGACGCCTCGGCTTCCAGGAACCCGGCGCTGAAGATCTGCCCGGCCTGCCGCCCGGCGGCGTTCGCCGCGTCCACCGCGCGCCGAACGGCGGTGGCCCTGGCCTCGGGATCGAGATCGGCGGAACGGGCGACGAATGCCGGCACGCTCGTGTAGCGCTGCGGCCCGAGCTCCGGCATCAGCTCGGGATCCTCCGGCGCCAGCCTGGCGAGTCGCAGCGCCAGATCGACCGTGCGCTTCAACGACGCGTCGTCGAGCGCGTTGGTCGTGGCGGACGCGCGGCGCCGCCCGATGGTGACGGCGACGGTGACGGAGGTGTTCGCCAGCTGGCCCGAGGTGGAGATGCTGGCGTCGGCAAACCGCGTGTTGCCGCTCTTCGAACTGACGATCGTCACCCGCGTGGCGTCGGCGGTGCTCAACGTGAGCACGCGATCCGCCAGCGCGCGGGCCTCCTCGGCCGAGAGCAAGGTCGCGCTCACGACGCCCTCGCCGTGTTCAGGATGCGCACGTTGCGAAAGCGCGCCGGCACGCAGCCGTGGCTCACCGAATTGATCTGCGTCGGCTCGCCCTTGCCGTCGTTGAACGCACCGCCCATCCAGTACGACGACTTGCCGCCGATCATGTCCATCGCGTTCCAGAAGTACGGCGTGTCGCTCTGATAGGCGACGTCGCGCAGCATGCCGACAATCTTGCCGCCGCGCACCTCGTAGAACGCCTGGCCGGAGAACTGGAAGTTGTAGCGCTGGTGGTCGATCGACCAGGAGCCGTCGTGCTTGATGACGATCCCCCGATCGGTCGCGGCGATGATTTCGGCCAGCGACACGTCCTGTTCGCCGGGCAGCAGCGAGACGTTCGGCATGCGCTGGAACTGGACGTTCTGCCACGAGTCGGCAAACGAGCAGCCGTGCGAGCGCGCCACGCCCGTCAGCTTCTGGATGCGCGCCGCCTGCTCGCGGGTGGTCTGGTAGTCCTTGAAGATCCCGCGCTCGACGAGCAGCCACTGCTCGGCGGGCACCCCTTCGTCGTCCCACGCGACGCGTGACAGCGAGCCCGGCTGCGTGCGATCCGCCTGGATGTTCATGAGCGGCGGGCCGTATTTCAGCGTGCCAATCGTCTTCTCCGGCGGCGCGACGAAGCTGGTGCCGGCGTAGTTCGCCTCTTCGCCGATGGCGCGATCGAGCTCAGTGGCATGGCCGATCGACTCGTGAATCGTCAGCCACAGATTCGACGGCTCCAGGATGAGATCGTAGGTGCCCGCCTCGACGCTCTTGGCCGCCAGCTTCTCCACCGCCATCGACGCCCACCGTTCGGCGTTCCCGGGCAGGTCCAGCGACTCGACGTAGTCCCAGCCCTCGCCGCGGGGCGGCAGCGCTTCGGAAAACGACTGAAAGTCGCCGTTGCCCACCGCGGTGGCGGAAAACGCCGGGCCGACGCGGATGAACGTCTGCGTCACGTTGGTGCCGTCCGACGTGAGGAGTGTCTTGATCTCCCGCAGCGCCTGCACGCCGGAGCTGACGAACTGGACGCCCTTCACCTTGAGGGCCGCCTCGTTGGCCTTGAGCAGCAGCGCGATCTTCTCTTCGATCGAGATCTCGATCGGATCCTTGCGCACGGGCGTGATCCACGTGCCTCGGACCGCCGTCACCGGCGCGAGCTCCACGCGGTGCCGCCGCACCGCCCTGGCGGCCTTGGCGAGCACCACGGCTTCGAGCGCCGCCTGCTGCGCCCCGGCCCGCGTCACCTCGCTCGATGAGGCAAAACCCCAGCTCCCGTCGACCAGCACTCGCACGCCGAGGCCGAAGGACTCATCGTCGCCCACGTTGACGACCTGCCGCTCGCGAGTGGTGACGATCTGCCGGCGATAGCGCCCCACGCGAGCGTCGGCGTAGGACGCGCCAGCGCGGCGGGCGGCATCGAGGGCGGCGCTCGCGACCTCGATGGCAAGCGGATCGGCGCTGGGAGGCGCCAGCGTCGGCGCCTGCACCGCCGCCATCGCCGAGGACGCGCCATCGAGGAAGCCGAGCGACGTCGCGGTGGCCAGACCGGTCTTGAGAAAATCGCGGCGGGTGGGAGACATCCCTTCTCCTAGTCGTCGGTGGGTTTCTCGATACCGTCGATGACGAGCACCTCCACGGGTCCCTTCGTGGGTTCGAGCTTGAGCCCGAGCTGTTCCTGGATGGCGGTGAAGAGCGACGGAGTATTGGGATCGACCGGCGGCGCATCGGCGCCTCGCGCCTCGACCGCATACGTCAGCTCGAAGTCCCAGGCGCCGGTGAGCCCCGTGCGATCGATTACCAGGCGTCCGGCGGGACCGGAGAACGCCGTCGCGAGCGACGCCGCCGGCAGTCCGCCGAATTTCAGCCGGCCGGGCCCGCCCTGAATACCGCAGAAGGGCGCACCAGGCGTGCCGGGCGGTGGCGGCGCCTCGCCTCGACGCGCCGCGGCGGCCACCGCCGCGCAGTCCTGCGTCGTCGGTTTCAGCCCCGCACCGGGACTGCCACCCGGCTTCGCCATGACGAGCGCATAGATGTCCATCTCGCGCGTCTCGCGATGGACACGCAGCTTGAAGCGCTCCTCGAGCAGGTGGCGCAGCGCGAGCTGCATGGGATTTGGCGTATTCGCGCCTGGCACAAAGTTCGGATCGACATTCCCTTCCATCTTGGCGATGAGGTCGTAGCGATCGGTCGTCAGCCAGCCCGGCCCGCCCACGAGCTGATACTGCGCGAGCTGATACGCGAAGGTGATGATGGGCCGGACCGGCATGTTCGAGGCGTTGACACGGCCGCCGGGCAGCATGCGCAGCATGCCATTGGTGTCGCCCGACCTGTTCGCCTTGACGCTCGCCACTTCGAAGGCGGCGTCCTTTTCCTGCGCCACCACCGCGATCGCGACGCTGGCGGCGAGCAGCAACGTGAGCATCAGCTTTCGCATGAGCCGGCTCCCTTCGGGGAGAGTACTCTACCGCTTCTCCTCGACCCCGAAGGCCAGCAGCACGTTCCCCGGCCGCCCGAGAAAGGCACCGTAACCGGAGTTCACGAACACCATGCCGCCGGCCACGGCGGGTCCGGGGCCGCCGATCGACGCGCCCGTTGCGGCCACGCCGTTGACGGCGGTGAAGGTGCGGTTGGTGTCGAACGACCAGATGACCTCGCCGGTCGCGGTCGAATACGCGCGCAAGGCGCCGTCGAACGACCCCGAGAACACGACGCCGGGAATGACGGTGAGCGCCGCGGACTGCGCCGCAAGGCAGCCGCGCCCCGCGGCGCAGGTCAGCGGTGGCGGCGGCGCGGTCCACACCATGGCGCCCGTCGCGAGCGCTACGGCGTGCAGACCGCCGGGCTGCGGCGTCGTGACGTCCGACACCGCGAAGTACGCGCGCTCGGCGTCTACCGCCGAGCCCCATTCGATCCCGCCGAGCAGCCCGCCGCGCCCGGCGCGGTACTGCCACACGATGGCGCCGTCCTTCTCCGGGTCGAGCGCGTAGCCGACGCCCGACTTCTGACCGATCACCAGCAGATCGCGCCCCGACGCCGCGCGCGTCAGCATCGGCGGGCTGCCGAAGTCCACGTCGGGGCCGTTCACCTCGGGGCAGTTCGGGTTTCCGCTGCGGCAGTTCGAGACGTAGACGTCGCCGGGCGTGACCTGACGCGTCCACTTCACGGCACCGTCCGCAAGATCGAGCGCGACGACGGCATTGCTCGACGACACGGGAGGCCCGCTGTAGGCGTTTCCGGTCGCCACGTACAGACGGAGGCGCGCCGCGTCGATCGTCGGCGCCGACCAGACCGCCGACCCCGATGGTCCCCACAGCGGCACGCCCGCGGTGCTGGTCCCGCGCCGCTGCAGCGGATCGCTGATGAGCGCGGTCTTCCAGACGACGGCGCCGGTGGCGGCGTCGAGCGCGCTCACGCTGCCGCGGAAGGTGCAGCAGCCGTACTGCGGGTCGGCGCCCTGCGATTCCTCGTACGACGACATGCCCACGTACACCCGCCCCTCGTGCAGCGTCGGCGAGGCGGTAATCCGCGCCAGCGGGTGCTCGTCCACCTTCCTCACCCACAGCTCGCGCCCGGTCTCCGCGTCGAGGCCGTAGATGTTCGCGGCGGTGTCACCGAAGTACGCGACCGACGGCGCCGATCCCGCCGCCGGGCCGACGACCACCGCGGTGCGCACGCCGCCGCGCGCCGCGTACGTCCAGCGGATGCAGCCGCTGCCGGCGTCGAGCGCGTAGACGGTGCCGTTCTGGCTGCCGACGAGCACGCGGCCACCGGCGACGGTCGGCTGCGACCACGCCACCGACGCGTCGGGGAATCCGAACGACCATTTCAGCGACAGCCTGGGCACATCCGCGGCCACGAGACCCGCGTCGGCGGCCGTCTGCACACGCGTGTTCGTCGCCGCGGGGCTCCACCCGGCCCAACGTGGCAGGCGTGCGCGCGCGGCCGGCAACTGGTCGGCGATGCCGCAGCGGCCGCTGTCGGTGCCGCGCACGTCGCCGGCGATCGTCTTGCCAGTGAGGTATTCGGCCACCGCGCGCCGCAGGGCGCCCGACAGCCGCGCACCCTGCGTGCGCATCGCGCCGTTGACCAGGCTTTCGACGATCGACTGCGGCGATCGCGCACGCAGCGCCTCGGGTGCCGGCGCGCGCGACTCCACCGCGCCGGTGTGGCAGCTGGCGCAGCTCTGCGTGAACACCGCGGCGCCATCGGGTGTCTGCGCGTGTGCGGACACGGCGATCAGCAGCGGGAGCGCGGCGAGCGTCACGGTGCGAGTCATGCGTGAGGGCAGGCTTGAAAGCCTGCAGCTACGTGTGCGGACTGTAGCATCGGTCCCAAGCGGCTGAGCCGGCGCGCTCAATCTACAACCTAGGCTGTAACTCTTTCAGCAAATTCCGGGCAATTGACTGATTCTGAACGTCCCGACGAGCGGCATGCCTCTTGAACTACAGGGGCTCGTCAGGCGCGCTGCACGCCAGTGGCGCGGCGGACCGGTTCACGTGGAGGTGACGTGATGACGATTGGCAAAATGACGGCTCTCGGGTTCGCGCTCGCCGGCGCCTTCACTCTCGGCGTCTGGACGGGCCCGTTCGTGACGCATCGCGCCGCGCAGACGGCCAGCGCCGTGCACGACGCGGTTGGCGCACCGGCCACGCCGAGCGAGACGAAAGCGGCGGAGACGCCGGCCAGCGCTCGTCGCGCGGCCGCGGCGCGCACGGCGCACGTCGAGGTGTCGGCGCCGGCGCTGCAAGATCGACTCAAGCCGGTGCTGAACCGCGGGGCCAACGTTGCGCTCGCCGCCGAAGGCTTCCGGAGCGCGGAGCAGTTCGCGACGGTGGCACACGCGGCGCGGAACACCGAAGTGCCGTTCGTGCTGCTCAAGCACCGGGTGCTCAACGAAGGCAAGTCCGTAGCGCAGGCCATTCGCGAGTCGAAGCCGGCGGTGAACGCCGCGGTGGAGGCCAACCTCGCGCGCGCGCAGGCGCGGTCGGACATCGCGTCCATCGCGGGATGACAGACGCAGGGGCCGGCTTTCGCCGGCCCCTGTCGGGCCGCCTGAAGGCGGCCCTCACGCCTACGGGCCACCTGAAGGTGGCCCCTACTTCTGTAAAACGAAGCGCTGGGCGCGGCGGTTGGTGACGATCTCCGCGCCGTACAGGTTGCCCTTCGAGTCGGCGGCCATGTGGTGGATGATGTCGAACTCGCCGGCCTTGGGGCCGCGCACTCCGACGCGGCCGATCTCCACCATCTTCTCGCGATCGTAGATGACGATCTGCATCGGCCCCGAATCGACGACGTAAAGATACTGCTGCTTCTTGTCGGGTGAGAACGCGAACCCGGCCGGCACCGGTGTCACGTTGTTGATAGCGGCCAGCCGCACCTGCCGCAGATACTTCCCCTCGGTCGTGAACAGCTGGATGCGGTTGTTGATCCGGTCGGCAAGGTAGACGATACCGTCGCTCGAGACCTTGACGGAGTGCGGCAACCCGAATTCCGGCGGGCCGTCTGGCGTCGTCTGCGGCTGCGGCACCGCGGCGTTCGGCGCCAACGTCGGCGGCGGCGGATTGCCGAACGCACCCCACATCCGTTTGAATTTCCCGGTTTCGGAGTCGAACACGATGACACGCTTGTTGCCGTAGCCGTCAGCCGCGTAGACTTCCTTCGCCCGCGTGTCGACGAAGACATCGGTGGCCTGGTGCACGTTCTCGGTATCGGTGTTGCCCTTGCTCTGGCCGCGATGGCCAATCTGCATCACGAACTTGCCGGTCGTCGTGAACTTCAGAATCATGTCGTCGCTGTTGCCTGG
>DASYRM010000048.1:0-30221 GCA_036004405.1 Vicinamibacterales bacterium
GGCAGAGTGCGCTCTGCCTACTCCGCCCACTCCGCCGGTCAGTGTCTGAAGTGACGCCGGCCCGTGAAGACCATGGCGAGGCCGTGTTCGTCGGCCGCCGCGATCACCTCGGCATCCTTTACCGACCCACCGGTCTGGACGACGGCCGTCGCCCCGGCGGCAGCAATCGCGTCGAGGCCATCGCGGAACGGAATGAACGCGTCGGATGCCGCCGCCGATCCGCGCAGGAAGTCGGGACCGTGCGCGGCGGCCTTCATGCGCGCCACGTTGACGGAGTCCACCCGGCTCATCTGACCGGCGCCGATGGCCAGCGTGCGGTCCGCGGCCGTGAAGATGACGGTGTTGGACTTGACGTGCGCGCACACGCGCCACGCGAAGCGCATCGCCGTCCACTCCTCGGCGGTCGGCTGCCGCTTCGTGACCACCTGCAACGAGGGCGACGGCCACGGCGCCGCCGCCTCCACCACGCGATCGCAGTCCTGCACCAGGACCGCGCCGAGAATCGAACGCAGCTCGCGCCCCGCGCTCTCGCGCAGGCGCGAGAAGTCGGCGGTCACCACCCGCATCTGCCCCTTCTTCGCCAGGATCTCGCGCGCCGCATCGGCCACCGACGGCGCAATCACGGCGTCGAGCCTGGTCGAGACGAGCGTCGCGGCCACGTCGGCGTCGAGCGGCCGGTTGAGCGCGACGATGCCGCCGAACGCCGACAGCGGATCGGCTTCGCGCGCCCGGACATAGGCATCCGCCGCGCTCGAGCCGGTGGCGGCGCCACACGGGTTGGTGTGCTTGATGACTGCGGCGGCCGGCTCGTCGAACTCGAGCACGATCCGCGCGGCGGCGTCGAGATCGAGCAGGTTGGTATAAGAGAGCTCCTTGCCCTGCAGCACGCGCGCGTCGCCGAGCGCGGTGCGCGGTTCCTCCGCGTACCACGCCGACGCCTGATGCGGGTTCTCGCCGTAGCGGAGGTCTTGCAGCTTCTGCAGCGACACGGTCATCCTGGCCGGGGCGCCGCCCTCGCCCGGCGGCGTGCGCGTGAAGACGCCGCCGTCCGCCGACACGTCCGCCAGCGTAGCGGCGATGGCGGTGTCGTAGGCGCCGGTGTGCGCGAACGCCTTCCGCGCGAGATCGAAACGGAACGCAACCGAGGGGCCGCCGGGACGATCCAGTTCAGCCAGGACCGTGGAATAGTCCGCGGGCGAGACCACCACCAGTACGTCTGCAAAGTTCTTGGCCGCCCCGCGCACCAGGCTGGGGCCCCCGATGTCGATCTCCTCGATGAGCCCCTCGAACGGCGTGGCCGGGTTCGCGGCCGCGGCGGCAAAGGGATAGAGGTTCACCGCCACCAGGTCGATCAGGCCGATCCCGTGCTCGCGGGCGGCCGCCAGATGGGCCTCGATCCCGCGGCGCGCCAGGATGCCGCCATGGATGCGGGGGTGGAGGGTCTTGACCCGGCCGTCCATCATCTCGGGGAATCCCGTGACCTCGGACACGTTCAGGACGGCTAACCCGTTGTCCTGAAGTGTTTTGGCCGTTCCGCCAGTCGAGACGAGCTCGAACCCGCGGTCGGCCAGGCCGCGGGCGAACGCGACCAGGCCGCTCTTGTCGGACACACTGATGAGTGCTCGCGGCATGCGCTTGGAAACTAGAGGGTTAGCTTGACAGAGACCGGATGGGTCCGTAGGATTAAGCCTGCGTTACGGGGGTATACCTGGAAACGTCGTAGCCGAGGCCGCGTTAGTACTCGCGGTCTTTTTTTGTGCCTCGAAGCAGACGCTTCGGGTGGCACTCGGTCCAGCGGGACGTCCGGTCGCCGGCGCCCCCGCCTAGCAAGTAGGGAAGAACGATGCGTATTACAGGCAAGGTCAAGTGGTTCAACAACGCCAAGGGCTATGGGTTCATCGAGCGTGAAGGCGGAAGCGACGTGTTCGTGCACTACTCCGCTATCACGGGCAACGGCTTCCGCTCCCTCGAAGAGGGCCAGGCGGTTGAGTTCGAGATCGTCGACGGCCCGAAGGGCCCGCAGGCCGGAAACGTTACCCGCGCCTAGAACCACGAACGACCTGCCCGGCGCCGTCCGCGGCGCCGGGCGCCCTGCCTGAGCAAGTCTCCCCCGCTTTCGCTTCTCAGCTTCAAGCCTACTCATCCGTAGAACGCAAGGCGCGCGCGGTCAGCGCGACCTTGCCGTCTTTGATCGCGACGCGAAACGCGACGTCGGTGCCGCCCTTGTCCTTGAGCGCCCGCACCTGCGTGGACACGAGCGTCGCGAACTTGTCGTACGCCACGCGCTCCTGCCCCGCAGCCTGCCGCGCCTTGACGAAGCTGTCGTAGAGCGCGCGCACCTTGTCGTCTTCCGTCGTCGGATCGTGGAAGGTCTCCACCTTGACGATCCGATCTTCGAGCGGATCGGGCTTCGGCGGCTCGGTGTGCCGCGGATGCATCAGCGGTCCCGGGCGGCCTTCTTCGCGCGCGCGCAGCGCCCGATCCCAGAGATCGACGAAGCGGCTGAAGCGCGTCTGCAGCGTCGTGAACCGGAAGCGCGCGCCGTAGTTGTTGATGGAGGTGCGATCGAGGCGCTTGACGGTGGCCTCCACGCGGGCGCGCGTCTCCCACGGCGGACGCTTCAGCCGGCCGGCGAAGTACATGTTGTACTCGCTCTCGAGCCGCTTCAGGTCGCCTTCGAGCGCGGTGAGCTCGCGATTGAACTCGGCGGTTGGATCCGACACCAGTCGAGATTGTGCCACACACGGGCTCAAGGCTCAGGGCTCAAGGCTCAAGCCCGGCCCGGCTGTATTGCTCAGAAGATCGTGGAGATAGAGGCGGCGGCGACGTTCAGGACCTGGGTTGGCAGCACACCCAGGTAGACGATGGCAATGATCGACAGCGCCAGCGCCGCCATGCCGAGCCCGGCCACGCGCGGAGGCACGTCAGCGGTGCCGCGTTCGGACATGTACATCATCACCACGACGCGCAGGTAGAAGAACACCGACACGACCGAGGTGAGCATGCCGAGGATGGCGAGCCAGTAGTAGCCGGCGCTCACCGCGGCGCTGAAGATGTACCACTTGCCGATGAACCCCGCGGTCGGCGGCAGCCCGCCCAGCGAGAGCAGGCAGACGGTCATCAGCGCCGCCAGCGCCGGGTGCGAATGCCACAGGCCGGCGTAGTCGCGCAGCTCGTCGTTGGCGCGATCGCGGGCGCCAAGGAGCGCGATGCCGCCAAACGCCGCCAGGTTGGTCACCGAATACGCCAGCAGGTAGAAGAGGATCGCCGCCTTGCCGACGTCGTTGGCGGCCACCAGCCCCACCAGCAGATAGCCGCCGTGCGCGATGCTCGAATAGGCCAGCATGCGCTTGAGATTGGTCTGCGCCACGCCGACGACGGTGCCGAGGATCATGGTGAGCGCGGCGATCACCGCAATCACGGGCGCCCAGTCGGCCTTGAACGGCTCGAACGCAGAGAGGAACACGCGGGCAAAGGCGGCAAAGGCCGCGGCCTTGACCCCCGTGGACATGAAACCGGTGACCACCGCGGGGGCGCCCTCGTAGGCGTCCGGCGTCCACATGTGGAACGGCACCGCCGAGATCTTGAACGCGAACCCCACCAGCAGGAACCCCATGGCGATGAGGATCATCGGGTTCGACGACAGCGCCTGCGCCGAGAGATAGGCGCCCACCGCACTCAGCTTGGTGCTGCCGGTCACGCCGTAGGTGAAGGCGATGCCGTAGAGAAAGAACGCGCTCGAGAAGGCGCCCAGCAGGAAGTACTTGAACGCGCCCTCGATGCCAGCCTGGTTGTCGCGGCGGATCGCGGTGAGTACGTAGACCGACAGCGACAGGATTTCGAGCGCCACGAAGATCACGAGCAGATCGCTCGCGGTGGCCATCATCATCATGCCGACGATCGAGAAGAGCACGAGCGCGTAGTACTCGCCGGCGGGAATCGAGTTGCGCTCGAGCACCGGCGCCGAAAACAGGATGGTCAGCACGCCGACGGCTACCAGCGTGAGGGTGACGAACAGGCCGAAGTTGTCGGCCTGAATCACGCCGAAGCCGCTCGTCGAGCGGTTCCACAGCAGCACCGACGACACCGCCGCCCCCGCCAGGCCGACGATGCCGAGGCCGCCGATCGGCAGCCGCTCCTGCTTGCCGCGGAACGCTTCGGCGCCCATCGACGCCAGCGCCGCCAGCGTGACGCACAGCATCGGAACGATTGCGTCCAGGTCTGGACTGAACATCTAGCGAGGCTCCGCCACTTGATGAGAAGCGGCCGGCACGGCCGCCACCGCTTGGGCAGCTGGCACCGCTCTAACGGCTGGCACGGTGGCTTGGGCCACGACCGTGCGCACCGCCTGCACCCGCTGGACCACCTTCTTGACCGACGGCTCCATCGGCGCCAGGAAGATCGACGGCAGCACACCCATCACGATCGCCATCGCGCAGAGCGGCAGCACGGTCGCCCACTCGCGCGGCTGCAGGTCCTGCAGCTTTTCGTTCTTCGGATTGGTGACCTCGCCCAGGTACACCTTCTGGAACATCGACAGCATGTAGACGGCCGAGAGAATCACGCCGAGGCCCGCCACCACGACGAAGCGTGGATTCCACAGATAGCCGCCGAGCATCGTCAGGAACTCGCCGACGAACCCGTTCAGCGCCGGCATTCCCACCGACGCCAGCGTGATGATGAGGAACGCGGCGGTCAGGCGCGGCATCACGTTGCGGAGGCCGCCGAACTCGCTGATGAGGCGTGTGTGGCGGCGATCGGACAGCATGCCGACGATGAGGAAGAGCCCGCCGGTGCTGATGCCGTGCGCCAGCATCTGATACACCGCGCCCTGCACGCCCTGGACGTTCATGGCGCAGATCCCGAGCACCACGAACCCGAGGTGGCTCACCGACGAGTAGGCCACCAGCTTCTTCATGTCCGGCTGCACCATCGCCACGAGCGCGCCGTAGACGATGCCGATGACGGCGAGCAGCGCAATCCACGGCGCGAACTCGTTGGCGGCGACCGGGAAGAGCGGGAACGCAAACCGCACCAGACCGTAGGTGCCCATTTTCAGCAGCACGCCGGCCAGGATGATCGAACCGGCGGTCGGCGCCTGCACGTGGGCGTCGGGCAGCCAGGTGTGGAACGGGAAGAGCGGCACCTTGATGGCGAACGCCAGCGCGAACGCCAGGAAGAACCAGCGCTGGGTGTCGGGCGCGATCTGCAGCGTGTACAGCTTCAGCAGATCGAAGCTGTAGCTGCCGGTGGCCTCGCTGTGCATCCACGCCAGCCCCAGGATGGCGACGAGCATCAGCACGCTCCCCGCCATCGTGTAGAGCATGAACTTGACGGCGGCGTAGATGCGCTGGTCGTAGCCCCAGATCCCGATCAGGAAATACATCGGGATGAGCATCGCGTCCCAGAACACGTAGAACAGGAAGAGGTCGAGCGAGACGAAGACGCCGATCATCGCCGCCTCGAGGGCGAGGATGAAGATCGAGAACTCCTTGACCTTCTTGTCCACGCCTTCCCACGACGAGAGCAGCGCGATCGGCGTGAGGAAGCCGGTGAGCACCACCAGCAGCAGGCTGATGCCGTCCACACCGAGGTAGTAGTCGATGCCGAACGCCGGAATCCACGGCACCCGTTCGACGAACTGGAACTCGGCCGACGCGTTGTCGAACCGCGCCCAGATGACGAGCGTGGCCGCAAAGGCGACCAGCGAGACGGCCAGCGCGGCCCACCGGATCATCGCGTTCCGCCTGCCGTCGGCGTTGCCGATGAAGGCGAGCAGGATGGCGCCGGCGAGCGGCAGCGTCCACGAAAGAGTCAGGAGCACTGTCTGCCTTATCTCCAGAGGTAGTAGCCGAGCATCAGCACGACGCCGATGAAGAGCGATCCGGCGTAGGCACGGACCGACCCGGTCTGCAGCCGGCGCAGCACCATCGAACCGGCATCGACGATGGTGGCGACGCCGTTGACGGCGCCGTCGATGATGCCCACGTCCACGCCGCGCCACAGCCCTTCGCGCGACACGGCCTGCACGGGTGTCACCACGGTGGCGTCGTAGAGCTCGTCCACGTAGTACTTGTTCAGCAGCAGCGTGTGGATCGGCGCCAGCGAGCGCGCCCAGGCGGCGGCGATGTCGCGGCGCTTGATCCAGATGCCGAACGCGACGGCAATCCCCAGCAGCCCGACGACGCTCGAAAACACCATCAGCGTCCGCTCGAGCCCCTCGGTGGCCGCTTCGCTCTCGCCGGCCAAGCCGGGCTCCGCCGCTTCGCCCGCCGTGGCAGCGCCCGCGACGGTGAACGACGGCTCGAGCCAGGCGTGCAGCCCGTTGCTGCCGCCGATCGCGTGTGGGATGCCGACCCACCCGGCCGCGACGGATCCGATCGCGAGCACGATCAACGCCAGCGCCATCGCCGGCGGCGCGTCGTGCAGGTGCCCGCCGTGCGCGCCATGACCGTGCGCGTCGTGCCCATGCCCGGCGGCGTGCCCATGCGCGTCGGCCGGAGCCGGCGCATCGTGGCGGCGCTCGCCGTGGAAGGTCAGGAACACCAGGCGGAACATGTAGGTGGCGGTGAGGAACGACGTGATGATCCCGATCACCCACAGCACCGTGTGGCTGTGGGCCAACGTCTCGAAGAGGATCTCGTCCTTGCTGAAGAACCCGGCGAGCGGCGGCACACCGGCAATCGCGATCGACCCGATCAGGAACGTCCAGTAGGTGATCGGCAGCTCCTTCCTCAAGCCACCCATGTTGCGGATGTCCTGCTCGCCGTGCAGCGCGTGGATGACGGCGCCGGAGCCGAGGAACAGGCAGGCCTTGAAGAAGGCGTGAGTGTAGAGATGGAAGATGCCGGCACCAAAGGCGCCAACGCCCATCGCCAGGAACATGTAGCCGAGCTGCGACACCGTCGAGTACGCGAGCACGCGCTTGATGTCGTTCTGGACCAGCCCGATGGTGCCGGCCATGAGCGCCGTGGCGGCGCCGATGACGGCCACGATGGTCATCGTGTCCGGCGTGTGGCTGAAGAGCACCGCGTTGCGGCCAATCATGTAGACGCCCGCGGTGACCATGGTCGCCGCGTGGATGAGGGCCGACACCGGCGTCGGGCCTTCCATCGCGTCCGGCAGCCAGACGTAGAGCGGAATCTGCGCCGACTTGCCGGTGGCGCCGATGAACAGCAGCAGCGTCGCCAGCGACAGCAGGCCGAAGCCCGCCTCGGGCGGCATGGCCGCCACCTTTTCCGCCACCCCGCGCACCTCGAGGGTGCCGAACATCGCAAACAGCGCGAACATGCCGAGCAGGAATGCGTAGTCGCCGATGCGGTTGACGACGAACGCCTTCTTGCCGGCGTCGGCCGCCGACTTCTTCTTGAACCAGAAGCCGATCAGCAGATACGAGCAGAGCCCCACGCCCTCCCACCCCACGAACAGCACCGGGAAGCTGGAGCCGAGCACCAGCACGAGCATGAAGGCGGCAAACAGGTTCAAGTACGAGAAGTAGCGCGCGAACTCGCCGTCCACCTCGTCGTGCATGTACGCCGTGGAGTAGATGTGGATCAGCGAGCCGATGCCGGTGATGACGAGCAGCATCACCGCCGACAGCGGGTCGATCAGGAACGTGACGTCGAGCCTGAGCTCGCCCGACGCAATCCAGCGATAGATGGTGTTGGTCAGCAGCCGCTCGTCCGGCGCCAGCTGCGACAGCTGCCACACCAGGTAGGCCGAGATCAGGAACGACACCACCATGACGAGCGACGCCAGGCCGCCCGAGACCGACTTCGGCAGCCGCTTGCCGAGAGTGGAGTTGACCACGAAGCCGGCAAACGGCAGCAGCGGGATGAGGGGAATCAGCGAGATCATCGGCGGCTCACCACTTCAGCGAGGTGAACGCATCGGGGTTGAGCGACTCCCGGCCGCGGAAGAGCGCGATGACCAGCGCCAGACCGACCGCCGCTTCGGCGGCCGCCACGGTCATGACGAAGAAGGTGATGATCTGCCCGTCCACGGTGCCGTTGAACCGGCCGAACGCGACGAAGCTGAGATTCACGGCGTTGAGCATGATCTCGACCGACAGCAGGATCGTGATCAGGTTCTTGCGCAGGAACACGCCGGCGCTGCCGATCGCGAAGAGAATCGCGGAGACGACCAGATAGTGGCTGAGCGGAATCACACGTCACCTTCCCGCCGCGCCAGCACCACCGCGCCAACCATGGCCACGAGAATCAGCACCGACGTCGCCTCGAACGCGAAACTGTATTGCGTGAACAGCACCCGTCCCATCTCGCGGACCGAGGAGATCGCGGCGCCGTCGCCGCGCCCGCCCACGGGTGATCCCAGGCTCACCACCTTGGCCAGCGCCCATCCAAGCTCGGCCACCAGCAGGACGGCGAGCACGATGCCGATCCGGGCAAAGCCCGGCCGCCGCAGCGGGTGGGTGCGATCCCATTCGGCGGCGTCTTCCTGCGGCGCGTTGAGCAGCATGACGACGAACAGGAAGAGCACCATGATGGCGCCGGCGTAGATGATCATCTGCGCCACCGCCACGAACGGCGCGTCCAGCGTGATGTACAGGCCGGCGAGCGCCGCGAACGACACGATGAGCAGCAGCACGCTGTACATCGGGTTGCGCTGGCCGATGACGAGCGCCGATGCACCGACGGCCAGCCCGGACAGGACGTAGAAGAGGAGACTCTCAGGCATTGAAGTAGAGCACCGCCGCCGCGGTCACCAGCAGGTTGATGACCGACGCGGGCAGAAGGTACTTCCAACCGAACTTCATCAGCTGGTCGTAGCGGTAGCGGGGCACTGTCCAGCGCATCCAGATGTAGAAGAACAGGATGCCGCCGATCTTCATGAAGAAGATCAGCCAGCCGATGTTCCACAGCTCGATGTAGTAGTCGGCCGGGGTCCAGAACGGTGCCAGCCCGTGCCAGCCACCGAGGAACAGATCGGTGGCCACGGCCGACACGGTGACCATGTTCACGTACTCGGCCTGCGGGAAGAGCGCAAAGCGCACCGAGCTGTACTCGGTGTTGAACCCGGCGACGAGCTCCTGCTCCGCTTCGGGGAAGTCGAACGGCGCGCGGTTGGTCTCGGCCACGCCGGCGATGAAATAGATGATGAACCCGATCGGCTGCACGAAGATGTACCACTTCGGAATCCAGCCTCCGAGCCAGTAGCCGGTCTGCGAATCCACCATCTCGCGCACCGACATCGATCCCGCCAACAGGATGATCGCCGCCAGCGCCGTCGCATACGACAGCTCGTAGCTGATCATCTGCGCTGAGGCGCGCAGCCCGCCGAAGAGGGCGTACTTGCTGTTCGAGGACCATCCCGCCAGCACGATGCCGTAGACGCCCATCGACGTGATGGCAAAGATCACGAGCACGCCCACGTTGACATCGGCGGCGCCCAGCTTCACCGGCCGATCGAGCAGGCCGAAGAGGGTCGTCTCGCCGCCAAAGGGCACGGTGGCAAATGCGGCAAAGGCGGCGGTGACCGCCAGCACCGGCGCCAGCGTGAACAGCCACTTGTCGGCGCCCTTCGGCCGCAGCTCCTCCTTCATCAGGAGCTTGAGGATGTCGGCGAGCGGCTGCAGCATGCCGTGCGGCCCCACCAGGTACGGGCCGTAGCGCTGCTGCATGAAGCCCATCACCTTGCGCTCGGCCAGCACCAGCACGGCCGAGGCGTTGACGAGCATGAAAAACGCCAGAAAGATGATGACGAACTGAACGAAGAGTCGCAGATCCATGTGCGCGGCGCCGCTCTAGTGGTGTCCGGCCAGCACCGGGTGCTTGGCGCGCCACTCGGAGGGGAGCGTGCAGCGACCCTCCTTCACGTGCGCCTCGAACTCGTGGCGGAACAGCTTCAGCGTGGTCAGCACGGGCGTCGCCGCCGCATCGCCGAACGCGCAGAGCGTCTTGCCCACGATGTTGTTGGCGACCCCGAACAGCAGGTCGATGTCCTTCATCCGCCCTTCACCGGCCTCGACGCGCTGCAGCAGCTGGTACAGCCAGTTGCCGCCCTCGCGGCACGGCGTGCACTTGCCGCACGACTCGTGGCGGTAGAAGTGCAGCAGGTTCATCGCCAGCCACACCATGCAGACGGTCTCGTCGAGCACGATGAGCCCCGCCGACCCGAGCAGCGATCCCGCTTTCTGGACGCCGTCGAAGCTGGCGGGCGTGTCGAGCTGCTCGTCGAGCAGCAGCGGCACCGAAGAGCCGCCCGGGATGATCGCCTTGAACTTCTTTCCGCCGGCCATGCCCTGCGCAAACGGCTCCCCGTAGATCAGCTCGCGCAGCGTCGTGTGCATCGACGCCTCGTAGACGCCAGGCCGCTTCACGTGGCCGCTGATGCAAAAGAGCTTCGGGCCGCCGTTCTTCTCGG
Source organism: Vicinamibacterales bacterium (assembly GCA_036004405.1). Classification (GTDB taxonomy): domain Bacteria; phylum Acidobacteriota; class Vicinamibacteria; order Vicinamibacterales; family UBA2999; genus DASYRM01. The sequence goes on from DASYRM010000048.1 coordinate 10,384, forward strand.
GCCCCATGCCGGCAAACCACTCCGGCCCGTTCAGCACGATGGGCGGCACGTTGCACAGCGTCTCGACGTTGTTCACCGCGGTCGGCTTCTGATAGAGGCCGGCCACCGCGGGGAACGGCGGCTTGATCCGCGGCTGCGCGCGCTTGCCTTCCAGCGACTCGATGAGCGCGGTCTCTTCACCGGCTTCATACGCGCCGGCGCCGCGGTGCACGTAGACGTCGCAGTCGAAGCCGCTGCCCAGGATGTTCTTGCCGAGGAAGCCGGCCTTGTAGGCCTTCTCGATCTCGGCCTCGAGGATCTGCTGGACGTGGAAGAACTCGCCGCGGATGTAGATGTAGGCCACCTTGGCGCCGATGGCGTAGCACGAGATCACGCACCCCTCGATGAGCAGGTGCGGGTTGCGCTCCATCAGCACGTGGTCCTTGAACGTACCCGGCTCGCTCTCGTCGGCGTTGCAGGCGATGTAGCGCGGCTCGGTCTTCTTGTCGACGAACTGCCACTTCAGTCCGGTCGGGAAGCCGGCGCCGCCGCGGCCGCGCAGCCCCGACGCCTTGACCATCTCGATGAGGTCGTTCGGCTGCAGCGTGAGCGCCTTGCGCAGCCCTTCATAGCCGCGTGCGCGCTGGAGATAGAAGTCCAGCGTGTACGCGTTGGGCTCGCGGACGAAGGAAGTGAGGACAGGTTCAAATGCCATATATCGTTGGGCCGCCTAAAGGCGGCCCCTACAAGGCGGCCCCTACGTCTCCACCTTCAAATGACATCCGGTGAACGCCGCGGCTCCGCGCGCCTTGAGGTCGTCGATGAACTGCCCCGCCTGCTCCGGCGCCAACCGCTCGTGCCAGTCGTCGTTGACCATCACCACCGGCGCGCGGTCGCACGCCCCCAGGCACTCCACCTCGATCAACGTGAACTCGCCGTCGGGCGTCGTCTGCCCCGGCTTGATCCCGAGCTTCGCGCTCAGCGCCTCGGTGACGCGCTCGGCGCCGAGCAGCGCGCACGACAGCGTGCGGCAGACGTTCAGCACGCGCTTGCCGACCGGCTTCGTGTAGAACATCGTGTAATACGACACGACGTCCTCCACGTCGGCGCGCGAGCAGCCGATCTGCCCGGCCACGAAGGTCATCGCGTTGCCGGTGATATAGCCTTGCTGGCCCTGCGCGAGATAGAGCGCGAAGAGAATCGCCGACTTGCGCTGATCCGCCGGATAGCGCGTGACGTTCTCGTCGAACTTCGCCTGGTTGTCCGGCGTGTAGGCGAAGGGCGGCCCTTCGTCGGCCAGCTTGCGCTGGGACCGGTGGAACTGGGCCGGCGCGTACTCCATCTGGGGATGAAAACTCACCGGTCGCAGTCTCCCATGACGACGTCCGTCGATCCGATCACCGCCACGACGTCGGCGATGAGCCCGCCCTGCACGACGGTGGGCAGTGCCTGGATGGCCATGAACGACGGCGCGCGCATCTTGACCCGCCACGGACGGTTCGTGCCGTCGGACACGATGTAGCAGCCGTGCTCGCCGCGCGGCCCCTCCACCGGCACGTAGGCCTCGCCCGCCGGCACCGTGAACCCCTGCGAGTAGATCAGGAAGTGCTGGATGAGCGCTTCCATCTCGCTGTAGACCTTGTCCTTCGGCGGCGGCACCACGCGCGTGTCGTTGCACGCAAACACGCCGGTCGGGCTGATGCGATCGAGCGCCTGCTTGGCGATCTTCAAGCTCTCGCGCATTTCGGCCACGCGCACCCGGTAGCGCGCGTAGACGTCGCCTTCGGTGGCGATGGGGACCTTGAAGTCGTAGGTCTCGTAGCCGCTGTAGGGGAAGTACTTCCGGACGTCGTAGTCCGAGCCGCCGGCGCGCGCGATCGGGCCGACGAGCCCCCATGCGTAGGCGTGCTCCTTGGTGATGAAGCCGACGCCCTCGGTGCGCCGCCGGTACATGTCGTTCTTCGTCAGCAGCCCTTCGAACTCGTCGATCTTCGCCGGGAAGCGATCGAGGAACTCCTGCACCTGCGCGTGGAAGCCGCGCGGCAGGTCCTCGCGCAGCCCGCCGATGCGGATGTAGCTCGGGAAGAAGCGGAAGCCGGCGATGAGCTCGTTGATGTTGAGCAGCAGCTCGCGCTCGCGCACCGCGTAGAACAGCATCGACACGGCGCCGATTTCCAGGCCGTGAGTACCGATCCAGATCAGATGACTGGCGATGCGCTGCAGCTCCGCGATGAGCACGCGGATGTCTTTCACACGTTGCGGCATCTCGAGCCCGAGCAGCTTCTCGACGCTCAGCGCGTAGGCCAGGCTGTTCGACTGCGCGGCCAGGTAGTCCATGCGCTCGACGAGCGGGATGACCTGCTGCCACTTCTTCTGCTCGGCGGTCTTCTCGATGCCGGTGTGCAGGTAGCCGATCGTTGGGATGACCGACTGGATGACCTCGCCATCGAGCTCCAGCACCAGCCGCAGCACGCCGTGCGTGCTGGGGTGTTGCGGCCCCATGTTGACGGTCATCGTCTCGGTGCGGATGTCTGACATGCGTCGGGCTCTACAGGTTCGGCGCGGCGGTCAGTGCGTGCGCGTGACGCGGTCACGCACGAGATTCGCCTGGAACTGTTCCTGGCTGACTTCGAGCGGCGCGTAGGTCTGCGCGGCCTTCTGAATCTGCACCGGGTAGTCCTTGCGCTGCGGGTGCCCTTCCCAGTCTTCGGGCATGAGGAGCCGCCGCAGGTCGTTGTGGCCGTCGAACACGATGCCGAACATGTCCCACACTTCGCGCTCGAGCCAGCCGGCGCTGGGGTACACCCCCTGCACCGTCGCCAGGGTACCGTCGGCGGCCACGCGCACCTTCAGGCGCAGCCGCAGGCGCTTCGACACCGACAGCAGGTGGTAGACGACTTCGTATCGCGGCGCGCGCGGCAAGTAGTCGGCGCACGTCACTTCGGCCAGCACTTCGAAGCCCAACGAGTCGCGCAGCGCCTGGCACGTCGCGACCACTTGCTCGGCCGGCACGTAGACGGTGGCGAAATCGACACTTGGGGCCGCCTCGAACGAGGCGCCGGGCACGAGCGGCGAAAGACTGTCGATGATGGCCTGTGCGTCCATGCGTCGGCTACATCCGGGAACGCGCGATCTTCTGCTGCAGCTGCACGATCCCGTAGATCAGCGACTCGGGGCGCGGCGGACATCCGGGGACGAACACGTCCACGGGCACCACCTGGTCCACGCCCTGGACGATCGCGTAGTTGTCGAAGACGCCGCCGACCGACGCGCAGGCGCCCATCGAGATCACCCACTTCGGCTCCGGCATCTGGTCGTAGACGCGGCGCATCGCCGGCGCCATCTTCCGAGACAGCCGGCCGGCCACGATCATGAGGTCGCTCTGCCGCGGTGAGCCGCGGAAGACTTCGGCGCCAAACCGCGCCACGTCGTAGCGGCTGGCCACCATGGCCATCATCTCGATGGCGCAGCAGGCGAGGCCGAACTGCGCCGGCCAGATCGCCGACTGCCGCGCCCACTGCACGACCTTTTCGACCGTGCTGGTGAGGATGGGCAGCTCGTGATCGAGCCCGTGAGTGTGGTCTGCCTGTGCCATGAACCCTCGTCCGCCTAGGCCGCTCGTGGCGTCTTCGCCGCCGGGCGCGCCTTCGCCACCGGCCCCCAGTCGAGCACCCCCTTGCGCCACACGTAGACGAAGCCCACGAGCAGCACGAGGAAGAACGTCACGATCTGGATGAAGCCGGGCCATCGCAGGTCGCGCAGCGCCATCGCCCACGGGTAGAGGAACGCGACCTCGATGTCCAAGAGGAGGAAAATCATGGCCACCAGGTAGAACTTCACCGAGTGGCGTTCCCGCGCGTTCCCCACGGCCGGCATGCCGCACTCGTAGGGCGCAAGCTTCTCCGGCGTCGGGTTCTTGGGGCCCAGCAGGAGCGACAGGCCGATCATCAGTCCGGCGAAACCCACGCCGAACACAGTCATGATGACGACGCCGAGCCAGCCGTCCATAGTCATCGTTGTGAAAACTTTCCCAAACCTGCTCATGCTATAGAACGACACCCCAAAGGTCAATGCGCGGCGCCCGCCGAAGGCGGGCAATTTGAGGCTGTCAGGGCGAGGCGAAGCGCAGCGGAGCCTCGCCCCTCTATGATCGCGGGATGACGCGCGCGTCGGCGCCGCTCGCCGTGTTTCATCCGGCGGTCCGCGACTGGTTTTCCAGCGCGTTCGAGAGCCCCACGCGCGCGCAACGCCTCGGCTGGCCGGCGATTGCGCGCGGCGAGTCCACGCTCATCCTGGCGCCGACCGGCAGCGGCAAAACGCTCACTGCATTTTTGTGGTGTTTGAACCGGCTGCTCTTCGAGCCGCTGCCCGAGGCGCAGGCGCGCTGCCGCGTGCTCTACGTGTCGCCGCTCAAAGCGCTGGCGGTGGACGTCGAGCGCAACCTGCGGACGCCGCTCGTCGGCATTTCCAACGTCGCCGCCGCCACCGGCACCCCGTTCACCACACCGGCGATCGCGATCCGCACCGGCGACACGCCGGCCGCCGAGCGCGCGCGATTCCAGCGCGCGCCGGCCGACATTCTCATCACGACGCCCGAGTCGCTCTTCCTGCTGCTCACCTCGCGGGCGCGCGAGCGGCTGGTGAGCGTGGACACGGTCATCATCGACGAGATCCATGCCCTGGTGCCGGGCAAGCGCGGGGCGCACCTCGCGCTCTCGCTCGAACGGCTGGAGGCGCTACGCACCGCGCGCGATCCGGAGCGCCCGCCGCTGCAGCGCATCGGCCTGTCGGCCACCCAGCGCCCGCTCGACGAGGTGGCGCGGTATCTCGGCGGCGCCGTCGATGAGGCGGGCCGTCGTGGGGGCCGCCTTCAGGCGGCCCATGGGCCGGCTAAAGCCGGCCCCCACGAAGAGGTCCACGGCGAGTTCGGCGACGGCGAAGGACCGCGCGAGTACCGCCCGGTCACGATCGTCGACGCCTCGGATCGCAAGCCGCTGGAGATTCGCGTCGAGGTGCCGGTCGAGGACATGGGCAGCCTGGGACGGCCCGTCGCCGTGCCAAGCGGGCCGGCCTCACAGCGCCCCGCGCGCGTCTCGATCTGGGCCTCGATCTACCCGCGCCTCCTGGAGCTCATTCGCTCGCACCGTTCGACGCTGCTCTTCGTGAACAGCCGGCGGCTCGCCGAGCGGCTGGCCGGCGCGCTCAACGACCTGGCCGAGGAACCGCTCGTGCGCTCGCACCACGGGTCGCTGGCGCGCGAGGCCCGCAGCGAAGTGGAAGATCTGCTGAAGGCCGGCCGCATCCGCGCGCTCGTCGCCACGTCGTCGCTGGAGCTCGGCATCGACATGGGCGCCATCGACCTCGTGGTGCAGATCGAGTCGCCGCCGTCGGTGGCGAGCGGCCTGCAGCGCATCGGCCGCGCGGGCCACCAGGTGGGCGCGGCCAGCGAAGGCGTCATCTTCCCGAAGTTCCGCGGCGACCTCGTAGCGTGCGCGGCCGTCGCCCGCGCCATGCACGAGGGCAAGGTCGAGTCCACGAGGTACCCGCGCAACCCGCTCGACGTGCTGGCGCAGCAGCTCGTCGCGATCGCCGGCCTCGACCCGTGGAACGTGGACGATCTCTACCGGCTCGTGCGCCGCGCGGCGCCGTTTGCCGACCTGGGCCGCCGCATGTTCGACGGGGTGCTCGACATGCTCTCGGGCCGCTACCCGTCCGACGAGTTCGCCGAGCTGCGGCCCCGCGTCACCTGGGATCGCGTGAAGAACACCGTGGTCGGGCGCGAGGGCGCGGTGCGCGTGGCGATCGCCAACGCCGGCACCATCCCCGACCGCGGGCTCTACGGCGTGTTCCTGGCCGGCGCGGAGAAGCCGACGCGCGTGGGCGAGCTGGACGAGGAGATGGTGTTCGAGACCGAGGTGGGCGACACCTTCACCCTCGGCGCATCGACCTGGCGCGTCGAGGACATCACCCACGACCGCGTGCTGGTGTCCCCCGCGCCGGGCGAGCCGGGCAAGATGCCGTTCTGGCATGGCGACCAGGCCGGGCGTCCCGTGGAGCTCGGGCTCGCCATCGGCAAGCTGGTTCGTGAGCTGGGCGACACGCCGAAACCGGCGGCGGTCACCCGCCTCACCGAGCACCACGGTCTCGATCGCCTGGCCGCGGAGAACGTCCTGCAGTACCTGGATGAACAGGCTGCGGCGGGGGGCGTGCCGGACGACCGCACGCTGGTCGTCGAGCGATGCCTCGACGAGCTCGGCGACTGGCGCGTGTGCGTGCTGTCGCCGCTCGGCAGCCGCATCCACGCGCCGTGGGCGATGGCCGTGACGGCGCTCGTGCGCAGCCGCACGGGCGTGGACGTGGAGGTGATGTGGGGCGACGAGGGCTTCGTCGTCCGCTTCCCCGACACCGAGCAGCCGCCCGACCCGCAGCTGATGCTCCCCGACGCCGACGAGGTCGAAGGCCTCGTGCTGCGGCAGCTCGGCTCGACGTCGCTCTTCGCCGCGCGCTTTCGCGAAACCGCCGGCCGCGCGCTGCTCCTCCCCCGGCGCCGCGCCGGCCAGCGCACGCCGCTCTTCCTGCAGCGCAAGCGGGCATCGGATCTGCTCGCCGTGGCGGCGCGCTTCGGGTCGTTTCCCATCGTGCTCGAGACCTACCGCGAGGTGCTCCGCGATCACTTCGACATGCCGGGCCTGGTGGACGTGCTGCGCCAGGTGGGCACGCGCGCGCGCCGCGTGACGACCATCGACTCCACGCACCCGTCCCCGTTTGCGGCGTCGCTTCTCTTCAGCTACGTCGCCAACTACATCTACGACGGCGACGCGCCGCTCGCGGAACGGCGTGCCCAGGCCCTGTCGGTGGACCAGGCGCAGCTGCGCGAGCTGCTGGGCGACGCCGAGCTGCGCGATCTGCTCGACCCCGACGCGCTGGCGGACACCGAGCGCCGGCTGCAGCAGCTCGAGGACGGCTACCGGGCGCGCACGGCCGACGGCATCCACGACCTGCTGCTGCGGATCGGCGACCTGACGCTCGAGGAGATCCTCGAGCGCTCGGCGTTTGCAGGGGCGGCGGACGCGGTGGCGGCGCTCGCCCGCGACCGCCGGATCGTGCTGCTGCCGGTCGGCGGGCAGCCGCGCTACGTGGCGGTCGAAGACGTGGCGCGCTACCGAGACGCCCTCGGTGCGCCCGTTCCGATGGGGCTCCCCGAGTCGCTGCTCGAGCCGGTGCGCGACGCCGCGGGCGATCTGGTGATGCGCTTTGCGCGTTCCCACGGCCCGCTCACGGCCGCGCAGGTGGCGGCGCGCTACGGCCTCGGCGTCTCCGTCGTGACCAGCGTGCTGCTGCGCCTCACCGAGACCGAGCGGCTCATCGAAGGCGAGTTCCGCCCGGGAGGCACCGAGCGCGAATGGGTGGACGCCAACGTGCTGCGCAGCCTGCGCAGCCGCTCGCGCGCCAAGCTCCGTCACGAGATCGAGGCCGTCGAGGGCGACGCGCTCGGCCGGTTCATGGTGGCCTGGCACGGCATCGGCTCGAAACGCCGCGGCCTCGAGGCGCTGCTCGACGCCATCGAGCAGCTGCAGGGCGCGGCCGTCCCCGCCTCGGTGCTCGAGCGCGACATCCTGCCGGTGCGTGTGGACGACTACACGCCGGCGATGCTCGATACGCTGATGGCCGCTGGCGAGGTGGTGTGGGTGGGCGTGGAGCGGCTCGGCGACAAAGACGGCCGCATCGCGCTGTACCTCACCGATCACGTGACGCGCCTTCGGCCGCCGGTGGCCACGCCGCCGAAGCTCGAAGGGCGCGTCAAGGCGGTGCGCGACTACCTCGAGATGCATGGCGCGTCGTTCTTTGCGGCCATCCGCGAAGGCACGGGCGCAGGCTTCCCCACCGACACGGTGGAGGCCGTGTGGGAGCTGGTGTGGATGGGGCTCGTCACCAACGACACGCTGCACCCGCTGCGCAGCTACACGGGCGCCGGCGAGAGCCGGCGCGCCCGACGGCCGTTGCCGGCGCGCTTCCGCTCGCGACGCAGCTCGCCGCGCACCTCGGAAGGCCGCTGGTCGCTGGTGGAAACGGTGGCCGCCACGTCCACGACGGCCACCGAGTGGGGCGCCGCCACCGCGAGTCAGCTGCTCACGCGCTACGGGGTCGTCACTCGCGAAAGCGTGGCGCCGGAGGCGATCGCGGGCGGCTTCAGCGCCGTCTACCAGGTGCTGCGCGCGATGGAAGATGCCGGGCGCATCCGCCGCGGCTACTTCGTGGCCGGACTTGGCGGCGCGCAGTTCGCCATGCCGGCCGCGCTCGACCTGCTGCGCTCGCATCGCCAGGCGCCCGACGCGGCGCAGGCGGTGGTGCTGGCCGCGACCGATCCCGCCAATCCGTACGGCACGCTGCTCAAGTGGCCCGATACGGCCGCCGGCGCGGACACGGCGCCCGCCGACGTGGGGCGCGGCGCCACCCGCACGGTCGGCGCCCTGGTGGTGCTCGTGGACGGTCTGGCGGCGGGCTACCTGCGTCGCGGCGAACGCGACCTGCTGCTGGCGCTGCCCGAGGCGGAGCCCGCCCGCACCCGCATTGCGCAGGCGCTGGCGCGCGCCCTGATCCAGCTGGCGCTCTCGCGGGTGGAAGGGCAGCGCGGGATGTTCCTCGAAACGATCAACGGCGTCCGCGCCGGCCTGCACCCGGCCGCACGGGGGTTCGTCGCGGAAGGCTTCGTGGTCGGCGCCGACGGGCTCCAGTACCGCGCCCCGCGCCAGGCCCCACCGTCGGCGGACGACGCTGCCCCCGACATCCTCCATGGCCACAACCGCGGCTATTGAGCGATGTCGTTGCGATCGGCCATGGAGGATGTCAGTTCTGATTATGTCTTGAAGCGGAGCTTCGCTGGTGCCTGAGGGGGACACAATCCATCGCGCGGCGCGCACGCTGCACACCGCGCTGAGCGGCCAGCGGATCGAACACTTCGAGTCGGTCCTGGCCCACCTGACCCGCGTGGACGCCGACGCGCCGATTGCCGGCCGGGTAGTGGAGCGCGTCGAGGCGCGGGGCAAGCACCTGCTGATGTGGCTCAGCGAGGCGGAGCCTTCGCCGGTTCGACGCGGAGCCTCGCTGGTGCTGCGCACGCACATGCGCATGCACGGCTCCTGGCACATTTACCGTCCCGGCGAGCGCTGGCAGCGGCCGCGTCATGAGATGCGGATCGTCATCGCGACGGCGCCGTACGTAGCGGTGGCATTTGCCGTGCCGGTGGCGGAGTTCGTCGACGCGGTGGCGGTCGAGCGCGAAGGCCCCATCGCCGAGCTCGGTCCCGACCCGTTGTCGGACAGCTTCGACGCCGCCGCGGCGGTGGCACGGCTCCAAGCGCGCGGCGAGGTCGAGATCGCCGACGCGCTGCTCGATCAGCGTGCCATCGCCGGCATCGGCAATGTGTTCAAGTCCGAGATCTTGTTCGCCGCCGGCGTGAGCCCGTTCACGCCGGTGCGTGCGCTCAGCGCCGACACGCTCGCCCGTGTCGTCGCGATCGCCGGGCGCCAGATGCGCGCCAACGCCGGCGACGCCGGAGCGACCGCGATCGGCGGCCGGCGGACGACCAATCGGCTCGACCCGTCGGCTCGGCTCTGGGTCTATGGGCGCAGCGGCCTCTCGTGCCGCCGTTGCGGCACGCCGATCCAGCGCGCCAGGCAGGGACCCGACGTGCGCTCGACCTACTGGTGCGAGCGCTGTCAGCCGCGGGAGTACGTAGAGGCGAACCTTTAGGTTCGCCTGCGTGCGCCTGCAGGTCCGCCTCTACGAGTAGGATTGATTCGCATGCGGCTCGCGTGGTTTCGTCCCGACACGGCTCCAGACGACGCAGACGATCTCGCGGCAGTGATCCAGGGGCTGCGCGGCACGCACGACATCCACGTCGTGGACGCTCGCGCGGCGCATGATTTCGTGTGGCAGGCGGCGCAGGGCGCGTTCGACTTGTGCGTCTACGAGCTCGACGACTCGGCCTCGCATCAGTACATCTGGCCCTACCTGCTCCACTACCCCGGCGTCGTCGTGCTGCGAACGTCGTCGCTGCACACGTGGCGTGCCATCTCGCTGGTGCATCAGCATCGCGACGGGGATCGCGACGCCGAAATGGCGTTTGCCGACGGGGCGGGGCGCACGGACCCACCGTGGCCGCTGCTGCGCGGGTCGTGGTCCACCTGGCGCGCGCCCGCTCACGCATCCAGGATGACCGTCGTCTCGGACGAGGCGCTGGCTTCAGCCGTCCGCGAAGCCTGTCCGGGCGCGCGGGTGGTGGTGACGCCGGCTGGAGTCCCCGATCCGAACGCGGGGCCGCAACCGTCGTTGCACCAGACGGGGATACGACTACATCTGACGCGTGGCGCCTCGCCCAAGACGATCGGCGCGGCGCTCGTGCGCGCGCGCCACGCCGGTGCTGCGCCCATCGCGATCGTCTCGGGCGGCCTGGACGTGGCCGACGTCGTGATCGCCACGCAGTGGCCCACGTTCGGGCGGCCTCTGACGGCCGCGCTGTCGGGATTCGCCGCCGGCCGGGTCGTGATTGTGGCCGAAACGGCGAGCACGGCTCACTGGCCCAGCCTCGACCCGCAAACGTGGCAGCCACGGTCTCTGTCGATCGGCCTCGGCGCCTCCGAGGCGCCGATTGCCATCTCGATCGATCCGCGGGACGAAGAGCACTCCTTGATGCTGGCGCTGGTGCGGCTGGCCGCCGACGCCGCGCTGCGTCACTCGCTCGGCGGTGCGGCGCGCGCGTGGTGGGAGCAGCACGCAACGGCGGCGCGCGCCGTCGACGCCTGGCGCGCGCTGCTCGACGAGGCGCGAACACTGCCCGTGCCCCCGCGCCCGGCCGGCTGGCCCGCGCACCTGGATGCCGACGGCAGCGGGTTGGCGACGGTGATCCTCGACGAGTTCGGGCTAGAACCTGGATGGGGCCACCTGAAGGTGGCCCCTACGACGACTCACTCCCAGTCATAGCCTGGCGACGTCTCGAGGCGCGTGTCTTCCACCGGTTCGCCCATGGAGAAGTGATAGAGGCTCTGCCAGGCGTGGCCGGTCAGGCCGAGCGTGTCGTGCACCGCGTCGTCGTAAAAGCAACCGATGCCGGTGCCGCGCACGCCGGCGGCCTCGGCCTCGAGATAGAGCACCTGTCCAATGAGGCCGCACTCCCAGAACAGGCGCCGGTAGGCCCAGTCGCCGTGCTCGGCCAGCGTGGCCTCGAACCGCGCCAGCATGCCGAGGCTGAAGAACCCCTCGCCCGCGATGTCCTGGTCGCACGACAGCCGGTTGGCGGCCCACGTCACGTCGGTCGGCACCAGGAGCCTCAATTCCTGCACCGGCCTGTCCGCCGAAGCCCGAAGGGCGGCGGCGGGCTCCCAGAGGAACTCGGCGCGCATCGCCGCGCGCAGTTCCGGCTCCGCCGACGGATCCCGCGAAAAGGCGTAGATCCCCGGCACCAACCCTTCCACCCGGTGCACGAACAGGATGAGATGCACCAGTGGCGGCCAGGGGACCGCATCCCATGGCGGCGCCCCCGGACGCACGCGACGGAGCATGTCGAGGAAGGTGTCGAGGCGCAGCCCCACGCGAGGATCGAACGCCACGGCGCTGCGACGGCGCAGAATCACATCCCGCGCCACCGGCGATGGCCCGTCCGCCGACTGGAGGCGCGGCGGTCCGGCCGACGGCGCGGCGCCTGGTTCCACCCGCGCGCTCGGCACGCCGGGATAGGCCGCCGCACGCGCTACCGCGTCGATGGCGTCCCACTCCACGTGACCGCTGCTCAGCGTGTTGGCGGTGCCGCGCCAGCCGCCGTCAACGCGCGCCCGTAACAACTCCCAAGGCATCCGGCCCTGCACCACCGCCGGATCGCCAGGCGTGACGACAGCCAGGCAACCGGGTGCCTCGGGCTCGGCGCCGGCCGCGTCCTCGTCACGATCGATCCCGAGCAGCGCCCCGACGTCGGCGTCGGACCACCGCGGCAGCAGCGCCGCCTGCCACCCCAGGAGCGCGGCGGCAAACCTCAGCGCGCCGATGGCGTGCCCCAGGTCGTGCTGGCAGTAGCGGTAGGCGCGCTCCCCGTACTTCCACGCTTCGCGCCAATGAATCGACGAGAACCCCACCAGGATGGCCCCACCCGACCAGTCGTCCCACGCCTGCCGCCCGAGCACACCTCGGTGTTCGAGACTATGGACGTCGGGCGCGTAGTGGAAGACGCCGCCGTTCCACACCACGTAACCCTCGGTGGGGTGCAGATTGCCGCTCGACGGGTTGACGCGCAGCGCCCACCGGGACCCGCGGATGGACTTCCAGGCCGAGAGCCCCAGCGAACAGCGCAGCAGCTCGCCAACCGAGGCGAGACTCACGTCGGCCGGCTCGCGCGCCGGCTCGTAGAGCGCGCCGTACGAAACGGCGCGCTCGAACCGCGAACGCGGCAGCTCCAGCAGTGGAGCGCCCGCGTAGCGGCGGAAGGGATTAGGTTGGGTCTTCCAGTCGAGATAGCCCGCCGAGCGGGCGAATCGCTGGAAGTAGTGCTTGGTGCCCTCGTGATACTGCAGCGCGGACGTGGACAGCAGCCTACTTTGCCGACAAAGCTTTGAGCCGCTTGTCGATCTCGGTGAGGGCTTGGGCCAGCTGCGCCCGGCGCACTTCGTGCGTCGTCAGATCGAGCTGGCGCTGCATCTCGGTCTTGGCGAGTCGCAGAGACTCGGTCTCACGCATGCGCTCCGGATCCGCGGTGCTCGGTCCGAGACGCGCCTGACGTTTTTCCTGTTCCCGTTCTTCCATCCGCTCGGCAAGGCGGGATTCCGCGTCGACGAGCCCTTCTCCGGCATCACCCATGGGTTGTTCCTTCAATCCTCATACGTTCCCCATCATACGAACGGAAGCGCACGATCGTTTCAGCCAACGGGCCGAAAGTCTCTACCATAAACAGGTTAGCCTGTGACAGCATAGAGGTCCGGCATGTCCACGCAGTGCTCGTTCGACATCACCTCCAACGTCGATCTGCAGGAGGTGGACAACGCGCTCAACCAGGCGCGCAAGGAAGTCGCCCAGCGCTACGACTTCAAAGGTTCCAAGGCGTCCATCGACTTCAATCCCCAGGAATCGCTGATGACGCTGGTGGCCGACGACGAGTTCAAGTTGAACGCGCTGTGGGACATCGTCCAGACCCGCCTCGTCCGCCGCAACGTCCCGGTTCGCAACCTGACGCGCGGGACGATCACGCCGGCCGGCAACTCCACGGTGCGTCAGGACATCACCCTTCAGCAGGGTATCCCCTCCGAGAAGGCCCGCGACATCATCAAATTCCTCAAGGACAGCAAGCTCAAAAAGGTCCAGGCCAGCATCCAGAGCGACCAGCTCCGCATTACGTCTCCGTCACGCGACGACCTCCAGGAGGTGATGCGCCTGCTCCGCGAAGCCGACTTCGGAGTTGCGCTCCAGTTCGGCAACTACCGGGGCTGAACGCGGGGAGCCACGGTGGGGGGCTGGACCTTCGTCTCGCTCGTCGGCCTGGCCTTCCTCGTCTGGTTCGTCCTCGTCCTCCTGTTTACTCCCCGCATCGACTACCACTTCACCGGCCCCGCCAGCGCCGAAGCGCACCTGATTCGGGTCCTGGAAGAGGAGTGCCAGACCCGCCTCCACCGGGGTCAGCGGGTGGAGGTGCTGACCAACGGCGCCCACTTCTACCCCGCCATGCTCGCCGCCATCGGCGAGGCGCGCCACTCTATAAACGTCGAAGCCTACATTTTCCAACCCGGCCGTATCGCCGATCAGATCGCCGACGCGCTGGCCGAGCGCGCCCGGGCAGGGGTGGAGGTGCGGGTGGTGCTGGACGCCATCGGAAGCTCCGCGATGCGCTGGTCGGCCGCGGCTGCGCGGATGACGGAGGCGGGGTGCAGGCTCGACTACTACCAGCGGCTGAAGTGGTACCGGCTGCACCGGGCCAACAACCGGACCCACCGCGAGCTGCTGATCGTGGATGGCCGAATCGCCTTCATCGGCGGCGCCGGGGTGGCCGACTGGTGGAACGACGCGTCGGCTCCCGACGACCCGGCCTGGCGCGACACGATGGTGCGGGTGGAGGGCCCCGTGGTCGCGTCGCTCCAGGGGGTCTTCGCGGAGAACTGGCTCGAGTGCGGCGGAGAGATTCTGACCTCGCGAGCCTGCTGGCCGCCCCTGGCGAGCGCCGGCCCGGTGGACGCGATCGTCATCCGCAGCTCACCGTCGGACCGGGCGACGGCGTCGCGCGTCGCCTTTCAGCTGCTGATGGCGTGCGCGCGGGAGTCGATCGACATCCATACCCCCTACTTCCTCCCCGATTGGACGCTGCGGCGCGCGCTGGTGGAAACGGTTGCGCGCGGCGTACGCATACGCGTGCTGGTGCCCGGGCCCCGAACCGATCAGCGGCTGGTACGCCTGGCGAGCCGGCGGCTGTACGGCCAGCTCCTGGAGAAGGGCGTGCGGATCTTCGAGTACCAGCCGGGCATGACCCACGCGAAGGTGCTGATGATCGACGACCGCTGGGGGGTTGTTGGCACGACCAACTTCGACAACCGGTCGTTCGAGCACAACGACGAAATAAACATCGCGTTCTGTGATCGTGACGTGGCGGCGCGCCTGCGACAGGACTTCGAGGCCGATCTCGCGCAGAGCACCGAGATCACGCACGACGGCTGGCTGCGGCGCCCGCTGGCGGAAAAGGCGCTGAAGCCGCTGTCGTGGATCCTGGAGCGACAGCAGTAGGCCGGCCGTACGTAGAGGCGCACCTCTCAGGTGCGCCTGCAGGCGGACCTTTCAGGTCCGCCTCTACGTACGACGCTACGGCATGACGCAGCTGAAGTTCGCCGCGTCGTCCATGCTGCCCGTACCCGAGTAGCGCGCGTAGCGTGGATAGGCGCAGAGCGGCCGCGTGCGATCGACTTTGCCGCCGCGCACCCGCGACGCGGGAATCTGCTCGGGGGCGGTGCCGGTCTCCATCCACTTGTCGAGCGCCGCCACCATGTCGAAGCTGCTGGCGCCGTCGCCGCCGCCGCAGTGCCCCATGCCCGGCACCATGAAGAGCCGCACGGCCGTGGCGGCGTCCATGGTGTGGGCCTTCACCGCGGCGTAGTAGTTGACGATGTGGCCGGGCGGGATGCCGGGCTCGGCCCATCCCTGATACATCAGGAGCTTTCCGCCGCGGGCGGTGAACGCGCCGAGACGCGGATCGTTGGCGTCGAAGATCTGGTGCGCCGCCGGATAGGCCTCGGCCACGTCGCCGCCAAAGTTCAAGGTGGATGGATCCCACGACGCGTTCTTGAAGACGATGTGCTTGAAGTAGTCCACCGCGTAGCTGACCGGCACCGGCGACCAGCCCAGCTCGCTGCCCCGCTCGAGGCCCGGGAAGAGCTTTTCGCCCGTCGTCGCGCGCGTGGCCCCGGCGTAGACCTTCCGGACCGATTCCACCTGCGGCGCGGTGAGGCATGAGGCGGGCGCCGCCCCCGGCTTGCACGCCAGCACGCCCGGGTCGAACGTGCACGCGAGCGGGTTCTCGAGCACGCCGTCTTTGGCGCCGTCGAGCCCGTCGCATGCGGCCAGCACCGCGTCGTGGATGAGCGGCAGCTGCTCCTTCGGGATCGCGCCCGGGCCGACGGCGATGGCCTGGTAGAACCACAACTGCCCGAAGGCCTGCTTGGTGGTGTAGATCGCGGGCGCGCCGCCGACGATGCCGCTGAAGTCGTCGGGATAACGCTGCGCCGCCGTCAGCGCCTGCCGTCCGCCGCTGGAGCAGCCGTTGAAGTACGAGAACTTCGGCGCCGCGCCGTAGAAGCCGTCCACCGCCTTCTTCGCGGCCGCGGCAGTCTCGTGAACGGCGCGGTAGGAGAAATCGAGCGTCGCGTCCTCGGTGGCAAACGTGTTGGCGGCCGGACCGGTGTGCCCGGTGTCGGTACTCGCGGCGGCATAGCCGGCCACGAGCGCGGTGGCCATCGCGCGATAGCCGATGGTGCCCGCAAAGCCGCCGTTGCCGACCACCTCCAGCTTGCCGTTCCACCCGCTTGACGGCATCCATACCTCGGCCTTCACGTCCGACTTCGGCCCCGGCCGCAGCGTCACGGCCACGCGGCAGAACGGCGGCAGCGCGGCGTAGGGGCTGGTGGCCGCGGGCGGACCGTCCGGCACACCGGCGGGCGGCGTGAACGCGCCGGCGGCAACCGGCGTGGCGAGCGTCACCTGAAACGGCGCACCGCCGGGCGACGCCGCCAACGTGGTGAGCCCTTCGCATGACGCGGCCGCGTGCGCCGGATGCGCCGCAGCAACGAGCGCCGCAACGATGATGAACGCGCCGATCGGCCGGGGCCTCGCGTGTGACATTCGCGGATTCTATCGTGGCGCGGCCGGCGTGGTACCCTTTCACGGCCATGTCCGCCGACAGCGCCTCTCCTATCCTGGGCAAGCGCCGTCAGGCCATCACCGCGGGTCTACTGCTCGGCATGAGCCTGGGCGCGCTCGAAGCCACGGTGGTCGGCACGGCCATGCCGACCATCATCGCCACGCTCGGCGGACTCGCCCACTACAGCTGGGTCTTTTCGGCCTACCTCCTGACGTCGACGGCCTCGGTCCCGATCTGGGGCCGGCTCTCGGACCTCTACGGACGGCGCCGCATGTACCTGCTGGCGGTGGCGGCGTTCCTCATCGGCTCGGTAGCCGCCGGCGCCGCGCAAACGATGCTGCAGCTGGTGGCCGCACGCGCGCTGCAGGGGCTCGGCGCCGGCGGCATCATCCCGTTGACGATGACGATTATCGGAGAGCTCTACTCGCTCAGCGAACGCCCGCGGACGCAGGCGCTCTTCAGCGGCGTGTGGGGCACGGCGTCGGTGCTCGGCCCGCTCGTCGGCGGCTACATCACCGACGCGCTGTCGTGGCGGTGGGTGTTTTACATCAACCTGCCGTTCGGGCTGCTGTGCGTGGCGGTGATCGCCACGGCCTATCCGCCGTCGCGCGGATCGTCGCCGGTGAAAGTGGACTGGCTGGGCGCCGCGCTGCTCTTCTCGTGCGTCAGCGCGCTGCTCATCGCGCTCGGTGCCGAACAGGGCATCGTCACCTGGGCGGCCATCGCCGGCGCCCTGTTCGTGGCCTTCGTGATCGTCGAGCGCCGCCAGACGGAACCGATCCTGCCGGTGGATCTGCTGAGCCACCCCGTCATCTCGCGTACGCTCCTGGTGGTCTTCCTGGTGGGCGTGGCCCTCTTCGGGGCCATCGCGTTCGTGCCCCTCTTCGTGCAGGGCGTGATGGGCGGCTCGGCCACGCAGGCCGGCCAGGTGCTGACGCCGCTCTTCCTCGGGTGGGTCACCATGTCGGTGGTCGGCGCCAAGATCACCGTGCGCATCGGCTACCGGCTGGTGGCCATCACCGGCAGCATCCTCATGACGCTCGGTTTCCTGGGGCTCACCCGGCTCGACGTCCAGTCCGGCAAGCTGCTCCTCCTCGGCTCGTGCCTGGTGCTCGGCGCCGGGATGGGGTGCCAGATGCTGTCGCTGCTGCTCGCCGTGCAGCACGGCGTCGAGCGGTCGCGCCTCGGCATCGCGACGTCGCTCAACCAGTTTGCCCGCAGCATCGGCGCCGCCATCGGCGTGGCGGCGATGGGCGCCATCATGTCGCGCAGCATTGCCGGCGTGGCGCTGCCGGGCGAAGGGAGTCTGGCGTCCGCGACGACGATGAGCCTCTCGCCCGAGATGCGGATGCACTTCGCCGTGGCGCTGCACCGCGTGTTCGTCGCCGGCGCCCTTGTGTCGGTTGCCGGCCTCGTGGCGTCGCTCTTCCTGCCCCATCTCGCGTTCAAGCCGGTGCCGGCCATGGCCGGCGAGCAGCTCATCGAGGCCGAGATGGCAAGCCTCGACTCCAAGAGCGAGCCGGTCGTCGTCGAATAACCAACTGAACCACGCCGTGTCGTCGCGTCGAAGCACCAGCGGCGCGTGACGTCACGCTGGCACGGCCTTGGCACCTCTGGCCTCTGCTCCCGCCGAGGGGCCCCCGATGGAAAACAGGATTACGACCGGCACGATCTTGGCGCTCGTCTGTTGCGCGGCGCTCGCCTTCGCCGCCCAGCGCCCGACGCCGCACGTCGGCTCGGCGCCCGTGGCCCGGCCGAGCGTCATCGGCACGCAGACCGACTCGAAGGAAACCTCCACCGCCACGGTGACCGGCTGCGTGCAGCCGGGGGCCGGGCCCAAGACCTACGTGCTGGCCGAGTCGCCCAGCGCGTTGGCGCCAGCCGGCGCCCCCACCCAGCCCGCCGCCACGCGGGACCGGGGCACGCGCTACGAGCTGCTGTCGGACGGCACTATCGATCTGTCGAAGCTGATCGGCCGGCAGGTCGAGGCCAGCGGCACCGTGTCGAAGCCCGCCGTGTCGGCAAACGACCACAAGGCCACGACGCGCGCCGACGCCCTCCCCAAATTCAGCGTGAAGTCGCTGCGCGAGACCGGCGCCTCGTGCTGAGTGCGTAGAGGCGGACCTTTCAGGTCCGCCTGACTAGGTCCGCCTGACGTGGACGTGCCCCGAGAACAGCAGGCGCGCCGTGCTGATGATGGCGCCCTCGGTCACCTCGCCGGCGTCGTTGACGACGAGCGACACGGGGCTCGCGCCCGTGGGGTGCTCGACGAGCATCCGCTTGTTGGCGCCAACGGGCACCGACGCGACCTCTGACGCCGGCCCGTCGGGCAGCAGGCACGCCGTGGCCACGCTGAGCGCGGCGAACACCCCGATCGTGGCGTGGGCGCGATGCGGGATGAACGAGCGGGTCGCGATGGCGCCGCCGTCGCGCGGCGGCGCCACGAGGATCATCTTCGGCACCGTCTTGTCGGTGACGTCGCCCAGGTTCATCATCGGGCCGACGGCAAGCCGAATGGCCTCAAGGCGCGCCTTGAGCTCGGCGTCGTCGTCAAGCGCCTCACGCGTCTCGTAACCCGTGCGACCCATCTGATCGGCGCGCATCACCACCACCGGCATGCCGTTGTCGATGCAGGTCACGCGCACGCCGTTGACGACGTCCACCGCGCGGCCGGTCGGCAGCAGCGCCCCGCACGTGGAGCCGGCGGTGTCGGCAAAGCTGAGCGGAATCGGCGCCGCCGTGCCCGGCACGCCGTCGATGGCCGCGTCGCCGTCGTACTCCGGACGCCGGCCGGGGGTCCTGATCGTGGCCGTCACGGTCTGACTGGTGTTGACCATGAAGATCCGCACCTTGGTCTCGCCGTCACACCCCTCCACCAGCCCCCGCTCGATGGCAAACGGCGCCACTGCGGCGAGGATGTTGCCGCAGTTCTGCTGCGTGGACACCTCCGCCTTGTCGACCCACACCTGGCAGAACAGATAGTCCACGTCGATGCCGGGCCGCGACGAGCGCGACACGATGGCTACCTTGCTGGTGAGCGGATCGGCGCCGCCGATGCCGTCGATCTGGCGCTTGTCGGGCGAGCCCATCACCGCCAGCAGGATCCGGTCGCGCGCGGCGACGTCGTCGGGCAGATCGGAGGCGAGGAAGTAGGCGCCCTTCGAGGTCCCGCCCCGCATCTGGAAGCACGGAATCGCGGTCTGCATCGCTACATTGTACGAACGTTTGGGGGGGGGCTTTAGACCCGCCTGGAAGTCTGAGGCGCCCGCCCATCACGAGGGCTCCTCCCGCGAACTCGTGCTCGTCGTGCCGGACACGGCTGCGATGCCTGGGTAGTCCGCTGGCCGCGATAGGGGTAGGGACACGCGATTGGTTTCGCGCGCCCCTCCCTCCGAACCGGACGGGCGGGTCTCCCGCATCCGGCTCTCCGGTTGAGGAGTCACCTCGTAAAGGACTGACGATACGACGCATGGGCATC
>DASYRM010000049.1:0-1859 GCA_036004405.1 Vicinamibacterales bacterium
CGTCCTGATGCGGCGGGTCGAGCGCGCCAAGGAGCTGCTGCGCAATACGGACATGCCGATTGTCGACGTGGCGTTGTCCGTGGGGTTCTCCTCGCAAAGCCATCTCTCGCACTGGATGATTCGGCAAACGGGCGTTTCTCCGGCCGCCTACCGGCGGGCCGACCCCTGACGACCTAGGCAGGGTAGCGGACGCGTCCGTCTGCAGCTTCCAGAAACGAGGCATCCATGACCGGAATCCTGACCTGCGCAGGATCCTGCTCATTTCGGCTGCGTTTCTGCTAGACCCTGCCGGCGCGGGCGCATACCTTCGCAGCGCCGCATCATTCCTGCCACCGTCGGCGGCGGCAACGACGTCAGAGGCACATCGTGAAAGATGCGTGTGGCGCCATGATCACCTGGCTCGAAGCCGCACCGGCGCTGCGCGAATTCGTGCGGTGGTACGTGTACATCCACCGCACCGCGACCGCGCCGCATCCCGTGCTGCCGGTGCTCGACACGCGGCTCGCGTTCTATCCGCGGAGCGCCTGTCGCGTCTTCGACCATCGGCTGCAGAGGATCGACACGATGGCGCGCGCCGCGGTGATCGGCCCGCAGACGCGCCACTGGGTCGACCTCCGTCCCGGCCCTGTCGAGGGGTTCTTTGCGCTGTTCCAGCCGGGTGGGTTCCATCGGCTCTTTGGCGAGGATTCATCCGCGCTCGCCGATTACGCGCACCCGGCGGCGGACGTGATTGGGCCGCCCATCGCCAGCGTTCTGGAGCGCATCGAAGCGGCGGCCCGGCCCAAGGAGATGGCATGCGCGCTCGACGGCTATCTGGCCACGCGGCTGTCGCGCGCCGGTGAGCTGCACCCCGTGGACCACGCGGCACAGGCGCTCGCGGCGGCGCACGGCGGCGTCGACGCGTGGACCCTCGCAGGGCGCGCCGGCCTCGGCGACCGTCAGTTCCGCCGGCGGTTCGTCGAGCACGCCGGCATGGGGCCGAAGCACTACGCCAAGGTGGCGCGGTTCGCCTTCGCCGTGGCGCTGAAGACGGCGCGGCCGTCGCGGACCTGGGCCGACGTCAGCCAGCGCGCCGGCTACTTCGATCAGATGCATCTGGTGAAGGACTTCAAGTCGCTCACCGGCGCGCCGCCGTCGCGGCTCATCAGTGAGGTCGGCCCGACCGGACGCGACTTCTTCGGCCCCGGTGCGCGCGATGCCGAGTACGTGAATTCTGGTCTTTCAGACCAGGACACGGCCGCCGTGTCCGTTTCTTACTAGCCGCACTCCCGAGGCGCATGCCATCGTCGCGGCGTGGGCGTCATCGCCGCTGCGCCGTTTCTCGTAATGCCGGCGGCGCCAGCCCGGCCATCTTCTGTCATCTTCTCGCCACGTTCGAGGACCGCATGAAACAGCTGTTGAATACGCTCGCCGTCTGCGCCCTGCTGCAGCTCGCCGCCGCGCCGCCGGCTTCGGCGCAGATCGATCTGTCGGGCATCTGGGCGCCGATCATGCACGAGGACCAGGTCGAGCGCGTGCCCGGCCCGGAGATCGGCGACTACCTCGGCCTGCCGATCAACGACGCGATGCGCCTGCGCGGCGAATCGTGGGACGCCAGTCTCCTGACGATGGAGGAGCACACGTGCATTCCGCACCCCTCCACCTATGGGTTCCGCGGCATCGGCAACCTGCGCATCACCGCCAACTACGACCCCACCACCTTCGAGCTGACGAAGCTCGACACGCACATCCAGTGGATGGAGCAGCGGCGTGAAATCTGGATGGACGGCCGGCCGCATCCGCCCGAGTTCGATCCGCACACCTGGCAGGGCTTCTCCACCGGCCGCTGGGAGGGCAACGTGCTCGTCGTGACGACGACG
>DASYRM010000050.1:0-2220 GCA_036004405.1 Vicinamibacterales bacterium
CGATCGTCGATACACAATCGAGCTATCGGGACGAGGTCTCGGAAATCTGGTACGTCAACTCGGAAGGGACGTCGCTGTACCAGCTGCGGCCCGAAGTCGTCGTGTCGGGCACGGCCATCGGACGGCGCAATGGCAACATCGAGAAGGGCCTCGAGTCTATCGGGCTACGCAAAGGGTGGAACAGCGTCCAGAACTTCGAGCATCAATTCCGCGTGGTGGCCCAGCGCGCCGTCGACCTGCTCGACGCCCCGCGGGTGCGCGGCGGGGCGTATCCCGTCATTCTCGACAACGAGCTCGCCGGGGTCTTCATCCACGAAGCGTTCGGCCATCTCTCCGAGGCCGACTTCGTGTACGAGAACCCCCAGGCGCGCGAGATGATGACGCTCGGCCGCCGGTTCGGCAAACCGGTGCTGAACGTTGGCGACAACGGCGCGGCACAGGGCCTGCGCGGCACGCTGCCGTACGACGACGAAGGCACGCCCACGCAGGACACGCCGCTGATCAAGGAAGGCATTCTCGTCGGCCGACTGCATTCGCGCGAGACCGCTGCCAAACTCGGCGAACGCCCGACCGGCAACGCTCGCGCCATTTCGTTCCGCCACCCGCCGATCGTACGGATGACGAATACGTACATCGCGCCCGGCGCGAAGCGTGTCGGTTTCACCGATCTCATCAGCGACATCAAGCTCGGGGTCTACGCCTGCGGGGCGTTCGGCGGGCAGACGATGCTGGAGAACTTCTCCTTCACGGCCGGCTGGGGCTACATGATTCGCGACGGCAAAGTCGCCGAGCTGGTGAAGGACGTCGTGCTGGCGGGCAATCTGTTCCAGACGCTCGATCGCATCGATCACATCGCCGGCGATTTCACCTGGAATCAGATGGGAGGCGGCTGCGGCAAAGGCGGCCAATTCCCGCTGCCGGTGACCGAAGGGGCGCCGCACGTGCGCATCGAAGAAGCGTTGATCGGCGGCGACGTATGATCGACCGTCTGCTCGACCGGGCGCGCGGCAAGGTCGACGGCGCCGACGCCCTGTGGCGCCGCGATGAGCAGACCGCGGTCGCGTTCGAGTCGGGCCGGCTCAAGACCGCGGGCATTTCGGAGGAAACAGGGCTGAACCTGCGCGTGCTCGCGGGCGGCCGCATGGGCGTCGCGGGCACGACCGCGGCGAAGCCCGATCCCGATGCGCTGGTGGAACGAGCACGCGCCTCCGCGGAGCTGGGCGAGGTCGTCGAACTCGAGTTTCCCGGCGCGGCAGCCTCCAACCTGCCGCGGATCCCGACATTCTTCGACCGCACCGCCAACGCGTCGCTCGCTGAGCTGATCCGCATGGGGCGGCTGCTCGTCGAGCGGTTGGCGCGGCCCGACTGCCAGGTAAACGTGTCCGTGCAGCGCGAGGTCCAGGACACGGCCGTCGCCAATACGGCCGGCGCCCGCGGCGAGTATCGCGCCACCGGTATCGCGGTGACGGCGGACCTCACACGCATCGCGGGGGACGACGTGCTGATGGTCTACGATCAGTACGTCGGTGCCGACATGCCGAGCGACGCCGATCTCGAGGCGCTGGTGCGGTCGGTCGAGACGCGGCTCACGGCGGCGCTCCAGGTCGTCACGCCGCCCGATGGGGCGTTGCCGGTGGTATTCACGCCGGCGGGCCTGGCGGCCGTGGTGCTGCCGCTGGAGCAGGCGCTCTCGGGAAAGACGGTACTGCAGGGCAGCTCCCCGCTGGCGGGGAAGGTCGGTGAGGCGATGTTCGATGAGCGCCTTTCCATCTTCGACGATCCGCTCACGCCGGGCCGCCCGGCATCGCGGCCGGTCGACGACGAGTGCGTTCCGTCGCGCGCCACCGGTTTGGTGGAGCGGGGCACCGTCGGACGATTCGTCTACGATCTCGAAACCGCGGCGCGCGCCAAGACCCAGAGCACCGGCAACGGCCGGCGGGGCGTGTTCGGGAAGCCGCACATCGGGTACACCAACATCGTGTTTCGCGTTTCCGACGGCGGGCATGGTGGGGGTGTAGGGGCGCAGCATGCTGCGCCCCTACACCCCCTGGCACTCGGCGGCGGCCTGATCGAGGACATCGATGATGGGTTGATCGTCGACGATCTGATTGGTGTCGGGCAGGGCAACGTGATCAGCGGCGCGTTCAGCCACCCGGTGGGACTGGCCTATCGCGTCCAGCGTGGTGAGGTGACGGGTCGCGTGAAGGACGCCGCGGTCGC
>DASYRM010000051.1:0-40951 GCA_036004405.1 Vicinamibacterales bacterium
CGTGGGCCCGGGTCTTTAGACCCGGGCGGCCAGCGCCTGGTTCAAGAACGCGATGATTCGCGGCCAGGAATCGACGCTGGCGGCCGTGTTCTTCTCCGGCGTGCCGCCGAACGCGAAGTCGAGGCCGATGATCGGATGCACCGCGTGGGTGATGTTGAAGGTCATCCCCGGTACCGGCGGGCCGATGATGTGCCCGGCACCTTCGTAAACCAGATGCTCCACCGCATGCGGATGGCCATGCGCGCGCAGCCGGCGCTCCGCGAACTCCGACAGCGTCGTCGCCGGCCACACCGCATCGTCGGTCCCTGAAATGAGCAGCACGGGGCCGTTGATGCGCTCCACGGGGATCTCCGCCGCGGCCACCGCCGCGGTGTCGTCGAGCGCCGCGAGGAATCCCGGCGTGAGCGACACCGGCGGCGCGTCCATCTTCACCGCCGATGGCACGAAGCCGGCAAACGGCAGATCCACGCCGTCTCTCGTCCACCCCGCCACCGGCGCGGCGCCCATCGACACCACGCCGCCGTAGACAAGGCCGCTCCCCACCCAGCTGATCGCCGCCCGGATCTCGGGATACGTCGCGGCCAGGAGCAGCGCCAGCTCGCCGCCGCGCGACGCGCCGGCCACCGCAATCGCGTCCGGACGGATGTCGTTCCGGCGCGCGAGCCAGCGGAGGGCAGCGCCAAAGTACTCGAGCGGAATGCGTTCGAAGGTCGGCGGCAACCCGGGCATGCCGAAATAGCCGAGCGCCAGCGCGGCGAAACCCTCCGACGCGAGCATGAGCCCCAGAACGCCGAAGATGCCAGGCGAGGAGCCGCCAACGACGATCACGGCCGGCCATGGCGGCGACGTGCCCGGCAGGTAGAGCGAGCCGACCAGGCCGTCTTCGCGCACCTGGATCATGTGGACGTTCGGGTTGAGCGCGGGATGCATCAGCTCATGGGCCGCCTAAAGGCGGCCCCTACGACGGAGGTTCATGGGCGGCCCCTACGACGGAGGCGGCCCCTACGACGGAGGCGGCCCCTACGACGGGGGCGGCCGCTACGACGGAGGCGGCGCCCACGTCCGCGGTCGTGAGCGCGTCCAGTGCCAGCCGATGGCGTAGAGCGTGACCGACCCGACGAGCGTGGACAGCGCCGTCACGACCAGCCGGCGCGCCACCGGCTGCAGCGCGCGCAATGTCGGCTGTGCCGGCGGCCGGCTGGCGCCCGCCGCCGTCGTTGCCAGCAGGACGGCCAGCGCGATCGAGACGAGCAGCCACTGTCGAGCACCCCGCGTCAGCCCACCCACCGGCAACGTGTTCTCCGGCGCGCGGCGATACCAGCGCCAGATCCAGAGCGCCAGCACCGCCGTGCCCACCGCGGAGCTCGCGTGCTGCAGCACGCTGAAGACGTAGACGGTATAGCCGGACACCCTGAAGAGCCGCGTTTCGAGCACGGGGAGCCATTCGCCCACGCCGGCGTCGCCGCCGTGGGTAAACGAATCCCACGCCGCATGCGTCGCCGCGCCCACCAGCAGCGACACCAGCACCGCCGGCGCCCACACCGGCGGACGCGCGCCGTCGAGCGACGGGGGAAGCCGTCGCTGCAGCGCTTCCGGCATCAGCGCGCGCAGCGGCCGATCGAGCACGCGGTCGTAAAGCAGATACGACAGCACACCCACGGGCAGGCAGAACCACAACAGCCCGAACGCGCTGTGCGTGAGGTTGCGGTTCAGCGACACCGGCAGGAAGAGCGGCACATCCGGCATGATGCTGCCGATGACGAGCGCGGTCAGCACGCCCAGACGTCCCAGTGGACGCCGGAGCGGGATCGCCGCCACCGGGTGGGCGATGGTCAGCGGCACGTCACGCGTGCTCCCGTATCGCTCGCAGCAGCCACCAGCAGCGCAGCGACAACAGCGCCCGTGCCAGCAGCCGCTTCGGGTTGAGCGGGCCAGGCGCCACGTGCGTCGCGTAATACAGGTAGGCGCTCTCGTGAAAAGCGCGCACCGACGGCGCGCGTGCCGTACGGCTCGAAAGCCCGACGCGGTGTACGGCCGTCGCCTTCGGCACGTAGCGGATCTCGTAGCCGCGCGTCCGCAGCCGCCGGCACAGGTCGGCGTCCTCCCAGTAGAGGAAGTAGCGCTCGTCGAAGCCGCCTTCGGCGAGAAGCGCCTCGCGCCGTGACAGCACGCAGGCACCGGACAGCCAGTCCACGGCCAGGCTCGGCGCTCCCGCCGGCACGCTGACATCCACGACGTTGCGCCGCGCCGCCGGCAGCCACGGCAGCAGTCGCCGGAGCGCCGTGTTGCGGCCGAAGAACCCGGTGAACATGTCGGGGTCGCCGCGGGCACTGCCCTGCACGGAGCCGTCGGGGTCGAGAATACGGGGCCCGGCGATGGCGCATTGCGGCTGCTGGCCCATCTCGCTTTCGAGCGCCGCCATCGCGCCGGGCTCGAGCCGGCAGTCGGGGTTCATGATCAGCACGAACGGCGCCCGTGCCTGCGCCAGCGCTTGATTCACCGCCCGGCCAAACCCGATGTTCGCGGGATTCCTGACGAGCGTCACGGCCGGTGCGAACTCCTGCGCGATGGCGGCGCTGCCGTCGTGCGACGCGTTGTCCACCACAAACCCTTGCCAGTCGCGCCCGGCCAGTTCACTGGCGATGGACGTCAGCGCGTCGCGCAGCTCGTCGCCCGCGTTGAAGTTGACCACGATGGCGGTCACGTCCGGCACCGCGTTCACCGGCGCACAGCGTCTTTCTGGGCGGCGTCGCTCGGCGACGCGGCCCCCGCCAGGCCGACGTCGAAGCGCTTCTCGGTCAGCTTCGTCGCCAGCCACCGTCGTTCGAGGAGCGGCCAGATTGCGCCCGCGCCGACCCGACGTGTGCGCTGCACGAGGGCGCGCTGCCGCAGCACGCGCGGCACGCCCGCCATCGCGGCCAGCTTGCCGCGCAGAAACGCGCCCAGCAGCCCGAGGCGGGCGAAATAGCCGGCGGCGGCCGCCGTGTAGAGCAGGTGTCCGGGCATGGATCGCAGCAGGATGCTCAGCGGCGAGTTCTTCAGATACACCCACTCCAGGTTGCGCTGGCCGTGGAACACCGCGAACGCGCTCGTCCGCCCCAGCGTGGCGCTCCCATGGTGCCGCACCACCGCGTCGGCGGCGTAGCCACAGCGATAGCCGAGCAGGCGTGCGCGGTACGACAGGTCCACATCTTCGTGCGACACGAAGAAGTGCTCGTCGAAGCCGCCGAGCTCGTCGAAGGCCGCTTTCGTCACCAGGCACGCGGCGCCGCACACTCCGAAGACTTCGCCCGAGCGCGCCGCCTCGGCCGCGCGCGTGCCGTGGAAGCGCTTGAACGCCGCGCCCCATTGCAGCACGCCGTCGCCAGCGCTGTCGATCACACCGGGGTCGTGCATGTAGACGACGCGCGAGGTGGCGAGGGCACAGCCTGGCGGCTCGTCCACGGCGCGCCGGAGCGCGGCGAGCCAACCCGGCTGAACCACCGTGTCGTTGTTGAGGAAGACGAGATGGCGGCCGCGCGCCTCGCGCGCGCCGGCGTTGTTGCCGCCGGCAAAGCCCAGGTTCTCCGCAAGCGCCACCACGCGGACGACGGGAAACCGCGCGCGTACGAACTCTGCGGAGCCGTCCGTCGAGCCGCTGTCCACGAGCAGCGTCTCGAACTCGACGCCGTGCTGCGCGGCGACGGCGTCGAGGCACGCCTGCAGGTACTGGCGCCCGTTCCAGTTGATGACGATGACGCTGGTGTCGATCATGGCTGGCGAGACCGCGCGGGAGCCATCAGCGCGCGCTCACGGCGCGCCGGTACACGTCATACGTTTCGCGCGCCGTGCGCTCCCAGGTGAACGTGGCCGCGCGCGCGCGCCCCGCCTCTGCCATGGCCGCGCGGCGATCCGGCTGTCCGATTATCGCGTCGAGGCTGGCCACCCAGCCAGCGGCGTCGTCCGGCTCGAGCAGCACGCCGGCATCGCCCAGCACCTCGGGCACCGACGACGCCCGCGTGGCGATCACCGGCGTACCGCGGGCCATCGCCTCGAGCACCGGCAGGCCGAAGCCTTCGTAGAGCGACGGGTAGACGAGCGCGGCGGCCTCGCGATAGAGCGCGTCGAGCCGCGCGTCGCTGACGACACCGAGCACCGCCAGCGCGCCGCTGGCGCCGCCGGCGGCCGCGCGCGCCTCCAGATCCGCCACCAAGCCGCGATCGACGCCGGCCAGCGCCAGCGTGAGGCCAGCCGCCGGGCCGCCGCGGCGCCGGAGTGCGATGACCGCGTCGAGCACCACCGGGAGGTTGCGGCGTACGTGCAGGTCGCCGACGTGCAGCACGAACGGCGCCGGCACATCGGCGGTCGCGGGCTCGATCGCGAACCGCGGCACGACCCCCAGCGGCACCACCGCGATCCGGTTGAGGGGGATGCCGTAGGCGGCGTGGATCTCGGCGGCCGAGAACGCCGAATCGGTGACGACCCGCGCCGCCGATCGCGCGCTGGCGCGATAGAAGGCCCGGCGCAGCCGGTCACGGCGGTAGGGATACCACTCGGGGTGCCGCTCGTAGCTGACGTCGTGGATCGTCACCACCACCGGCGTCCGGATGCCGACCGGCGCGGTGTAGGCGGGCGCGTGCAGCAGATCGATGCGGGCGCGTCGCGCCGCAAGCGGCAGTCCGACCAGGGTCCAGCCGAGATTGGTGGGCGGATGGCGCGGCTCGGCGACGTGCGGAATCCCGTCCGGCACGTCGCGCAGCGAACCGCCGAGGACGACGAGATCGAGCGGGGCGCCGAGCGCCCGCAGCGCCCGCACCAGCGCGTTGACGTAGCGGCGCACGCCGGCGGCCGGCGACGAGAAGGCGCGGCCATCGAGCCCGACTCGCATCACCGACATCTTCGATGGCCACGATAATCAGAAGAACGGCGTCTCGGCGTGGCCATTGAAGATGTCCGCCCCGCGAAGCGGGGCCAAGAGATGCTGGAGTAACGAAGCGGAGCCGCACTGCTCATGTGGCGGAGCTTCGTTACTGAATCTCCATCGAGAAGCGGCGCACCTTCCGCTCCTGCTCCCCGCAGACGGTGCGCACGCGCACTTCGACGCTGCCGTTGATGGCGGGGCTGCTCAGCACCACTTCGTCCACCGAATAGCGGCGGAGCACGCGCTCCAGATCGTCGATGGCGCCGCGCACCGGTACGCCGGCAATCCAGCGGTGGGCCTTGGCGGGATCGTCGTCGAGGAAGCCGACCGGATTCATGTGCCAGTGCGGGTTCGCGCGCATCTCCCGTACGAGCAGCCGTCCGAACGCGCCGGCCCCGTACACCAGCACGCGGCGGTTGCGCTTGCTGCGGGTGGCGGCGATCAGCCCCATCGCCCGGAACGAGCCCCGCGTGATCATCAGCGCCAGCGTCAGCAGGATGGGATCGAGCACCAGCACGCCGCGCTGGAACCCCTCGAAGCGGTAGAGCAGCGACGCGATGGCGAGCACCAGCAGCGACCCCAGCCCCACGCCGCGCACCACCGCCGCCAGGTCGCGCAGCCCGAAGGTTTCCCACGAGCGCTGATAGAGCCCCGACGCGTAGAGCGCCGGCAGGCGGCACCCGAGCACCACCGGCAGCGACGCGGTGAAGAACGGCAGAAAGGTGTCGAGCTCGGGGCCGTCGAAGCGCAGACGGTAGGCGCCGTAGTAGCACACCGTAATCAGCACCAGGTCCAGCAGCACCTCGCCCGCGTGCCACCGGAACGTGAGGTCTTTGAGGAACGGCGCGAACGAGGACTTCTGCAGCGCCAGGAAGTCCTCGGCGTTGTAGGCCGGGACGCGCGCGAGGTAGATGCCCACGAGGCCGACGAGCACCGCGAAGACGGCCACGAGCGCCATCGGTTCCACGCCGCGGGGCGTGCCGATCACCCACGCCGCGAATCCGCCGGCGAGCCCGAAGAGGTAGAGGATGCGCACGGCGCTGCGCTCGGAGAACCCCAGCGACACCAGGCGGTGCGACACGTGGTCGGTCCCGCCCTTCGACGCCTTGCGTCCGGCGAGCCGCCGCAGCACGAGCACGAAGCCGGTGTCGAAGAGCGGCACGATGAGGATGAGCACGACCAGTACGGCGGGGCTCACGAACGCGATCTGCGTGCGCACGACCGGCACCAGGGAGGCCGCGCCGAGCAGCGCGCCGATGAACAGGCTCCCGGAGTCGCCCATGAAGAGGCGGGCTGGGGGCCGGTTCCAGAACAGGAACCCGCCGAGCGCGCCCGCGAGCACGACGAGCAGCAGCACGAGGCCCGGGCCGAGGGGGGCGGACAGAAGCGCGGCCAGGAAGATCGTGGCGACGAGCGCGACGCCCGCCGCCAGGCCGTCCATGTTGTCGAGCAGGTTGACGGCATGGCACAGGCCGGCAAACCAGATGGTGGCCACGAGCGTGTCGGCAAACGGCATCGAGCCCTCGGGCGCGAGCCCCGCGAGCAGGAAGACCAGGAAGGCGCCGATCGCCAGCGACGCCACCAGCTTGGCGAGCGGCGACAGCTGCAGGCGATCGTCCATGATGCCGACGCAGCACATCGCCAGCGCCGACAGCAGCACCGGGCCCCACGGCTCGGCAAAGTCGATCACACCGAGCCGCACGACGCCGATGGCGAAGGCGACGATCGTCGCGGCGGCAATCGCCACGCCGCCCATGGTCGGCGTCGGCTGGCTGTGCCAGCGGTCGGGACGCGGCGGCACCACGGCCCCGATCGACGCCGACAGCCAGCGCATCACCGCGCCGAGCAGGATCGACAGAATGAGCGCCGTGAGGAAGGCCGCGACCAGCGGGCCCGACAGCGCGAGCGACCCAAGCCGGGAGTCCATCAGCTGGCGACGAGATCGGTGAGCGGCGCGTCCCGGTCGGTCATGACGAACGGCCGCGCGCCGAGCACGCCCTCACAGAGCGTGTCGAGGCCGGCCGACGCCCCGGGCAGCAGCTGCTGCAGGCGCTCCAGCTTCAGCCGGTAGATCGGGTAACCGGCCTTGGGTTCGATGAACGGCAGCGGACTCATCCGGTTGAAGAAGAAATGATAGGCGTAGCGCCGCGCCCGGGCCAGCAGTTCCGGTGCCAGCCCCTGGGCGAACGGCAGCCCGTCGAGGAGCCGGATGTACTCCTCGGGCGAGCTGGCGTCGTGGGTCAATCCCTTGTTCCGGATCCACGCTTCCCCGGCCACGATCACCGGCAGCCCCACGCTGGTCAGCTCCACCCCCATCTTGGTGCCGTAGATGACGGCGGCGTTGCACAGCGACATCAGGGCGTAGGTGCTCATCCGGCTCTCCGGCGGCACCACCCGGATGTTCGACGGCAGCTGCGGCAGGCGCCGGGCCAGCTCGCGCAGGATCGGCTGCCGCGAGGGCGGGAACCCGCTGATTTCCGCCGGGTGCACCCGGATGAGGAGCTGGAGGTCGGGACGGGTGGCGAAGTACTCGCACGTCCGCACCAGCCACTCGAGCATGTTCGGAAACGCGTTGGCCGGGTAGTGCAGCTGCGCGTCCCACGACACGTTGGTCAGCAGGCCGATCACCGGTTTCGAGGGGTCGATGCCGATGCGCGCGGCGAGCTCCTTGGGATCGTCCTTGCGCGCGCGGTTGAAGACGATCCAGTCGAACATGCCCTCGCGGCGGCTGGCGAGGTACTGCATCAGCTCGCGCTCCTGCGTCTCCGACAACACCAGCGACTCCCAATGCGCGCGCGGCTCGGTCATCAGCGTGTGGTGATACGTGTCGTCGTGGCTGAAGATGAACCGGCGCTTCCGGTAGGCCACGTTCCACGTCGCCACGCGCACTGCCTCGCGGCGCGCCACGGCACCGACGAGCCCCCACGGCACGTAGATGCCGTGCGTGAAGACCGCAGACGTGAAGCCGACGCTCCGAAGGAGCCGGGTGGTCGCCGTCGCGGTGAGGAGCGCCGATTCCAGGTAGCGCCGCAGCACGGCCTCGCCCTGCGGCTCATCGTCGAGCGAGCCGGTGGCGAAGAAGCGGAGCGCACCGGCATAGGCATGCTCGCCGATGGCAATGCCGTCGCGCACGTAGCCCTGAATCGCGCCGACGGGAACCGACGCGGCAATCTCGCGCGCCGCCGCCTTGTCCTCGGGCAACAGCCAGTCGCTGTAGCGGTGCACCGTGATGCCGAGCGAGCGGTAGACGCGCTCCGCGGGCCACAGGCAGTCCCGGCACAAATCGGGCTGCGGCCCCGTGCGCACGAAGCGCGCCAGGTTGGGATAGAGCGACGCCTCGCACTCCGCGCAGGCAGGCAGCGCTGCGTCGCAGAGCAGCGTGTGCACGTCGGCGCC
Organism: Vicinamibacterales bacterium; assembly: GCA_036004405.1. Classification (GTDB taxonomy): domain Bacteria; phylum Acidobacteriota; class Vicinamibacteria; order Vicinamibacterales; family UBA2999; genus DASYRM01. Next base: position 8,297 of record DASYRM010000051.1, read on the forward strand.
GCGAAACGTCAGGGCGGCGGCCAGGGCGCTCTCGAGCGTGATGGCGTGAGCGTACGAGCCGATCGATGAGGCCATCAGCACGCGGGGGCCGCCGGCGGCGGCGCGGCGCGCGCGTTCCCACAGCTCCGGCTCCGACGCGAGGATGGCCGGCCAGTCCGGATAGGCGTCGGAGCGGGCGTGGTACCAGCGTCGAAGCAGCCGCGACGCCCGCCACAGGGCGGGCACGCGGCGAATGCCGCGCTTCATGCCGGTTGGTCGGTCCGCGAAGCGGACCGACTTTCAGCACTGTCTTGTCGGCTCGCTTCGCGAGCCGACCTGACGAGTCCGACGAGCTGCAGGAACTCGTCCACCGGCGGCAGCTGCTCGAACACGCGCCACGGCCGATGCTCGCGGAGCTCTTCCACTGAGTAGCCGCCGGTGGCGACCGCGATGGTGCGCACGCCGATCGCGTTGGCGCACTCGACGTCATGGGGCGTATCGCCGATCACGAACATGTCTTGCTCGGAGATGGGCCCCGCCCTGCGCGCCAGCGTCAGCGCGCGTTGGGCGATCGTCGCGCGCGCGCGCGTGTCCTCGGCGAAAGCGCCCTCCGGGAAGAAGTCGATGAGGCCGTAGTGCGTCAGCTTGGCTGTGGCCCCCCCGCGCGTGTTGCCCGTCAGCAGGTACGACACGACGTCGTCGCGATCGCGCAGCGTCTCCAGCACGTCGCGCACGTTCGGCAGCACGTGCCCGACGCGGCGCGGCAGGCTGGTGGGCAGCAGCGCCTCGTAGCGGCGCACCAGCCGCTCCACCAGCTCCGGTGAGGCCTCGAGGCCAAGCAGCTCGCAGGTCGCGGCGGCGATCTGGTAATCGGTCATCCCGGGAACCCGCAGCGTCTGCAGCTCGAAGTCCTTCCCGGTGATCTCCTTGACGCCATCGTCCCACGCGAACATGCCGCCCTTGGCGGTGGTCAGGAGCGTGCCGTCGATGTCCCAGAACAGTACTGTCATCGGCTCGGGACGTCTGCCGGCCGCGCCAGCGGCCTGGCCAATAGTGCTTCGAGCGCGGCGCGGAACCGCTGCGCCAGGCTCGTCACGTCGAGCCCGTGATACTCCAGCACCTCGTCGTTGGTGCCGCACTCGGGCAGCGACGTCACGCCGAGGCTCGTCACCGACGGCGCCGGCTGCAGCGCCAGACGCGCAATCGCGGCGGCGATCATCTCGCCCTGGCCGCCCTGCACATAATGATTGTCGAGCGTGATCACCACGCGCCGCGTGCCGATGGCGCCGCGCAGCCACGCCGCGTCCACGCGATTGAGCCACGGCAGCACCACCACCGCCAGCCGCGCGCCGGTCGACGCTTCCACGTCGTCGGCCGCCTGGCAGGCGTTCGACACCAGCCACGGACCATACGCGAAGATCGCACCGTCGGCACCCTCGCGCGCGGGCCAGCCCTTGCCCACCTCGGCGCGGTGAGCGGCCGGATACGCGAACGGCAGCGGCCATTTCACCGACACCAGCCGCAGGTAGCCGCTGCCGGGGCCCTCGGCGAGCGCGTCGAGCAGCGGCTGCACCTCCGCCTCGGCGCTCGGCTCGGCCATCACCAGGCCCGGTACCGCGGCGAGCGCCGAGATGTCGCGTACCGACTGGTGCGAGTGGCCGGGGCCGCCGGGCAGCAGGCCGGCGAGCGACGCCACGTAGATCACCTGCGAGCTCTCGCTGCCCTGGTTGTAGATCTGCTCGTTGGGCCGCGCGGCAAGGAAGCAGGCGAAGGAGTGCACGATCGGCAGCGCGCCGCGGCGCGCCATGCCCCCCGCCATCGACACCATGTCCTGCTCGGCGATGCCGCACTCGATGAACCGCTCGGGAAAGCGCTTCGAGAACGAGATGAGCCCGCAGTCCTTGATCAGGTCGGCGTCCAGCGCCAGCACGTTCGGACGCCGCTCGCCAAGCGCGACGAGCGCCTTCTCGTAGGCGGCCACCAGGTTGTCCGTCTGGCGCGGCTCGCGCCGCGGGTTGCGGATGCGCGCTTCGGTCGCGACGGCGCCGAGGCCCAGCTCGGCAAACCGCGCATTGGCCGTGGCCAAGAGCTCCGCGAGCCCGGCCAGGTACTGCTGCTCGGGCGGCGCGCCCGAGTGGAACAGGTAGAGCTCAGAGAAGGTCAGCGCGGCGGGCCCTTCCATGAAGCTGACGCCGCGCCCCTTCACCGTGTCGGCAATCAGCACCTTCGGCTGGTCGGGCACGCCGTCGAACTCGCGGAACACGCGCTCGAGCGCTTCCACGTCGTGCCCATCGCACCGGGCCACGTGCCAGCCGAACGCCCGCAGCTTCTCGCCGAGGTCGCCGAGCGCGCTCACTTCGTGCACCCAGGTGTCGGACTGGATCTTGTTGTGGTCGATGATCGCCGTGATCTCGCCGAGGCCGCGCGTGACGGCCGAGCCGAGCGACTCCCAGAACTGTCCCTCCTGCAGCTCGCCGTCGCCGGTGAGGACGAAGATCTTCCGCGGCTCCCCGGCCAGGCGGTTGGCGAGCGCCATCCCCTTGGCCTTGGAAATACCCATGCCGAGCGAGCCGGTGTTGGCCTGAATGTAGGGCGTCTCGACGTGCGGGTGGCCGGGCAGGCCGTGCAGCCGTCGCAGCTGGTAGAGCGAGTCGGCCGGCAGGAGGCCGAGGCCGATGAGCACCGAATAGAGCGCCGGCGCGTCGTGCCCCTTCGACGAGAAGAAGATGTCGCACGCCTCGTCGCCCTTGTCGAGGTCGCGCATCTCGTTCAGGAACAGCCAGCTCATGATCTCGAGCGAGCTGAAGCTGGTGCCGATGTGGCCGGACCAGGCGCCGGCGATCATCCCGAGCGTATTGATGCGCGCCAGTGCCGCGAACGCCCGCACGCGCGCCCCCCGCGAGGCTGGCGCGCTCAGCAGCCGTCGGAATTCGGCGACCGGCACGAACCGCAGCTCGAGCGCTTCACCCTGGTCTGTTTGTAGATCTCCCATCGTTTCTCTTCGTGGGGGCCGCCTTCAGGCGGCCCATGGGCCGGCTGAAGCCGGCCCCTACGTCTGCAATGCCAGATAAGACGGCTGGGGCACAGCGGGTAGCACGGCCGCTCCATCCGCAATCAGGCGCTCGGCCACCATCCAGTCGTACGGATCATTGATATCGAATCCTTCGTGCCCCTCGGTCACGAACGGCACGACGACGTCGCCGGCAATGGTGCGGCGCTCGAACACGACGCGCGACCACGCGATCTCGAGCGAGGCGTTCTGCACGTAGACGAGCGGCAGCGCCTGGTACGGCGTGCTGTGCCACGGCTGTTCTCCGCCTTCGCCGCCGTGCGGCTGCGGCGTGACGAAGGGCAGCAGCGGCAGCATCCGATCGCCGCGGATCACCCACATCTTGCCGGGATGCTGCGTGCACTTCTCCACCGCCCGCAGCGAGTCGGCGCCGGCCTGCGAGACGAAGCGCTCGAAGGCGCGGCGGACGGCGCCGGCGCTGCGGAAGGGGCTGGTCGGGCGCAGGATGCTGAAGGCGTCCCAGCTTCGTCCAGCGGCCCGCAGCTCCGTCAACGCGTGCTCCAGCCACTCGATGTCCGGCGACGTGTCGCCGGCAAACGCCGCCGGGCGCAGGAACGGCACTTCGGCGCCGTAGTGGCGGGCAATCGCCGCAATCTCCTCCGAGTCCGTCGACACGATGACCGACGAAAAGACCCCGCTCTCCACCGCCGGGGCGATCGTGTAGGCGATCACCGGGTGGCCGGCCAGAGGGCGGATGTTCTTGCCGGGAACGCGTTTGGAACCGAGCCGCGCCGGGATGAACGCGACGGCCGAGGGAGACATCTTGCGGATCGTATCAGGCCTTGGGCCTTGGGCCTTAGACCCTTGGCCTGGAGGGCCTTAGGGCCCACAATCAGACCTTGGACGGACTGTGATTTATGTAGATCGTCTTGAGGTCGGAGTAGACGTCCAACGCCTGCGATCCGGCCTCGCGCCATCCGTTGCCGGACTGGCGCAGGCCGCCGAACGGCATGTGCGGCTCGCTGCCGTAGGTGCCGCCGTTCACCACCGCCACCCCGGCCTGGATGCGGTTGAGGAAGGTCATGGCGCGGTGCAGGCTCTGCGTGTGCACCGACGCGGTCAGTCCGAACGGCGAGTCGTTGGCGATCGCCACGGCTTCGTCGAAGGTCTTGATGCGATACAGGCAGGTAATGGGCCCGAACAGCTCGGTGCGCGAGATTTCGTCGCCGTGCACCGCGCCCTCGATGATTGTCGGCGCCACGAAGAAGCCGCCGTCGTAGCCCTGACCGGTCAACCGCGCGCCGCCGGTGAGAATGGTGGCTCCCGCGGCGTTGGCGCGCCCGACGGCGGTGAGCATGTTCGTCATCTGCTCTTCGTTGATGACCGGGCCGAAGTCGTCGGTGTCGGCGGTGCCGACTTTCATCCGGCCCACCGCCTCCACCAGCATCGTCTTGAACTGGTCGTAGACGCCGTCGAACACCAGGATGCGGCTGCCGGCGGCGCAGCGCTGGCCGGCGTTGCTGAACGCCGACCCGAGCGTCCAGGTCACCGCGTTCTGCAAGTCGGCGTCGTCGCACACGATGAGCGGGTTCTTGCCGCCGAGCTCGAGGCAGGTCTTGGCCAGCCGCTTGCCCGCCGTCTGCGCGATCCAGCGACCCACCTCGCACGAGCCGGTGAAGCTCACCACGGCCACGTCGGGATGCTCCACCAGCGGCGCGCCGGCCTGCTCGCCAAACCCGTGAATCGTCGAGTAGACGCCTTCGGGCACCCCGGCCTCGCGCGCGAGGACGCCGAACGCCCAGGCCGAGAGCGGCGTGTCCTCGGCGGCTTTCAGTACCGCGGCGTTGCCGCACAAGAGCGCCGGAAACGCCTTCCACGCCACGTTGGCGATCGGGGTATTGGCGGCGATGATGAGCCCGGCGACGCCGAGCGGCTGCCGCACCACGAGCGCCGTCTTGTTCGGCACGGCGCTGGTGGTCGTCTGGCCGTAGAACCGGCGCCCCTCGCCGGCGACGAAAAAGCCCATCTCGATGGCCGCGTCGGTCTCGCCGAGCGCGTCCTTCTTCGACTTGCCGGTCTCGCGCGCGACGAGGTCGGCAATCGTCGCGCGATGCGCCCGCATCAGGATCGCGATCTCGCGCAGGATGTCGCCGCGCTTCACGACGGTGAGGTCGGCCCACGCGGGCTGCGCCTGCTTCGCCGCCGCCACCGCGCGATCGACGTCGTCGGCGTTCGACTGCGCCACGCGGCACAGCAGCTTTCCCGTGGCGGGATCGACCTTGGCAAACGTCCGGCCGTCCTCCGCCGGGCGGTCGAGGCCGCCGATCTGGTTCGGGATGATGTCGGGAAGTTCGAGCGTCATGATGGGCTCACCACGCGGTGAAACCGCCGTCGACCCGCAGCTCGTGGCCGGTGACGTACGACGAGGCGCGCGAGGCGAGGAAGACGAGCGGCCCCTTCAGGTCCCCGGCCTCGGCCATGCGGCGCAGCGGGACGCGGGCCCCGTATTTCGCCTTGAAGTGCTCGTCCTGCCCCGCCAGCACGCCGCCCGGTGACAGCGTGTTGACGCGGATGCCGGCGCCGGCCCAGTGGGTGGAAAAAAACTTCGACAGGTTGACGACGCCGGCCTTCGAGGCGCCGTAGGCCGGCGACTTGAGGAACGGCGCGTTGCCGGCGAGGTGATCGTAGAAGTGCGGGTCCGGCGACACCGACGCGTAGAGCGAGCCGATGTTGATGATCGACCCGCCCCGGTGCTGCGCCATGAGTGCGCCGAAGACCTGCGTCACCTGAAAGGTGCCGAGCAGGTTCACTTCGACCATCCGCCGGAACTCGTCGATCGGCAGCGTGTCGAGGTGATGGCGGCCGCCGGGGCTGTCGGGCGCCTGATCGATCCCGGCGTTGTTGACGAGCACGCTGGGCACGCCGAGCCCCTTCTGCACGGCCTGCGCCGCCGCCTCGATCGACTCGCGGCTGGTGATGTCGACGTCGGCGCGGACGACCGCGTCTTTGAAGCGCTCGCTGACCGCCAGGAACGCCGGCGACGCCTTCGCGCCCGGCAGATCGAGCGCCGCCACGCGCGCGCCCGCCTCGAGCAGCGCCTCCACCCAGATCGGGCCGAGCTTGCCGCAGCTGCCGGTGACGACCGCGATCTGACCGTCGAGCCTGAAGCGTCCGTTCACGAACGGGCGAGCTGCGGGCTCTTCTTGGCCAGCACGTCGTGCGACAGGAAGTCGTCTTCGTGCAGCGCCTTGGTGGTGACCATGCCGAGCACGGCGTCGAGCTCGTAGGGCGGGATGCCGCCCCCGGGCGACTTCATCACGATGTCGGCGGCGGTGAGCACGTGCCCGCTCGGCAGGTCGTGCGCCACCACGAGGCTCTTGCCCATCTTGATGATCGGCGCGCGCTCGCTCTCGTAGACCTTCTTCTCGCCGTTTCCCATCGCCTGGAAGATCCGGTCGAGGTCGCGCACCATCTTGCGCAGCCCCACCGGCTCGAGCGAGAACGCGTGGTCGGTGCCCTTCATCGCCCGGTTGAGCGTGAAGTGCTTCTCGACGATGCGGGCGCCGAGCATGTAGGCGGCCACCGGCATGACGATGCCGTTGTCGTGGCTCGAGAAGCCGATCACGGCGCCGGGGAACCGCTCGCGGTAGGTGGCGATGACGCGCAGGTCGAGCTCGTCGGTCGCCGCCGGGTAGCCGGCCGTGCACTGCAGGATCGACACCTGGGGATTGATCGGCATCACCGCGTCGTAGGCGCGCTGCACGTCCTCGAGCAGGGCGCCGCCGGTGGAGATGATCATCGGCTTGCCCATCCGCGCCACGTGCTGGAGGAGCGGCGTACTCTTCAGATCGCCCGAGGCGATCTTGAACGCCGGCACGTCGAGCGACTGCAGGAAGTCGGCGCTCTGCAGGTCGAACGCGGTGGCGAAGAAGTCGACGCCGAGCTCGCGCGCGTACGCCTGCAGCGCGGTGTACTCGTCCCGCTCGAACTCGAGGAACTCGCGGTGCTCCCCGTAGGTGGCGCCGAAGCTGTTCTCGTTGTCGTACGGCTTGTTGTAGGCGGCGCGCGTGTAGAGTCCGCGGTTGTTCCGCTTCTGGAGCTTGACGGCGTTGGCGCCGGCCAGCTTGGCTTCCTTGAACAGCTCGCGCGCCTTCTCCAGGCTGCCCTGATGGTTGTGCCCGATCTCGGCAATCACGTAGCAGTGCGTCGTATCGCCAATCTCGTGCGTGCCGATTTTCATCGTACCTGCCACTGTCGTCTCCCGGCGGCGTCGAGGCCGCCCGATGCCGTCGCCCGAGCACCCGCGGGCGCGACGGCACGCAGCTGCGAGACCAGACGGTCCCAGCCGTATTGTCCCAGGGCGACGTCGCGGGCCGCCCGCCCGATGCGCCCGCTCTCCTCGGCGGTGGGTAGCCGGTCGCACTGATTGATGTCGATCACGCTGGCCATGTGCGCGAGGCCGGCCGGCGAGTGTTCGTCCAGATTGGTGATCACCGTGCAGCCGCACTCCATCGCCGCGTTCACCGTGGTGTTGTTGGCGCGCAGCCCCTTCTCGAAGAAGGCGGCGAGATAGGTGCTGTCGAGCAGGTGGTTGAACACCGCCGTGTCCGACAGATACCCCATGAAGTAGACGTTGCCGTTGAAGATCGACTGCAGTTCCTCGAAGGTGACCACGAACGAGCCGTCGAAGCTGGTGTTCTCGTGCAGCGCGGTCGACACGTAGACCGAGTAGGTCAACCCGGTCGCCTCGAGCAGCTCCTGCAGCCGCCGGTAGAGCGGCACCCGGATCTTGTGCGCCATCCCGAACGTGAACACCGAGATGTCGGTGCGCATGAAGCGCTGCGGATTGAGGATGGTGCCGGGACAGAACAGCTCTTCGACATCCGGCCGCGCGTGCCGCAAGGTGTGAAAGAGCTCCGTGTTGCCCACGTAGACGCGAGCGGCCGACGCGACCAGGCGCTGCTCGATCGGCGTGTCCTCGAAGGCATGGAGGAAGAGCTCGAACTGCCCCTGGTGCGCCGAGGCCCAGAGGTCGAGGTCCTCGGCATCGCGTGCATCGAACTCGGAGAGCTTCACGGACAGCAGCGGACGCTCGAAGTTGCCGAGCTCGACCGCCCGGATGCCCACGACGTTGACGTCGAGATGTTTGGCGAGGATGGCATTGAACTTGGCGATGCCACAGGTCCAGGGATTGAGGTGGTACCCGGCAATACAATCGATCATCAGGTGCCACTCATCTTAACTGACTCAGCCCGTCCCCAGGGCCCTTGGCGTCGCCGAAGCACGGCAGCATGGCGGGGCCGTACGGCCGGCTCACCAGGCCCCGTTTCGTGAGCACCCGTAGGGTGCGGCCGCCGTCGATCTCCACGCGCCCCTGCTCGACGTAGACGTCGCGAAGATACGGAGCCAGCAGCGGATACGCCGCGTAGTAGGGCTCGTCCTCGGCCAGGACGATCGGCACCGATTCGCGCCCGAGCCGGGCCATCAGAAAACGCGAATACCGCTCGTCCTCGTAGAACCCCGGCAGGAACGTGGCCCGGCCGCCGCCGAAGAGACGGCCGGACAGGCCCCCCACCTCGGGCGCATACGAGACGACCATGATCCGGTCGGAGGGCGCCGTACAGTCGTGAAGGTAGGCCGCCGCGCGGCCGCTCGGGCTCGTCGCGTCTTGACGGCGCAGCCCCTCGGGCAGTCCGGCCAGCTCCAGCGACACGCGGATGAACTGGGTGATGACGGCGACCGGCGACGTCAGCAGCCCGGCACGCAGCAGCTCGGTGCGCACCGACTGCAGCGACCAGATCGACAAGGCGGTGCCCCCCAGTACGGCGGCCGCCAGGAGCGCCGCCGCGGCGCGGCGGCCGAGGCCGCGGTGCCCGCCTTCGACGGCAATCGCGCAGAACCAGGCGGCCAGAATCGCCGCCGGCGGCCCCATGTCGCCAAACCGCGCTTCGAGACTGCCGCGCAGGAAGAACAGCGACAGCGGGATCGTCATGAGCCCGATGGCCAGCATGGCCGCGTCGCGCTCGTCGGCTCCGCGACGCATCCGGACCGCGGCGGCGAGCGCCGCCAGCCATCCGAGCGCCACGAACAGGTAGTAGATCCACGCCTCCGAATTGGCCTCGCGCTCGAAGTTGGCGCGCACCGGCTCGGAGACGTGGATGTCGGGCACCGGCCAGTCGAGCGTGGTGCGCTGCGCCTCGCGGGCGCTCATACTGCGCGCGTTCTGAACGTAGGCGACGAGCCCGGCGTGACGCTCGACCCAGTAGAGCGACGGCGCGAGGAGCAGCAGCGTGATGGCCGCGTAGGCGGCGGCACGTCCCAGCCGTACCCATCCCGAAGACGGGCCGCTGCACCCCAGCACCGTCAGCGCCGCGATGCCGCAGTAGATCGCGTAGTCGTGCCGGAAGAGGAACGCGACGGCGGTCGTGGCCGCCATGGCGGCGATCCGCCACCAGCGGGGCGTGCGCGAGTAGCGGATGACCAGCAGGCTGATCGTCGCCAGCGCCAGCACCTTGGGATAGCCGTACAGCTTCGGCGACAGCAGGGCGGCGAGCACGGCCGTGACGAGCGCCACCGGCCAGGGCACGATCGCGGCGCCGGCCACGAAGGTGAGCGCCGCTGCCGCGGCGACGCCGATGACGGTGAGCCACGCTTCCGAGCGCAGCGTGCGGCCGCCGAGGCGCTGCGCGAGGGCCGACAGCTCGTAGGTGAGCGACGGCCGCGCGCCCTGCAGCCCCGAGTCGAGGAAGTCGCGCAGCGGCTGCTCGCCCGCTTCCACCTGCCAGGCCTGCGCGAGGTGGACGAAGTGATCGTTGTCGAAACCGCCCAAGGCTCCGCCGAGCGTGTTGAAGCGGTAGCTGGCGACGAAAAGGAAGAGGAGCGCGGCCACGATGCCCGTGGTGGTGAGCCGCGGACGCCAGCCGCCGGGGCGGCCGCCGCCAGGTCCACGCTTACCCGGCATCGCCCCCCCGCGCAGCCGGGGGCGGCGTGGCGGCTTCCACCAGGTAGGCCGGCCGGCCACGCGATTCCTCGAGCGCGCGCCACAGGTATTCACCGACGACGCCGAGCGCCAGGAGCTGCACGCCGGTGAACGCCGACATCGCCGACACGAGGAGCGTCAGGTTGCCGCTTCCGGTGCGCATCCAGCGCGTCAGGCCGAACCCCGCCAGCAGCACCGCCAGACCCAGCGCCGCCAGCCCGCCATAGGTGCAGGCGCGCAGCGGCGCTGCGCTGAAGCCGGTCACCGAGTCGATCACCAGCTTGATCTTCTTCGCGCGGGTCCAGCCCGACCTGCCGCCGGCGCGCGGCTGCTTCTCGTACTCGACGTAATCCTGGCGGAATCCCATCCAGGTGATGAGCGCGAAGACGCTGGCGTGCCGCTCGGGAAACCGGCGGAACGCGTCGATGACCGCACGGTCCACCAGGAACACGTCGGCACCGCGCGCCGGCATGCCGGTCATGCCCACGACGTTGCGCATGATCCAGTAGTAGACGGCGGCAAAGCCGAGGTGCGCGCCGGTGCCCGGCTGCACGCGGCGCGACGCCCACACCACCTGCGCTCCCTGGCGCCAGCGGTCGAGCAGCGACTGCAACAGCTCGGGCGGGTCCTGCAGGTCGCCGGCGAGCATCACCGCGGCGTCGCCGTTCGCGTGGTGCAGCCCGCAGCTGATCGCCGTGTGAGAGCCGGAGTTGCGGCTCAAGCGGAGGCCGCGAATGCGGGAATCGGCCTGCGCGAGACGGGCGAGGATGTCGAAGGTGGCGTCGGCCGAGTGGTCGTCGATCACCAGCCACTCCCAGTCGTCGCCCACCGTCCCCGCGAGCGCCGCGGCCAGCCGCGCCCGCATGGCCTCGAGGTTCGAGGCTTCGTTGAACGCGGGAGTGATGATCGAGAGCATGCGCGGTCAGCCGCCGAGCGCGCAGGTGAGCGAGCTCACGACGCGGGCCTGTTCCTCGTCGGTCATCTGATGGAAGAGCGGCAGCGCCACGGCCGTGGTCTGCGCTTCCTCGGAGCGCGCCAGCGAGCCCGCGGCCCTCCAGGTGCCCGGCGGGTAGGCGGCCTCGAGGTGCGCGTTCATCACCCCCCGGCGCGTGGCGACGCCGTCATCGAGCATGCGCTGCATCACCAACCGTTGATCGGCGCCGCGCAGGCGCACTGCGTAGGTCTGCCAGTTGCTGCGCGCCCAGGCCGGCTCGTGCGGCACGATGACGCGCGGGTGGCCGGCCAGCGCCGCGTGGTAGCGCGCCGCCAGCGTGCGCCGCCGCTCGACGATCGCCGGCAGCCGCCGCAGCTGCTCGCGGCCGATCGCCGCCTGGATGTCCGTCATCCGATAGTTGAAGCCGACCGTCGGGTAATCCTCGAAGACGACCTGCGCGGACGCGTGACGCACGGTATCCGGTACGCTCATGCCGTGCTGGCGGAGCCGGCGCAGTCGGGTGTCGGTCTCGGCGTTGGCGGTGACGATCATGCCGCCGTCGCCGGTGGAGAGCAGCTTGCGCGGGTGGAACGAGAAGCACGCCAGGTCGCCGTGCGGCCGCCCGATGCGCTGCCACCCGCCGTCCCATACGATCTCGCTGCCGATCGCGCAGGCGGCGTCTTCGATCACCGGGATGGACCGCGCGTGCGCCAGGGCCAGCAGGCGCGAGAGGTCACACGGCATCCCGAGCTGATGCACCAGGAGCAGGGCCCTGGTGCGCGGCGACAGCGCCGCCTCGACCAGCGCCGGGTCGATGTTGAACGTGTCCAGCTCGACGTCCACGAACACCGGCACGGCGCCGCAGTAGCGGATGGCGTTCGCGGTGGCGATGAACGAGTGGCTGACGGTGACCACTTCGTCCCCCGGCGCCACGCCGGCGGCCAGCAGCGCCAGGTGCAGCGCGGTGGTGCAGCTCGACACCGCGCACGCGTGGGGGGCGCCGACGGCGGCCGCAAACTCCTCCTCGAAGGCCGCCACCTCGGGCCCCTGCGTCACCCACCCCGACAGGATGGCCCGGCGCGCGGCGTCGGCCTCGGGTTCGCCGAGCACGGGGCGGGCAATGGGAATCATCGGGTCCAGTTGCGAACCGTTTCCCGTTCGAGCAGCTGCTCGGGCGTCGCCGGCTGCGACTGGTACCACGCCAGCAGCGCGCGCAGCCCGTCCTCGAGCGACGTACGGGCCGTGTAGCCGAGCAGCGCCTGCGCCCGTGACATGTCCGCACACAGGCGGAGCACGTCGCCCGGCCGCGGCCGATCGTGCTCGATCGCCGCGTCGGGCCGGCCCGCCACCGCGGCCACCTGCCGCGCCAGCTCGTTGATCGTCACCTCGCGGCCGCTGCCCAGATTGATCGTCTGGCCGATCGCGCGCGGCTCCTCGCCCGCCTGAATGATGCCCGCGGCGCTGTCGCTCACGAACGTGAAGTCGCGCGTCTGCGTGCCGTCGCCGAACGCGATCATCGGCCGCCCCGCCAGGCAGCGCAGCAGGAACTTCGGAATCACCTCGCCGCTGTCGCCCTCGTGGTGCGAGCGCGGGCCGAAGGTATTGAACGGCCGCACGACCACGGTGGGATAGCCGTAGGTTTCGAAATACGCGCGCGCGTAGCACTCGCCCGCCAGCTTCGAGCCGCCGTAGACGGTGGAGGGAAACGTCGGGTGCTCCTCCGTCATCGGCACCCAGCGCGCCGTGCCGTACACCTCGGAGCTGGAGACGTAGACGAAGCGCGGCACGCCGGCTTCTCGGCTGGCGCCGAGCAGCTGCAGCGTGGCGGTCGCGTTGACGTCGTGGTTCTCGCGCGGCGAGTGCACCGAGTGGCGGACGCCCAGGCAGGCGAGGTGGTAGACGACGCTTGCCTCGCGCAGGTGCGGCGCCACCGCGCCGGAATCGCGGATGTCCTTCTCCAGCAGCGTCACGCGATCGGAGAGCACGCCGGCGAGATTGTCGCGTTTTCCGTTCACGAGGTTGTCGATCACCACGACGCGATCGCCGCGCGTGGCCAGCTGCCGCACCAGCTCCGATCCGATGAACCCCGCGCCGCCGGTCACGACGATGGTCGAGCGCCCCGCCTCAGACATCCGTCTCTTTCTCGCCTGGTTCGTGCCCGTCACGCCAGCGGACGAACCGCGCCGGCACGCCGGCGACGATCGCGAACGCGGGGACGTCTGTGGTCACGACCGCCCCGGCGCCGACAATGGCGCCCTTTCCCACCGTCACGCCAGGCAGCAGCACGGCGTTCACGCCGATGTCGGCCCAGGCCGCCACGCGCACCGGTTCGATCTGCAGGTCGGTCTCGATGATCGGCACGTCGGCCGGCACGCCCGTGTGCTGCGACCCGAGCACCTTGGCGCCCGGTCCCCACCCCACCGCCTCCTCGAGCACCAGATCGCGGGCGTCGAAGTAGCTGTGCGGCCCGAGCCAGCAGCGGTCGCCGATGACGCAGCGGCCGTCGAAGCGGCCCTGGATGAACGCCTGCTCGCCGATCACGACGCCGTCGCCGATTTCGAAGGTCTCGGGATGCCGCGCCATCGCGCCGCGGCCGACGCGCACGCCGTGTCCGAAGCGCTTCGCCAGCGCCCGCCATACCGCCCGGCGCATGCGCGCGTCGCGCTCGTTGTCGCCAAGCGCGTGCGCGGCGGCGAGGTCCAGCAGCTCGTCGCGCGAGTGCTCGCGCCGCAGCCGGTCGGCCAGCTCCAGTTCGTCGGGGGGATCGAGCGTCGTGATCTGGCGGCCATGCACGGCCGGCACCACGCGCGCAACGCCATCACCACCCGAGCCCTCTCCCGACATCTTCAGGCAGTCGATCCTGCCGGCAGCCCGGCCTTCAGCAGCCCGGCGACGGTGCCGATCTGCGCGGCGGTCAGCTCGGGGAACATCGGCAGCGACAACACGTCGCCGGCCACGCGTTCGGAGACCGGGAAGTCGCCGGCCTTGTAGCCGAGATCCTGGTAGGCCGGCTGGAGATGTACCGGAATCGGATAGTGCACGCCGGTCTGGATGCCGACTTCCCCGAGCGCCGCGCGCCAGGTGTCGCGCTGCGCCAGGCGCACCGGATAGAGGTGATAGACGTGGCGGCAGCCCGGGCGTTCGACCGGCGGGAGGACCGCAGTACCGGCGAGCTGGCGCGCGTATTCCGCCGCGTTGGCGCGCCGGGCTTCGGTCCACGCGTCGAGGTGGCGGAGCTTGACGCCGAGCACCGCACCCTGCACGCCATCCATCCGGTAGTTGAACGCCTTGAATTTGTGCTCGTAGCGCACTTCCTCGCCCCACGCGCGCAGCAGGCGGATGCGCGCGGCGAGCGCCGGATCGTCGGTGACCACGGCGCCGCCCTCGCCGTAGGCGCCGAGATTCTTGCCCGGATAGAAGCTGAAGCAGCCCAGAAGCCCCATCGACCCGCACGGGCGCCCCTTGTACTTGGAGCCGTGCGCCTGCGCCGCGTCCTCGATAACCGGGATGCCGTGCCGGCGCGCGATCGCGAGGATCGGATCCATGTCGGCCGGCTGTCCGTACAGGTGTACCGGCATGATGGCCCTGGTGCGCGGCGTGATGGCGGCTTCGAGCCGGGCCGGATCCATCGTCCAGTAATCGGGCTCCACGTCCACCAGCACCGGCTTCGCACCCGCGTATTCGATCGCCGCCACCGTCGCGACGAACGTATACGGCACCGTGATCACCTCGTCGCCGGGGCCGACGCCGGCCGCGAGCAGCGCCAGATGCAGCGCGCTCGTGCCGCTGTTCACCCCCACCGCCTCCCGGGTGCCGCAGAAGGCCGCGAAGTCCTTCTCGAACGACGCCACCGCGGGACCCAGGATGAACGCCGCCTGTTCGAACACCTTCAACACCGCCGCGTCGATCTCGGGCTTCAGGGCGCGGTACTGCGCCTGCAAATCCACGAACGGAATCATGAGTGCACCGCGCTCCCGAGCGGCACCAGCCGCCCCTGATGGGCCATCGACTCGGTGGCCGCCTCGAGCAGCCGCACGACGTGCAGGCCGGCCTCGCCGTCGGTCGCCGGCGTGGCGCCGTCACCGATACAAGCGACGAAATGCGCCGCCTCGACGCTCAACGCCTCGGACACGGCGAGCTGCGGCGCCCACATGTCGCCGGCCCGATAGCCGATGAGCATCTGATACACGCTCTCCGCGCTGGGGTTGAGCGAGATGCCGCGGTCGTAGACCTTGATCTTCTCGCTCGCCTCGAGATCGTCGAACACCACCATGCGGCGGCTGCCGCCGAGCAGCGTCCGCCGCACCTTGACCGGCGAGAGCCAGTTGGCGTGCACGTGCGCGATCAGGCTGCCGTCGAAGAACATCGTCATGTAGGCGATGTTCTCGGGGCGCCCCGGCACGTGCGCGAGCCCGGTGGCCGACACCGCCACCGGCTGCTTCTTCAGCACGAAGTCCATGATCGACAGGTCGTGCACCGCCAGATCCCACAACACGTTGACGTCGTGCTGGAAGAGCCCGAGGTTGATGCGGACCGAGTCGTAGTAATAGATGTCGCCGAGCTCGCCCGTCTCGGTCAGCTCGCGCATCTTGCGGACCGCGCCGGTGTAGACGAAGGTGTGGTCCACCATCAGCACGAGACGCCGCGCCGCCGCTTCGTCGATCAGACGGCTCGCCTGCTCGCTGGTGGAGGTCATCGGCTTTTCGACCAGCACGTGCTTGCCGGCGCGCAGCGACGCCATCGCGAGCTCGAAATGCCGATCGACCGGGGTCGCGATGACCACGGCATCCACCGCGGCGTCGTTCCACACGTCGGCGGGCGCCGTGGTGACCCGCACGCCGGGGAAGCGGCGCTCGATCTTCTGGAGCTGCTCCGGCCGCAGATCGCACACCATCCGGACCACGGCGCCCTGGCACTCGGCGAAGTTGCGGACGAGATTCGGCCCCCAGTAGCCGTAGCCGATGACACCGATGCCGATCATGCCTCCACGGTTCCGTCCCGCCGGCTCCGCACCAGCATGCGCGCCGGCACACCCGCGACGGTGGCGTCGGCGGGGACGTCGCGCGTCACCACCGCACCGGCGCCCACCAAAGCGCGCTCGCCTATAGTGACGCCGCACAGAATGGCGGCCCCGCTGCCGATCGAGGCGCCGCGGCAGACGCGAGTGGGCACCACCGTCCAGTCGGCCTCGGTCTGGAGGCGGCCATCGGCCGTGGCTCGCGGATAGGGATCGTTGATGAACATCACGCCGTGGCCGACGAACACGTCGTCCTCGATCGTGACGCCCTCGCAGACGAAGCTGTGCGACGAAATCTTGCAGCGGCGCCCGATCGTGGCCCCCTTCTGGATCTCGACGAACGCGCCGATCTTCGAGCCGGCGCCGACGTGGCACCCGTACAGGTTCACCAGGTCGCGGTGGAAGATGACGACTCCTTCTTCGAGCGTCACGCTGTCGGCTACGGGCATCTGTGCTCCACGAAGTCGTTGGGGCCGCGCGAGTGCGCCCATCATTCTATCTGAGCGTTCCCCGCTCCCGAGCCGCCCGCCAGCAGCCCCACGCGATCGACGGCGCGCAGATCGAGCGGCGCGAACTCGGCGGCACCGGCCGCGTGGCCCGCCTGTCGGGCCAGCAGCAGGTGCGGCAACAGCATCGCGTCGTTGTCGTACACCGCCACCGTCGGGATGCCGAGGAACGGCGCCACCCACGCCAGGCCGCCGCAGGTGCCGAGGAAGAAGCGCGAGCGTGCGATGAGCGAGAGCTGCACGCTCAGATTGGTGCGCGGCTGCATCAGCGTCCCGGCGCTCGTCACGTTGGGTATTCCGCGCAAGTCGAAGTCGCGATGCTCGTCGAGGCCGAGCTCGGTTTCGAGCAGCACCACCGGCGCCACCCGCGCCGCCTGCTCGATCAGCGCCCGCGCGGCCGCCCGGGTGGCGTCCGCCGTGGTCAACGCCGGCCCCGCGTACAGCTTCACGGCAATGAAGTCGGCGGGAATTCCGGGAAATGGCGCGGTGTCCAGCCGCTTCGTGACATAGCGCGTGTGCGTCGTGAAGACGTCCACCGGCAGGTTGCCGTGCCAGACGTTCCGGAACATCTTGAAAAGGTGTGCCGGGCTGCAGACTCCACTGTCGGGCAGCGACAGGTGCTGCATCACGCGACCCAGGAGCCGGGCCTCGAGCTCGCTCGTGCCGGTCTGCTTGCGGCCGCCTCCTTCGCGCTCGGTCTGCCGACGCGCGTTCGCCTCCGCGAATTCCTGCGGCGTCATGACGTCGAAGATGTCGACGTAACGGCTCGCCAGCTCGCCGTACATCGTCTCCATGCCGCCACGCGACACCACGATCAGACGGTCGCGAGCGATGCCGTGGGCATCGACGAACCAGCGCAGGAACGGGATCCAGTAGAGCACCTCGTATCCGACCTCGGCGAGCCACGGCCCGACGACGATGGGACGGGGGTCAGCCGCGATCGACGCCAGCTCGCGTTCGACATCGGCGACCTCCCGACGGAACGCCGCGTGTTCGCGGGCGCGCTCACGGCGGCGCAGGTGGCGCACGAGCGGCTTGTGCGCCGACTGCAGCCGGCGCAGCGCCTTCAGGCTGAGATTTCGCGCCAGATCCTCCGCGCTCACCCGATCACCCGCCTGCCCTCATGACCCCGGCCGCGCGAGCACCCGCGCCATGGTGGCGCCAGCTTCGCACTCTGGCGTCTTGCCGGGCGAGAGATACGCCACCACCTCCTGCGCCAAGATATCCGCCGCCAGGCACGCAAGCTCGTGGCGCAGCGCCGCATCGGGAATGGCGCCTTCGCGATCGAAGAGCTCCATCTCCTGCCCCCGCCGGCTCCACACCGCCGCCTCGAGCGCCGTCACGCGCGTGATCGTCGACGAAATGATCTCAGGGCGCACCGGCCACACGCGCCGAGGGTCCTGCCCGTCGCGCAACAGCCGCAGGATCTCCGACGACTGCCCCATCGCCGCCGCCTCGGCCACGTTCTGCATCGCACCCCACGAGGAGGGCGTGTCGCCCGCGAGCTCGCGCGCGGCAAAGGCCAGCGACGCCACCGTGACGGCCACGAGCGGCGCGCTCGCGGCGACGCCGAGCCCCCACCCGCGCCAGCGGCCGCTCATTCCTGGAACCACTCCACCCAGTCGCCGCGCAGCGCCGGCCGCACCGGGTGCCGCCGCACGGCATCGTCCTGCAGCTGGCGCTTCAGCCGCACGGCCACCGCGCTGGTGTCGGCGTTCGACTCGCGGGCGAGCAGCTGATCGATGTAGCCCCATTCCTGCCGCATCACGGCCGCCGAGTGCCGCAGACCCAGGTAAGAACCGACCACGCGGCCGCCCCACGCGGTGGACAGCGCGAGCAGCAGCACGCCGGCGACCGCCGCACCGAAGGGGCGCCCGCCACGCGCCGTCTCGAGCAGGTGTGCCACCGAGACGGTGAGCGCGAGCGCGAAGAAGACGCCGGCCGGGCTGAGAATCACGTCCTTGGTGTAGGCGTAGCTGATGACCGCGTTGGCGAGCGTCACGGCCAGGAACACGAGCACGATCTGGTCGCCGCGATCGGTACGGCGTGTCCACCACTCGCGCCGCCGTACCCACGCGTAGCGCACCACCAGCGACGACGCCAGGAGCGACGCCACGAGATTGAGCGTGGCCGGCGACGACCACGTGCCGGCCATGAGCGTGCGGGTGGCCACCCACAGCCCGCCGCGCGGCTCCGACAGGAACACCGAGAGGAGCGACGACCCGACGTTGTACGCGTAGAACGGCAGCGGGTTGCCGCCGAAGCGGGCGATGAGATCGGCGGGATCGAGCATCGCGAATCCGAAGCCGGAGCTGCGCTCCTGGAGCTGTGGCGACCCGACGTGGAGCACCAGGAAGCGCAGCACGAAGTAGCCGGCGACGAGCGCGAACTGCGTGGCGATCCCCCAGCCCGACAGCCCGCGCGCCCCGGCGATACGAGCCGCGACGAAGATCACCGGCACCAGCAGCCCGCTCTCCACCGTGAGCGCGGCGGCGATCGAGAGCACGGCACCCGCCACGTCGCGCCACCATCGCGTCGGCCCCAGCGCCAGATCGGCGGCGGCCAGACAGCACAGGAGCACGGTCATGAACGTGTTGATGGGGAACGCTTCGCGGATCGTTCCCGCGAACGTGTGCATCCCCACGAGCGCCGCGAGCCCGACCGGCAGCGCCATCGCCTCGGCCCAGCGGCGTGGGCGCACGATGTGCACGAACAGCAGCGTGAGCAGGGCCAGTTGCCCCACGTGCCAGGCGCGGAACCACTCGTAGTAGCGGCCGCCGGACAGATCCATCACGACGCGCAGCTGGCCCCACAGGAAGGGCCGGAGGTAGCCCGCCTGGTGGAACTCCCCCGCCACCAGGCCGCCAAGCGTGCCCGAGGACGCCTTGACGAGGTTGCCGTAGCTGTCGCTCACCTGCACCGGCAGATCGACGAGCGCGTAGCCGAAACCGGCGATCACCAGCGCCGCGTAGGCGTAGGACAGCCCCGTCCAGCGCGAGGCGTCAGGACCGGCGGGCGCGGAAGGCGCCGTCACAGCCATCCGGGAAGCACCGAAGCGGCCCCGAGATCGAGCGCCGTGAAACGCGCGGCCTTCATCGTGGAGTAGGCGTGCCGCGCCGCATACAGATGCGACGTCAACAGGTGATCGTCCTGGTAGATCGCCAGCGTGTCGGTGCCGAGCATCGGCGCCAGCCACGCCAGGCTGCCGCAGGTGCCGACGAAACGATCGGCGCGGCGGATGATCTCGGTCTGCACGCCCAGGTTGGTGTGCGGCGTCAGATGCGGCCCCATGCGGGTGACGTTGACGATGCCGTCGAATAAATAGTCCTGGTGCTCGTCGAGCGCCAGCCCGGTGTCGAGCAGCACCACGGGCCCGAGGGCGGCGACGCGCTCGACAATCGCCCGGAGCGAACGCCGCGTGGCGTCGGTGTCGGGCAGCGCCATGCCGGTGTAGAACTTCACCGCGGTGAAGCGTTCGGGCAGCGCCGGCAGCGGCAGCGGCGACGGCCCGATCTGCGCGTATTTCATGTGCTGGAGCAGATACTCCAGCGAGTCGTTGCCCAGCCAGAACGGGCGCAGCAGCCGGAACATCGAGGACGGGTGGCAGATGGCCGCGTGCTCCAGGCCCGGACCGGCGCGGACCTTGGCCATGATCTCGTCGTCGAACGCCGACGGCGCGTGCTGTTTCTGTTCGCCGCGCTGCTGGCGGGCGGCGTTGCGGGCGGCGAAGTCGGCCGGATCGAAGAGGTCGAGCAGCTCGACGTAGCGGTGCGCGACGTCCGCGTACCAGCCGCCGACGCCGCCGCGCGACACCACTACCAGCCGGTCGGGCGAGACGCCGTAGTGGTCGGCGAACCAGCGGAGGAACGGCACCCAGTAGAGCACCTCGTAGCCGACCTCCGAGAGCCACGGGCCGACGACGATCGGACCGCGGCCTCCGGCGGCCCGCCAGAGATCGCCGCGCACGGCCAGCTCACGCCGCAACTTCGGCACGGTGCGGGCGCGCACGCGCTCCCAGTAGCGCGACGTCCGCACGGTCCCCGTATAGGCGTGCCGGCCGGCATCGCGGCCGGCCGCGACCATGCCGCGGGCGCCGGCGCGCAGCCCCTTGCCCGCCTCTCGCGACTGCTTCGACGCGCGACGGAAACGCTGCCGCAGCGAGCGGTAGCGTTTGGCCGCAAGGTTCCAGGCCGCGCGGGCGAGATTGCCGGCCGCGAGCGGCAGATTGCTGACCGTCATCGGAGGCCGGGGCGTCTCATGGGAAACACGGCAGGCCATTCCGCCTCGTCGCCCGCGACGCGTCGGCCTTGCGCACGAGCACGCGGTACGACTCGCCGCCGAAGTCATGGTCGCCGGCATCCAGGTACGCCTCGTCGAGATAGCCGACGAGAATGGGCGACTCGTTGCGGTAGCGCGTCTCGAACACCGCCCGGGGTTCGGTCACGACCAGCGGCACGGGCTGCCGCGCCATGACCGCGACCGCCGCGCGCTGGTCGCGCTCGTCGGCGAGATACCCGGCGCGCACGTCGACGTGGCCGCCGGCAAAGCCGCGATCCGCGAAGTAGAAGACCTGGGGCATGTAGGCCGCGACGAGCACGCGGTCGGACGGCTGCGTGCAGCGGTGCACGTAATCGGCCAGCCGCATCGACGGCGATGCGCCGCTTCCGGCCGCCAGCTCCGGACCCGGCGTCCTGAGGAGCCGTGCGATCTCCTCCGCCCGTCCCGCCACGCCGGCCGGTCCGCGGCCGTCGGTCGCGGTGCGCAGGTTCGGAATCACGACGCCGATCGACATCGCGCTTCCAACGGTCGTCAGCGCCACGGCCACGAGCGCCATCGCAACGCAGATCCGCGTGGCCCATCCGCGCCCGCGCACAGAAGACGCCGCCGCGGCGAGCAGCCAGGCGCCGAGCACCACCGCCAGCACCGACACGTCCGCCAGCCGGATCGGCAGCGTGCCGCGCAGGAACCAGCCGTTCAGCAGCACCATCACCGCCACCACCGGGGCCAGCCGGTAGACGTCGAGCCAGGCAGCGGCGTCGTTGCGGCGCAGTACGGCCGCCACCGCCACCGCCGCGGTGGCAAACGGCAGCGCGAGGAACAGGTAGTAGACGAACGGCACCGCGTTCTCCCGTGTGAGCAGGCCGGGCGCGAGACGCGTCCGCAGCAGCGGCAGCGACCGCACCAGCTCGAACCACGCGCCCGGTGCGGGCCGCTCGACGATTCGCCACGCCCGGCGATCGATGTTCTGCGTGTCGGCCACTACCGGATCGGCGGCCAGGCGGCGCAGGGTGTCCGGCGATTCGTCGGTGACTTCGAACTCCCCTCCGGCGCCGCTCGACGATCCCCGCGGCCGCAGCTTGTAGGCGCGGGCAAACGTCTCCGCGGCTCCCAGCGGCAGCGGCTGCTGCCATCGCACCTTGATGCGCGGCCGCGGCAACGGGGCCGCGTCGTCGACCTCGATCAGCCGCCGGCCCAGATCGAAGCGGAACGACGGCGGCCGCAATTGCGTGCGGGCGCGGTCGACGCGGCTGAACTCGGTGCCGACGCGTACATGCTCGAGGACCCCGCCCTGCAGCTGCAGGAACCCGAGGTACGGCGCCAGGCACAGCAGCGTCGTGCCGCCGTACACCGCCGCCGCACGCGCCGTCGCGGCGAGACCAGCGTCGCGTGCCGTGACCGCCAGCAGCACGGCGGTGCCGATGCCGATATAGAGCCCGTGGTCGTGGCGAAACAGGAACGCCACGGCGGTGAGCACGCCGAGCGCCACGAGGCGGCCCGTCCCCGGCGCCCGGACGCAGGCCCACCACGCCAGCACCGCGAGCGCGTAGAGGACGATCTTCGGGTAGTTGTAGAAGCGCGGCCCGAGCGCCAGCTGCACCAGCGCCGCCAGCGCGCCGACCGTCAGCGATCCCGACGCGCGCACGGCGACGAGCAACGTCAGAGCCGCGCCCAGCGCCAGCATCAGCACCGACAGCAGCGCGTGTCCGAACAGCGTGCCGGAGGTCGTCCACATGGCCGCGGCCGAGGCCACGTAGGCGAGCGGATAGCCGGGATCGACGAAATCGCGCGACGGCAGCTCGCCGTGCAGCATCGCCGTCGCCCGCGAGATCACCAGGAACTCGTCGTTTTCGAAGCCGGCCAGCTGGCCGCCGAGCAGGTTGAACCGGTAGAGCGCGGTGACGGCGAAGGCGGCGGCGGCCGCGATCCACACGCCCGGCGGCAGGCGCGAGCCC
This sequence comes from Vicinamibacterales bacterium, assembly GCA_036004405.1. Classification (GTDB taxonomy): domain Bacteria; phylum Acidobacteriota; class Vicinamibacteria; order Vicinamibacterales; family UBA2999; genus DASYRM01. The sequence goes on from DASYRM010000051.1 coordinate 30,955, forward strand.
GTCATGCGAGCCAGCTCCGCTGCAGGTGCTGGACGCCGCTCACGGCATGCCACGCGAGGATGGCAAAGCATGCTGCCGTGCGGGCTGTTGCCGACACCGCAAAATGCGCGGTATCCGGGACAGAGGTGCGCTGCCGCAGGAGGAACTCAGCCGACACCGCGAACAGGAGGAAGTTCGCCAGCTGTCCCGACCAGAGGAAGTTGCCGGCCGCTTCGTCGGCCCCCGCTTCGGACAAGAGGTAGCCATACAACGCCCCGACGACAAACGTCATCCAGGCCAGCTTCAGGCGGAGGTCACGCGCGGCGGCCACGGGAAAGAGAAGCGTGACGGCCAGCGGAAACGCGATCGAGGCCAGACATTTCGTGACGAGAGTCTCCGCGTCGACCGCCGAATAGAGGCCGATCACCCGCAGCGGGGCCAGGGCAACGCTGACACCATTGTCCGCCTGAACGACATAGCGGAGCCCATACTGCGCGACGAGCAGCAGCACTGTCGGCACGACCATGGCAGCGACGATGGCGGCCCAGCGTGCGCGCCGCCACTCGACCAGAGCAGCGGCGAAGACAGCCGGGAGAAATGCCATCAGGAAGCTCGGCTTCACGAGGCCAGCCATGGTCACGAGCACCGTCCAACCAAGCCCGCCGCGCATCGGGCGGCCGGCGGCGGGAGCGACGCCCGATACCGCGAGCGCGGCGAAGGAAAAAATCGCGAGCGCGAACGGCTTCGACAGCAGCGTGGTGGGATTGTGGTACTGGTTGGGTGGGAAGTATCCGAACAGCCACTGGTCTCTGAGCCCCGGCCCAATCGGCTGGAGCGGCTGCGCGACGAGCAGCGCAACTGGAACCAGCGCTGCCACGAGGAGGCGCACACCTGGATGCCGGTCGGAGACGGCGCTGACCATCCACCGCGTCAGAATGGCCGCCGTGGCCACCTGCCCCGCCAGCGTCACCCAGAAAGCGGCCACCGGCCACCCGGCTGATGGGTGCAGGGTGTGGGCGCCGATCACGGCCAGCTGATAGCCGAAGTGCGGGATCACGATGGTGCCCGACCGCACCATGTCCTCGGCGAAGCGGATGTGGGCGGGGAAATCTCCCTTGTCGGTCATCCGGAGCAGCGCGCTCCAGAACCACCACGCGGTCGCCGCCAGCGCCGAGCCGTAGAGGACGAGCCTTTCTGCGCGCCGAGTCAGACCTTCTCCAGCACCAGGACGCGCCCCTTCTTGCCCCAGTCCATGCGCGCCTCGAGATCCGGCCGCGAGCGGCAGCCCTCGAGCACGAACATCAGCCGCAGCATGTCTTTGTTGAGCAGCGTGATGTGCGACGGATCGAGGTCGTCGCTGGTGTTGAAGTCGAGCAGCGTCGGCGGGTTCGGGTGAAACCGCGTCGTCACGTAGATGAACTTCGAGGTCAGGCGCACCATGTTGGCCACCGCCCTTTTCACCTCGAGGACCGTCAGGTGTTCCAGCACCTCGCGGCAGATGACGAGGTCGTACGAGACGCCCTCCTTGATCTTGATCGAGGCGTCGCCCGCGTCGCCGATGACGATGCGATCCCTGACCTCTGGTGTCGCCAGCTGGAGGCTCATCTCGTTGTAGTCGATGCCGTCGGCCTCGATGCCAAGCTCGTGCAGCAGGTGCATCAGCGCGCCGGGACCGCACCCGAGGTCGATGACGCGCGTCGGCTGGAACACGTCTTTGATGAGCTGCGGGTTCTTTGCCTCGATGCGGCGGCGCGTCTCCAGCGAGTAGTTGTTGTCGCCGGCACGCCACTCCCCCAGCCAGTAGTTCTCGTCGTAGTGCTGCTGCCCCGTGGGTTTCTGCGCGAAGACGGCGGCTTCGAACTCGGTGATGGTCATTGTTGATTCTGCTGCTCCTGCGTGTACTGTTGTAGAAGCCGGCTCGACGAGTCGAGCACGGTGTCCAGGTACACGATCTCGATGCCGTGTTCGCGGCAGATGACGGCCTGCTCGGGCGGCAGGCCGCGTTCGCGCCAGTCGCTCCCCTTCACGTAGTAGCGCGGGCGCAGCTGCCGCAGGACCGTCTCGGTATCGATCTCGTAGATGTGCACGTAGTCGATGTAGCGGATCGCGTCGATCACCGTCGCGCGCTGCGTTTCGGTCAAGAGCGGCCGATGCTTGCTGCGGACGTAGCGGTCCGATGCGACGTTGCACAACACCGGCACGCCCAGCTCGCGCGCCGCCTTGAAGTAGGCGATGTGGCCGTGGTGCAGCGGATCGAAGGCCCCGTCCACCATCGCCACCTGCTGCCGGTAGTCCGCGAGCTGGTCGAAGGAAAGAATCATCGGCTCTGGCTGCCCGCGGGTCGGAGGGCTCGAGCGATCACGACACCAGCAGCCCCTTCTGCTTCAGCTCGTCGAGCGCTTTGTCGAAGAAGTCGGCGGCGACGTCGGGCGTCGTTTTCGCCCACTCGACCAGCTCCCGGAACCCGTCCTCGAGCGCCACCTTCGGCTCGAAGCCCAGGAGCGTCTTGGCGCGGGTGATGTCCGCGGTGTTGTGGCGGATGTCGAACTTGCGGCCGGTGAGCGTCACGTCGGGCTCGATCGACGTGCCGAGGATGCGATTGAGCATCCGCGCGATGTCGAGAATCGTCACCGTCTCGCCCGAGCCCACGTTCACCGGCAGGTAGTCGGCGCCCGACTTCTCGATCATGAGCACCAGGCAGTCCACGACGTCGTGCACCGACACGAAGTCGCGCAGCTGCCCGCCGTCCTCGAACACCATCGGCGGCTTGCCGTTGAGCAGACGGCTCAACCAGATCGCCGCGACGCCGGCGTACGGGTTGCTCAGGCTCTGGCGCGGACCGTAGACGTTGAAGAAGCGCGGCGCCACGGCGGGAATGCCGTAGGTCTTGCCGATGAGCAACACCATCTCTTCCTGGTGGTACTTCGTCATCGAGTAGATGTTGTCGCGATAGAGCGTCTTGTGCTCGGGCGTCGGGATCGACTCGACGGGCGCGCGGCACACCGGGCAACGCTGCTCCCAGTCGCGCGCCGCCAGCTGCTCTTCCGGGCGGATCGCCGGATCCACCGCGCCGTGCGTGGCGCAGCGATAGGCACCCTCGCCGTAGACCCCGATCGACGAGGCCACGAGCACTTTCTGCACGTGGTGCTTCAGATTCACCAGCATGTCGAGCAGGAGCGCCGTGCCCCGCGTGTTGACGTCCACGTAGCGATCGACCTGATACATGCTCTGGCCGATGCTCACCGCCGCGGCGAAGTGCACGACGGCGTCGGCTTCGAGCACGAGCGGCTCGAACACGCCGCGGTCGCGCACGTCACCCTGGACGTAGCGTGCCTTCGGGTTGGCGTAGGACGGCCAGGTGCCGGAGCGGTGTACCTGCGGCTCGAGGTTGTCGAGGACGCTGACGCTGTAGCCGCGCGCGATCAGGCCGTCCACGAGATGGGAACCGATGTAGCCGGCTCCGCCGGTGACGAGAACGTGTCGGATGCTCATGTCAGGGGACTCACTTCGAACAGGTCTCCGGCACCGAGCGAGACCAATGCGGACCGCGCCATGGTCAAGTGGCGCCGCGAGAAGCCGTCGTTGGCGTGGTACGCCGTGGTGCGCACGCCGAGAAACGGCGCCAGGTACGAGAAGCCGCCATAGGTGCCCACGAACGCGCAGGCGCCGGCGACGGCCGCCGTCTGCGCCGCGAGATTGTCGCGCGGCTCGAGGTGGCGCGGCAGGCTCAGGACCCCGAGCGACTGCAGGTCGTCGCCGTCGTGATCGTCGAGTCGGAGGCCGGTGGCGAGCGAGACCACCGGGCCACGTTCGGCCAGCGCCTGCAGTGTGCGCCGGACGAAGGCGCGGTTCTCCTCGGTCGGCGGAAAGCAGTCGTTGAAATAGAACTTCACCGCCGTGTACGGCCGGTCGGGGCGCACGAACGGCGCCGCGGCGTCCGGCGCCAGCCGGGCATAGATGGCGTGCGCGTGCACCCACGACTCGTCCACGTGCCCCCACCAGAACGGGTTGAAGAGCGCGTACATGCTGGAGGGGTGCAACATCGACCGGTCGTGCACGTCGGTGGTGAGCTCGCGGAGCAGCTCGCGTTCGAATGCGAGCACCTGCGTCTGCTTCTGCTCGCCGTTGGCGGTCACCCGCTCGTCGTGCCGGCGGCGGAACTCCTCCGGCGTCAGGTAGTCGAACGTCTCGCGGTAGCCGCTGGCGAACGGGCGGTACCAGGAGGCGGTGCCGCCCCGCGAGACGATCAGCAGCCGCTCCGGCGCGACGTGGAAGCGCGCCGCGAACCAGCGCAGGAACGGCAGCCAGTACAGCAGCTCGAAGCCCACTTCGCCGAGCCACGGGCCCGCGACGATGGTGTTGCCGCCGGCGGCGAGGTTGGCGAGCCCGCGCTCGAGCCGCGCCGCCTGCACGCGCGCCACCTGCGCGCTGATCCCGCGCCGCACCGCGTGAGGAACCAGCTGCTTCAACACGCCGACTTCTCGAGACGCCTCTGGGCCTCGACCCAATCTTCCGGAGAGTCGATCGAGAGCGAGTCTCGCGCGTCAATCAAGAGAGGCACACATCGTTGCCCGTAAATGTTGCCAAAGCGGTCGATCGTGTCGCGCCGGAAGGCGTAGACCGTACCGTCTCGATAGTACGCAGGGCGGACGTCCTGCCGTCGCGTGATGCGGGCTCCCTCCGGCAGGAACGGTCGAAGCGTTCCGTCCTCGATCTTCATCACGTAATCGGGAGACAGATGCTTTGGAACCTCCACCACCGTGACGACGGAGTCTGGCCCCCCGGTCATCAGCAGGCTCAGCGCATCGTCGATGTGCTTCCACCGGCGGCAGGGAGACGTCGGCTGCAGCAGCACGACGTACTCGGGCGTCCAGCCATCCGCCATCACCCGGTCGATCGCGTGCCGGATCACGGGCAGCATCGGCGTGTCGTCGGCCGCCAGCTCCGGCGGGCGCATGAACGGCACCTCGATGCCCGCGTGTCGCCCGACGTTCGCGATCTCCTCGTCGTCGGTCGTCAGAACCACCCGGTCGACTCGGGCCACGTTCCTGGCGGCGTCGGCGACGTAATGAAGCAGCGTTCGGCCCGGAGTCAGCTCGCGCACGTTCTTCCGGGGCACGCCCTTCGACCCGCCGCGCGCCGGCACGATCGCGAGGACGCCGCCGGGGGGATTGCTCACGGGCGGGGGACGTTCTGCACCAGGCGGATCTCGCGGAACAGGTCGCGCACGGCCACCGGGTCGGGCAGCGCATCTGGCACCGGCGGCGCCAGCCGGCACAAGTAGCTGACGTGCAGGTGATCGGCCGCGTAGTCCACCGTGGTGATGGTGAACCCGGCCCGCCGCAGGTAGGCCTCCATCGTGTTCTGCGTCAGATAGTAGGGGTGGTCGATCTTGGTCGCGTCCTCCACCGACCAGTTGCGCAGGTAGGCGGCGCGGAAATCCACGATGTCGATGAAGAGCTGGCCGCGATCGGTGAGCAGATCGCGCACGCGCCGCAGGGTGCCGCCGGCGTCGAGCAGGTGATCGACCGTCTGGCAGATGATCACCAGGTCGAAGCGCCGCGAGCCGAAGTCGTGCTCTTCCACGAGCCCCGTGATCGTCTCCAGCCCGAACGCCCTCGCCTCCTCGACTTCGAGCGGCGCCGGATCGATGAGCGTGCCTTCGAGATTGAACTCCTTGGCGAAGCGGCTGGCCACGACGCCGGTCGACCCGCCGATGTCGAGCATCGTCCGGAGCCCCGCGCCGCGGAGGAACGGCCGGATCATCGCGGCCCGATCCACGGCGTAGTCGCGCTGTTCGTCCTGAATGGACTTCGCGTCGATGAGGCGTCCGTGGAACGCGCTCACGAGCGGCCGGTAGATGCCGTCGTAGAAGCGGCCGTAGGCGGCGGCGGTCATCCGCGGGTTCAGGAACACGAGCCCGCAGCGCGCGCAGGCGGTCGCCGGCGCGGGATAGCCGTAGCGGTCGCGGTGCGTAATCGTGACCAGCCGCGTGCCGCCGCACAGGTTGCAGTCCGCCAGCCGCTCGCGCGGCTGGGCGGCAAAGTCGTAGCCGAGCGCGGCAATCCTGGCCGCGCGCTCCGGGGGAATCGTCGTCTGCATGTGCTGATTCCGCTCAGTAAGTGAGGCGCTTTTCGACGGTCAGCAGCGCCGTCGCCAGGCAGTCGGCAATCCGGTGACCCGCGCGGCCGTCCCCGTACAGATGGTCGCTCGGCACGCGCCCGCGCGTGACGTGCGCGTGGATCGCCTCGGTGATCGCCAGGCGGTCGTGGCCGACGTCGATCACATTGGCGCCGCGCTCGCGCCCCTGCTGCCGCGAGCCGATGTTCACCGCGGGCACGCCGAGGAACGAACACTCGCGAATCGCGACGCTGCTGTTGCCGACGATGGCGGTGGAGTGCACCAGCAGCCGCAGAAAGTCTTCGGGATACATATTGCGGAACAGGTGGAACTGCGGCGGCTGCTCGCGCTCGCGGAACATCCGGATCCCTTTCGACGTGCCGTCGGACCCGGCGTCGGGGTTGGGCCAGAACCACAGCACCGGCAGACCGAACGCGGTGACGGAGTGAAGCGTCTCCTCGACCTGCGCTCGCGCCTCCTCATACTCCGTGGTGACCGGGTGCTGCATCACCACCAGGTAGCCCTTGGACAGGTCGGGCGTCGAGCCCACGCCGCCGTACTTCTGGAAGGGGTCGAAATCGAGCGCGGGGCGCGCCGCCACCTCGGCGGCAATGTCGATCGACGGACACCCGGTCACCACCACCGTGTCGCCGGGCTCGCCGAGCCGCAGCACGCGCTCGCGCGCCGCCGGCGTCGAGACCAGGTGCAGGTTCGACAGCTTCGTCACCGCGTGGCGCACCTTCTCGTCGATCGACCCGGTCACTTCTCCGCCCTGCACGTGCACGACCGGGATGTTCATGTACGACGCCGCCACGGCGGTGGCCAGCGTCTCGTAGCGGTCGGCCACGGTCACCACCGCGTCCGGCTCGAGGTTGTCGAACACGGTGGCCAGTTCGGACAAGCCGATGCCGGTGGATTTGGCGGAAGTGACGAGGTTCTCCCCTTCGAGCACCATGTAGACGCGCTCGTCGATCTCGAACCCGTCGCGCTCGATGGCCTGCACCGCGTTGCCGTAGCGGTCGAGCAGCGCCGAGGCGGCGACGACGAGCTGCAGCTGCAGATCGGAGTGCTGCTTGATCGCCTGCAGAGCGGTGCGAATGCGCGAGTAGCTCGGACGCGCGGTGACGACGACGCAGATTTTTCGTTTGGGCACAGTGTCAGTGGAGGCGGTCAGGAGAGCCCTTCGACGTCCTCGGGCGCCAGCACGTGATCGATGGTCACGGCGCGGGTCAGGCGGCGGCCGACGACCTCGTCGAGGCGATCGGGCGGCAGCCCGGTTCCTGGCTTCTTGACCAGGAGATGGTCGCGCGTCAGCACGGTGCCGGCGGGCAGGTCCTGCCCCGCCACCAGGCTCCGGGTGAACAGCCGCCGCAGCGGCGCGGTCTCGACCGCCGACTGGTTCTTGTCGAGCGGATGCGCGCGCATCGTCTCGATGAAGCGCACGCCGTTCACGAGCTGGCGCAGCTCCGCGGTGGTCACCGACGCAATGACGTCGGGCCCGAACATTTCGCGCGACAGCGCGACGTGCACTTCGAGCACGTCGAGGCCGAGGGCGGCGCCGGCAAGCCCCGGATAGATCGTGGCCGAGTGATCCGACAGCCCCACCCAGCAACCGTAGCGCTCGCGGTAGACCGGCACCAGGTTGAGGCCGACGCGCTCGGGCGGACACGGATAGGCGGTGGTGCACTGCAGCACGCCCACCGGCCGGCCGCGCCCGCGGACGCGCGCCACGGCGGCGTCGGTCTCCTCGATCGGGCTCATGCCGGTCGAGAGCAGCACCGGCGCGCCGGTGTCGAGAATGCGATCGAGGAGCCGCGTGTTCGAGACCTCTCCAGAGGCGATCTTCCAGATCGGCTGCCCAACCCGCTCGAGCAGATCGACGGCCTCGATCGAGAACGGCGACGAGATAAAGAGCACGCCGCGCTCGCGGCAGTGATCGGCCAGCCCCTGCCACTGCGATTCGGTGAACTCCATGCGCTGCCAGTACTCGTAGCGCGTGGCGTCCTGCCGGCTGAACTTCACCCGGAACGGTTCCGACGGCGTGCTCTCGGCGGCGGCGATGTGGGTCTGGAACTTGACGGCGTCGGCGCCGGCGGTGGCAATGGCGTCGACGAACGCGTGCGCGAGCCCGAGGCTCCCGTCGTGGGTGAGCGCGACTTCGCCGATGATGAGGCACCGTCCGTGGCCGAGGCCCGAGAGTGCCGGATGGGTCGTGGTCATGCGTTGGCCAGCTGGCGCAGCTTCGCGGGGTTCCAGTAGATGCGTTCGAGGAGCGGCAGGCGCCCGGCGAGCACCAAAGCGTACACCACCGGTCGCAGCAGATACGCCCAGAGCGGCGTCGCCCGCGGCGCCGGCGCCGGTGCCGCCGCCAGCGCCTCCACGGTCTCGACGAAGACCGGCGTCGCGGCCACCGTCCGGCCACGCGGGCGGATGAAGCGCTCGACGAAGGGTCCGTTGCGCGGCGGCGCCTCCCCGCGGGCCAGGGCTGCGAGCTGCGCGGCATGCTCGTCGAGCGTCCGCGCGGTGTGCAGGAAGCCGTCGCCCACCGTCATCAGATGGTGAAAATGGAACGTGCCCTCCTGGTTCTCGTGGAACTCTGGCGCGAGCACCGTGAACACCGGGCGGTCCACGACGGCGGCCTCGACCAGCGCGCTGGTGTTGAGGCCGACGACGGCGGCGCTGTGATAGAGCGAATCGAAGTAGTCGGCGCGGCCGTCCTCGTCGATCGGATTCGAGCCCCAGAGCACGGCGCCGTCGAGCGGCGGCCGCCCCTGCCACTCGTCGAGCCGCTGCGGATGCGGCCGGACCAGGATGTTCATGCCCGCGAGCGCCGGATCGCCCGAGGCGCGGACGGCGGCCACCCAGCGGCGCACGAACTCCGCTTCGGAGGGGCTGCCGCGAAAGAGCGCCGAGCAGACGTAGAGGACGAAGGGCCGGTCGTCGGGCAGCCCGGCGCAGCGGCAGAACTCGGCGCGGCCGCGCGACGCCGCCCGGTCGAACCAGCGATCGAAGCACTGGGCGCCGGTCACGTGCACCTCGCCGGGCGGAATGCCGTGAAACTGCGCCGCCTCGCCGCGCTGGACCTCGTTCCAGACCAGCACGGCGTCCGGCCGCACGCGGATCAGCGCCTTGCTCGACAGGTGATCCCAGCTCCACACGCACAGGGCGCTCCTGATGCCGTGGCGGCGCGCGGCGCGCAGGTAGTCGAGCTGCGGCGAGCCCAGCTCGATGAGCGGTGTGATGAGGAGCAGATCGGGACGGCGGTTGGCGATGAATTCGTCGACTCCCAGCTGACTCGGGACGGCCTCCTCGATGCGCTCGAGCACCCAGGTCAGGACGCGGCGCCCGGGCAGCCGGGCGAGCAGCAGGATGAAGAGCGGGGTGCGGTCGTAGGCGCGCCGGCGGATCTTCGGCATGTCCGCGAACCGTGCGTCGGAGTAGCGCAGGTAGTCGAGACCGAGGCGCAAGGCGGAGGCCACGCGCCGGTAGCGGCCCCACTCGCGAATCGGCGTGTCGCCTACCGTGACGCCGGGATGCTTCGCGGCGAGGGCATCGACCAGGCCGCGTCCGCCCAGCCCGTCCTCGCGATCGGCGGCGAGGTGCACGCGATGCCCGTGCCGGGCTAGCGCTTCGATCACCGAGTCGAAGTTGCGGAAGTAGGTGAAGTGCCGCGCGATGAAGAGAATCGTCACATCCGACGGGGCGTCGCCGCATCGCGCCGGGCGCCGATCGCTTCGGCACAGGCGCTCATCACCAGCAGGCATACCGCCACGCCCAGGAAGCGCCAGCCCCATTGCGGCCAGAGCTCCGAACGCACGCCGCGCGGCAGCTGATCGATGACGACATAGTACGGAACCCAGTCGCGAAAATAGCGGCCAAGATCCATGGCGCCAAAGGG
>DASYRM010000052.1:0-31928 GCA_036004405.1 Vicinamibacterales bacterium
GGTACGTAGAGGCGGACCTCGAAGAGGTCCGCCTGCAGGCACAGGCGAACCCTTTCAGGGTTCGCCTCTACGGAAGAGCAAAGACAGGGGAAGTGCGTAGACGGTGATCGATCCCCCCTCGGGCACCGGCGGGTATTCGCCGGGGTAGATCCGGTTCATGGTGTTCTGCATGCCGCGCGGATCGCCGCCCCAGCCGGCGAGCACCGCGAGGTACTGCCGGCCGTTGACGGTGAACGTCGTCGGCGGCGCCACGACGCCCGAGGCGACCTGCGCCTCCCACAGGAGCTTGCCGGACGCGGCGTCGAACGCGTGGATCTTCCGGTCGTTGGTGCCACCCGTGAACACCAGCCCGCCGCCCGTCGTCAGCATCGAGCCCCAGTTCGGCGTCTTCTCGTACTCGTGCGTCCACACCTTCTTGCCGGTGTCCACGTTCCAGGCCTGCACCTCGCCGCCCACGTGGCCGCCGCCCGGCGCGGCGAAGGGCTGTCCCGACATCGAGCCCGAGAAGGAGCGCTTCTTCTCGTAGCGCACCGGCACGCCGGTGAGCGTGCCGCACAGGTTGTTGTTGGCGGGGATGTAGATCATCCGCGTCTTGGGGCTGAACGCGATCGGCGGCCAGTTCTTGCCGCCGTGCGGCGACGGACAGAACTCGGCGGTGCGGCCGGTGCCCGGCTTGCGCGCCGGATCGACCTCGGGCCTCCCGGTCTTGGGATCGAGGCGCGTATAGACATTGTTGGTGACGAACGGCGTCCCTTCGACGAAGTTGATCGGGCCCGCGGTGCGCTCGAGGAACCACAGGTAGCCGTCGCGCGCGACGTTGATGAGCCCCTTCACCGTGCGTCCGCCGCGCTGGTAGTCCACCAGAATCGGCGGCGACACCTCGTCCCAGTCCCACGACTCGTTGGGGTCGTACTGAAAGTGCCCCTTGATGCGGCCGGTGGCCACGTCGAAGGCCACCGTGGACGCCACGTAGAGGTTGTCGCCCGGCCGCTGGTCGCCCATCCAGGGGCCGCCGTTGCCGGTGCCGAAGAAGGCGAGGTTGGTCTCCGCGTCGTAGTTGCCGGTCACCCACACCGGCGCACCGCCGGTCTTCCACTGATCGCCCGTGGGCCACGTCTCGCTGCCAGGCTGGCCGGGCGCGGGCACGGTGTAGGTGCGCCACACCTCTTTGCCGGTCTGCGCGTCGTAGGCGGCGACGAACCCGCGCACGCCAAATTCGCCGCCGGACGCGCCCACGAGCACCTTGCCCTGGGCCACGAGTGGCGCGAGGGTGATGTAGTACGCCGACTGATTGTCGGCGACGGTCGCCGTCCACACTTCCTTGCCCGTCTTCGCGTCGAGCGCCACCAGCACCGCCTCGGCGGCCGCGTAGTAGACCCGATCGCCAAGCAGCGCAACGCCGCGGTTGGTGTCGTGCAGCACGAACACGTCCTTCGGACGCGGGCGCACGTAGCGCCACAGCACCTTTCCGGTGGCGGCTTCGAGCGCCAGCACCTGGTTGGCGGGCGTCGAGACGAACATCACGCCGCCGTTCACGATCGGCGCTGCTTCGTGCACGCGATCCACACCGGTCGGCAGGCTCCACACCTGCGTGAGCCGCGCGACGTTCGCGGTGGTGATCTGATCGAGCGGGCTGTAGCCCCAGCCGTCGTAGCTGCGCCGGACCATCAGCCAGTTGGCGTCCTCGGGCTTGAGGAGCCTGCTCTCGGTGACCGGCTGGTAGGAGCGGAGGAGGGCCGCCGCGGCGGCGTCGGGTCCCGACCCGCGCGGCGGATTCTGTTGGGCGAGGAGTGGCAGCGCGCCGAGCGACGCAGCGAGCAGCACTCCCGCTGCGAGTCTTGTACGTAGAGGCGAACCCTGAAAGGGTTCGCCTGCAGGAAAGGGTTCGCCTGCAGCAGGCGGACCTCTCCGAGGTCCGCCTCTACGTACGACGGTCACTACTGACCGTCGCGGCCGCCCGTGCTCGCGTTCGACGCCGGCGCGACGGCGTCCTTGGGCACGCGGTTGAACGCGTCGAGCGTCGGGCCGAATTCCGCACGGGGCATGAGGCTCGGGCCCGAGCGCAGGAACACCTTCTCCGGCGCGGTGCTGCGATCAAACAGCACGCCGATGAAGCAGTTGCTCATCTCGTCCCAGTTCTGTGGGCCCCACAGCACCCGTTCTTCGGGATTCGGATTGAAGCGGTTCCCCTTCGAGTTGTCGAAGTGCGTGATCAACTGCAGCTTCGATCCTTTTGGAAGATCGATCGGCTCCGCGAGTTCGTAGCCCATCTGCCACTCGAAGTCGAAGCGCCCCTTCAACACGGTCTTGCTGGCCCCCTCGGGCAACACGACACGGAACTCGAAGTCCTTGCCGCGCAGATGCATGTGCGGCTGCATGTAGACGAGGCGCGCGTTCTCGCCGAGCGTCAACTCGCTCACCACTTCGGCCTTCGCCTCGTTCGGCGGGATCGCCAGGTTCAACGCCGTGGGACCGGCATGGAAGTAGTAGCGCGTGTCGGGCGGCGTTTTCGTGAGCACGAGCCCGAGCTTCGACACGTCGGTGGTCGGCTTGCCCGACGTCGTGTAGTGCAGCTCGAACACGATATCGGAGCCCTTGGGGATGAACTTCGCGGCGCCCTGGCGATCGAAGCGCTGCGGCCCGAGGCCCGGATTGAACTTGCCGAGGATGTCGTTGCCTTCTTCCACGGAGTTGCGGCCGAGGATGTCGCGCTGCGTCTCGGTCTCGTAGGCCTCGCCGGGCTCGGCCTTCTCCATCCACTTCGATCCGGGCGGCCGCACCCATACCTTGCCGTGGTGCAGCACGGCGGGGTCTCCGGGTCGCATTTCGGCGGCCACCACCCACATGTCTTCGGGGAAGTTGGTCTTGACGAGCACGTACTTGTAGTTGATGGTGCCGCGCGCGGGCAGCTCGAACGGCTTCGGCATCTCCACGACGACATCCGGTGTGATGTTCCAGCCGGTGGGGAACACGCGTGCCGGCGGTGCCGCGGCGGGGTCGCCGGCCGGAGCGCCGGCGTCGGCCCAGCGCGCCAGCGTGTCGAGCTCCTCGGCGCTCAGCACCTTTTCCTTCTCGTTCGCGTAGTGCTGGATGCCGGGCTCGGCAAACCACGGCGGCATCGCCTTCGACTGCGTGGCCTTCTTGATCCCGAGCGCCCATGGGCGGGACTGCTCGTAAGTGAGAAGCGCCATCGGCGCCACTTCACCTGGGCGGTGGCAGTTCTGACAGTGAGCCTGCAAGACAGGCAGGACGTCCTTGTAGAACGTCGGCGCTTCACCAGCCGAGGCGACGGTCGCGCCGAACAGCGTGCTCACGGCGGCGATGAATAGCGTCCTCATGACCAGCACTCCTCCTGAAAACCTCAAAACCAGCCTCGCACTAGCTTACGCCTACTTGCTACTTGCAGACGAAGCTCGACGCCTCGTCCGTATTGCCAGATCCCTTATATGACGCCACTTGCGGGTAGGGGCAGAGCGGCCGGGTGCGGTCGGCCCGTCCGTCCACGATCCGGGAGGCCGGAATCTGGTCCGGCGCCTTGCTCTTCTCGACCCACTGCTCGAGCGCGGTCAGCATGTCGAACGAGGCCGTGCCGTCGCCGCCGCCGCAATGGCCCATGCCCGGGACCATGAACAGCCGGTAGTTGCTCATCACCTTATCGGCCCCGCCCAGGGCGTCCGTGACGCTCTTGTAGTACTCGGGGCTGGTGCCCGACGGGATCTGCTGATCGGCCCAGCCGTGGTACTGAATCAACTTCCCGCCGCGGGCGATGAAGGGCTTCAGGTTGGGGTCCATCGCGTTGATGTTGCCCTTCTCGATGCTGTCCACGAGCGCGATGTCGGCGTCGTAGTTCAGCGTCTTGTAGTCCCACGCCGGGTTCTTGAACACCATCTGCTGGAACATCTGCGTGGCGATGGGAAACGCCTGCTGGCTGCCGAAGGTGCTCCAGCCCATTTCGCTTCCCAGCTCGAGGCCCGAGAAGATCAGTTTGCCGGTGCGCGAATTCTTCACCGGCTGATAGAGGGCGCGTGCCGCGACCACCTGCGCCGGCGTGAGGCACGAGGCATTGTCGGTGCCGGCCTTGCACTCGATCGTCTTCGGGTCCCAGCTGCAGGCACGCGGGTTCTCGAGCACGTCGTCCTTCACACCGTCCGTGGCGTCGCACGCCTCGAGCACGGCGCGGTGAATGGCCTGATACTTCGTCGACGGGATGTAGCTGCCCTCTTCCTTGCGCAGCGCCTGCGCCGCGTAGACCGCGAAGATGGCGCGTCCGGTGGTGTTGAGCGCGGGCGCGCCGGCGACGATGCCGTCGAAGTCGTCGGGGAACTTCTGCGCCGCCTTCAACCCCTGGCGTCCGCCGGCAGAGCAGCCCTGGAAGTAGGACAAGCGCGGCGCGTTGCCGTAGTAGCCGTTCACGAGCGACTTCGCCCTGGCCGTGGTCTCGTGCACGGCGCGGTAGCCGAAGTCGATCAGCTTTTCGGGGTTGGCCATCCATGGCCCGCCGCCGCCCTCGTGGCCGGTGTCGGTGCTGGCCGCGGCGTAGCCGCGCCGCAGGCCGGTGGCGAGCGCGTTGCGATCGATGTTGCCGTTCCAGCCGCCGTTGCCGACCATCAGGAACTTGCCGTTCCAGTTGGCGGCTGGCAGCCACACTTCCATCTTGATGGCGGACTCGGCTGTCGGCTTGAGCGTGGCGGCGACGCGGCAGAACGCCGGCAGGTCGGCAAACGGATTGCCGCCGCGTCCGCCCGGCTGCGAGAACCCGCCGGCAGCCACGGTCTCGGCGGCCGTGATCGTCGCCTGCGGCAGCGCCAGCGAGGCAAGGCTTTCACAGGTCGCCGCCCCGGCGGTGGCAGCGCTCAACGTCGAGCAGGCGATCGCGAATCCAATCGTGGTGAGCCGCATGGTCTACCTCTTCTCGGGCAACGCGAACACGTAAAGCGCCTGACCCGTGGTGGGGACGCGGATTTCCGGCGCCAGCGTGGATGGTACGAGCCGTGGGCTGCCGCCGCCAAGCCCCGTGGTGACCGCCACGTACTGGCGTCCGTCCACGGAGAAGGAGATGGGGAAGCCCTGCACCGACGTGGCCAGCCGCGTGGACCACAGGATCTTGCCGGTGTTCACGTCCACCGCCTTGAAGGTGCGATCGAGATCGCCGACGAACGCCATGCCGCCCGCGGTGGAGAGCACCGCCGTGAGGAACGGCGCGCGCTGTTGCAGCGCCCACTTCTCGATCATGGTGTTCACGTCGAACGCCGCCAGCCGGCCGATGTTGCCGTCGGTGCCCGGCATCTCGTAGAAGCGGCGGTCGGCGCCGCCGGCGCTGCCGCCGCCCGGCTTCTGCTCGATGCGCTGCGCGCGGATCGAGATGCAGCTCTGGCTGAGCGGAATGATCAGCGCGTTGGTCGCGCGGTGGTGGCTCATCGCCTGCCAGTTGTGTCCGCCTTCGGTGCTGGGGCAGCCGTCGATCCACTGGCCGACCTCGGCGTCGATGATGTCCTGGCGGTAGCGCGGCTCGCCGGTCTTGACGTCGATCTTTTCCCACACGTTCTGGAAGATCGTCTCCTTGTGGCCGACGTACTTCCCGGTCTTGCGATCCAGCTTCCACAGCACGCCGTCCTTGCCCACCGTGAACACGAAGCTCTGTCCGTTGCTGTCCACGAGCACGCGCTCGAACACGACGTCGAGGTCGAGCGCTTCGCCCGGCGCGTGCTGGAAGTGCCACGCGAGCTTGCCGGTGTCCGCGTCCAGCGCCAGTGTCGAGCTCGTGTAGAGCCCCTTGTCGAGGCCGTACATCCCGCGGCTCACCGGCATCCACGGCTTGGCCTGCGCGGTGCCCCAGTACGTGAGGTTCAGATCGGGGTCGTAGCTGCCGGTAATCCAGGTCTCGCCGCCGGCCCGGTAGATGTTCGACAGCGCGCCCCACGTGTTGCCGCCCGGCTGCCCTTCGGTAGCGACCGTGTTGAACTTCCAGAGCTGCTTGCCCGTGGCGGCGTCGTAGGCGCTGATGAAGCACTTCTTCTCGCTGTACTCCGAGCAGCCGCCCATGCCTTCGATCAGCTTGCCCTTGGCGACGAGCGGACCGCTGGAGCTGCCGCGGCCATCGGGCATGGCCACGTCCCACGCCACCTTGCCGCTCTTTGCCTCGAGCGCCACCAGGTGAGCGTTGCTCAGCGCCAGGAACAGCTTGTCGTCGTAGAGCGACATCCCGCGCATGGCGGGGTTCACGCCCAGACGCTGCTCCCAGATCAGATCGCCCGTCCTGCCGTCGAGCGCCTGGAAGATGCCGTTGCTGTTGTTGAGGAAGATGACGCCGTCGTGGGCCAGCGGCGACGGCTGATTGGTGCCGCCCTCGCTCATCGGCGCCACCCACACCAGCTGCAGCTGTCCGACGTTGTCGCGCGTGATCTGGTTGAGCGGGCTGAAGTCGCTCGCGAACTGATCGCGGCGCAGCATCGGCCAGTCGCCGGCCGGCGGGTTGCGCAGCATCTCGTCGGTCACGCGCGTGTAGCTGCGGATCTCACCGGCCACGGTGAGGCCCAGCACCGGCGGTGCGGGAGCCCCGCGTCCACGTGCTCCGGCCTGGCCGCCCGCGGCCTGTGCGGCTGGACCAGCGCCGCGCCCTGCCGGCGCCTGCGCCGCTGCGGCGTTCAGGAACGATCCGATCGGCACGGTCGTGGTGGTGGTGAGCGCCTGCGTGCCAGCAATGGCGCCGTTGGCCTGCAGGATGTACGCGACGATCGAGAGATAGGTGGCTTCGGGCAGGCCGCCGGGCTGCTCGGGCGGCATCGCTTGCACGGCCGTCAGCAGGTCGCGCGTCGTGCGGCTGCCCCAACCGCCTCTGAACGCGGTGCCGGCCAGCGGCGGGGGACCGGCGAGGTTGGCGCCATGGCAGCCCGCGCACGTCGTGTCGTAGGCGGTGCGGCCGGCCGACGCCTGGTCGGCGGTAAAGGGTGCGGCGGCCGGCGCCTGGCCGGCGGTGACGAGCGCGAGGCTCGCGAAACAGATCGCGCTCAGCAACAGTGCATGACGGGCCGCCTGAAGGCGGCCCCTACGTAAGAGGAGAGTCATCGCAGCAGCCACCCCCACAGGTTTGCGCCGTCCGGCGCCAGCCCTTTGTCTCCGTGCAGTTGGATGTAGAGCCGCCCCTGTTTCAGCGACTCCACCTGCTCCTGGGTCAGGGTGACCGAGCCGGAAATCGAACCGCTCGCCGCTTTGGTGACGGTCAGGTCGGCCACCGCCTTGCCGCGCGCGCCCCGGGCGATGCCTTCGTGCAGCCGGGCCACGGTGGCCGCTCCGCCCAGGCCTTCGAAGGATCCGGTAATCGCCAGCGTCCGGGCCGTCAGCGTGGCCGACGCCGTGCCCTTGCCGCTGACGCGGTCGGCGCCCGCGGTGGGCACCCAGGCCAGACGCGCCGTGAACTTGTCCCCCTGGGCGATCGCCAGCCCGCCCCAGGCGAGCCATCCCACCGCCAGCAGGGCGGTTATCGCCCGTCGCGCAGTCCTCATCAGGTGCCTCCCGGCCGCGTGAAGGATACACCTGGCGATGTGCTCTTCGACTAGCCGATCGCACATCGCCAGGTGCGCCATCTCTTGCCCGCGCTCCGCGCGGGCGGCCTACGTGGACCGCTGCTTCGAGCACCGGGCAAAAAGGGGTCAAATCCCGTTCTGAGTGCGCTTTGAGGGTTTACACTCCCAAGCCATGAACATCAAATCCCTGGCTCTGGCCTTGATCCTGGTAGGGGCGGGTTCGGCGAGTGCACAGACGCCGACGTTCAGCAAGGACGTCGCGCCGATCGTCTTCGTCAAATGCGCCGGCTGTCACCGGCCGGGCGAGGTGGCGCCGATGTCGCTCCTCTCGTTCAAAGACGTGCGGCCGTGGGCCGGCGCCATTCGCGAGAAGGTCGCCGCTCGCGTGATGCCGCCGTGGCACGCCGATCGCGCCTACGGCACCTTCCGCAACAACCCGAGCCTGAGCCAGGCCGAAATCGACACCATCGTCAGCTGGGTGAACGCGGGCGCGCCCGAAGGCAACCCCAAGGACACACCGGCGCTGCCGCAGTTCGCCGAGGGGTGGCAGATCGGCAAGCCGGACAAGGTGTTCGAGATGGCAAGCGACTTCGAGGTGCCGGCGCGCGGCACCATCGACTACCAGTATTTCGAGGTGCCGACCAACTTCACCGAGGACCGCTGGATGCAGGCCGGTGAGGTGCGCGCCGGCGATCGCTCGCACGTGCATCACATCATCGTCTACGTCCGCGAGCCGCAGGCGCGTCCGCGTCCGGGCGTCGTGAACATCCGGCCGATTCTCGCGCCCGGCGAACGTCCCGCGCTGCCGTCGCCGCGTACCACCACGGCTGGAGCCGGCACCGCCGCGCAGCCGGCGGCTGCCCGAGCCACCGACAACATGCTGGTGAACTGGGCGGTGGGCGAGGACGCACCGGTGTTCATGCCCGGCATGGCCAAGAAGATCCCCGCGGGGTCGACGCTCATCTTCCAGGTGCACTACACGACCAACGGCACGGCGGGGCGCGATCGCTCGCGCCTCGGGCTGATCTTCTCGAAGGAGCCGCCGGCACAGGAAGTGCGGACCGGCGCGATCGCCAACCCGCTGTTCGCCATCCCGGGCGGCGCGGCCGATCATCAGGTGGAAGCCGAAGCCAGCTTTGCCGAGGACGTGAAGGTGTGGACGATGCACCCGCACATGCACCTGCGCGGCAAGGACATGACCTACACGGCGGTGTATCCCGACGGGCGCGAGGAGATCGTGCTCCGCGTGCCGAAGTTCGACTTCGGGTGGCAGACGGATTACTGGCTGTCGCAGCCGATCACGCTGCCCAAGGGATCGAAGCTCCACGTCCGCGCGCACTTCGACAACTCGGCTGCCAACAAGGCCAATCCGGATCCGGCGGCCACCGTGCGCTGGGGCGATCAGACCTGGGAAGAGATGATGATCGGCTTCTTCACCTATACGGTCGAAAAACCACAGCAAATAGCGAACCGGCGTTAAGCCGGTTTGCCAGATACTGAGAGCGGTCCGCGTTTTTAGCGGACCGCTCCTTTGACCGAACGTCCGGCCTCGAGCCGCTGATAGCGCGGGTCGCCGCGGAAGCCGTCCATCTTCGGATCGACGTTCATCGAGTAGAGGAACGCCGAGTTCTCGTCCACCGCCCGCTCCAGCTCCGCCATCGCCTCGGCGCGGTGGCCGAGCGCATGCTGGAGCACGCCCTGGTAGAACGCGTCGACGTACTCGGAGCGTCGCAGGTGCTCCAGCTCGTCGAGGATCTCCTTCGCTCCGGCCGTCTGGCCCATCTTCGCAAGACAGGTGGCCTCGAGCGCGCGCAGCCAGGGCAGGTCCGGTGACATCACCGACGCCAGCTTGTACTGCGCCAGCGCTTCAGGCAGACGGCCCGCGAACTCGAGCGCCTGCGCGTAGTTGACGCGGACGATCTGCAGGTAGGGGTGCAGCTCGATGGCCTGCTTGCCGTATGCGATCGCCGAATCGAAGTCGCGCCGCCAGAAGCGCAGGAGCACGACCGTCGCCGGCAGCGTCGGCACCAGCGGATCCTTGGCCTCGCACCGCTCGAGCATGGCCGCCGCGTCGTCGAGGCGGTCCATCGTCACGTAGAGCAGGGCGGCGCGCACGTACACCGTGCCGAGGGACGGCTTCTCACGAATTGCGGCGAGAAACTCGGCTTCGGCCGCCTCGAGCTGATGCTCGAACAGGTGCAGGCCGTGCCCGCGATTGGCGCGCAGCTCGGCGCGCAGCCCGCCGCCGGCCACCGCCTGCTCGTGCGTCTCGAGGAACTTCGGATACACCTCGCTCGGCGGCCGCATGCCGAAGGTCGCGAGCATCAGGTAACAGGTCGAGAGCCCCTCGTAGGCGCGCGCATCGCCGGGGCACTCGGCCGCGGCGTGTTCGAAACATTGGATCGCGAGCTCGGCGCCTTCCCGGGTCCGGCGATTGAAGAAGTGCCAGCCCTTTCGTACTAGTTCTTCCGAGGTGGGGACCTCGAGGCGATAGCCGGCCTTCGGCCGGTGCGTGATCCACCGTCCGTATTCGCCGAGCGTCTTCTTCACCTCGCCGACCGTCACGTCCACGGTGTGCTTGGAGACGTGCGTGCCCTTCCAAGCCTCCGCAATCATCTGTTCGTACGAGACGGGACGTCCGGTGTTGCGCAGCAGCACCTCGAGCGCCTGCAGCGCTTGCGGGCGCAGCCGGATCTCGGCGCCGTCGCGAAGCATCCGACCGCTTGCGGTGTCGAGCGTGAACGGGCCGATGGTGATTTCAGGCATGCACGAGTTGGGGACCTCTGAATCTGCCGTCTTTTCCGTTTACCGTCAAGCGGCGCCAACCCAATCCGAAAGAGGTAGTCGTTGGCAAAACGCGGTCAAATTCGCATCGCTTTGACGGGTTTTTGCCAACCACAGCAGCGGTGCCGCTCCTAGAATCCCGCAACCACCGGGGCTGGAGCGAGGGCGGCCCCTTACGGAGGCACAACACGATATGCGCATTTTGCGCGGCATCTTCTTTCCAGGGTTCCTCATCGCCGGCTTGTTCGTGCTCGCGCCCGCCACGGCGTGGGCGCAGGCTTCGATTACCGGCGTCGTCCGCGATTCGTCGGGGGCGGTCCTGCCCGGCGTGACCGTGGAAGCATCCAGCCCGTCGCTCATCGAAAAGACGCGGACGGCAACCACCGACGGCAACGGTCAGTACCGCATCGTCGATCTGCGCGCCGGTGAGTACACGGTGACGTTCAGCCTCCAGGGCTTCTCGACCGTCAAGCGCGAAGGCATCACCCTCGAGGGGACCTTCACGGCGACGATCAACGGCGACCTGAAGGTCGGCGCGCTCACCGAGACGGTGACCGTGACCGGAGAGTCGCCCATCGTTGACGTGCAGAGCGTGAAGCGGCAGGTGGTGCTCGACAACGACACCATCAGCGCCATCCCGTCCTCGCGCTCCTATAACAACCTGATTCAGTTGATGCCCAACAGCATCAACCAGGCGGGCGCTCCCACCGACGTGCAGGTGGTGCCCGGGATGGTGGTGTTCGGCGGGTTCGGCGGGCGCTCCAACGAGGGGCGTGTCAACGTGGACGGCATCAGCGTCGGGTCTGCCTTCAACGGCGCCGGCGTGTCGTCGTACATCATCGACGTCGGCAACGCGCGCGAGATTGCGATGACGGCGTCCGGCGGCCTCGGGGAGACCGAAGGCGGCGGCCCGGCGCTCAACGTGCTGCCGAAAGAGGGCGGCAACTCGATCCACGGCACGTTCTTCATCACCGGCGCCACCGAGGGCATGATCGGCAGCAACTACACGCAGGAGCTGAAGGATCGCGGCCTCACTACGCCTGGCGAGACGCGCAAGGTGTGGGACTTCAATCTCGGCATTGGCGGCCCGATCAAGCGGGATCGTCTGTGGTACTACCTGAATCTGCGTGACGAAGGCAGCGAGCGCACGGTCCCCGGGATGTTCGCCAACAAGAACGCCGGCGATCCGCGCAAGTGGACCTACGAGGCCGACACCACCCGTCCGGCGGTGCTCGCGGCGAGCTACCGCATCACCGCGCTGAGGCTGACCACGCAGGCCACGCCGCGCAACCAGTTCAAGGTGTTCTGGGATCAGCAGCGTCCCTGCGAGGGCGGGGCCGCCGTGGGGTACTCAGGCAGTGCGTGCCGCACGTCGAGCAGCGACCTGGTGTACGCGGGATCGACCGCCGCACCGACGCCGTCCGCCTCGGCTACTTCCGCGCCGGAGACGGCCGGGTACCGCGACTACGGCAATCGCGTGTCGCAGGCGAAGTGGACGTCGCCAGTCAACAACAAGCTTCTGTTGGAGGCGTCGTTCGGGCAGTATTTCAGCCGCTACGGCGGGGGACAGCTCCCGGGCCTCGAAACCGAAAACCTGATCCGCATCACCGAGCAGTGCGCGGTTCGCTGCGATGCCAACGGCAACATTCCCGGGCTGAACTACCGTTCGCTCAACTGGTTCTCGAACATCAACTGGAACAACCAGTTCGGCGCAGCTGCGTCCTTCGTCACCGGCAGCCACAACATCAAGTTCGGATATCAGGGGGCGCTGCTCATCCAACAGAGCAAGAACTTCGGGAACAACCAGTTCATCAACTACCGGACCAACAATGGCCGTCCCGATCAGATCACGCTGAACATCAACCGCTTTGAACTCGATCAATCGGTCCGCAGCGACGGGTTCTACGCGCAGGAACAGTGGACGCTCGGCCGTCTGACCGCGTCGGGCGCCATCCGCTACGACCACGCGTGGAGCTACTTCCCCGAGCAGACGGTCGGTGCGCAGCGCTTCGTGACCACCGCGTTGAACTACCCG
Source organism: Vicinamibacterales bacterium (assembly GCA_036004405.1). Lineage (GTDB taxonomy): Bacteria > Acidobacteriota > Vicinamibacteria > Vicinamibacterales > UBA2999 > DASYRM01. The sequence goes on from DASYRM010000052.1 coordinate 12,343, forward strand.
CGTACCACGGGCGTGAAGGGCTACAACGATCTGTGGCCGCGCGCGGGCCTCGCTTACGACGTGTTCGGGACCGGCAAGACGTCCGTGAAGTTCAACTTCGGCCGGTATCTCGAGGCGGCGCAGAACGGCGGGTTCTTCACCGCGCTCAACTCGACGAACCGTCTCACGACGACCACGACACGCACCTGGACCGACGCCAACGCCGATTGGGTGGCCGACTGTGATCTGAAGAACCCAGCCTCACAGGGGCCGGCCACGGCGGTCTACGGCGGCGGTGGCCCGGACTTCTGCGGCGCGAACGCGAGTCCGAACTTCGGCACGCCGGTCTTCGACTCGACGTTGGATCCGGGCCTGCTCTCCGGATGGGGCGTGCGGTCGGGCGACTGGCAGTGGGGCGCGTCGATCCAGCAGGAAGTGCTGCCGCGCGTCGCCGTCGACGTCGGCTACCAGCGCCGCTGGCTCGTCAACTCCAGCGCCATCGACAACCGCGCCCGAGCGGCGACGGATCACACGAAGTTCGGTGTCAGCATTCCGGTGGACTCGCGGCTGCCGAACGGCGGCGGCGGCGTGCTCGAGGGGCTCTACAACGTGACGCCCGAGGCCGCGACGCGGTTGAACGACAACTTCGAAACGCTGGCGTCCAACATCGGCGACTGGATCCGCTCGTCGGACTCCGTGAACATGAACGTCACGGCGCGGATGCGCAACGGGCTGATGCTGCAGGGCGGGTTCAACACCGGCAAAAGTAACAACGACTACTGCGACGTGCGGGCCCAGATTCCCGAGTGGACGGTGCTCGGCGCGCAGTCGCCGGTCAACCCCTGGTGCGACACGTCCTCGGGCTGGCAGACACGCGCCACGGCGCTCGGCTCGTATGTCATTCCGAAGGTGGACGTACAGGTGTCCGGCACGTTCCGCAGCGACCCCGGCCAGCAGCTGGCGGCGAACTGGAGCGCGACCAACGCGAACACCGTTGGACTGAACCGGGCCTTTGCCGGCCTCGGCAGCCCGACGATCACCGTCAACCTGATTGAGCCGGGCACGAAATACGGTGAGCGTGTCAACCAGGTGGACATGCGCCTCGCGAAGGTGCTGCGCTTCAAGGGCACGAAGACGCTGGTCGGGTTCGACGTGTACAACCTCGCGAACTCCGCGCCAGTGCTGACCTACAACCAGACGTTCTCGCCGACGACAACGACTTGGCTGCGGCCGCAGAGCGTGCTGCAGGCGCGGTTCGTGAAGATCAGCGCGCAGATAGATTTCTAAGGCGGGTAGGGCGGGTAAGGCGGGTCGGTAAGAGGCGGGTCGAAAGGCCCGCCTCTTTGTACGTAGATGAGGGTCTTTAGACCCGCCTACTTGATCGGCAGCAGCGCCTCGCGCCCGGGAGGCAGCTGCTGATCGGCGGCGGTCAGCATCACAGCGGCCATCGCGTAGTCGCCCATGATGACGGAGATCTCCACGGCGCCCTGCTTGCCGAAGAGCTCCACCGTCTTCGCCCACAGCTCCGGGCTCACCTTGTGCTGGCGGAAGAGCGCCCGCCCCAGGCGGATGACCGTGGCGTCCTTCTCGGGCAGCCCCGCCACATCGCGATTGAACTTCACCGCATCGATGACCGCCGGCTCGAGGGCGGCCCGCCGCCCCGCGGGCTCGTGTCCGGACCACTCGTACTGCTGATCGAACTCGCGCGCGGCGATGAGTGCCGAGAGCTCGAAGAAGCGCGGCCCGACGACGGTCTTCCGCAGGTACTGATTGAGCTCTTGAATGGGCCCGGCGGACCCCGGGCTGTACATCGACACCGGCGCCGGTCCGCTGGGCGGCATCCCGCGCTCGCCGGCAATGTAGTCCCAGACCCGCTTGCCGTCCTCGTCGAGGGCGGCGCGATCGAGCGGCGGCAGCCGCGAGAACGACGTGGGGTGGATGTCGGGCGGCAGCTTCGACTGGGCGATACCGAGGCCCGTCGACACCGTCGTCAGCAGCAACGCGAGCGTTCGTGTGCGCATGCGGTCGCCCTCTCTCTCAGCGCGCGTTGGGAACGGGATTTGGCGGACAGACATCCCCAAGGAAGCCGGCGCCGCCACAGTAGGTGACGTCTTGCAGCTGGATGGCCAGGCCGTCGGGATCGGTCAGGTAGAGCTCGGGCGTACCGCCGTCGGCGCCGCCGCGGTTGGGCATGCGCAGCGAGATGTAGGTGACGAGCGGTTCGCGCGACGCAGTCGGCAGCGGCTTGAGGCCGAAGCCGGTGAGTGTCTTGGTCACCGCCGTGGGATCGAAGCCGGTCATCGACATGCACGCGTGGTCGATGCGCGGCGCGGCCGGCGGCCCGCCGCCCCGGCCGGGCCCGCCGCCGATGAACATGAGGAAGTGCACGCCGGGGCCGATGCCGTAGGAGGGCGCCGCACCCTGATAGGACTGGATGGTGGAACCGACCAACCCCTGATAGAACGCCACGGTCTTGGCCTGGTCCGCCACCCCGACCGTGAAGTGGCTCATGTCGCGCACGGCGATCAGCCCTTTGGTCGGCGCCGCTTCTACCGTGCGGCAGTCGGTGCCATTGGCGCCCCCGCCGCCGCAGTAGGCCACGTCGTGCAGCTGGAAGACGATGCCGCTCGGATCGGAGACGTAGACGTCCGACGGCGGCGGCCCGCTGGCGGCGCTGTGTCCGGGACGGGGCACGACGCGCACGGTCATGGGTTGCGCCGAGGCCGGGTCGGCGGCGCGGGTGACGCCGTTCTCCGCGAGGACCTTCACGACGCGGTCGATCGAGAAGTCTTCGACGCCCATGCCGAACGCGCTGATGCTCGGGCGCTCGTCCGCGGCGGCCTGCTTCAGCGCCAGGAACTGCGGGCCGTTGCCAATCCGCAGGAAGAGCGTGGTGCCCTGGCGCGCCTGGACGGGCATGCCAAAGAGGTCCTGGTAGAACTTCAGCGAGCGGCCGACGTCGGAGACGGTCAGCGTCAGCTGGCTCAGGCCGCGGACCTTCAACGAGGCCGGAGTGGATTGGGCCGCCAGGCGCGGGGCGAGCGCGAGCGCGGGCAGAGCGTAGAGAAAGTGGCGTCGGTCCATGGTGCTCCTTCGAGGCGGCTATCGTAGACCGCGCGCCGCTCGGTCCGGTTGCTGGCCGGGAATTTGACGGTTTCTTGATAGCATCGCCGGATGCGCGCACGCGCGTTTTTCACCTCGATCTACGGTCAGGTGCTGGTCGCGACACTCGTCGGCGTGGCCGTCGGCCATTTCCTTCCCGACACCGGCACCGCGATGAAGCCGTTCGGCGACGCCTTCATCAAGCTGGTGCGGATGATCGTGGGGCCGATCATCTTCTGCACCGTGGTCGCCGGTATCGCCGGCGCCGGCGGGCTGAAGGGGCTGGGCCGGACCGGCCTGGTGACGCTCGTCTACTTCGAAATCGTCACGACGGCGGCGCTGATGATCGGCTTGACCGTTGTCAACGTCGTCAAGCCGGGTGCGGGCATGAACGTGGATCCCGCCTCGCTCGACACCGCCGCCGTCAACCAATACGTCACGGCGGGCCGGGCGCAGACGGTCACCGACACGCTGCTCTCGATCATTCCGTCCAGCCCGGTCGATGCCTTCGCGCGCACCGACATCCTGCAGGTGCTGTTCTTCTCGGTGCTGTTCGGGATCGCGCTCAGCGCGCTCGGCGACAAGGGCCGCCCCGTCACCGAGGGCATCGACCGTCTGACCCAGGTGCTGTTCCGGATCGTCGGCATGATCATGCACGTGGCGCCGATTGGCGCCTTTGGCGCCATGGCGTTCACGATCGGGTCGTTCGGCGTGCGGACGCTGGCGCAGCTCGGCGCGCTCATCGCCAGCTTCTGGCTGACCTGCATCCTCTTCGTGGCGATCGTGCTCGGGATCGTCGCGCGTCTCGCCGGCTTCAGTCTCTGGCGCTTCGTGCGCTACATCCGCGAGGAGCTGTTCGTCGCCTTCGGCACCTCGTCATCGGAGACCGTGCTTCCGCGCCTCATGGCCCGGCTCGAAGCGGCGGGCGTGGACCGCAGCATCGTCGGGCTCGTCGTCCCCGCGGGCTATTCGTTCAATCTCGACGGCACCGCCGTCTACCTGTCGATGGCCACGGTGTTCATCGCGCAGGCCACCAACACGCCGCTCGGGATCCGCGAGCAGGTCGGGCTGCTGGCGATTCTGCTGCTCACCTCGAAGGGCGCGGCCGGCGTGGCGGGCGCGGCGCTCGTGGTGCTTGCCGGCACGCTGGCGGCCACTCACCAGATTCCGGTGGCCGGAGTGGCGCTCGTGCTCGGCATCCACCGCTTCATGGGCGAGGGGATGGCCGTCACCAACACCATCGGCAACGGTGTAGCGGCCCTCGTAATCGCAAAGTGGAGCGGGAAGCTCGATACGGGCCGCTTGACGAAGGCTCTGGGCTCTAGGCTCTAGGCTTTGGCTGGCTAAAGGCTACAAGGCTAGAGCCAGCTAGAGCCCAGAGCCCAAAGCCCAAAGCCGACGAGCGACGCAAGATCTTGCAAGCGTCGCTGCAGGAACCGGCGCTCGGGTTCCTGGCGTGCGAGCTCGAGCGCGCGCGTGTACGCCGTGCGCGCCTCCTCGACGCGCCCCAGCCGCCGGCAGCAGTCGGCACGCGCGGAATGCGCGAATTGATACTCCTGCAGGTCGCCACGCGCGAGGATGGCGTCGATGAGCGCCAGGCCCGCGGCGGGCCCTTCGAGCATGGCGACCGCCGCCGCGCGATTGAGCTCGACGACGGGGGAGCCGTCGGTGCGCAGCAGCACGTCGTAGAGCCCGACGATCTGCGCCCAGTCAGTGTGCTCCGCGGCCGGCGCGTCCGCGTGGACCGCGGCAATGGCCGCCTGCACGGCGTAGGGCCCCGGTGGCCGGGTGCCGAGCGCCCGTTCGACGAGCCGCACGCCTTCCGCGATCAGCGCGCGGTCCCACAGCGTCCGGTCCTGGGCGTCGAGCAGCACCACGTCGCCGTTCAGCGAGCGCGCGGCCCGGCGCGACTCCTGCAGCAGCATCAGCGCCAGCAGGCCCGTCGCCTCGGGCTCGGGCAGCAGATCGACGAGCAGGCGCCCCAGGCGGATGGCCTCGCCGGACAGGTCGTGCCGCGTCAGGGTGGCGCCGGAAGACGCCGAATAGCCTTCGTTGAACACCAGGTAGACGACTCGCAGCACCGCGTCGAGCCGATCGGGCAGTTCGTGCCGGTCTGGCACCTGGTAGGGGATGCGAGCGTCGCGGATCTTGGCCTTGGCCCGGACGATCCGCTGGGCGACCGTCCGCGGCGCGGTCAGGAAGGCGTGCGCGATCTCCTCGGTCGTGAGGCCGCAGACCTCACGCAGCGTCAGGGCCACCTGCGCGTCTGGCTGCAGCGCCGGGTGGCAGCACGTGAAGACCAGCCGCAGCCGATCGTCCTCGAGCGTCTCCTCGCCGATCCACTCGACGGGCGCGGCGGACTGCCCTTCGAGCTGGGTGGCCAGCGCCGCCAGCGACGCGTCGAACCGCGCTCGCCGCCGCAGCGCGTCGATCGCGCGGAACCGCCCGGCCGACACCAGCCAGGCGCGCGGGCTGGCCGGGACGCCGTCGCGCGGCCACTGCTCGACGGCGGCCGAGAACGCGTCGTGCAGCGCCTCTTCGGCGCGATCGAAGTCGCCCAGCAGGCGGATCAGGGTGGCGAGGACCCGGCGCGACTCGGTCCGATAGACGTCGTCGATGACGGCCCCGACGTCCGCGCCGCTGGTATTAGCGGCTTGCGACCCGAGTGGAGATCGACCGTCATGCGATCGAGTGTCCGAATTCATTCGGTTGTACCTCGCATGACGGTCGCGGCGCGCGCAGCGCGCCAAAAGAGTGGCGTTCAGCTAGCCAAGGGCGAAAGTGCCCATCGCCCTTGGCTAGTTGTACTCCTGAATCGGACGCACTTCGACGGTCCCGGTCTTGGCGGACGGAATCTTCGCCGCTATCTGCAGCGCGTCGTTGAGGTCCTTGGCTTCGATCAGGTAGTAGCCGCCGAGCTGTTCCTTCGTTTCGGCAAACGGCCCGTCCGTGGTGGACATCTTGCCGCTGCGCACGCGCACCGAGGTGGCGGTGTGCACGGGCTGCAGGGCGTTGCCCCCCACGTAGTGGCCGGACTTCTTGATGTCCTCGGTGAAGCCGAAATACTCGCCCATGAAGGCGTCGGATTCGCCCTTCGACATCGCCGCAAACTTCTTCTCTTCGTCGTAGATCAGGCAGAGGTAGCGCATGTGGGGTCTCTCCATCAGATGACGGAAGATTCCGTCGATTCACCTGATAGTCGTCAGAGTCTCCTCGAATTCGACAACGGCCGTTATACAATCTCGCACCAGCCCCGGGGCCGGGGCATTTCATCGAAAGGCGAAGGGCAATGACGAGAGGATGGCAGTTCCTGGCAGTGCTCTGTATGTGTCTGTTCGTGGTGGCAGGGTGTGGCGACGACAAGGTGACACAGCCGACGCCAACGCCGGCACCCACGCCAACTCCGACGCCCACGCCAACCCCGACACCCCCGCCCGCGGCACCGCCGGCGCTGGATTCGCTCGTCATCAATCCGGGTAGCGTCGAAGGGCAGAACACGCCGACGGCGACGGTGACGCTGACGGCCGCCGCTCCGGCCGGTGGGCTGGTGGTGACGTTACAGAGCGGCAACCCGGACGTCGCCAAAGTGCCCGCGACCGTCACCGTGCCGGGCGGCGCCACCACGGCCAACTTCAGCGTGGACACGTCCACCGTCCCGGTCGAGCGCCAGGTGACCATTCAGGCCACCTACGACAACGTCACCAAGTCGTTCGTGCTGACGGTTCGCGCTCCGGCGCTCATCGCCCGGTTCAACGTATCGTCGGCGACGCACGGGAGCAACGCCTGCGAGATCACCAACGGCGCCGGCGCCGTCGACTGCCGGCTCGATGCCAGCTCGTCCGGAGGCTTCATCGGACGCTACCTGTGGACCCTCACCGTCGGCACTCACGACTCCTCGTTCCCGACCGACCAGCCGGTCTACACACCGAGCACAGACTGCAGCCACCTCACGGGTGGCACTCAGGACAACGGAACGATCACGATGAGCGTCCGGCTGCAGGTCGAGGATCGCGCCGGGAACACGAGTACCACAAACCCTGTCGGGGTGACGCTCCACACGCGCGGGTTCTGCGGATACTGAGGTTCTGGGCAGGCGTAGGGCGGGCTGAATCCCGCCCTACTTCTTGCGAACTACCAGCTCGCCGCGCATCTGCTGATGCCGGCTGTCGCTGGTCATGTTCGAGTAGAACGGGAAGGTGCCCTCGCGGTCGGCACGCAGCTCGAGGACGACGCTGCCGCCGGCGGGCACGCGCTTCGACACCCGGTAGTCGTCGATGGTGAACCCGTAGGCGACGTCCTCGCTCTTCACCGTCAGCCGCAGCAGGTCGTCGCGGCTGACCTCGATCTTGTTGGGTGAGAAGCGGAAGTCCTTGGCGGTGATGGTGAGATCGTGCCGCTCGGGCGCCTGATCCTGGGCCGAGGGGCGGGCCAGAAGAGCCAGCCCTGCCAGGGTGAGCCCCACGCCCAACCCCGAGAGGAGTCGGAGCGAGCGCCGTCGAGCGAATCCCATCCGGTTGAGCGGCCGCATTCCAGGCTCTAAAAGCAGCCTAGCACGTTTCCGCCGCCCATCCGGATGAGCGGTAGGGTTTCTAGCTCTACGCCTTCTCGGGAGCCGGCGCTCCGGCGCCCGCCTCCTGCAGCAGCGCTTTGCGGCTCAGGCGAATCTTGCCGGTGGGGTCGATGTTGATGACCTTCACGAGAATCTGCTGGCCTTCCTTGAGCTCGTCACGCACGTCCTTCACGCGATGGTTCGCGATCTCCGAGACGTGCAGCAGGCCGTCGGTGCCCGCCATGATCTCGACGAACGCGCCGAAATCCGTGATGCGCTGCACCTTGCCCTTGTAGGTCTTGTTGAGCTCCGGCGTCGCAGTGAGCTCCTGGATGATGGAGATCGCCTTGGCCGCCGACTCGCCGTCGGCCGACGCCACGTTCACCGTGCCGTTGTCCTCGACGTCGATCTTCACGCCGGTCCGCTCGATGATGCTGCGGATCATCTTGCCGCCGGGCCCGATGACGTCGCGGATCTTGTCCACCGGGATCTTGATGGTGATGATGCGCGGCGCGTAGTCGGACATGTTGCCGCGGGTGGCGCCGATCGTCTTGGCCATCTCGGCCAGGATGTGCATCCGGCCGGTGCGCGCCTGTTCCAGCGCTTTGGCCATGATCTCCGAGTTGATCCCGGTGACCTTGATGTCCATCTGCAGGGCGGTGATGCCCGTGGACGTGCCGGCCACCTTGAAGTCCATGTCGCCGTAGTGATCCTCGGCGCCGGCGATGTCGGAGAGGACCGCGTACTTGCCGGTCTTCTCGTCCATGATGAGGCCCATCGCGATGCCCGCGACCGGCGACGCCAGCGGTACGCCGGCGTCCATCATCGCCATCGAGCCGCCGCACACCGACGCCATCGACGACGAGCCGTTCGACTCCAGGATGTCGGAGACGATGCGGATGGTGTAGGCGAACTTGTCTGCCGCCGGGATGAGCGGCGTCAGCGCGCGCTCGGCCAGCGCGCCGTGGCCGACCTCGCGGCGTCCGGGCCCGGTGAAGCGCCCGGTCTCGCCCACCGAGAACGGCGGGAAGTTGTAGTGGAGCATGAAGCGCTTGTAGAACTCGCCGGTGACGTGCTCGATCTTCTGTTCGTCGTCGGCGGTGCCGAGCGTGCAGGTGACCAGCGCCTGGGTTTCGCCGCGCGTGAACACGACCGACCCGTGGACGCGGGGCAGCACGCCGGTCTCCGTCCAGATCGGGCGGATCTCGTCGAACTTGCGGCCGTCGAGGCGGATGCCTCTTTCGAGCGCTTCCACCTTCATCACGTGCTCCTGGAGCTCGTGGAAGATGTGGTCGGCGTCCTTCTTCGCCTGCGCGTCGGGGTTCTCTCCCAACGAGGCCATCATGTCGGCCTTCACCTGGTCCACCTGTCCGTAGCTTTCGAGCTTGGCCTTGATGCGCATGGCGTCGGCGAGCGGACCGGTGACCTTGCTTTCGATCGAGGCGCGGAAATCCGCCGGGATCTCGTGGGCCTTGACCGAGATTTTCGGCTTGCCGATCGCGGCCTTGAGCTCGTCGATGGCGGCGACGAGCTGCTTGATCGCTGCGTGCGCGGCCTCGAGCGCTCCCACCACCTGGGCTTCCGTCACCTGCTTGGCGCCGGCTTCGACCATGACGATGCCGTCGCTCGTGCCGGCGACAATCAGGTCGAGCAGGCTGTCCTTGCGCTCGGTAAACGTCGGGTTGATGACGAACTGGTTGTTGACCAGACCAACCCGCACGCCGGCGACGGTCTTCTGGAACGGAATCTCCGAGATGGCCAGCGCCGCCGAGGCGCCGGTGATGGCGAGCACGTCGGCGTCGTTTTCGGTGTCGGCCGACATCACCATCCCGATGATCTGGGTTTCGTAGCGCCAGCCCGCGGGGAAGAGCGGCCGGATCGGACGGTCGATCAGCCGGCTGGTGAGCACTTCCTTTTCAGGCGGCTTGCCCTCGCGCTTGAAGAAGCCGCCCGGGATGCGTCCGGCGGCGTAGGCGTATTCGCGGTAGTCGACCGTCAGCGGGAGAAAGTCGACGTCGCGCGGGTTGGCGGCACGGGAGGCCGCCACCAGCACCATGGTGTCGCCCGAGCGCACGATGACCGAGCCGTGCGCCTGCTTGGCGAGCTTGCCGGTTTCGATCGAGATGGTGCGGGAGCCGACGCGAACTTCGCGCCGCTGCAAATTCACATTGTGCATATCGATACCTTGGGTTGGAGTGGAGTCCAACGCTTACTTGCGAATCCCAAGGCGCTTGATCAGGTCCGCGTAGCGCGCTGAGTCTTTGCTTTTCAGATAGTCGAGCAGGCGTCGGCGGGAGCCGACGAGCTTCAAGAGACCGCGGCGCGAGTGATGATCCTTCGCGTGCGTCTTGAAGTGCTCGGTGAGATAGGTGATGCGGTCGGTGAGGAGCGCGACTTGGACTTCCGGGGAGCCTGTATCGCTATCGTGGGTTTTGTACGTGCTGATGATCTCGGTCTTGCGGTCCTTGGTAAACGCCACTTGATGTCCTCCACGAACGGCCCAGAACGCGGGGGATCCCGCACCAGACCGCCGTATTTGCCTTGGCCCGCGAAGCGGGTCCCTGTGCCTAAATAGGCTTCTGCTAAAGACTTACTATCTTATATCGACCCGCCGACCCCCGCAACAGCCACACTTCCGTACGGACGCTCTCGGCCGTAGAACATATGGGAGGCGCGCATGTCATTGAGAAAAACGGTCCTTCCCCCGGCCGCCCCCCGTCGCTTCTGGCTCGCGATTGGAGCAGGGATCTACTCCAGCGTGAACGCCGCGGTCATAGTCATGATCACCGGGAGCGGTGCCCCATTGAGATGGGCCGCTTCGTATCGCCACTGCAAGACCGCCTCGATGCCGGCCCAATCCAGGCGGGGGTCCATTCCGTGGAGGACCCGCGCGGTGGAGATGCAGCCCTTCGACGTGATGGTTGCGTCGATCACGACGGTGCCTTGCACTTTGTCGTCGATGGCCGACTGCGGGTATCGGGGCGGGACGTTGCGCGTCTTGCGCGGTTTCGTGACGTTCGGCGCCGCATCCTCGTCCACCGGCATTGCCGGCTCCGCTGCGTCCTGACAGGCGAAGTAGGAGGCGTCGAACGGAATCAAGACGGCACGTTCCTCGCCCTGCCGGAGCACCGCGCCTGTCGCCTCGACGAAGTTTTCGAGCAGCACTCGGACCGCGACCTGGCAGCCAGGTTGCGCGATCCGGCTTCGCATCAGCGACACGCGCTCGACGCGCCCCTGCTCTCGAAGCGTCACGACGCCGCCGGCCACCCCGTCGCTTCGGGGGCTCGACTCCTGGGAGGGTGTGCACCCTGCCGCGTCGAACACGCCCGTGGCGAAGCCGCGAGGATAGCCGTCCGCAGCCTGCAGTTCGGCGATGCGCGGGGGAGCGCCAGAAGCGAGGCGCTTCCGGTTCGAGGCGAATCCGCGCCGACGAACGATGCGATCGATCTCGTCTGTCGACAGGACCTTCAGCGCCAGGTTGCCGCGCACCAGCTCCTGCACTGTTGAATCCGCGGTAAGCAGTACCTCGTTCAGCACACCGCCACGGGCAGGGCGCGCTCCGGACGCTCGCGAGAGGAGTTCGCGAGCAAAGAAGAGCGCGTGTGTAGGCTCCTTCGCTTGTTCGGCCGCAGCCAGCCGGGCGGACAGCACGTTGATTGCCCTCGGCGCGGCGGTCGGAGTGATGGGTTGCGCGCCATCCCACGCGCGCACGAGGTACCACGCCGCGGCGATCCGGAGCGACTCTGGCTGGTCAGCCGCCAGCACCGCGTCGAGCGCACTCCCGTTGAGCGGCACCGCGGGCGTGCGGCCGGCGGCGCGCAGCGCCGTCTCCCCGAGGGTGGCGTCGGCGGCACGGACGGCGTCGAGCAGGAGACGCTCGATCGGGTCCCGTTCGCCGCGCGCGGCCGAGCGAATGAGATCCACCAGTTCGGCCTTGCGGACACCGGCCGACAGAAGCGTTGGGATGTGGTCGAGCGCCTGTGGCCCTTCCACGGCAGCCAGCACCACGGCGGACCGCAGCGCCAGGCGCGGACCCAGGCGCGGCCACGAGGCCAGCACCGTGGCACGGGCGTCGGGCGCTCCGAAGTAGGCCAGGAACCGCGTCTGTTCGACGGCGGCGTCTTCCGACGTTTCCGCTGCCAGGGCGAGAGTCATCGGCGCCACCATTCCTCGGGCGCCGGTCACAAACAGCACCCGCGCCGCGGCGGCGCGAACGTCGGGGCTGGCGTGCCTGAGCGCCGCGCCAAGCCGTACTTGTACCGCCGGAACGTTGGCGTGCTCCACGAGGAGCGCGATGGTGCCGGGTGAGATCGGGCGAGCGAGGATGTCGTCCGCGGCACTGGACGCCTGTGCGAAAGGGCGGGCCCCGAAGACGAGCGCGAGGGCCGCTACGCAGCCGAGACCGCTGAGCGAACGTCGAACTGCGGCGTTCATGCGTACGTCAGGATAACAGCACGATCGACGGGTGCAGGACGCCTGACGCCGCGTCAGGCGTCGCCAGCGCGACGAGCGTGCCGCGCGCGTCCATCAGGCGCACCCACGAGGCCGGCGTCGTGTCAGCCGGCAGGCGGCCAGACACCTGTGCCGGGCCGAGATCGCGGCCATTCGACACAAAGGCCAGCCCCTGGTCGTTCAATTCCACGGCGGGGTAGTCGGGTAACAGCTCGTGGCAGGGAATCATGCGGGACGCGAGCGCGGTAGCCGACGGAGCGGCGAGCTCATCGAACGGCATGGCCGATGCGAGCGTGAACTCTCCGCTGCGTGTGCGGCGCAGCGCGTCGAGGCACGCGCCGCAGCCGAGCATCCGCCCGAGTTCGTGCGCGAACGAGCGGACGTAGAAGCCCGCCGAACAGGTGATCGACACGCTGGCGGTGTCGTCGTCGAGCGCCGTCAGCAGCGCGCGCGAGACGGTCACCGGCACCGCTTTCAGCTCCACCGGCTCGTCGCGTCGCGCCATCGCGTAGGCGCGCCGGCCGTCCACCTTCTTGGCGGAGTAGGCCGGCGGCATCTGGTTGTACGACCCGCTCAGCGCGAGCAGGCCGAACTCGACGGCGGTCCGCGTCGGGCGCATCGGGCTCTCCGACGTGGTCTCGCCGGTCGCATCGTAGCTGTTGGTGGTGCGGCCAAAGCGGATGACCGCGTCGTAGTCCTTGTCCGAGGCCGACAGGAATCGGACCAGGCGCGTCGCCTTGCCGATCGCCAGCGGCAGCACGCCGGTGGCCATGGGGTCGAGCGTGCCGGTGTGGCCGATGCTGCGCTCGCGCAGGGTCCGCCGCGCCACGGCGACCACGTCGTGCGAGGTGATGCCGGAAGGCTTGTCGACGACGAGAACTCCGTTCACGGTTTGGTGCGGTTGACGGCGTCGACGAGCTTGGCTTCGAACAGGGGCATCAGGTGGGCCAGATCGCCGGTGGCGCCGCAGCCCGACGCGTTGGCGTGGCCGCCGCCGCCGAACTCGCGCGCGATCGTGTTCACGTTCACGTCGCCCTTCGACCGCATGCTGATGCGCCAGTCGCCCGGGCCGCTTTCCTTGAAAAACGCGACGGCCTGGATCTCCTTCACCGTGAGCGGGAAGTTGATCAGGCCCTCGGTGTCGTCGTAGCTGGCGCCGCACCGCTCGGCCAGCGCGCGGTCCATGGACAGCGCCGCCACCCGGCCGTCGGCCGACAGCCGCATGTCGTTGAGCACCGCACCCCAGATGCGGACACGCCCCAGGTTGTTGTTGTCGTAGATCGCGCGCGACACCGCCGTCGGATCCAGGCCGGCCTCGACGCAGCGGCGGCAGATGTCGAAGGTGCGCGGCGAGATGTGGGAATAGTGGAAGCCGCCGGTGTCGGTCAGGATCGTCAGGTAGACGTGCGTGGCCATCTCCACGCTGAGCGGCACCTCGAGCGCGGCGATGAGGTCGAACACCATTTCGCCGCAGGCGGCGGCCGTGAGGTCGATGCAGTTCATCGCCCCGTACATCGCGTTGCCGGGGTGGTGATCGATGTTGATGACGAACCCCTTGTCGAGACCGGCCACGCCAGGCCGGCGGGCGTCGCCGCACTCCATGAAGATGACCGCGTCGCCGAGGTCGTCGAGGTGATCGACGAGCTGGATGTCGGCGACGGCGGGGAAGTCCTGCATCTGCTGCGGCGCCGGATCGTGCGCCACCATCCGCACGTCCTTGCCGAGCCCGCGCAGCGCCAGCGTCATCGCCACCTGGGAGCCGATGGCGTCGCCGTCGGGGCGGGCGTGCGAGACGACCACGAATCGCCGGCGCGCGCGGATGGCGTCGGCGACCTGCGCAATGGTGGCGTCAGTCGAGGTCGTCGTCATCGGCTGGTTTGGGCTGCTGGTGCAGCTCCTGGAGGATCTGCTCGATCCGGTCCTGGTGCGCAATCGACTCGTCGAAGCGGAATTCGAGCTCGGGCACGCGCCGCAGCTTCACGCGGCTGCCGATCTGGCGCCGCAGGAACGGCGTGGCGCGATCGAGCGCCTTCTGCGTGTCCTTGCGCGCCGCCGGGTCGGCGAGCGACGTGTAGTAGACGCGCGCCACCTGCAGGTCCGGCGACACCTGGACGCGGGTCAGCGTGATGAACCCGATCTTCGGATCGTGCACCTCGCCGCGGGTGAGCATCGTGCTCAGCTCCTCGCGGATCTGGTCGCCGACACGGTTTGGTCTGTAGCCTTGCGCCATGGATGGGCCGTCAGGCCAGGAACTCCAGTTCGGTGCGGGTGACGAGGCCGGGCTCGACGCGGTCGATTTCGTCGGCGGCGGCCGCGAGCTGCTGCTCGACGTGGGCGGCCGTGGTGGAGATGGCCACGACGCCGAGCGCGGCGCGCTGCCACACGTCCTGGTGCTCCACCTCGGCGACCGCCACGTTGAACTTGCCGAGGCGATCCTTCACGCGGCGCAGCACCATCCGCTTGTCCTTGAGCGACAGCGCGTGCGAGATGAACAGCTCGACGTGCAGCACGGCCACGCGCATGAGAGGTGCCTACGCCGTCGCCTGGATCTGCTCCTGGCTCACCACCTCGATGACGTCGCCAACCTTGATGTCGTTGAACTTGTCGAGGCTGATACCGCACTCGAAGCCCGACTTCACCTCGCTGACGTCGTCCTTGAAGCGTCGCAGGCCGGCAATCCTGCCCTCGTGCACCACCACGTTGTCGCGCAGCACGCGCGCCCGCACGTCGCCCTTGCGGGTGATCGTGCCGTCGGTGACCATGCACCCGGCAATGGCGCCGATCTTCGGCACCTTGAAGACCTCGCGCACCTCGGCGCTGCCGAGCCGCACTTCCTTGAAGGTGGGCTCGAGCAGCCCTTCCATCGCCTTCTTGATCTCGTCGGTGACCGCGTAGATGACCGAGTGGAGGCGGATGTCCACCTCTTCGCGTTCGGCCACGTCGGCGGCATTGCGGTCCGGCCGCACGTTGAAGCCGATGATGATCGCGTTCGACGCCGAGGCCAGCAGCACGTCCGACTCGTTGATGGCGCCGACGCCCGAGCTGATGATGCGGATCTTCACCTTCTCGTCCGACAGCTTCGTCAGCGTGTCGGCCAGCACTTCGGCCGACCCCTGCACGTCGGACTTGACGATGATCGGCATTTCCTTCATGCCGCCTTCGGCGATCTTTTCCTGCAGCGACTCGAGCGTGAGCCGGCCGCCGCGGGCGCCCAGCGCGCGCTCCTTCGCCTGCGTCTGACGGAACTGCGCGATCTGTCGGGCCTTGGCCGCGTCGGCCACGGTCTGGAACGAATCGCCGGGGGAGGGCAGGCTGGTGAGGCCGAGCACCTCGACGGGTGTCGCCGGCGTCGCGGACTTCACCGAGCGCCCGCGGTCGTCGATCAGCGCGCGGACCTTGCCGACGACTGCGCCGGCGATGAAGTTGTCGCCGACGTTGAGCGTGCCGTCCTGCACGAGCACGGTGGCCACGGGGCCGCGGCCGCGATCGAGCTTGGCTTCGAGCACGGTGCCCGAGGCGCTGCGCTTCGGGTTGGCCTTGAGCTCGAGGATGTCGGCCGAGAGCAGGATCATCTCGAGCAGCTGATCGAGGTTCTGCCGCTTCTTGGCCGACACCGGCACCGTCACCACGGTGCCGCCCCAGTCTTCCGGTACCAGGCCGATCTCGGCCAGCTCGCGCTTGACGTTGTCCGGATTGGCGCCCGGCTTGTCGATCTTGTTGATCGCCACCACGATCGGCACGTTGGCGGCCTTGGCGTGATCCGCCGCTTCACGCGTCTGCGGCATGACGCCGTCGTCCGCCGCGACCACCAGCACCACGACGTCGGTGACCTTGGCGCCGCGGGCACGCATCAGCGTGAACGCCTCGTGACCGGGCGTGTCGAGGAACACCACGCTGCGGCCGCCCACGTCGACGTGATACGCGCCGATGTGCTGCGTGATGCCGCCGGCTTCGCGCTCGGCCACCTTGGTTTCGCGGATGGCGTCGAGCAGCGACGTCTTGCCGTGGTCCACGTGGCCCATCACCGTGACGACGGGCGCGCGTACGGTCATGTCCTCGGGCTTGCTCTCGTCGCCCTCGGCCGACACCAGCTCCTCTTCGAAGCTTCGCATCTCGATGTCGGCGCCGAACTCACGCGCGAGATCCTTGGCCGTCTCGGTGTCGACCGTGCTGTTGATGTTCATCATCAGCCGGCGCCCGAGCAGCTTGGCGAGCACGTCCTTGACGCGGACGTCGAGCTTGTCTGCCAGATCCTTCACCGTCATGCCCTCGGCGAGCGTGATGGTGCGCGTGATGGCGACCGGTGCGGCGGGCGCCACCGGCATCGAGGGTGCGGACGGACGCTCGCGGCGCGTACCGGACGAGCGTCCGCCCATGGGGCGGCCGGGCTGGTACGGCGGACGCGAGCCGGGCATGCCGGGACGGCCCGGAAACATCCCCGGACGCGGAGGCATTCCCGGCTGACCGGGCCGAATGGGCTGCGACGGCAGCGGGCGCGGGCCGCCCAGCATGCCGGGTGTGGTGCCCCGGGCCGGGGGCGCATAGCCGGGGCGCGCGCCGGGCGGACCCGGACGTGCGCTGACGCCGGGGCGCGCGGCACCGGGCGCTCCCGCGGAACGAGCCGCGGCCGGAGGCGTCGCCGGCGGCGGCTGCACGATGCGCGGCTGCGTGACGGCGGGGCGCTTGGCCGGCGTCGTCGGTCGCGCGGGTTGCGGCATCCTGCCGGGCTCTTCGATGCGGAGACGGAGCGTCGGCGGCACGAACCGTCCGGCCGGCTGTGACGACGCCGCGGGGCTCTGCACGTCGGCGCTGGCCGCGGCCTGCGGCTGCGACTCGACAGCCGGCTCCTCGATCGGTTCAGGGGCTTCGATCGGCGCGGCCGCCGCCACCGGGGCGACCGGCTCGGGCGCGGCGTGGACGACCGGCGTCTCCTCGGCGACCGGCTCGGGGATCTCCAACGGCGGTTCCGGCGCCTCGATCGGCGCGGCCGGTAGCGGCGCCGCGTGCGCGTCGTCCGCAGGCGCGTGCGTGACCGGCTTGATGGTTTTGACGAGGCGTGGCGGCCCCAGCACCGGCGCGGTCGGCTTCGGCGGCTCGGCCGGCTTCTTCAGCGCCGGACCTTTCTTGGCGCCGGGCTTCACGGGCGTTCCGTGCTCGGCGAACATGTCGCCGCCGGGCAGCGTGATGCCGCGCTGCCGCGCCGTCCGCTCGACGAATGAGCGGGCCACGACCTCTTCGAGCGTGCTCGATGCGCTCTTCAGCTCGATGCCGTGCTCTTTTTTCAGCAAGGCGAGCACTTCCTGGCTCGTCGTGTCGAGCAGCTCGGCGACTTTATAAATGCGGACCGTGGACAATCCGTTTCCTTCGTGAAAAGACTGAACTTACTGCCCGTCGCCGCCCTCCGGGGCAGCGTCGGCCGTGCCTGCCGCCGGCTCTTCGCCGGATGCCGTGTCGGCCGGCTCTTCGCCGGCAACCGTGTCGGTGGCTGCCTCGTCCGAGGACGCGGCTGCATCGCCCCCATCGCCCCCATCGCCCGCTTCGAGCGCGCCGAACTGCGCCTCGACTTCCTTCCGCTTCTCTTCCTCGCTCTTGATGTCGATTCGCCAGCCGGTCAGCTTGGCGGCCAGGCGCACGTTCTGGCCCTTCTTGCCGATGGCGAGCGAGAGCTGACTGTCCTCGACCACCACTTCCATCACGCGGTCGGCGTCGTCGACGATCGACACGTGCTGCACTTTGGCCGGGCTCAGCGCGTTCATGACGAACTGGATGGCGTCTTCCGACCACTCGACGATGTCGATCTTTTCGCCGCGCAGCTCGCGGATGATGGCCTGCACGCGCGTGCCCTTCATGCCGACGCAGGCGCCCACCGGGTCCACGTCGCGCTCGCGCGAGTAGACGGCCACCTTGGCGCGGTCGCCGGCCTCGCGCACGGCACCGCGGATGACGACGGTGCCGTCGTAGATCTCCGGCACTTCCTGCTCAAACAGCTTGATGAGGAGCGCCGGGTCGGTGCGCGACAGCACGATCTGCGGACCCTTGGCGCCGCGGTTCACGCCCTTGATCACCGCCCGGATGCGCTCGCCAGGGGTGTAGCTTTCGGCGCGCGACTGCTCCTTGCGCGGCAGCACGGCTTCGTTGCGCCCGATCTCGACGATCAGATCGCCGCTTTCGAAGCGCTTGACCATGGTGTTGATCACCTCGCCGACACGGTCGGTGTATTCGGCGAAGATGTGCTCGCGCTCGGCCTCGCGCACCTTCTGGAAGATGACCTGCTTGGCCGTCTGCGCCGCGATGCGTCCGAGCACGTCGGTGCGTTTCGGGAACTCGATCTCCATGTCCACTTCGGCTTCTTCGCCGTAGAGGCTCTGGGCTTCCGTGAGCGAGATCTCGGTGGCGTCGTTGGTCACTTCCGCCACGATGTGCTTGATCGCGAAGAGATCCACCTGGCCGGTTTCGGTGTTGAACCGGGTCTTCAGGTTCTCGTTCGTTTTGTAGTACTTCCGGGAGGCGGTGAGCACCGCGTCTTCGATGGCCGCGATGATCTGATCGGCCTCGATGCCCTTTTCCTTGGCGAGCGCTTCGATTGTCTGGAGCAGCGGGTTTGCCATAACTTTAGAACTCGACCTCGAGGCGGCCGCGGGTGATGAGCCGCAGCGGCAGCCGGTGCATCCGTCCGTTCGGGGCCTCCAGCAACGCGGCGTCGTTCTCGACACCACGGAGCCGGCCCTCGAACGCCTTCTGGTTGTCCACGGCCTCGCTCACCACCACCTTGGCGAGCCGGCCGGCGAAACGCGCATAGTCGGCCGCCGTGCGCAGCGGCCGATCGAGCCCCGGTGACGAGACCTCCAACACATAAGTGAAGGGGAGCGGGTCTTCCACGTCGAGGATGGTGCTCAGCTCGCGATTGACCTGTTCGCAGTCCTCCACGCTCACGCTCTCGTCCGGCGTCGCGGCCGGGCCGGGGCGGTCGATGAAGACGCGCACCACGTGACCCACGGACTCGCGCCGGCTCTGGATGTCCCACACTTCGAGGCCGCGGGCGCGGGCGACGCGCTCAGCAATGGCCCGAATCGTCTCCAGCGGCTGCTCTCGATCAGCCACGGCTGCGTTCGCGACGGCGTTTACTCCAGAAAAAGCGCCCAGAAATACAAAAAGTGGGCAAGAGCCCACTAGGAATCTTTCCCAGCCTAGGTGACCCGTTAGTGTATCACGCAGTTACGATCACCGAAAGCGGGCGTGCGAGCAGGTCGTAGTCGCGGCTGGCGACGATTTCAGCCTCGAGGAACTGCCCGGCAGCCACCTCGGAAGGGTCGCAATCGGTCAGGTAGACCAGCGGGTCGATGTCGGGCGCCTGGCCGGCAGTACGGGCGCGAAGGACCAGTTCATGGTCCGTCGACGGCCCATCCACGAGCAGGCGCACCTGCCGGCCGACCCGGGCGCGATGGGCCCGCGCCACGATTTTCTTCTGCAGGGCCATGAGCGACGAGCGGCGGCGCTCCTTCGT
>DASYRM010000053.1:0-8446 GCA_036004405.1 Vicinamibacterales bacterium
CACCGCGTCGCCGTCGCGCGGCAGCACCGTGAATTGATTCGGAAAGTGCTCCCTCTTCACCAGCGTCTGCACCGCGCCGTCGGTCAGCTGCCCCGGCACCTGAATCGGCTCGAGGATCATCCATCGCTGCAGGAAGCCGTCGGCGTCCGGCGCCTTCGCGGTCGCCGCCGGGCGCACGAGCACGCTCAGGATCGCGAGCGCGATCAAAAATGTCCGGTGCACGGTCATGGCGCCACGAACCGCCAGCGCTGGCGGTCGCTGTCGGCCCGGAACCTCGCGAGCGTCGGCGTGCTGAAGCCGACCGCCGACAGCGCCAGCGGATCCTTCGAATCCGGAACGGCCTTCGGCATCACGCGATAGGTGCCGTCGGCGAGCTGATCGACGCGCCACAACTGCTCCGCCGCGCCGGTGAACGCCGGGACGGTCACCAGCTCGCCGTCGCGCGTCGCCGTCAGCGCGCGATCCGTGCCGGCGATGGTGATCTTGCAGTACGGCGACCCCGGGTAGCCGCCGGCATTTGCCACCGGCGTGACGGTCCACTTCTGCTGCGCCTGCAGCAGGTACGGCGACAGTCGGACGTCGATGGCACCGCTGGGCCAGTTCGACGACACCTGCGTGGCGTCCTGCGACGCAATCGGCTCACCACCGGCGCCATCGCCTCGCCCGCCGCCGCGCCCGGGCGCGGGACCACCGCGGCCAGCACGCCCGCGCGGCCCGCCTACCGGCACGCCCTGCACCGCCAACTCGAGCGCGGTGCCGGTTCGCGCCGATTCGATCTCGTAGGTGCCTGCCGCCAGGTTCTCGCCCGCCTCGGGCCAGCCGTCGCGCCAGAGCAGGGGGCGGATGTCGAGCACGCTGATGCCGCCGCGATCCAGGTCCGCCTCGTAGTGGAACGAGAACTTCTGCACGCCGTCCCCGAGGTCGAGCAGCCCGAAGGGGCCGGGACCGATCGAGCGGCCGCTCGATCCCAGGAACAGCTTGCCGCCGCCCTGCAGCATGTCGATGCCGGTGTTGTCCACGAACGGCCCGGTGACCTTCCGGGCGCGCCCCATGCGGATGTTGTAGCTGGAGTTCGCGCCGGCGCAGCAGGACCCATGGGTGACGAGCAGGTAGTACCAGCCGTCGCGGAAGATCATGATCGACGCCTCGGAATTGATCGCGATGTCGATCGGCTTCCGGCCCGGATACAGCCGCTTGCCGGTCTTCGGGTCGAGCTCAACCAGGCGGATGTAACCAAAGTACGACCCGTAGGTAAGCCACAGTGATCGGTTGGTCGGATCGCGAAAGACACCGGGGTCGATGGCGTTACTGTCCTCGACGCCATCGGACCACACGACCGGGCCGGCATCCTCCCATTTGTAGTTGGGCGATTCCGGGTCGAGCGTCGGGCCGACCAGCAGGCCGATCGCCGACTTCGGCTGCGTGCCGGGGGCCGAGTAGTAGATGAAGTACTTGTCGCCGGACCGGATCACGTCGGGCGCCCAGGTGTTGTTGCCGCCGCGGGCGAGCACCTCAGGGCCCGGTTTCCCGCCTGGAAGCGCCTGCATCAGTGTGCCCGCGCGCCGCCAGGTCCAGCCGTCGTCGGAGACGGTGATGGGCAGTCCGTTGCCGGTGGCGTAGACGTAGTACTTGCCGTCATGGAGGACCACTGTGGAGGGATCGTGCATCCCCGGCTGCCCGTCGAGCGCGAGAACGGGTGACGCCATCAGGAGCGCCAGGACCACGGCGCGACGCATCGGCACGGCCGCAGTCTAAACGCACGGATCGCGACGAATGCCGGAAAATTTCCGACAAAGGCCGGTTCGAGCGCCGGCGAACTATTATCTTCAGCAGGTGAGGCGAGACGTTTCGTTCAATCCCACGCCGGCGGACAAGTTCACGTTCGGCTTGTGGACGGTCGGCAACCGCGGCCGCGACCCCTTCGGCGAGTTCGTGCGGCCCGCGCTCGATCCGGTGGTCGCCGTGCAGCGCCTGGCCGAGCTCGGCGCGTGGGGCGTCAACTTCCACGACGACGATCTGGTGCCGATCGACGCCACGGCGTCGGAACGCGATCGGATCGTGCGCGACTTCTGCGCCGCGCTCGCGTCGACCGGCATGAACGTGCCCATGGCCACCACGAATCTCTTCACCGAGCCGGTGTTCAAGGACGGCGCGTTCACGTCGCACGACGCCCGCGTGCGCCGTTACGCGGTCCAGAAGACCATGCGCGCCATGGACCTCGGCGTGGAGCTGGGCGCGCGAACCTACGTGTTCTGGGGCGGGCGCGAGGGCGCCGAAGTAGACGCGGCGAAGGATCCGGTCGAGGCGATCAAGCGCTTCCGCGAGGCGCTCGATTATCTCTGCGAGTACGCCAGAGACCAGAAGTACAACCTGCGGTTCGCGCTGGAAGCCAAGCCGAACGAGCCGCGCGGCGACATCTACTTCCCGACCACCGGCGCCTATCTGGGCTTCATCAACACGCTGGCGCACCCGGAGATGGTGGGCGTCAACCCCGAGTTCGCGCACGAGCAGATGGCCGGGCTGAATTTCTTTCACGCCGTCGCCCAGGCGCTCGAGGCGGGCAAGCTGTTTCACATCGATCTCAACGATCAGAAGCCGGGACGCTTCGATCAGGATCTGCGGTTCGGCTCCGAGTCGATCAAGCCGCTGTTCCTGCTCGTCAAGCTCCTGGAGGACCGCGGCTACGACGGACCGCGCCATTTCGACGCCCACGCCTATCGCACCGAGGACTGCCACGGCGTGTGGGATTTTGCGCGAGGCTGCATGCGTACCTATCTCATCCTCAAGGACAAGGCTCGCCAGTTCGCCGCCGATGCGGAGATCCAGGCGTTGCTGGCGGAGTTTCGCAGCGGCGGCACGGCGCTTGGCGCCTACAGCCGCGAGGCGGCCGCAACGCTCAAGGCGGAACCGATCGACCGCCACGCCCTCGCGGCGCGCCGTCTACCATACGAGCGGCTCGATCAGCTGGTGGTCGAGCTCCTGCTGGGAGTGCGCTGATGGCCTTCGAGTGGGTGTGGAAGGGCTACACGCCGCGCCCGCGCTGACGCGGTGTCACCGTGGCGGGCGCGCCGGCTCGCCCCCCGTTCGCTCGAGCAGCCGCGACGTGGACAGCATGTTCGCCATGCCGTAGTTCCCTTCGTGGCAGGCGTACTCGAACACACCGGCATCGTCAGGCCTCGCTCTGAGATCGAGCGCAGCGGTCCAGGGCATCGTCCAGGTCGCGGGATCGACAAACGTGACCCGGTAATCCATCGCGTTCTGTCCGGTCCGCGTGAAGCGCTCGATCAGGCGAAGCCCTGAGGAGGCTCCGCGAGTGCCCGCCTTGAGGTTCGTCGTCTCCACCACGAGCGTCGAGCCTTCCCACCGGCCGCGCGCCGCACCCATGTACATCCGGATCGCCGGCGACAACAGCGGTGCTGGCGGCGCGGCGGCGTCGAGCCGAATGACGCGCGTGTCGTGAATCAGCTCGTAGGTGATCGCGACCAGTCCCGGGCTCTGCACGATGCGCATGTTGGCGTTGTACACCGCCGGAAACATCGCGTCCGGGAAGCCTCCACCGTGCACGATGCAGCGGACGCCCAGGCCGTAGTCCTCGTACGAGTCGCACGGCTCGCCGCGCTGCAGGCTGCCGCACCGCTGCACCGGAACCGGCCGCGCCTGCGCGGTTCGGGCCGGCAAGCGTCCATCAGGCGGATCGACGATGAGCGACGTGCGCCGCGATGTCGTGTTGTATTCGCGCCAATGCGGGATCGGCGCATTGGCCCCCTCGACTTTCCCGGACAGCACGTCGACGCGCGCCAGATCGCGCTCGTCGCGTGACCGCACGTCTTCGAGCCGCTTGGCGTACTCCTGGTCGCTCAGGAACTGCCGGGTGCCGAACTGCGCCGGGCGCTCGAGCGGCACGCCGTACTCCCCTTCGCTCGTCCACTCGCCCTGCATGTCGGGATCGCCCCAGAGCGTGCGTCCCGCCCAGGCGCGGTCGCCCGTCTGCGCCCCGGCGCCGCGCGTCTGCGCGGTGAGATGCACTGATGCTGCGAGCGCGAGCACGGCTGCGACGACCGTCAAGGCGACCGGGACTCTCATGGCATGACTCCTGCCCCTGATTCTAGGGCGCGCGCGGCAGACAGCCGTGAGAGTTGTGATGTATTGCCTGAATTTTGCTGTTCGGCCGTCGCTCTTCAGGCGGCTCGTCGCTCGACCATCGCCTCGAGGCGTAGCACGATCTCAGCGGCGGCGCCCGCCTGCGCGTTGAGCTCCTCGCTTGCCGCCGCGCTCTCCTCGGCCGTGGCCGCCGTCGTTTGTGTCACCTGCTCCATCTGCGTCAGCGCTTGCGTCACCTGGCTGATGCCCTGGTGCTGCTGCGCGGTGGCCTCGCGCATCTGTTCGACGAGGCCTTTCACCTCGGCGACGCTGCTGGTAATCGCGCCGATCGCACCGGCAACCTGCTCCACCCGGGCGGCGCCGTCGTTGGAGCGGACGATCGACTCTTCGATGAGCTGCTGCGTGTCCCGGGCCGCCTGGGCCGAGCGCTGCGCCAGTGTCCTGACTTCGTCCGCGACGACGGCGAAGCCCATTCCGGCCTCGCCGGCGCGCGCCGCCTCGACGGCGGCGTTGAGCGCCAGGATGTTCGTCTGGAAGGCGATCTCATCGATCGTCTTGATGATCTTCGCCACCTTGCCGCTGGATTCGGTGATGGCGGTCATCGATCCGACCATCGCGTCGAGCGAGGCGTTCGATCCCTCGACCTGCCGCGCGACGTCGGCCACGAGCCGCGCCGCCTGCTTTGCGTTCTCGGCGTTGGCGCGCGCCATCGAGGCCATCTCCTCCATCGACGCGGACGTTTCCTCGAGCGCCGCCGCCTGTTCCGTCGCGCCCTGTGCCAGCGACTGGGCCGCCGAGGCGACCTGCGTAGAGGCGGCCGCCACCTGCGTGCTGCCGGCGTTCAGCTCCTTCGCCGTGCTCCGGAGACCGCGGTTGATGCCGCGCACGATCAGGCCGAAGACCACGACGGTGACGAGGGTGACGAGGCCCACCGCCGACAACACCCACAGGCTGCGAGCGTAGGCGGCTTCGGCCGTCTTCATGTCCGAGACGAGGAACGCATCCTGATTCCGCGCGATGACCTCGGCCGCGGCCTCGTTGGCATCCATCAACGGTTTGCCCTTCTGCAGCGACAGCTGCTGCGCGTCGTGAGGCTTCCCGGCCACCACGAGCGCCTCGACCTGCTGGTGTACGGCCATCCACTGCGCGACCCCGTCCGCCAACTCGGCAACGGCGCGCTTCCCGGATTCGACGCGCATCAGACCGCGAAGCTGCTCGATGGCGGCCGTCAGGTCGCTGTGCGCCGCGTGCACACGCTCCTGCCACTGCCGCAGCAGCTCGGGGTCGCTGTCGAACGCCGCGACGATCATGATCTTCTCGCCGCCGAACATCCGGAGGTTCTCGGTCTTCACCGTCGCCGCCAGCGAGATGCGCCGCGCCGTGCCGTTGCCCGTCTCCTCGAGACGCCGATGGATCGTTTTCGCGGTCCAGATGGCGGCGCCGCCCAGCGCGAGCAGGAGCACGACGAACGTCGCGACACCTCCGAACAACTTGTGGCCAATCGTCCTCGTCTTCATCACAGCTCCGGTCGCTCAGAAAGTAAGGGTGGATGACACATGCGGTGCCCGCAGCGGGCGGTGAACGCCCGACTGCCGAAGAAACCCGCCCGGCTGCATCTGGCTCATGCCCACGCCGAGCGTCAGGTGCGAAGACACCGCCCACGTGGCCGCCACGCCGACGTCGGTGCCAAGCGCGCGGCTGGTCGCGGCAGGGTTGCGCACGACCGTCGCCCCGCTTGCCCCGTACCACGCGTCGGCGACGGTCGCCAGCCACAGCCGGTGTGCCGAGGCTTTCACGGTCACTCCGCGGCGTGGCGACAGGTCGAGGAACATCGCCGTATCGCGCATGTTCCGCCAGCCGACACGGTCGGTCAGACCGTACTTGGCGTGATTCGTCGGGTAGAACTGATCGAAGGTGCCGACGCGGCCGTCGCCCCCGTCGCGGTCGCCCGATGCGTGGCTGAACTCGGCGCCGATCCGTGGACGCGGCGGGAGTCGGGCGACAGTCCATCCCGCCCGATACGCGCCGGCAGCCGCGCCGAGCGGAGTGGACGCCGTGCGTCCACGTTCGAGCGCGACTTCGGCAACGGCGTCGAGCGGACCGTGAGCGGTGACGAATCGCGCGCCAGGCGTGTAGATGTGGACGCTGCCCGCGTCACCTCGTTCACCAATCGCGCGGCCAGTGGTGCGCCACAGCAGATACGGCTCGATCGTCAGGCCCTGGGCTGGATGTACAGTCGCGACCGCGCCCGCAAGTCGCTCGTCGGACTGGAAGCGATCGAACTCGCCGGCGCGCACGCGAACGACCGACGCGCCAAACGCGGTGACCGCCATCCTCGCGGACGAAAAAGTCATGCGCACACCATCGAACGTGCGGCCCACATTGAACCACTCGCCGGAGCCGATCAACCGCTGCTCCCCGAACGTCAGCTCCTGTCGTCCGCCACGCACCATCCAGTGCGCGCTGCGGCGCATCTCGACGTAGGCTTGCCGGAGATCGAGATCGTTGGCGGCGGCGGCGGGACGCCGCCGCGGGTCGGCGGAAAGCGGCCGCGCATCCTGCAGTTGCGCCACGACGTGGAGCCGGGCCGGCAGGGGAATCGCCGCGGTGAGCCGCAGGCGCGTGAGGTACGCGAGATCGTTGCCGGTGGCGGTCGCCTCGGCGCCGCGCACATCCTCGACCCGGGTGCGATACTCGGCCGAGAACTTTGGTGGACGCTGGCTCGAGTCCTGGGCGACGGCAGCGGTCGGCAACAACGCCGCGGCGAACAAGGCCCCCATGCGTTGTCTTCTCATCGCGACCTCCGCACGGCCGCGTTACCCCGGTTTGGCCGTTCTGGGAGGTATTCGGCAGCGGATGCTAACGCTTGAGCTCGGCACGTACGCATATGGCGGCAAACGCCTACCCGGAACTGTTCGCCCAGGGGTTTGCCGAGGGTTTCGCCGCGCACAGTTCCCGGCGCGCCGGCTTCAGAGCGTAAGAGAACCGCCGCCGGTCGCCCACACGGTCGTCAACTCGATTGACGACGTGAGTGACCTTGGCAAGCCTACTGCCAGACGAATTCGAGCGCCGCCGGCAGCGTCTGCTCGCGCACGCGGCGGTCGCAGTGCGGTGAATCGAGCGCGAACACGTACTGGTAGTGGTAGCCCTTCGCTTTGAGGGTCGCGGCCATTCGATGGTTGGCCGCCACCCAGTCGTGCATGTCGTCGCGCATCGGGTTCGGGTTGTAGAGATCGCGGTCGCCGACGTGCATCCAGATTCGGATCGGCTTCACCGGCGAATTGGCGATCACCCCGTTGTGGTACTCCCAGGCGCCGCCGGGGGTCGCCGGGTTGAACGGCCACTGCTGGTTGACGAAGGTGCCCGAGTAGCTGATGACGCGCTGATACCACTCGGGATGGTTCCAGGCCATCGTGAAGGCGGCGGCGGCACCGGAACTGCAGCCCATAACCGCGCGGTCCTTGCCGGCGCGCGAAAGCGTGACGCCGGCGTGCGTTTCGACCGCCGGCAGCACTTCCGCCTCGATGAACTCGGCAAACGTACCGGACATCGTGTCGTATTCAAGACCGCGCTGGGAGCCCTGCGCGTCGCCGCCGCCGTTCTGGATCATCACGGCCACCATCGCCGGAACGCGTTTCTGTGCGATGAGGTTGTCGAGGATGCGCGGCAACACCGTGTCCGGCTCGCCGAGCCGTGGACCGTCGTGCGTGACGATGACCGGCGCTGTCGTTCCTTTCTTGTACTGCGCGGGAACATACACCGTGATCGTGCGCTGGTAGTCCTTCGGGTGCGTCTCGACGATCAGCGTCTTGGCATTGCTCGGGTCCGGCGTGCCGGAGGTGTCCCGCCCGATACCCGGGTAGAACTTGCTGTGCGTCGAGTCCATCGTGAACTGCGTCACCGTGCCCGCGGACACGCCATCCGTGACC
This sequence comes from Vicinamibacterales bacterium, assembly GCA_036004405.1. Taxonomy (GTDB): domain Bacteria; phylum Acidobacteriota; class Vicinamibacteria; order Vicinamibacterales; family UBA2999; genus DASYRM01. Next base: position 8,031 of record DASYRM010000053.1, read on the forward strand.
GTGAGCTCGGGCGGCGCGGCGTATTCGGGACCGATGACGAAGTCCCCTTCGGCCGTGGCCGGCGGGTTGCCAGAGGGGATCCGTGTGAACGGCGGGGCGCCAGCCCCGTCGAAGGCGCGTGTCGGTGGCGTCGGAGTTTGCGCATAGGCCGCGCCAGAGAGCAGGACCGAGAGGAGCGTGACGAGCAATCGCATGGTTCGATCTCCGATTAGAATCCTGCCCCACTCATCGAGGCGACACATGATACGACTCGTCCCAGTGAGTGGCGGCGAGGACGTGTCGAACGCTCGCGCTATGATGGCATCGTGAAGCGCTCGACGCTGCGAGGTGTCCCCCGCAAAAAACCGACCATCCGCGTCGTGGCAGCCAAGGCCGGCGTCGCGGTCAGCACCGTGTCGCGCTACTTGAACGACGAC
>DASYRM010000054.1:0-40539 GCA_036004405.1 Vicinamibacterales bacterium
GCCAGGGCCGGACGCCGTCCAGCCGTCGCCGGGCCCGCGGCACTGCCCGGCGTCCTTCGCGAACGAGCCGCCGGAGCAGTTCTTCGTGTAGTCCACGTAGAAGGCGAGCTTGTCGCGCTGCGACGCCTGCCAGGTGAGCCGCGCGGCGCCGATCTTCTTCGAGTTGGCGTTGCGGACCTTCACGCTCTCATCCCTGGCGTAGGTCCACATGCTCGGCGTGCCGGCGTTCAGGTTGCCGTAGCGGCCCGGCGAGTCCTGATAGGTGCCGATCGTCCGGGCGTTGGCGAAGAACCAGATGCGGTCGCGGAGAATCGGCCCGCTGAAGGCGAAGTTGGTATCCCAGTTGCGAATCAGCGCCGGGACATCGGCCAGGCCGGCGGCCGCCAGCTCGTCGTCGATGTTGCTGCTCTGGGCCCACTTCCCGGCGATGCTGCCGAAATAGAAGCCGCTGAACGTGTTGCCGCCGGTCTTCGGAATCATGTTGAACGCCGGGCCGCCGCGGTCCACTTCGGCGAGGCCGCCCGCGATCGTCACCTGCACTTCGGACGCGTTCGACATGTCGTACTGGTAGCCCGACACGCCGCCGCCGCCCACCGAGGCGCCGACGTTCATCCCGTCGATCTGGATGTTGCCCTCGCTGCTCCGGCCGCCGCGCGAGGTGAAGAAGTTGTTCGAGGTCGCGGCACCCGAACTGAGCCCGGTGCCGGTGATGCCCGGCACGCCCGCCAGGTAGTTGCCGTAGCCACGCGACGCCGGCAGCGACCGGATGAACTCGTTGCTCAGCACCTGCTCCCGGCTCGTGCTGGTCTGCACGTCCACGACCGGCGACTCACCGGTGACTGTGATCGTCTCCTGCACGCCCCCGACCCGCATCTCGGCGTTCACCGTCGTCACGCCGCCGCCGCTCAACTCGAGGGCCTTGCGCGCGATGGTCACGAATCCCGGCAGCGTGAACGTGACGTCGTAGGTGCCCGGGCGCAGATCGATGATCTGGTACAGCCCGTTGGCGTCAGTGACCACCGTGCGCGTGCGTTCGATCAGCGCCGGGCTCGAGGCCTCGACGGTGACTCCGGGGAGCACGGCGCCCGAGCTGTCGCGTACCGTGCCCGCGACGGACTGCGCGCGGGCGACGGAGGGGAGCACGATGCAGAGGAAAAGAGCGATGAAGGTACCGAGAGCAGGGGTTCGGTGCATGGTGGGTTCCTTTGTGGCGGGCATTGAAACGGCCCGGCCCCGGAAAGTAAACCACCCTAAACGGGTAAGGCGCTCGACTTGATGGAAATTTGCCGGCTCAGCAGGAATCGCAGCGCGTCCCCGCAGCGTTCAGTGATCTTGAGCCCGAGCAGATCGTCGGCGCGGGTCCGGCCGATGTTCACGGCGGCGATCGGCTTGCCGCGCGCGGCCATCGCCTGCGCAAACCGGTAGCCCGAATACACCATCAGCGACGAGCCCACGATCAGCATCGCGTCCGATTGATGCAGCGCCGACATCGCCGCATCGACGCGCGGCTTCGGAACGCCCTCGCCGAAGAACACGACATCCGGCTTCAGCATCCCGCCGCACGACCCGCACGCGGGCACGTCGAACGAATCGAACGACAGGGCGTCGAGGTCGGCGTCCCCGTCGGGCGCGGCGAGCGCATCGAGGTGGGCGAAGGCCGGATTGCGCCGCAGGAGCTCGTGCTGCACCGTCTCGCGCGGAAGCCGATCGCCGCAGGTCAGGCAGCGCACGACGTCGATGCGCCCGTGCAGGTCGATCACCTCGTGGCTGCCCGCCGCCTGGTGCAGGCCGTCGACGTTCTGCGTCACGAGGAGCTCGATTCGTCCGTCCTGTTCGAGGACGGCAAGAGCGCGGTGCGTGTCGTTGGGTCGCGCGGCGTGCATGCGCCGCCAGCCGACGAGGCTGCGCGCCCAGTAGCGCTTGCGCGCGGACGCGTCGGTGATGAAGCGCTGCAGCATCACCGGCTGTGCGCGCTTCCAGTCGCCGTTCGTGTCCCGGTAGTCGGGGATGCCTGATGCGGTGCTGCAACCGGCGCCGGTCAGGACGAACAGGCGCCGGTGGCCGTCGAGAAACGTGCGGAGCGGTTCAGGCGTGTCGCACCCCAAGGGCTGGTTGCCGCGACCGCCGTGTCAGCCGCGGCATGCTCGCAGTGTATCGCGCCCAACGCGGCGGCCGAGGATCCGCCTAGCTGGCGAGTGCGGTGGCTCAGGTATACGATCGTACACCTGCGACGCATCGTCCCAGGCTTTTCCGGGGTAAGACTGTGTCCGCACGCCGAACGACAAATCGCTCCCGTGGCCCTCGACATCGTTTCGAGGAGCTGGTGGCGGGAATCGACGGCGTCGTGTGGGAAGCCGACGCCCGCACCTTCCAGTTCACGTTCGTCAGCCCGCAGGCCGAGCGGCTCTTCGGATACCGTTGCGAGGAATGGCTCGAGCCCGACTTCTGGGCCGCGCATCTCCATCCAGACGATCGCGCCGCCGCCGTGGAGCTCTGCATCGAGGCCACGCGCGCCAAGCGGAACCACACCTTCGAATACCGGATGGTCACCGCCGACGGCCGCACGGTCTGGGTGCGCGACGTCGTGACGGTGCTGGTCGAAGACGGCGAGCCGACGACGCTGCGCGGCGTCATGGTGGATGTCACCGAACGCCGGCAGGCCGAAATCACGCTGCGCGAGACGCTCGACCGCCTGCGGTTTGCGACGCACGCCGCCAACGTCGGCCTGTGGGATTGGGACCTGCGCGACAACCGCGTTGTGTTCTCGCGCGAATGGAAGTCCCAGCTCGGATACGAGGAAGCCGAGATCGCCGGCGAGTACTCCGAGTGGGAGACCCGGCTGCATCCCGACGACCTCGGGCCCAGCCTGGCGGTGCTTCGAGCCTACCTGGCCGGCGAGACCTCCGAGTACTCGGTGGAGTTCCGCATGCGCCACAAGGATGGGTCGTGGCGTTGGATCCACGCCAGGGGTGACGTGTTGCGGGACGACACCGGCAAGCCGACTCACATGCTCGGCTGTCACATCGACGTCACCGAACGCAAGCAGACCGAGCACGAGCTGCGAGAAAACCAGCGTCGGCTTCTCGAGGCCGAGCGCGTCGCGCGCCTGGGCTACTGGGAACGCGATTACGAACGGGGCCACATCAGGTGGTCGGATGAGGCGTATCGCATCTGGGGGCTCGAGCCTGGCAGCCCGCTCGACGGCGACGATCTCATGCAGCGAGTGCACGCCGACGATCGCGCGAGGGTGTTGGCCAGCATTGCCTCGAGCCTCGAATACGGCACCCCGCACAACATCGAGTACCGGGCCGTGCGCTCCGACGGCGACGTCCGCATGCTGCACAGCCAGGGCGACCTGCTGCGCGACGCCGCCGGCCGCCCGCAGCGATTCTTCGGCACCGTCCAGGACGTCACAGACCGCCGGCGTGCGGAGCAGGCGATGGTGGAGAGCCACAACCTGCTGAACGCCGTGCTCGAGGGCACCGACGACGCGGTGTTCGTCAAGGACTACGAGGGGTGTTACCTGATGGTCAACTCCGCGGCGGCGCGCAACCTGGGCCGGCCGGCGCTCGAGGTCATCGGCCTCAGCGACGAGGCGCTGTGGGCCCGCGCCGAGGTCGCGGCGGTCATTGCCGAGCAAGACCGCGACGTGATGCACACGGGCAAGTCGCGGACCTTCGAGATGGACCTGGTCTCGCGGGACGGCACGGCGCGGACGTTGCTCACGCGCAAGAGCGCCTTTCGCGACGCGAGCGGCCGCGTGGTCGGCCTGATTGGCATCTCCCGTGACATCAGCGAGCAGAAGCACCTCGAAGAGCAGTTCCGGCAGGCGCAGAAGATGGAAGCCGTGGGGCGTCTGGCCGGTGGCGTGGCGCACGACTTCAACAACCTGTTGACGGTCATTCACGGCTTCGCACAGCTCGTCTTCGATCGGCTGCCGTCGGGCGACGAGAGCCGCGAGTCGTTGACCGAGGTGATCGGGGCCGCCGAGCGGGCGACGAACCTGACGCGGCAGCTCCTGGTCTTCAGCCGCAAGCAGACGCTGCGGCCGCGAACCGTGGACGTGAACGTGCTGGTGGGCGACCTGCTCCGGCTGCTGCGCCGTCTGATCGGCGAGGACATCGAGTTCAGCCTGACGCTGCACACCGCGGCGGCGTTCACCGAGGTGGATCCGGGCCAGTTCGAACAGGCGATCATCAACCTGGCGGTGAACGCACGAGACGCCATGCCCAACGGCGGGCGGCTCGCGATCGAGACCGGCGAAGCCGACGTCGTCGAACGTCTGTCGAATCCCGACGTCCGCGCCGGCCGCTACGTGCGCATCACGGTCCGCGACTCAGGCGTCGGGATGGATGACGCGACGCAGGCACGCATTTTCGAGCCGTTCTTCACCACGAAGGGACCGGGGCACGGAACTGGTCTCGGCCTGGCCATGGTCTACGGCTTCGTACGCCAGTCGGGCGGTTTCATCGACGTGAGCAGCACGCGTGGCGCGGGCACGACGTTCGATGTCTACCTTCCCGTCGCGTCGCCGGCGAGCTTCTCGTCCCACGTCGGCGAGCGCGAGCCGGCGTGGATGCCCACGGGCACCGAAACGATCCTGCTGGTGGAGGACGAGACTGCAGTCCGATCCTTCGCCCGCGCCGTCCTGGAGTCGAGCGGTTATACGGTCCTCGTCGCGCCCGATGGCGAAGAGGGCCTGGCGCGCGCGGCTGCCCACACAGGCCGGCTCGACCTGGTGCTCACCGACCTCGTCATGCCGAAGGTCGGTGGGCGGCAGCTCGCCGAGACGCTGCGGCGGAGCCGTCCCGACTTGAAGCTGCTGTTCATGTCGGGCTACTCGGATCAGCCGGTGCCGTCTGGCAACGGCGGGACGAACGGCGGCTTCCTGCAGAAGCCGTTCGTCGCGTTGGATCTGGTGAGGAAAGTGCGGCGGGTGCTGGACGCACCCGCCGTGAAACTTTAGGCGCCATGGGCCGCCGGGCGGCCGCCCCCACGACAGCTAGTTGGCGCGACCGCCGCCAGCCGGGGCGCCGCCGCGACCACCACGGCCCGCCGGTTCCACGTACTCGGGGATCTTTTCGCCGCGCTTGACCGCTTCGGCACGGCGTTTTTCTTCGGCGCGCGAGCCCGAGAGCAGGTTGTGCATGGCGTAGTTGCCTTCGTGGCAGCCGTACTCGAAGTAGCCGTAGCTCTCCTCGCGCGGAATCGGCAGCCGCACAGTGAACGGCGCGACGTAGGTCTTCGGGTCGTTGACGGTCACGCGGTAGTCGAGCGTGTTGGCGTCCGCCAGGGTGAAGCGCTCGATCAGCACGCCCTCGTCCGACAGCGGCTGCCCGTTGACGGCCGACTCGGGCTTGATGTTGCGCGTCTCGACCACCAGCACGTCGCCTTCCCAGTGGCCCACCGAGTTGCCCATCCAGTTCTTGATCGCGGCGCCGGCGTTCTTGCGCCCGTCGGTGGGGATGACGCGCGTCTCGTGAATCATTTCGTTCTGGAACGCCAGCCACCCCGGGCCCTGCACGATGCGGCTGCCCGAGTTGTAGATCTTCGGCGTGATCGAGTTGAGGACGCCGGTGCTGATGCAGCGGTCGTAGTTGCTGCGGTCCGTCGTCCAGTCGGCCTCGATGCCGTTCAACTGGCGGCGGCGTGCCGCCTGTGCCTGCTGGCGCTGCTGCGCCGCGGCCTGGGCGGCCGGCGTCAGCGCGGGCATCCGGCCGTCCGGCGGGTCGATGACGTAGGAGGACACGCGGCTGACGCTGCGCGCGCGCTCCAGCCAGTGCGGCGGCGGCGACACGGCGCCACCCACGGTGCCGAACCGCGCCTCGAACTCTTCGGCGCGATCGAGCGAGAACTCGTCGCTGTTGTCGTTGGCCACGTTCTGGTCGCGCTGCGCGACGCGCTGCTTGAACTCGTCGTCGCTCAGGCGGTAGCGGGCGCCCACCGACTGGGCGCGCGCCATCGGGATGCCCTGAAGGTCGTTGGCGTTGAACGTGCCCTGGAGATCGGGCTCGCCCCACGGCGTCTTTGGCACCTTGTAGCTGCCGAGCGCCGGCACGCCGCCCTCGGGCGTCATCACGCCGGGCGAATCGACCTTGCCCTGTCCGGACACGCCGCTGGTGGTCAGGAATATGGCGCAGCCGAGCGCCGTCAGCGCTCCAACGGTCAAACGTCTCATGTGTGCTCCCAGCGCGTCCCGCTCGTCGCGGGCCGCCTATGTATCTTGCGCATAAGTTTAGCGAGGCTCCGCCTCCTGCCACAAGGGCTCCGCCTCGCTAAGGCAGTGTTGGATTGCCCGCCCTCCGGGCGGGCGGTTAGCGCTGGGGGCTCCCGACCAGCAGGCGCACGAACGCCTGAGCCGCGGCGCTCAACACGCGGCCCCGGCGGTGGATGATGCCCACGTCGCGCGTGAACGGGCCCTCGGCGAAGTCGGCCGTGGCCAGCATTCCGCTCCTCGTCTCGTTCACCACGGTGGTGGCCGGGAGGATCGACAGACCCACTCCCACTTCCACCGAGCGCTTGATGGTCTCGATGTTGTCGAACTCCATCACGGTGTCCACGGCCACGCGATGGGTTCTGAGCACGCGGTCGATGGTCGTGCGGGTAGGGATGTCCCGCTCGAAGGCGATGAACGGCTCGCCGGCGAGCTCGGCGAGGCGCACGCGGCGGCGGCGCGCCAACCGGTGAGCCGGCGCGCAGGCGAGCACCAGCTTCTCCTCGTGCCACGGGACCACCGTCAAGTTCGAGCGGCGCAGCGGAAAGGCGACGATGCCGAAGTCCACCGTGCCCGCCACGCAGGCGTCGCACACCTTGTTGGTTCGACTGTATTCGACGTGGACTTTCACGCGTGGGTGCGCCTTCATGAACCGCGTCACGAAGGGCGGCAGCTTGTGCAGGCCGATACTGTAGACCGTCGCCAGCCGTACCGTGCCGGCCACGCCGCCGGCGGGCTCGCGCAGCCGCGCCTCGAGCTGTCGAAAACGATCGAGGAGCTCGCGGCACTCCGCGTAGAGCAGGCGGCCGGCGCCGGTGGGGGAGATCTGCCGTCCGGCGCCGCGCTCGATGAGCGGCTGGCCGTAGCGCGACTCGAGCGACTTGATCTGCTGGCTCACCGCCGATTGCGAGATGAACCCGAGGTGCGCGGCCTTGGTGAAACTGCCGGTCTCGACGAGATGACAGAACGTCTGCAGTGTTTCGATGTGCACAGTCGTAGGGGTCGCTCGTAGGGGCCGCTTGTAGGGGCCGCCTTCAGGCGGCCCGTCCATTAGACACTCTAATCCACTCGATTAGGCGATTGCGATTGCCTAATAGCGTACGGGCCGCGTACGGTGTGGGCGGTGACGACGATTGAAGATCTGCGCCGGGGGCGTCTGGCGGCGACGCGTCGCGTGGACGCCTGGTGGGTGGAGCCGGCGGCCACCGCGCTGGGGCTCGTGACCTTCTTCGGCTATCTCACGCTGCGGGCGTTCAACGCGACGCACGTCTGGTTTCCGCCCTATATCAGCCCGACGGTGGCGCCGCCGTTGTTCACCCCGGCCAGCGGCTACCCGGGTGCGGTGCCGGTTGACCACGCATGGCTCGGGGCGTTCCCTGGGTGGTGGCCGGGGTTGCTGCCGCAGTCGCCGGCCTTCTTCGTGCCGGCGCTCGCCATCGCCTTCCGGTTCACCTGCTACTACTACCGAGGCGCGTACTACAAAGCGCTGTTCCTCAGGCCACCGTCATGCGCGGTCGGCGGCGTGCCGTTGAAGTATCGCGGCGAGAAGGCGCTGTGGCTGTTTCAGAACCTGCACCGCTACACGCTGTACTGCGCGCTCGTGCTGATCGTGGTGCTGTGGTGGGACGGCCTGTCCGCGTTCTTTCTCAACGGACGGCCCGGCGTCGGCGTGGGCAGCGTGATCATGCTGATCAACGCGGCGCTCCTGAGCGCCTACGCGTTCGGCTGCCATTCGTGGCGCCACCTGATCGGGGGGCGCTACGACTGCTTGTCCTGCGGCGGGGCCCGCTATGAGTTATGGAAGGGCTCCTCGTGGCTCAACGAGCGGCACATGCTGTTTGCCTGGTGCAGTCTCGTGTGGGTGGCCTTTACCGACCTCTACGTCTATCTGCTCTCGACCGGCGTGGTGAAGGACTGGAATACATGGGCCGCCTGAGCAAAGGGGCCGCCTGAGCAGACGGGCCGCCTGAAGGCGGCCCCTACGGCCGAAGGCCGTCGTTTCTCTTACCAGACTGTGATCGGCGGGGGCGCGGTTCCTCGCCAGAAACTCGCAAAACTCACGGCGTTTTCGTCTGGCCCTGGTATTGCCCAGGTGAGGGGCATCTCCCTACCCCGGGCGACCCATGTCTGACGCCACGCTCTCGGAGTCGAACGCTCACGTTTCGCGACGCCGGTTCTGCGCAGGGGCCTGTCAGGTGGCCTCGGGCGCCACGCTGGCCACCCTGTTCACCGCCTGTGGCGGGTCGCCCACGTCGCCGAGCAGCAACATCTCGACGCTGGGCATCATCACCGGCCAGTTCGCTGGCAGCGGCGTGCGCGTCGCCGTCGCCGGCTCCGCGCTGACGAGCGAGGGCGGCGCCGCGCTGATCGAGTCCACGGCCGGCGTGTTCCTGCTCGCCCGCACGAGCGCCAACGCCTTCACCGCGGTGGAGGCCGTCTGCACCCACGAGGGCTGCACCGTCACCAACACCGACGGCGACCAGTACGTGTGCCCCTGCCACGGCTCGCGCTATACGCGCAGCGGCCAGGTGGTACACGGCCCCGCGATGGCGTCGCTGCGCCGCTACACCACGAGCTTCACCGACGGCGTCGTGACGATCGCGATCTAGACGGTCATGTCGCAACTGGATCCCGCCATCGATCACCTGCTCCGGCGCGCCGGGTTTGGCGCCAGCGCAGCGGATGTCGAGACGTTCCGCGACATGTCGCTGACGGCAGCGGTGGCCCACCTCGTGGACTATGCCGGACGTCCCGACGACGTTGACGAGCGCATCGGCCGTCCCGATCACGTGCAGGTGAGCACCAACAACCTGTTCGCGCCCGACATCGACATCGACGACGCCCGCCAGCGCTGGATGTTCCGCATGGTCCACTCGCGGCGCCCGCTGCAGGAAAAGCTGGCGATGTTCTGGCACAACCACTTCGCCACCGCCTTCAGCAAGCTCGCCAACGATTCCGGCACGAAGCAGGCGGCGAAGCTGCTCGCCGCCAAGCCCGGCTCGCTGCGCGGACCGATGGGCCAGATCGAGCTCTTTCGCGAGTACGGCATGGGGAGCTACCGCGACCTGCTGTTCCGTGTCTCGCAGGACGCCGCGACGGTGATCTGGCTCGACGGCCAGTTCAACACCAAGACCAGGCCGCAGGAGAACTTCGGCCGCGAAATCATGGAGCTCTTCAGCGTCGGCGTCGGCAACTACACCGAGCCGGACGTCTACGCGGCCGCGCGCGTCTTCAGTGGCTGGAACCTGCGTGAATCCGAGGGCTACAGCGACAACGACATGAACGCCTACAAGGAGTTCGTGTACAACGCCGATCAGCACGAGACCAGCGAGAAGACGTTCTCGTTCCCGATCTACAGCGACGGCAGCAAGACCATCCCGGTCCGCAGCGAGTCGGCGGGCATGCAGGACGGGATCGATCTGATCACGGCGCTGGCGTTCCATCCGGAAACGGCGCGGCGGCTGGCGCGGAAGTTCTGGAACTTCTTCGTCAGCGAGATCGTGCCGCCCCATCCGGCCTTCGTGACGGCCACCGCGAACGTCTATCTGCAGAGCGGGACGCGCATCGGGCCGGTCGTCTACTCGGTGCTGACCTCGCCGTGGTTCAACGATCCCACGGCGGTCTACGCGCGTTATTCGTGGCCGGCGGAGTTCGTGGTGCGGTCCATCAAGGAAGTCGGCTGGCAGAACTTCTCGGTCGACAAGGCGCGGGCGCCGATGTCCAACATGGGGCAGGCGCTCTACGAGCCTCCGAACGTCGGCGGATGGCCGCTCGGGGCCGGCTGGTTCTCCACCTCCACCATGCTGGCGCGGTCGAACTTTGCCGCCACGCTGGCATCGAGCCAGAAAGGCTTCCTGGCGGCGCAGCTGCAGTCGCAGGCCAACAGCCCGCAGGCGCTGATGGCCGCGATGCTCGACCGGATCACACCGGCGCCGTTCGACTCGATGCCGCAGCAGGCGCTCGTGAACTACCTCGTGGCCGGCGGCGCGTGGAACGGCAGCGAATCGCAGGTGTCCACCAGGGCCGCCGGGCTCGCGCGACTGCTGGTCGCGTCCTCCGAATACCAGCTGGTCTAGCGAGGGCCGCCATGAACATCTCCCGACGATTGTTCATCCGCGACGGTGTCGCCACCGTCACCATCGGGCTCGCGGCTCCCGCGTTCCTGGCCGACATCGCGCAGGCGCAAGGCATTCCCGGACGCCGGCTCGTCGTGGTCTACCTGGGCGGCGGCAACGACGCGCTCAACACGCTCGTGCCGTATCAGGACAGCTCGTACTACAGCCGCCGGCCCACCATCGCGATTCCGGCGGGGCAGGTGCTGCAGGTGGGGGCCGACGCCGCCGGGCGCGGGCTCGGCCTGCACCCGCGCCTCACGGCGCTGCGGAGCATCTTCAACGAAGGACGGCTGGCGCTGGTGCAGCGCACCGGCTACGCCAACTCCAGCCGCTCGCACTTCGAGGCGGGCGACATCTGGGGGACGGCGAACCCGCAGAACTCCACCGGATCCGGCTGGCTGGGCCGCTACCTCGATACGCTGCCGCGGCCGGTGGACGCGCTGGCGGCCTGGAACACCACCGACGAGACGCCACGCGCCCTCAAGTCCGCCGTCACGGGCGTGCCCGCGATCGCCAACGCCGCCACCTACAACTTCGGGAGCCCCAACCAGGGTGTCGCCGCGCAGCAGGAGCGGAACACCGCCGAGGTGATGGCGTCGAATCCGGCGGCGGGGCGTCCGCATCTGGCACTCGTCAACGGCGCCAACCTCGGCGCGATCGAAACGCTGGACCGGGTAGCGGAGGCGCGCACCTACACGCCCACGGTCGCCTATCCGAACAACGGCTTCGCGCTGTCGCTGCGTACCGTCGCAGGCGCCATCGTGAAAGGGATCGGCTCGAAGGTGTACTGGGTCTCCACCGGTGGCTACGACACCCACGCGCAACAGGGCGCGAACGCCGGCGGCGCCTACGCCAACCTGATGGGCACGCTGGGAGACGGCCTCGGTGCCTTCTACACCGACATGCGCAATCAGGGGCTGTCCAACGACACCACGGTGATCGTCTTCTCGGAGTTCGGCCGCCGCATCTCCGAGAACGGCAGCGGCGGCACCGACCACGGCGCGGCGGGGGTGATGATGGTGCTCGGCGGCTCGGTGCGCGGCGGGCTGCACGGCACCGCTGCCTCGCTGGCGCCCGGCAATCCGACGCTCGAGAACAACTCCGGCGACGTGCACTACGAGACCGACTTCCGATCGGTCTACGCGCGGCTGCTCGACGGGTGGCTGGGCGTCAACTCCGTGCCCATCCTCAACGGTGACTTCAAAGCCGGCGCGCCGGCGATCTTCTAGGTCTCCCCATATGAAGAAGCTGATTCGATTCGGTGTGCTGTCGTTCGTGTTGGGCCTCGCGGCTCCGGCGCTGGCCCAGACGACAGGGAACGCGGCCGGCAACCGGCCCACGTCGTACCCCTACGTGACGTTCGGCGTCGATTCGTTCCTGCAGTACGCGGTGGAGCTGCACGAGCAGGACTACTACAACGCCTTCGACGTCACGCGCGGGTATCTGAACATCAGGGCGCAGATGTCCGACAAGATCAGCTTTCGCTTCACGCCGGACGTGAAGCCCACGACCGACGCCAGCCTGGATCGCAACCTGGCGCTGCGGCTCGAGTACGCCGCGCTCGACGTGCAGGTCACCGACAACGTGAAGCTGATGTTCGGCCAGCACGAGACGCCGTGGCTTACTTTCGAGGAGTCGGTGAACCGCTACCGCGTCATCGGCCCCTTCTTCTCCGAACGCCTCGGGCTGATTCCGGGCCCCACCGATCTGGGCGTCAGCATCAAGGGCACGCGCGGCCGCACCGAATATCACGCCGGTGTCTACAACGGCGAAGGCTACGGCCAGGCGGAGCTCGATCGCTACAAGGCGGTGGACGGCCGTGCCACCTTCCGCCCGTTCGACCCGGACACCGAGTTGGGCAAGGTGACGCTCTCGGGCTTCTATCAGTACGGCTGGTATGCGCGCGATCGCCCGCGCAACGTCGCCATCGTCATGGGGAGCTACGAGAGCGAGCACGTGATGGCCACGGCGCAGTATCTGCAGGCCACCGACAATCCGTTCGTCGCCGTCGACGTGCAGCGCCGCGGTCTGTCGTTCTTCGGCGAAGCGCGGCAGGGGCCCACGGGCTGGGCGGGCGTTGCCGGCCTGGACTTCTTCAATCCGGATGCCGACAACGACTTCGATTCCCAACGCCGCATCGTCTTCGGCGGCGCGCACTGGAGCGAGGTGGGGCGCGGGCGGCTCGGCATCGTGGTGACGCTCGAGCAGTCGTTCCAGACGACCAACTCCGAGCTGCTCGGACGCCGGCTGTCGGCGCAGACGCAGGTCGCTTTCTAGTTCGCGGGACCGCTCGCGGGAGGCAGCTGAACCTTCGCGAGACGTCTGTCAGAAAGCAACCAAAGCGCCGCAAGTGGTTCGTGGCGTAGGATTCCGGCTTCATGACGTCCCGCTACGACGCCATCGTCATCGGCGCCGGTCACAACGGCCTGGTGGCGGCCGCCTACCTCGCCCGCGCCGGCCGCAGGGTGCTGGTGCTCGAGCGGCGCGAGCTGGTCGGCGGCTGCGTGGTCACCGAGGAGCCGTGGCCGGGGTTCAAGATCTCGACGGCGAGCTACGTCAACAGCCTGTTCCGCCCCGAGATCATCCGCGACCTCGAACTGGCGCGGCACGGGTTCAGGATGATCCCGCGCAGCCCCTCCAGCTTCACGCCGCTGCCCGACGGCCGGTCGTTGCTGATGGGGCCCGACAAGGCGATGACCGCGCGCGAGGTGGGGAAGTTCTCGACCAAGGACGCCGAGGCGCTCCCGCGCTTCGAGGCCATGCTCGAACGGATCGCACACCTGATCGAGCCGACCCTCGTGGAGACGCCGCCGGACCCGTGGTCGGCGGCCCCCCGTGACCTGCTGAAGCTCGCACGGCTCGCGTGGCGCTTCCGCACGCTGGGCCGCGACGGCCGCAGCGCCATCGAGATTCTGACCGGCGCGGCGAACCCCATCCTCGATCGCTGGTTCGAATCGGAAGTGCTCAAGACGACGCTCTCCACCGACGCGATCATCGGCGCCTGTGCGACGCCGTCGATGCCGGGCACGGCCTACGTGCTCTTCCACCACGTGATGGGGGAGTGCCACGGCGTGCGCGGCGTGTGGGGTTACGTGCGCGGCGGCATGGGAGCGCTGTCGAGCGCCATCGCCGCGGCCGCGCGTGAACGCGGTGTGGAGATCAAGGTGAACGCGCCGGTCGCGCGCGTTCTGGTCGAGCAGGGGCGCGCGGCCGGCGTCGCACTGGCGAACGGGGACGAGTATCGTGCGCCGCGGGTCATCTCGAACCTCGATGCGTACGCGACCTTCGTGCGGCTCATGAACGGGCGCGACCTTCCGCACGATTTCGTCGAGGCGGTGAAGCATCTCGACTATGCGAGCGCGAGCTGCAAGATCAACCTGGCGCTTTCGGAGGCGCCGGAGTTCACCTGTCTCCCAGGACGGGGCGTCGGACCGCAGCATCACGGCACCATTCACCTTTGCCCCGACCGCACCTACATCGAGCAGGCGTACGACCGCGCCAAGTACGGCCACATCTCGGATCGGCCGGTGATCGAGGCGACGCTTCCGAGCGCGCTCGACGACACGCTGGCCCCGGCCGGGCAGCACGTGATGTCGATGTTCACGCAGTACTTCCCGTACACGCTTGCGGCCGATGCGGGCACGCTCGAGGAGAACAAGCAGCGCTACGCCGAGCGTTGTATCGACGTCATGACCGGCTACGCGCCGAACTTCCGGCGGTCGGTGCTGCACTATCAGGTGCTGGCACCGGCGGATCTCGAAGCGACGTTCGGCCTGACCGGCGGCAACATCATGCAGGGCGCGATGTCGCCGTCGAGCCTGTTCTTCATGCGGCCGCTGCCGGGTTATGCGGATTACCGCACGCCAATCGACGGGTTGTATCTGTGTGGCGCCGCGACCCACCCCGGTGGAGGGGTGATGGGCGCGTGCGGCCGTAACTGTGCTCGCGAGATCTTGCGCGAGCGCTGGGCGGAGAGGGCAGAGTAGGCAGAGTGGGCAGAGTGAGCGGATAATCCGGTGCTCTGATGCCGCTGCAGCCGGGAACCTTCGTCGGCCCCTACCAGATCACGGCGCACATCGGGTCCGGCGGGATGGGCGACGTCTATCGGGCGCGCGATCCTAAGCTGCAGCGCGACGTCGCCATCAAAGTGCTGCCGGAGGCGTTTGCCGCCGACCCGGACCGCCTGGCGCGATTCGAGCGTGAGGCGCTGGCCGTGGCCGCGCTGTCACACCCGGCCATCCTGTCGATTCACGAATTCGGCAAGGAGGACGGGCGCGCCTATGCCGTGATGGAGCTGCTCGAGGGCGAGACGCTCCGCCAGCGGCTCGAGTCCGGTCCCCTGCCCGCGCGCCGCGCCGTCGATATCGCGGCGCAGATCGCGCGCGCGCTCGCGGCCGCGCATGGCAAGGGCATCGTCCATCGCGACATCAAGCCAGAAAACGTCTTCCTCACGGCCGACGGCCGCGTAAAGGTGCTGGACTTCGGGCTGGCGCGGCTCGAGCCCGCGCTGACCGCGGGCCAGGCGTCCACCGCGACGCGTCTGGACACCGCCGCCGGTGTGGTGCTGGGCACCGCCGGCTACATGTCACCCGAGCAGGTGCGCGGCGGCACCGTCGATCACCGCTCCGACATCTTCTCGCTCGGCGTCGTGCTCTATGAACTGCTGGCGGGCACGCGGCCGTTCCGCGGCGACAGCGCCGTGGAGACGATGAACGCCATCCTCACGCAGGATCCGCCGCCGCTGAACGTGGCCGATGCGTCTTTGGCGCCGGCAGTGGCCGCGCTCGTCGAGCACTGTCTCGAGAAAGAGGCGGCCGGCCGGTTTCAGTCGGCGCAGGATCTCGCGTTCAACCTCGAGGCGCTGCGCGGGCGCGGCGATCGCGCCAGCGGTCAGGCTGCGGCGCAGACGGCGCCGACGCGACGGCGCCGGGGGCTGGTGCCGATGGCTGCTGTCGCGGCGACGATGCTGATCGCCGGCGCGGTGGTCGGCGCGCGCCTGTGGCAGCGAACGGACGGACCAGCGCCGCTGACGTTTCTGCGCCTCACCTACGACAACGGCACGCTGTGGAACGCGCGTTTCGCCCCCGATGGCCAGAATGTCGTGTTTGCGGCGGCCTGGAACGGCAAGCCGATCCGGACTTACCTCTCCCGCACCGACCGGGTCGGCGTGACGCCGCTCAGCCTTCCCGATGCCTCGCTGTTTTCGCTGTCGGCCACCGGAGAGCTGGCGGTGTCGCTGGGGCATACATACGACGGCTGGATTGGCGAGGGCACGCTGGCCAGGGCCCCGATCCTCGGGGGCGCGCCGCGGGCGCTCATCGAGCACGTGCGCGAGGCGGACTGGGCGCCCGACGGCTCCGATCTCGCCATCGTCCGCCGGGTCGGGTCGATGGAGCGGCTCGAGTTTCCGGTCGGCACCGTGCTGTATCAGACCACCGGCTACATCTCGCACATCCGTTTCTCGCGCGACGGCCAACGCATCGCGTTTGCCGATCATCCGCTCTACAGCGACGACAACGGCGACGTGGCGGTGGTCGATCTCAAGGGCCAGAAGACCACGCTGTCGCGGGGCCTGCAGGGGATGCGCGGGGTGGCGTGGTCGCCGGACGGCCGGGAGGTATGGTTCACGGCGGGCTCGGACCAGCCGTACTCGGGGGTGGTGCTGCGGGCCTCGACGCTCGACGGCCGCGTCAGAACCGTGCTGGCGCTGCCGACCGACTGGCGCATCCTCGACGTGGCCACGGACGGCCGGGCGCTGATGTCGAGCGAGCTCGTCCTCCGGCAGATCGAGCGCTGGCGCGATGGCCAGCCGCCGGAGGACGTCAGCCTCTTCGATCAATCGCTGGGATCGGCGATTTCGAAGGACGGTGAGACGGTGCTGCTCTCGGACCAGGGCAGCATCGCCGGGACGACCTATGCCACCTATCTCCGACGGGCCGGTCAGTCCGAGCCGGTGCGTCTGGGCGACGGTCAGGCGATGGGTTTTTCGCCGGACGGTCAGTGGGCGCTGTCGATCGTCTACGGGCCGCCGTCGCGGCTGCTTCTCCTGCCGGTGGGGGCGGGAAAGACGACGGAGTTGCCGAATCCGCGCATGCTGACGATCCAGGCCGCCGCCATCATGCCCGATGGCCGGCGAGTGGTGCTCCTGGCCGGCCTCGGCGCCGAGCCGCTGCGGCTGTACATCCAGGACATCGCGAGCGGCGAGGCCCGCGCCTTTGGCGAGCCGGGCGTGAGCCTGATGTCCTTCGCTGGCATCCCGGTGTCGCGGGACGGCTCGCAGGTGTGGATGCAGGGGCCCGACAACATGCCGTATCTCTATCCGGTATCGGGTGGCCCTCGCGCAGAGCTCAAGGGGCTGAAGCCTGGCGAGCGCGTGATCGGGTGGTCGGAGAACGGCGAGCTCTACGTCAGCAACCTGATCGGGATCCCGCAGCGCATCACGCGGGTGGACATCGCCACCGGCCGCCGCACGCCGCTCAAGGAGCTGATGCCGTCGCAGGCGGCCGGCGTGCGCCGCACCGAGTTGTCGGTGACGCCAGACGGACGGACCGTGCTCTTCAGCTACTCCCGCCTGCTCGCGAACCTCTACGTCGTCAACGGTTTGAAGTAGGGGCCGCCTTGAGGCGGCCCGTATCGCCTGCAGGCGGCCGGTGTCGCCGCAGACGAGCTTTGACGCCGCGGCGGTCGTGCTACGGTTCAGGCCATGTCGCGCATCGTTGCGATGATCCTCTTCGTGCTCGCGCTGGTCGCCTGCTCGCGGACGAGGCTCGAGCACGGCAGCCTGGTCATAGCCATGCCGGTGGCGTCAGGGTGGGTGGTGTGTGGCGACAAGCGCAAGATGAGCAACCTCGTCGATCCCACCGAGGACGAGGTGAAGGTGTTCGAGCTGGGCCCGGGCGTCGTCGCTGGCGCGACCGGGCTGCGGCGCGTCATCGAGGGCGACACGCTGTTCGACGTGGTGGAGCGCGTCAAGGGCTTTGCGACCATGCGGCCGTTCGACGGGCGCGACGACTACGCCGAAGCGCTGGCCAAGGCGCTCGGCGCCGATTTCACGCGGATGGTGCCGGAGCGTGTCTGGCCGCAGGTGGAGAAGCAGGAGCGCGAGGCGCGCAGCGCCTTTACGGTGGCGCTCTTCTGGGTCACCCCCACCGGATTACCACGCTGGGCCGACGTGAACTTCCACCTCGTGGGCGGCCCGCGCTACACATCGCGTTCGACCAACGACACGCTCGCCACGAGCAACAAGCTGCGCCCGGTGATCCTCGGCAACCCCGGGCTGATCGACGAACTGCAGCACGGCAGCCAGCCGGCGTTCGGCGACGCGCGTCGGGACCCGGAGATCCGCCGCTTCCTGATCGCGCCCTACGCGTGGCGGGACCGCGCCGCCAGTGAGGCCGACGCGTTCGGTCGTCGCATCATTCGCCTCACGAGTACGCGTCTGGGAGAGCTGCAGCGGAAGTCTGACGTCGGTCCGACCGCCGACTGCCTGCGTGTGGGCTGATACGGGCCGCCTGAAGGCGGCCCCCACGTACGACGCCTAGTTGTCCGAAGGCCGCTCGATCGAATCCACCACGAACACCGGCAGCGTCGCCTTCTCGGGCTGCAGCTTCAATCCAAGCTGCTCCTGAATCGCGGTGAAGAACTCCGGAACGTCGTCGGCAGGCGGGGCCACGTTCGGTGCGGGCGGCGGCGACCATCGGAACGTGAGTGCGTAGAACCCCTTGAGCCCGGTGCGGTTGATGACGGTCCGCCCCGCCAGATTCGAAAAGAACGGGATCACGTCGTCGATCCGGAGGCCGACCGATTCGATCGAGTCCGCGCCGAAGGCCCCTCCACAACCTGCGTTCGGCTTGGTGCAGTCGAGAGCGGACGGCTTGAGCTGCGGGCCGAGGCGTCCGTCGCTCCGCGCGACCACCAGCGCAAAGGTGGGGCGCTCGCGTTCCTCGACGTGGCCCCTCAACTTGAAGCGGTCCTCGAGCATGCGGCGCATCATCGCCGTTCGCTGCCGCCTCGTCGAGCCCGCGGGCGGCTTGGCCGTGATGTCGTAGCGATCGCGCGCCACCCACTCGGGAAACCCTTCGATCTCGCTCGGTGGAACCGGCGAGCCTGCCTCGATAATCGATCGCAGCGGCTGATTGCGCATTACGAACGTCCCGTCCGGCAGATCCCGCAGGCCGCCGCTTTGCGCGTCGCTGGGGCTGCGCTTGATCGAGACGACTTCGAATTCCGATGGGGATGGCGTCTGCGCCGAGAGGAGCGAGGCGCCGAGCAGGAAAGAGCCGAGCGTGAGCCAGGTGCCACGCATGCGCGCCATGATGGCACGCCTCGCGGTCGTCGTGAAGGCTACGGAACCTGTGGGGCCGGAGCGGGTTCAGGCGACGCGAGACCGCGCGCCACCTCGGGGCCGAGGAACCGTGCGAGATCGCCCTTCACGTTGGTGCGTTTCCACACCTTGTCGTACAGCTGCGCGAGGACATTGGGGCTAACCAGGCGCATCGCCACTTCGTTGGCGAGCTGCTCCGTCTGCAGGAAGGGATGGTGCGTGAAGACCCACACGTGGCCGAGCTCGTGGGCGACCGCCGCCTTGAGCTCGACGTCGGTGAGCGTGTCCGGCCAGCCGTCTTCGACCTTGAGCTCGAACGTGTGCTCGGCGGGCTCGACCGACATGAGCAGCCGATTCGACGGGACGATCGACACATGCACCGCGTCGGCAATGCCGAGGCGAGCCGTGAGGTCGTCGACGATCTGTTGAACGCGTGCCTGCTGAACCGGAACGAGATCCTGCGCGACGACGACGCTCGTACCGCTCGTGCAGTAGATCACTGCACTCGCGACGAGCACTCTCAGGGGAAGCGTACTGAGGTGCATATCGTGGACCGTACCTGGTATCGGCAATGTTCTTCGGATACTGCAGATTAGCATGAGGTTCCTGAATTCAGAGCGTGTAAGAAATGCGCGAAGACGGCGATCTCAAGCGCTGGTAGGTAGAAACTTCCTTCAGTGATGATGTGCATGCGGCCATTCGATCGAACGTGACGATCTCCCGGGATTTTCCCTGGCCAACGGTGTGGCACGCGCTGTGCGCTATGGCGCGCGGAGGAATTCAACATGAGCATTCGGATCAAGGGATGGATTGCCGCTGCGGTTGTCGTTGCGTTCGTCGGGCTCCCGCTGGCTGCCAGCGCGGGGCAGGCTGCTCCGCCGGCTGATCCACCGGCAGGCGCGGCTCAGCAGGCGCAGTCCGCCTCGGGTGAGCTGGTCAAGGTCGATGCGGCAACGAAGTCGCTCACGATCAAGGCCGCTGGCAAGGACGAGCAGTTCACGTTCACCGAGCAGACCAAGATCACGGGCGCCCAGGGCGCCGCGGGTCTTGCAACCATGGAAGGCTCGCAGGTGACGGTCATGTACGGGAAGGACCGCGTGGCCAGCGAGATTCGCGTTACCCCGAAGAAGCAGTAGCTCCGCTTGTTTGTACCGCTCCAGCCTTGAAGGAGCCGGGTCGCCGTCCTGGCGGTCCGGCCCTTCACTCTCTCCCTCTCCAGTCCTGCTCATCCACGCGTCGGGTATACTGCGCGCGTTTCAGAGGAGTGGGATGGTGACCACAGGTATTACTGGTCGACTCGCCGGCTGGATGCTGCCGGCCGCGTTGGTGCTCGGGCTGGTTCTGCAGGCGCCGGCGGCGCGGGTCGCGGCTCAGGCGGAGGACCCGCTCGACGTCGTCAAGGTCCGGAAGAATTTCTACATGATCGCGGGCGCCGGCGGGAACATCGGGGTCCAGATCGGGACGGACGGCATCGTGCTCGTCAACGCGGGCGCGGCGGCGGCGTCCGATCGCGTGCTGGGCGAGCTGAAGAAGCTCACCGATCTGCCCATCCGCTACATCATCAACGCCGACGCCGGCCGCGACTTCGTCGGCGGCAACGAGAAGCTGGCCAAGGCCGGGTTCACCATCTTCACCAACGCGCTCGGTAACGGCGGCTTCGTTGGCGCGATGACCAACAACGCCGCGGCCGCCATCCTGGCGCACGAGAGCGTGCTGAGCCGGATGACGAAGGAGAACTATCCGGCCGCCGCCGCGCCCACCGAGGCGTTCTACGCCCCGCGCAAGCCGCTGCGCATGAACGACGAAGGCATCGAGGTGCTCTACCAGCCGAACGCCCACAGCGGCTCCGACAGCTTCGTGCTGTTCCGCGGCTCGGACGTGGTGGTGACCGGCGACGTGATGGATACCACACGCTTCCCGGCGATCGACGTCGCCAACGGGGGCAGCATCAACGGCGAGATCGAGGCGTTGAACAAATTGATCGATCTGACGATTGCGCCGACGCCGTTCATCTACAAGGACGTCGGGACCTACGTGGTGCCCGGCCACGGCCGTCTGAGCGAGCAGATGGAGGTCGTCGAGTACCGCGACATGGTGGTGGTGATGCGCGACCGCATTGCCGATCTGATCGCGAAGAAGAAGACGCTGGCCGACATCAAGGCCGCGCGGCCGGGGCTGCCGTACGAAACGCGCTACGGCGCGAAGAGCGGCGCCTGGACCACGGACATGTTCATCGAGGCCGTCTACAAGAGCCTCACCGCGAAATAGGGCGGGTAGGGCGGGTGGGCACGGGTAGGCGGGTGGGGCGAGTGAGGATGAAGATTTCGATATCAATCGTGTTTGGGCTCGCGGTGCTGATGCTGCCGCTCCCCGTGTTGGCGCAGCGCGGGCGCGGGGCCGGCCCCGGCGCGGCGCCGCAAACGCCGCGCGCCGCGGCCGCGGTCGATCTCACCGGTTACTGGGTGGCGGTCGTCACCGAGGACTGGCGCTACCGGATGGTGACGCCGGCGCAGGGCGACTATCAGGGCGTGCCGCTGACGCCCGCCGCGCGCAAGATTGCCGACGGCTGGGACCCGGCCAAGGAGGCCGCGTCCGGCGAGCTGTGCAAAGCGTACGGCGCCCCCGCGATCCTGCGCGTGCCCGGCCGGCTGCACATCACCTGGCAGGACGATCAGACGCTGAAGCTCGAGACCGACGCGGGGCAGCAGACGCGGCTCTTTCACTTCGGCAGCTGGAAGTCGCCGGGTGGACCGAAGACGCTGCAGGGCGACTCGGTGGCCGAGTGGGAAGGCGGCGGGCGCGGTGCGACCGACGCATCGATGAAGGTCACGACCACCAACCTCAAGGCCGGCTTCTTGCGGAAGAACGGCGTGCCGTACAGCGAGAACACCAGCCTGACCGAGTACTACGAGGTGGTTGCGCAGCCCGACGGATCGCCGCTCCTGGTGGTCACGATTTCGACGACCGATCCCGAGTACCTGCGGGCGCCGTTCGTCATCAGCTCCCAGTTCAAGAAGGAAGCGAACGATGCCAAGTGGAAACCGTCACCCTGTTCTGCGACCTGGTAGCCTCGCTCTCGCCGTCGCGCTCCTCGCGCTGGCAGCGCCGGCGCGCGCCGAGATCGATTTCTCGGGCTCGTGGGTCTCGATCAACCACGAGGACGCGCTCGAGCGCGGCGCCGGGCCCAACCCCGCGGACTGGGCCGGGCTGCCGTTCAACGACTCGGGGCGCGCCAAGGCGCTGGCCTTCAATCAGTCGGTGATCTCCGAGCCGGAGCGCATCTGCTGGTTTCAGACCCAGTGGCACATCGCTGCCGGCCCCTTCAGCCTGCGCATGTGGGCCGTGCCCGATCCGGTGACCGGGCGGGTGCAGGCGTGGATCGTCGGTGCCTGGGAGACGCGCGCGCCGATGACCATCTGGATGGACGGACGGGCGCGCCCGTCGAAGAACGCGCCGCACGATCAGACCGGCTTCACGACCGGCGTGTGGAACGGCAACGAGCTGGTGGCCACGACCACGCATCTGAAGGCGGGCTACATGCGTCGCAACGGCGCCGCCAGCAGCGACCAGGCGACGATCACCACGCACTTCCGCCGCCACGGCAACCTGCTCACCGTGACCATGTTCATGGACGACCCGGTGTATCTGACCGAGCCGTACATCCTGTCGCGGGCCTACAACCTGAGCACCAATCCGGTGTCGATCGGCGGCCCGCCGTGCATCGTCGGCGACGAAGGCGTGGAGTCGGGCCGCGTGCCGCACTATCTGCCGGGCGACAACCCCTACATCGGCGAGATGACCAAGCGCTACGGCATCCCCGTGGACGCGTTGATGGGCGGCGCCGAGACGATGTATCCCGAGTATCGCGACAAGCTCAAAGAGAAGTTCGTGATGCCCGGCAAGTGCGCCATCAACTGCGGCGGGTGACATAAGGGCCGCCTGAAGGCGGCCCCTACGTACGTGGGGGCCGGCTTTAGCCGGCCCGTTCTCACGCCGCCGCGGCGATCTCGACCGCCTGCACGTCCTCGAGCGCGAGCGCCAGCACTTCGTCCACCGAGCTCACCGGGTGGAAGCGCATGGTGTCGCGTACTTCCCGCGGCACGTCGTCCAGATCCGGCTCGTTCCGGATCGGCAGGATGACGTCGGTCAGGCCGGCGGCGTGCGCCGCCAGCACTTTCTGCTTCAGCCCGCCAATCGGCAGCACCCGCCCCTGCAGCGTCACTTCGCCCGTCATGCCGACGGTGTGACGCACCGGCCGGCGGGTGAGGAGCGACGCCAGCGCCGTGACCATCGTCACGCCCGCACTGGGCCCGTCCTTGGGGATGGCACCCGCCGGGACGTGCACATGGAACTCCTTGTCGTCGAACGCCCCAGCGTCGATGCCCAGCTGCGGCGCGTGGCTCCGAACGTAGGTGAGGGCGATCCGCGCCGACTCCTTCATCACGTCGCCGAGCTGCCCGGTGAGCACCAGCCCGCCCTTGCCGGCCATCGACGCGGCTTCGACGAAGAGCACGTCGCCACCGACGCCGGTGACCGCAAGGCCGGTGGCCACGCCGGGAACCGCCGTGCGCGCCGCCGCCTCGTGGTGGAACTTCGGGCGTCCGAGCGCCGCGGTCACTGCCGCGATGTCCACGGCGATGGGAGCAGGCGCGGCCCCGGAGGGGCCGCCAGCAGACTCTGCGGCCGTGGCCACGATGGTCGCCGTCTTGCGCAGCACCGTGCCGAGCTGCCGCTCGAGCTGCCGCACGCCGGCTTCACGCGTGTAGTGCGCCACGATGTGGCGGATCACGTCGTCGGTCACCGACACGTCGTCGCTGCGCAACCCGTTGCGCTCCACCTGCCGCGGCCAGAGATACCCACGTCCGATGGCGACCTTTTCATCGGTCGTGTAGCCGTCGAACTGGATCACCTCCATGCGGTCGAGCAGCGGCGCCGGAATCGTGTCGGCCACGTTGGCCGTCGCGATGAACAGCACGTGCGACAGATCCAGGGGCACGTCCAGGTAGTGGTCCTGGAAGGTGTGGTTCTGGGCCGGGTCGAGCACCTCGAGGAGCGCCGCGGACGGATCGCCGCGCCAGTCGGCCCCGATCTTGTCCACCTCGTCGAGGAGGATCACCGGGTTCATGGTGCCGGCGTCGCGCAGCGCGCGAACCAGGCGCCCCGGCAGCGCACCGATATAGGTGCGCCGGTGGCCGCGGATTTCCGCCTCGTCACGGACGCCGCCGAGCGACACCCGCACGAACTTCCGTCCGGTGGCGCGCGCAATCGACTCGCCGATCGAGGTCTTGCCGGTTCCCGGCGGGCCGATCAGCGTGAGGATGGCGCCCGACCGGCGATCGTCGGCCATGCCGCGCTCCGCGCGCAGCTTGCGGACGGCCAGGTATTCGGTGATGCGCTTCTTCACGTCGTCGAGTCCGGCGTGGTCGGCGTCGAGCACCTCACGGGCGTGGCGTGGGTCGAGCCGCTCCTCGGACCGCTGCGCCCACGGCACGGCCAGCAGCCAGTCGAGATACGTGCGGATCATCGATGACTCGGCGTTCGAGTCTCCGAGCCGCTCGAAGCGGGAGAGCTCGCGCTCGGCCTGCTGCCGGACGTGCTCCGGCATGCCCGCGGCGTCGATCTTCTTGCGGTATTCCTCGGCCACCGAGCCCTCGCTCTCGCCGAGCTCCTTGCGGATGGCGTCCATCTGCTGCCGCAGGAAGTAGTCCCGCTGCTGCTTCTGGGCGCCCGACTCCACGTCCTCACGGATGCGCTTGCGCACCTGCAGTTCCGCCAGACGCTCCTGCTGCAGCCGCACTGCCACCTTCAGCCGCTCCACGATGTCGAGCGTCTCGAGCAGCTCGAGCTTCTGCGTGAAGTTCAAATCCGGCGAGTAGCCGGCCGTGTCGGCCAGCGCCCCGGGCTCGGTGATCGAGCGGACGAAAGCGCTGATGCGCCCGTCGTCGCCGCGCAGCTCGAGAATCTCCTCCACCACGGCGCGGTATTCCCGTTCGAGCTCGCGGAACTCGACCGGGGGCGGCGCCACATCGGGCTTCTCTTCGACGTCCACCCGCAGGACGCCATCGCGGTCCGCGTGCGCGACGCCCGGGACGGCACGGTGGAGTGCGTTGATCGAGACGACACCGCGGTTGCGGCGTTTCGACACCGACACGTCGGCGACCACGCCGACCTTCGCATAGCCGTTGCCGTGACGGGGAATGAGCAGCACGCGCGACTCGCCGGCGGCGTCGATGGGCAACTGCACCGACATGCCAGGGAAGACCACGATGTCGTCGAGCGGAACCAGTTTGAGGGATGCCATGAAAAGCACGATACGCTCAATATTTGATGTTGTCAACTATCGTCCACATCAAGTAAACTGGCGCAGCGATGAAGGGCAATCCCCCCGCGTGCGGCGCCTGGGATCTCCTGATTCAGTTGCTGTTGAGTCAACGCGGGCAGCTGCCAGTGTTGGCGGCCGCGCTCGAGCTGTCGCCCGCGCAGTGCCACGTGCTCTACATCATCGAACCGGGCAGGCCTGTGCCGATGAAGCAGCTGGCGGTGTCGCTGTCGTGCGACGCGTCCAACGTCACGGGGCTGGTGGATCGGCTGGAATCTCGCGGGCTGATCCGGCGCCAGCCGGGCGCCGCCGACCGGCGGGTGAAGGAACTGGAGCTCACGCCGACGGGCGCCCGCCTGCGCGCCGAGCTCATCGCGCGCATGTCCACGCCGCCGCCGGCCGTCGGCCGGCTCTCTGCCCGCGACCAGCGCGAGCTGGAGCGCATCCTGTCGCGATTGCTTCAATCGTAGGGGCCACCTTCAGGTGGCCCGTCAGCGCCTACGGGCTGCCTGAAGGCAGCCCCTACGATCGAATCAGCGCCTTCAGGCTTTCCAACGTATCCGCGTCCGCCGCGGTCTTGTCGCGGCGCCAGCGAAGCATCCGGGGAAACCTCACGGCAACGCCAGAGCGGTGGCGCGACGATCGGGCAATCGCCTCGAAGCCGAGCTCGAAGACGTGAACCGGCTCGACGTGACGCACGGGGCCGAAGCGCTCCACCGTGTGCCGCCGGATCCATCGGTCCATCTCGGCGATCTCGTCGTTGGTCAGGCCCGAATAGGCCTTGGCTACGGGCACCAGCTCACGGCCGTCCCAGAGACCGAAGGTGTAGTCGGTGAGGAGGCTCGCTCGCTTGCCGGACCCGGGCTGCGCGTAGATGAGTACCGCGTCAATCGTGTGCGGCGCGATCTTCCACTTCCACCAGTCGCCGCGCTTGCGCCCGACGCCGTACACGGACGACAGGCGTTTGATCATCAACCCTTCGACGCCGCGGCTGCGCGAACTGTCCCGAAGTGCCGAGAGCTCCTGCCATGTCCCGGAGAGGACGGCGGACAGATGAAGCGGCGCATGGCTCGCGCCGTCGCGGGGTTCGGGCGCATCGTCGGCGTCGAAGGGGAGCCTACCGTCGCCGGCGGGCGGCGCCGGAACGGCCGCCCGGGACGGCTGCTGCGACAAGACGGCCTCGAGCTTCCGGCGGCGTTCGCGCAGCGGTAGCGTGCGACTGTCCTCGCCGTGGTGCTCCAGCAGGTCGTAGGCCATGAACACGACAGGGACGTCCCGCGCCTTTCGCTGCACGTGCCGCCGGCGTCCGATGCGCTGCTGGAGCGCGGAGAAGGGAAGCGGCGAGCCGTCGCGAAACGCGAGCAGCTCGCCGTCGAGCACGGTGCCGTCGGGCAGATCCCGCGCAGCGGCCGTGACCTCGGGAAACCGCTCCGCGATCGCGTCCTCGCCGCGCGACCACACGAACACCTCACCGCCCCGCACGATAAGCTGCGCGCGAATGCCGTCCCACTTCCACTCGGCCTGCCACTCGCCGCGATCGCCGAGCGCCTCCTCGAGTCCGGTCGCGTCGGTCACCGCGTCCGCAAGCGGCGACGCCAGAAAGAACGGGTACGGTCGCGACGGCGCTGCATCGCTGACGTCGGACGAAACGACCATGCGATACCACGCCCCGGTCGGCGTCCAGTCGCCGGTCAGCCGTGCGGCCACGACATCCGGCGGCAGCGCCGCGGCGCCCGCCACGGCGCGAACCACCAGAGTCTGCGCCACGCCGGTGCGGAACTCGCCGCTCAGTAGCTTGAACAGCGTGAAGCGTTCCCATCGTCCGAGCTCGCGGATCCAGCCGAGCACTTCCTGCTGCTGCCGCTCCGGAACCGCGTGCCGCAGCGGCAGGATGCGCTGCTCGACCCACGCGGCCAGGCTCAGCGGTGCGGCCGGCAGCGTCGGGACGGCGTCGAGCACCAGCGCCGCCGTCTCGGCTCCGTCGCCCACGACGGCATAGCACTCGCCGAGCAGCCATTCCTCGACACCGGTCGCGGCCATCGCCCAGCGACCGACGGTGCGGTGCGGGAGCAGGCGCGTGAGCCGCCGACCGGTGAGGAAGAACACGGCCCAGGCGGCATCCGCCGGCGGCGCTTCGGTGAAGTACCGCAGCATCGCCTCGACCTTGGCCGACGTGGCGTTGGTGCCGTCGAGCGCCGCATAGAGTCGGGCGAACTCGATCATTGCTGGTCGTCTGCGCCTGCCTCGCCCTCCCAGGCCGTGCGAAGCACACCCGCCTCCAATCCCTGCTCGCGGAGGACGCGGGCCAGCGAGTCGGCATGACCATGTGTGGCGAGTACGCGCGAGGCGCCGGTGGCGGTGACGGTGTCGAGGAGCGCCGGCCAGTCAGCGTGGTCGGACAGCACGAAGCCGCGGTCGTAGGCGCGCTGCCGCCGCACGCCGCGCACGCGCATCAGCCCCGACGCGAGCGCGTCGGAGCGTTCGCCGAGACGGCGCATCCACGGTGTGCCGCGGGCCGAGAGCGGCGCCAGCACCAGCTCGCCGGCAAGCGACGTCCCTCGCGGCCGCTCCAGCAGCGGCTGCGTGGGCAGCATGCGGATGCCGGCCGCGCGATAGGTGTCGATGACGGGCAGCAGCATGCCATGCACGAGCACGCGGCGGTCGGTCACGGTCATCAGCTCGGCCAGCAGGCGTTGTGCCTTGCCGAGGGTGTAACAGAAGACAACTGAGGTCAGGCGCCGTTCGCCATTCGCCTGCCACCATGCCCAGAGGTCCGCAATCACAGTACTCGCCGCATCCCAACGGTAGATGGGCAGCGCGAAGGTGCTCTCGGTGACGAAGACGTCGCACCGTACGGGTTCGAACGGCGCGCACGTCGGATCGGCGGCGCGTTTGTAGTCGCCCGATACGACCCACACGCCTGCGGGACCTTCGATCCGGATCTGCGCCGAGCCGAGCACGTGGCCGGCGGGGTGAAAGCTGACGGTGGCGCCTCCGATGGTCAGCCGCTCACCGTAAGGGAGGGTCTCGATCGGCGCCGGATCGAGCCGCGCGAGCAGCGGCGCGCACGACGCGGCGCAGAGATAGGCGTCGCTGCCGGGACGGGCGTGGTCGCCGTGCGCGTGCGTGATGAGCGCGCGTGGCGTCGCGCCCCACGGGTCGATGTGGAAGCCACCGGCTTCGCAGTAGAGCCCGGCCGGCGTCTCGGTGAGCACCGTTCAAGTATCGCAGCCGTCAGCGAAGGCGGCGACCTCGGCTGACGTGAGCGTGCGCCACGTGCCGATAGCCAGCGTGCCGATCGCAATCGGCCCGAGCTTGATGCGCACCAGCTCGAGCACCTTGGCGCCGAGCGCTTCGACCATCCGCCGCACCTGGCGGTTGCGCCCTTCGGTCAGCACGATTTCGAACTGCGTGTCGTGGGCGGAGTCGCGGACACGCCGCACGGTCGCCGGCCTGGTGGGGCCGTCCGACAGCTCGATCCCGTCGCGGAGCTGCTGCAGCTGCTCGTCGCTCAACGCGGGTGACGCCGTCACCAGGTAGGTCTTCGGGATGTGCGACTCCGGGTTGCTCACGCGCTCGGCCAGGCCGTTGTCGTTGGTCATCAGCAGCAGGCCGGACGTGTCGAGATCGAGTCGGCCGACGGGGGAGAGGAACGTGCCCACGTCTTTCACCAGGTCGTAGACCGTCGGACGCCCATCCGGGTCTTTGTAGGTCGTGAGATAGCCGGTGGGCTTGAACAGCAGGATGTAGACACGCTCGCGGATCTCGAGCGGCTTGCCGTCGAAGCGCACCCGGTCGCGCTCCATGTCCACCCACTGATCGGGGTTCTGTGTGGCCCGGCCGTTGACCGTGACGCGGCCCGCGTGCACCCAGCTCCGTGCCTCGGTCCGCGAGCCGACGCCGGCCTTCGACAGCACGCGCTCGAGCGTCTTGAGCGGGCGCTTCTTCGCCGTCGCTGGGCGGCCAGGCATCCCATTACTGTACCTGCGGGATCGGACCGCACGACAAATGATGAGGGCGACCCTAATTCTCGGTCGGCCGTTCGATCGAGACCACCAGGAGGACGTCGACGGCCGCTCGCTGAGGCTCGAGTTTCAAGCCAAGCTGTTCCTGCAGCGCCGTAAAGAGCGAGGCCCCGTCGTCAGGTGGTGGTGGCACGCCCGGAATGTTTGGTGCGGTCTGATTCATGACGTATCTCAGATCGAGGTCCCACGGTCCCTTCAGGCTGGTCTTATCGACAACCATTCGCTCGGCAGGCCCAGCCAGGTTCCGGGCAAGATCCGACATCGACACGCCGGTTCCTATCATCGCTCCCGGCATGCTTCGTGTGCCGCATGCCGGACGGTCGCGCTGTGGAGCCGGCAAGTCCGGCGCCACCCCACGTTGTTCCGCGGCCGCGACGATCGCCATGCAATCAACCGCGGCTGGCCGGAGAGCCGGTCCGAGTGGCCGTCCCGGTCTGGCCACGACAAGCGCGTAAATCGGAATCTCGCGCGTTTCCCGCTGGACGACCAGCTTGAAGCGTTCGGACAGGAGCCGACGCAGCATCAACCCGAGCTGCTCCCGAGATGCTGTTTCCACAGCTCGAGCCGATACGTCGTACCGGTCGGAGCTCATCCAGTCGGGGCCGCCGAGGATCTGATAGTTCTGAAGGCCATACGCACTGCGGATGAGACTTCGCACCGCATTGTTGACGACGAGCAGTCGTCCGCCGGGCTCGTAGCCAAAAGAGCCAAAGAACTCGCCGGAGGTGTTTCGCTTGACTGAGGCAACTTCGAAGGATGGCAGGTCAGCGATTGAGACAGGGGGTGCCTGCAAGCCGACGACTCGTGGGGCTCTTTCCGTGGCGGCTGCATGCACCATCGCCCGCGCGCTGCCACTGGCAATGGGCAGCGCCAGCGAGAGGAGTCCGCTCGTGGCCAAGACGAGTTTTCCCCGCGCGTTCAAGCTGCGCCCGATGCGTTCTGCCATGATCGACTCGATTCGCCGGCGCAGATTCGCGCTGCTGACGCCGGCGCCCCATGAGGGGACGGCCACGTAACCCTTGCATACGTTCAGGATTGCCTCGGCGTAGACACGCGGCCTCCCCACGTTCACGAGCACGTCCTCGTCGCACGCCCGCTCGCGTTCGTGGATGAGTCGTGAGCCGATCAGCCACACGGCCGGATGAAACCAGTAGACCGCTTCTACGACCATGTGAATGGCTGCTGTCAGATTGTCGCGATGCCGGACGTGACACAGTTCGTGGGCGACGACGGCCCGCAGCTGAGGCTGCGTGAGATGCATGTCGATGCCAAGAGGAACGACGAGCGTCTGCCGCCAGATGCCGACGACGGCTGGCTCCATCAGTCTGGCGACGGCCATGACGCCGACCTGTGCCGGGACGTCCTGGCTCGAGAGCCTCGCCGGTGTGCCGCTGTTCACGACCTGGCGAATGCGGTGCCAGGTACGGAATCGCACGAACACGAGGGCGAGACACCCCGACGCCCAGACGGTGAGTGTGGCCAGGGCCAGCGCAGACGAACCAACCGTCTCGGCACTCAGCGAGGTGGTCGAGATTGGGCCATCGAGCAGCGGCTGGCCTATCTCTGCGACGGTGAACAGAAGGGACGGCGTCGCGGCCGGGGCCGGAGTCGCGCTGTACAAGTGGGCTCCCAGTGTGGCAAGGGGAGCGAAGGGGATGAGGAATTTCAATGAGGCCGTGAACCAGAGCCAGTAACGAACACGCGCGCGATTCTCGCGAAAGGCCAAGACGAGTATGGCGACACCGGTGGCAAACACGGTGGACTGCCATAGATGGTTGAGTATCGCTCCCATCACTTGGACCTCCGCGGCTTGGCTCGCGAGCCTCGATCGCGCTTCCGGATGATCTGTTCGAGTTCCCGGACGTCCTCCAGAGACAGCTTCCCGGCTTCGGCGAGTTGCGCCACCATCGGCTGTGCGCGGCCGCCGAACAGGCTCAGAATGTCGTCGAGCACTCCATGCCGCGCCACGTCGCGCTCAACGAGCGGCTCGAAGATGTGAGCGTTGCTGATCTTTCTGACCCGGCGAAGCGCGCCCTTCTGCTCCAGGCGATAGACCATCGTCTGAACCGTCGTATACGCCGGACGTGGTTCTGGAAACGCCTCCTGAACCTCACGAATCGATGCCTTGCCGAGGTTCCACAAGACTTCCAGGATCTGAAGTTCGAGTTTCGAGTACTTGGCATGTCGCATCGTCATCTACTACGCTGGGCTAATGATCTACTAAAATGTAGTAGTAACTGTCAAGCCGGTGCGGTGGTAGCATCCGCGCCATGAGCCTCGAGTCTCGGCGCCACTTCATCAAGACGACCGGCCTCGTTGGCGCAGGTGCCATGGCTGACGTGTGGACTGGATCGCGAGTGCTGGCGGAGGGCGTCGGCGCCACCGCGGGGCGCATGGTGGAGACACCGGTGCTGTCGATCGGCTACGAAGACACCGGCGACCCGCGCGGCTTCCCCGTGATCCTGTTGCACGGGTTTCCCGACGACGTGCACGCGTTCGACGAGGTGGTGCCGCCACTGGTCAAAGCCGGGCATCGCGCGCTGGTGCCGTACCTGCGCGGCTATGGCCCCACGCGGTTCCGCGATGCGGCCGCGCCGCGCATGGCCGAACAGGCGGCCATCGGCCAGGACGTCATCGACTTTGCGGATGCGCTCAAGCTCCCGCGGTTCGCGGTCGCGGGCTACGACTGGGGCGGGCGCGCTGCGGCCATCGCGGCGGCGCTGTATCCGGATCGCGTGCGCGCGACGGTGCTGATCGGCGGCTACACGGTGCAGAACACCGTGTCGCCGCAGCCGCCGGCGGCGCCCGCGAACGAGCACCGCCTCTGGTATCAGTACTACTTCAACACCGAGCGCGGCCGCGCCGGTCTGCAGGCGAACCGGCGCGAGATCTGCCGCTACCTGTGGCAGGTGTGGTCGCCGGGGTGGAAGTTCACCGACGAGACCTACAACCGCACGGCGCCGTCGTTCGACAACCCCGACTTCGTGGACGTGGTCATCCACTCGTACCGTCACCGCATCATGAACGCACCGGGCGAGCCACGGTTCAAAGAGGTCGAAGCCAGGCTGGCGCAGCGGCCGAAGATCCTGGCGCCCTCGATCACGCTCTACGGCGCCGACGACGGGATCGGGCGGCCGCCGCTCGAGTCGCCGCCCGCCGAGCGCGCGGCGTTCGAGAAGCTGCTGGCGCGGCGCGTCGTGACTGGCGTGGGCCACTTCATGCCGCGCGAGAAACCCGAGGCGGTCTCGTCGGCTTTGCTCGAGGTGCTCGCCGGCGCCTGATGCTTGTCGTCCGGGTCTCAAGACCCGGACCCACTCACATGGTCGTTCGCTGGATGCCGTTCCTGCGTTGAACGAAGCAGGGAGAACTGGAGGCATCCGTGCGATACCGCAAGAACATCAACTGTCTGTCTGCTGACGAGCTGCATGACCTGCGCGAGGCGCTGGCTGCGATGTACGCCTTGCCGGCGGGCGATCCCAACAGCTTCGCGACGTTGGCCAGCTTTCACGGCGGCCCACCGATCGCGTACTGCTCGCACGGCGCGCCCGGCTTCTTCACCTGGCACCGCGCCTATCTGATGGCGTTCGAAAACGCGCTGCGCGCGGTGGGCTGCCAGGTGACGCTGCCGTACTGGAACTGGTCGTCGGGTCCGACCACCGGCGTGCCCGCTGCCTGCCGCAACTCGACCTACGTCGATCGCAGCGGCGCTACCGTCGCCAACCCGCTCTATAGCGGGCCACGCGCCGGCGGCGGGCAGACCAACCGCCGTGCCGACATCGACACCACGGCCTTCGACGATCTGGCGACGTCGGCGCAGGCGGCGATGGGGGAAGCGGACTTTGGTTCGTTCCAGAGCCAGATCAGCGGCGTGCACGGCAGCGTGCACATCCGGACCGGCGGCGACATGAGCGGAGTGCCGACGGCCGCCTACGACCCCATCTTCTATCTCCACCATGCCAACGTCGACCGGCTGTGGGCCGACTGGCAGATCGCGCATCCCGGCGCGCTGCCGGCCGGCGAAGCCAGCTTCCAGCTGCAGCCGTTCCCCCGGCCGTACAGCGTGGCGTGGCAGACCGGATCCGACGTCGAGTCGACGGTGGCGCTGGGCTACCGCTATCGCCGCTTCTGTTTCCGCTTCCCGCCGATCAAAGTGTGGGAGGTGGCCGTCATCGACTGGCCATTCCGCGATCCCGTGGGGCCGCGATCCGTGCGCGTGGTGCTCAAGAGCCACCACATGCAGCCCGAGCCGGTGGAGATCCGCGCCTTCCTGGATCAGCCCGATGCCGACGCCCGCACGAAGACGATCGGCAACCCGTCGTTTGCCGGCGCCACGGCGTTCTTCGGGCACGGCAGCCCGGATCCGCACGGGGAGAAGAAGGCGCCGGTCGAGGCGAGCGGCCATGCCGGCCACGGCGACGTGCCGCGGCCCGCGTCGCAGGCCGGCGTGAAGGAGCGCTTCGACCTCGAGCTGAACATCACCGACGCGCTGCGGTCGCGCAAGCCGGACGGCGACGCGGTGCGACTGAAGCTCGTGGCCGTGGACGTC
Source organism: Vicinamibacterales bacterium (assembly GCA_036004405.1). Classification (GTDB taxonomy): domain Bacteria; phylum Acidobacteriota; class Vicinamibacteria; order Vicinamibacterales; family UBA2999; genus DASYRM01. The sequence goes on from DASYRM010000054.1 coordinate 33,543, forward strand.
AACGGCAACGACGTGGCCGCGGACAAACTGATTCTCGAGGCCGTGTCGGTGGAAGTGGAGCCGTAGGGGCCGCCTTCAGGCGGCCCGGGCTTACGATCCCCCGCGGCCCGGGCCGTACTGCGGCTCCCAGCCGGTGGGCTGCGCGTCGGGCAGGTTGAACAGCACGGCGTGGATCTCCTGGATCTGGCCGTTCTTGACCGCGAAGAACTCGGCGACGAGACGGTCGTTGGCGGTGGCGGTGCTCTGACTCTTCAGGCCGTCCTTGATCCCGAAGCGGACGATCGACAGCACGATGCCGCGCTCGGTGTCCACCACGGGGTAGCGCCGATCCCAGAGGTTGCGGCCGACGAAGCGCCCCTGGTCGAAGCCCGAAGCGGCCGACACGTAGGCGCCGTCGCGCACCAGGCCGGTGGTCTGGACGCCGTTTTCGAACCGCTTCGTATCGGGCAGCAGGGCGGCGCGGTGGTACTCGGGCGTGCCGTTGGTCTGGAACGCGCGCCAGTAGCTTTCGGCGGCCGCGATGAGGGCGTAGTACGAATCCTGGTCGGCCTCGCGCATCGTGAGCTGCAGCGCCGGCGAGACCTCCTTGAGGGTGTCGGGATCCCACAGCCGGTCGGCTTCGCCCTTGTTGGCGCGAATGGTTTCGACCTCGGTGATCTTTCCGTCCAGCACCTTGAGCCGCACCATGTACATCGTCTTGCTGCCGTCGGCGTTGAGGATCACGGCTTCGGTGGCGACGTCGCCCAGCCGCGCGTTGACGATGTCGAAGCGGTAGACCGTGCGTTCGGCGCCGTCCCAGAACGCCTGATCCAGCTTCACCACGCGCCCGTTGAACGTCACCTTCGCCGCCGGTGCGAGCGGTACTGCGCCCGGCGTGTTGGCGCCCAGCGCCTTGAGGTAGGTGTCGGCGAATCCGGTCAGGCAGGCACGATTGCAGTCGGTTCGCGCCTGGGTAGTCTCCACCGTCACCCCAACCAGGAATGCGGCGAGGGCCGCGGCTTGCATGCGCGTCACGGTGTGTCCTCCGCCGCGCATGATATTCGATCTGCCGCTACGTCTCGAGGCTCTCCACCGGCTTCCGAATCAGGAGGCATATGTGCTGGTGCGGCCGATTGGCGCGAGACGGTTCGGGCGGGATGATTTCGTCGCCTTCGGTCCAATGCGGCCCGGTCCAGTAGCGCCAGAACTCCTGTTCGACGATTTCAGCCGCCTTGAACCAGGAGTCGAGGTCGGCACGGGAGAACGACTGCGCCACGTAGGAGTTGCGTTGCCCGCGGCTGCTCTCGGGCAGCGCGTACACATTGTCTACGTGCTCGTGCTCGGTGTACGGACACGTGATCACGAGATGGCCGCCCGGTGTCAGGCGCTCGAGCATCGATCTGACGGCCTCATGGGCTGGAACGATGTGCTCCAAGGTGCTGATGCACGTCACCATCTCGAAGCTGTCGCGCAATCGCGTGTGTCGGATGTCGTCGTCGACCACATGGAAGTGACGATTGGTCATCCCGCGAGGCCAGTAGTCCCTGACGTTGTCGGTTGCGGTGACGACGGCACCGCAGTTGCGCATCAGGTGTGGCAACGCCGTCGTGCCCGTTCCGACGTCGAGAATGGTGCGTGGCGCCAGCCGCGCAATCGCCCGAAAGACGAACGCGAACTCGACCGGGCGTTCGTTGTACCGCTTGAACCGCTGTCTTTCATACTCGCGCCGAACCAGGGCCCGGAGTGGGATGTTGACGGCGGCGCCAAGGCGGCGGCGAAGTGCGAGTCCCATCAGACTCAGCGGTTATGCAAGAGCCATGACGTCAGCCGTAATGACGGCCGTAGCAGGCTGAACCGGTCGGTCATGCGAGGCTGCGACGGCCGCCGCGATGACGACTGTCACAAAATCAGACGCCAACGGGTGCACAGCTTCATGGTAAACCTCAAATTGTGCCTGCCCATGACCGGCGAGTGACGTCCCAATGACATGGTTAAGGATCGGTGTCACGTGCTGTCTCCTTGGCGCGGCCATCGCCGCACAGCAGCCGGTGTTCCGCGGTTCCGGCGACGTCGTCCGGGTGTTCACCACCGTCACGGACCGCGATGGCAAGCTCGTCGCCAGCCTGGGACGCGACGATTTCGAGGTGCGAGACGAGGGCAAGCCGCAGCCGATCACACAGTTCGACAACACGCCGCAGCCGGTGCGGCTGATCGTCATGCTCGACGTGTCGGGCAGCATGGAGGGCAACCTGCAGCTGCTGCGCGCGGCGGCCGACGAGCTCTTCACGCGGCTGCGCCCGGACGACGTGGCGCGCGTCGGCAGCTTCGGCGATACCGTGGACGTCGGCTCCGCCTTTACGCACGACATTCGCGAGCTGCGGGCGGCGCTGCCGCGATCGATCGCGCCTGACGCCCCCACGCCGCTCTGGCGTGCGGTGGACGAAGCCATCACCGCCTTTGGCACCGAAAAGGACATGCGCTCGGTCGTGCTGGTTTTGAGCGATGGCAAGGACAGTGGTCCACTCGGCTTCCGGCAGCGCTACATCAGCCAGGCCGAAGTGATCGAGCGGGCCCGTCGGGAGGACGTGATGGTGTACGGCATCGGCATGCGCAGCCGCGGCCGGCGTCCGCCGCCGGGGCTGGGGCCTGGCGGCCTGCAGGCCGCGCTCGAAGCGGAGCTGCCCGATGCGGGTCTTGCGCTCGTGGCCGAGCACACCGGCGGCGGCTATACCGAGATTCGTCCCAATCAGGACCTCGGCGCCGCGTTCGCACGCGTCGCCGAGGAGCTGCACAGCCAGTATCTGCTTGGCTTCGTGCCGCCGCGCAAGGACGGCAAGGTGCACGAAGTGGAGGTGCGGGTCGGGCAGCGCGGGCTCAAGGCCCGCGCGCGTAAGAGCTACACCGCGCCGAAAGGCTAAGACGGACGGGCCGCCTGAAGGCGGCCCCTACTTGGTGAGCTTCTTCACTTGACGAGCTTCTTGACCTGTCCGGGCGGGAACATCGGCTCGGGCAGATCCTGCGGCACGTAGGTGATGCCCGCCGCCGCGCCGTCGACGGCGAAGGCGTAAATCTGCGTCGCGATTCCCAGGTTGAGGTCGTTGTCGCTGAGCACATAGAGGACGTGCCGGCCGTCCGGCAGATCGGGGCCCCAGGCCAGCGCCTCCATCTTTTCGGCAATCACGTCCTTGATGGTGTGCGTCGCATCCACCTTGTAGACGTCCTTCAGCATGTCGATGAACAGTGTCTTCGGGACGGCGGTGATGTTCAGCGCCGCCAGGTCGGCGCCCTTTTCGGGCAGCGACGCGACGTTCGAGATGTCGGTCACGTCCTTCAGCCCGTTCTTGCTCAGGTCGATTCTGTAGATCCGCTTCAGGTTGGGCGTCGAGCCCGCCAGCCTGGTGCGGTTGTCGCGCTCGAGCACGAGGAATTCGTGGTCGTTGATCGCGACGAGCTCGTTGACGCCTCGTCCCTGGTTGATGGCGTCCACGGTGTAGACGTACGCGTGCGTCTCGCCGGTGGCGATGTGCACGGTCACGATGCGGTTGTTCAGCCCGCGACGGCCGGGGACCACTGTGTTGTCGGCCACGATCTGCAGGCCGTTGTCCTGAATGAGGGCGTTCTGCATGATGCCCACGAGCATCGTGCCGTCCGGCGTGATGGCCAGCCCCTCCATGCCGCGGTTGGCCTGCCGACCGGTGATGTTGTTGGCGGGCGTGAGCTCCAGCGAGGCGGCGTCGATCGGGTTGTTGATGTCGCCGCTCCGGTGGCCGCTGGTCGGGTCGAGCAGGAACCTGACGGGCAGCGTGATGCGCGCCAGCAGGTGACCCTGGCGGTTGAACTTGCGGATGTACGGCCCGTACTCGTCCGAGATGTAGAAGTTGCCGTCGCGGTCGACGCGCGCGCCTTCCGGATCGAAGCGCGTGGCTGCCTCATCGTCCTGGTTGAAGGCGTAGGCGTCGCCCACGAAGCTCGTGTTCCCGGTGCTCATCAGGAAGCGGGTGTCGAGCAGCTGCGCCGTGATGTTCGGGAACGCCGCCGAGGGATCCACGGTCATGTGGAAGAAGTGGAACCGCGTGGCGTACGGCACGTCCGTGCGGCCGTCGAACGGACCGCGATCGGGGACGCCGAGGAACACGTTGTCGTGGCCGGTGTAGGCGAACGCGGACCCGAACCCGCCCAGCGTGGCCGCGTCGATGCAGGAGTCGGTCACGGTCTTGTTGATGTCGATGGCGCAGATGTTCGATCCCTTCAGGCCGGACAGGTCCGTCGCGGATCCGGACACGGACCCCGTTCCGATGAGCGTGACGCCGGGATCGGCCGGATCGGCGGCCAGCATATGGGCGACGGAGGCGGTGACGAGCAGGGCAACGCAGAGCTTCTTCACAGCTGTTGACCTTAGCTGGCGGTTGCGTCGTCTGTGCGACAGACTGGTAACGAGGATGTGTCGGCCGTGTCCGGCGGCGGTCATTCGGCGCTAAGATCCGCGGAGATATGCCTCGATCTGAGACAGCGGTGACGGCTCTGGCGATCCTCGTCGCGCTGGCGGCGCCGCGCGCCGAGGCCGCGTCGTGCGAGTCGCTGACCAACCTCAAACTTGCCGACACGGCGATGACCATGTCGGAGGTGGTGGCGGCCGGCGGGCTGCCGGCGACCAGCCCAGCCATCGTGCCCGCGGCGCGGGCGCGACTCTTTGCCACGCTGCCGGCGTTCTGCCGCGTGACCGCCACGCTGACGCCGTCGCGCGACTCGGAGATCAAGATCGAGGTGTGGCTGCCGCTGCCGCGCGCCGAAGGCGCGCCCGGCGGGACTGCGTGGAACGGGCGATTCCAGGCGGTGGGCAACGGCGGCTGGACCGGAAGCATCCCTTACGTGTCGATGGCCGAGGCGGTCGCGGCCGGCTACGCCGCCGCCGGCACCGACACCGGTCACGTGGGCAACACGGCGTCGTTCGCGCTCGGCCACCCGGAAAAGATCATCGACTTCGGCTACCGGGCCGTGCACGAGATGACGGCGAAGGCCAAGGCGGTCGTCGACGCCTTCTACGGCAAACCGCCGGCCGTCTCGATCTGGAACGGCTGCTCGCAGGGGGGACGTCAGGGGGTGGCCGCCGCGGTACGGTATCCCAGCGACTTCGACGCCGTGATTGCCGGGGCGCCGGCCGTCAACTACATGCACCTGCACGCCGGCCGCATGGCGATGAACCGCATGGTCAATGCCTCTCCAGCCGCGGTCATTCCGCCCGCGAAGTACCCCGCGTTGCACCGCGCGGTGCTCGCCGCCTGCGACGCGCGTGACGGTGTGGCCGACGGTGTGATCGAAAACCCGGGCGCGTGCACCTTCGATCCGAGAGCGCTGCAGTGCTCGTCGGCACTGGAGGACGCGAGCTGCCTCACGCCGGCGCAGGTGACGTCGGCGCGGCACATGTATGCCGGTGCGGCGCATCCATCGACGCGGGCGGAAGTGCTGCCGGGGCTGGCCCGCGGGTCGGAGCTGGGGTGGTCGGTCATCGGCAGCGCCGCGCCGATCACCTACGCGGCCGACGCGTTCAAGTACATCATCGCCAAGGATCCCGCGTGGGAGGCGTCGCGCTTCGACCCGGCAACCGATCTCGATCGCGCGCAGGCGTCGGATCCCGACGACGTGCTCGGCTCCACCGACGTCAACCTGCGCGCGTTCTTCGCGCGCGGCGGGAAGCTCCTGCTGTACCACGGCTGGTCGGATCCGCAGGTCACGCCGTACAACACCATCAACTTCTTCCAGAAGGTGGTGGCCGCCCAGGGCGGCGCCGGCGTCGGCACCTCGATGCAGCTGTACATGGTGCCGGGGATGAACCATTGCACGGGCGGACCGGGCACCGACACCTTCGACAAGGTTGCGGCGATGGAAGCGTGGATGAAGAGCGGCACGGCGCCGGGCCGCATCGAGGCCTCGCACGCGACCAACGGCGTCGTCGATCGCACCCGGCCGCTGTGCCCCTTTGGCCAGGTGGCGCGCTGGAACGGCAGCGGCAGCACCGACAGCGCGTCGAGCTTCAGCTGCGTCGCCGCCACGCTCGAGCCGGTACGCTGAGCGGTCGTGCGGCTCGCAGTCCTCTTCGTTCTGTTGCAGCCCGCGCTATGCGCCGCCCAGGCGACGGCGGTTCCCGAGCTCGTCACCGATCGCCCCGGCTTTGGCGAGTCGAGCGGCGTCGTCGGGCGCGGCACCATCCAGATCGAAACCGGGCTCACGCTGGAACAGACCGATGCTGCGCGGCGGCAGTTCACCGCGCCCCAGCTGCTGGCGCGGGTGGGGGTCGCCCCGCGTGTGGAGCTGCGCGTGTCGGCCGACGGCTGGATCGATCAGTCGGTGCGGACGCCGGCGGGCCGCGTGCACACGCACGGCCGGTCCGACGCCGAAGTGGGCGGCAAGGTGAAGCTGCTCGACGAAGACCGCGCCGGCGTGGACGTCGCGCTGCTGCCGTACGTCTCGCTGCCGACGGCGTCGAACGGCTTCGGATCGGACCACTACGATCCGGGATTCAAGATCGCGGCCGGGCGCGGCCTGCCGCGCGGCTTCGGTCTGTCCAGCACCTTCAACGCCGGCGATGCGAGCGGCGATGACGGCCGCGCGTGGCAGCGCGAGATCAGCCTGTCGCTCGATCATGGCGTGGGCGGTGTCGGCGCCTTTGGGGAAATGGACGGCGCGTTCGCCGGGGCCGGCTGCAACTGCTCGGTGGACGCCGGGATTACCGTCCCGGTCGGCGCCAACGGGCAGTTAGACGTCGAGTTCGGGCGCGGCGTCCACGGTGCGGCGCAGGACTGGTTCGTGGGCGTCGGCTTCGTCGTACGCCGGCTCCACCACTGACCGGCCCGCGCGCGCTCGTAGTCAGGGCGCGACGCAGGTGAAGCTGGCGGCGCTCCCCTCGGTCCCGGCCGCGCCGGTGAACTTCGGCCACTGCGGCCACTCGCAGAGCGGGCGCGCGCGGTTGGCGTTGGGGTTGCCGTCGGTGGCCGTGAGCCCCTTGGGCGCCTGCCCCGTT
>DASYRM010000055.1:0-8895 GCA_036004405.1 Vicinamibacterales bacterium
CGTAACGCTGCTGTCGTCGTCTACGATCAGCACGCGCGCGGCGGGCGAGCTGCCGGAGACACGGGACACGCAGGCAATTGTCGGCTCCTGAGAGAGGCGGGTCAAGGCGAGTGAAGGCCAAGAGCGCGGTCTGGAGCCCTAAACTGACGGGATTGGTCCTGAAGTCGTGCTATATTCTCGGGCGTTTCCAGGTGAATTCAGGGGTCCAGACGTCATCGAGCTCCTCGCGTCGGAGGTTGTATTGAGCCCTATTCTCGTGCGGCCAGTGCGCGAGCAGCTCGAGCACGATCGAGTCATCCGCCTGCTGCAGGCGAAATACAAGAGAAAGTTCGACGTCGCCATCAATCCCGGGAACGAGCAGACTGCCCCCGTCGGCAGCGGCCCCTTGCCCTGGTATCCCGATCTGGTGCTGCAGGAGCGCGGCCGCAAGATCGTGGGCGTCGTCGAGGTGGAGACCGCCGAGTCGGTCAACAACCTCGAGGCGATGTCCCAGTGGGTGGCGTTCGGCAAGCTCCGGGCGCAGTTTCACCTCTACGTCCCGGCGTCTGCCATCGACAACACGCGCCGCCTCTGTGTCGACCTTGGCATTTCGGTCGCCGAGATCTGGGCGTATCACTCGATTGGCGACCAGCTGCGGTTCACCCTGGTCCAGAAGACGGGGCCCGGCCTGCCGAAGGGATCGCCAGAACCGCGGACGAGCGCACCGAAGGCGGCCGTGAACGGCTCATCCGCCAAGCCGGTGGACAAGACTCCGGCCGCCAAGCCCGCCGTCGTGAAGAAGGCCAAGGCCGCCGCCCCGCCTTCTAAGCCAGCAGCGCCTGCCAAGAAGGTGGTGGCTGCCAAGAAGAGCGCGCCCGCTCCCGCCAAGCCGGCTGCCAAGAAGACCGCCAAGCCCGCCGCCGCCCCGAAGGTCGCCAACGGCAAGAAGAAGGCCGCGCCTCCCGCCAAACCGGTCAAGCGCCGGTAGACGTCCGTGCCCTTTCTGCGCGTCATCCGCGACAAGCGGGGGTACGAGACCACCTACTTGATGCACTGGTTTCAGGACAACGGGCGGCAGCGCTCGCGCATCCTGTATGCCTTCCGCTCTCCGTCTGGCACCCGCGTCGGACGCGACGCGCTCGACCCCGGCTTGATGCGGCAGCTCGAGCTCCAGAACCCCGGCATCCCGTTCGACTGGAAGGCCGTGCTGGCGGAGAAGCAGGTGATCGAGCCCTCGACGGAGCTCCGGCGGCGGCGTCCGAAAAAGGGCGAGGAGCCCAAGGCCGCCGCGCCTGCCCCGGTCGCGCCGGCTCCGCCTGCCGCACCCAAGGCGGAGCCGGCGGCCGCCTCTCAGCTCCCCAGGCCGATGATTCCCGCGGCGCTCGAGGGGCTGACGCCCGAGGATCGCGTGGCGTTTCTCGAGCATTGGTATCCCATCGTCCGCGAGCGGGTCGATCGCCGTGCGTCGGATCCCGATCGGCATGCCGCTCTGTTGTCGCTGGCCGAGCGCATGAACACCGCCGGGTGGGCGCCCGAAGAGGTGGAGTTGAAGCTGCAGCAGGCGGCTGAGGCGCTCGAGCGGCTGTCTCACGTCTTCGCACGGCGCCGCCGGCGCCCACGGCGCCGGCCTGCGGAGAGCCCGGCGCCGGAGTCGCCGCCGGCCGGCAGCGACTCCGGCGAAGACGACGGAGACGGCGAAGACTAATCGGTCGTCCGCGTCAGCCCCAGCGCCTGGATGCGGCGTGCCAGGATTGCCGCGAGCTTGCCACCGCCGCTCCTCGACAGATGCCCTTCGTCCACGAAATCGTCGTTGTTCCAGGGCGCGTGGAGCGGCTCTTCCACGAAAACGCACGCCGGCTCGCCTGGCGCGCAGACGCCAGCCAGGAGTCCGTTGAAGTCGCGCATGAGCGCCGGCAGCGCCGCGCTGGTCACGTATGGCGTCCAGCCACCGCGCTCGCCGGCGCGCGCCAGCGCCTCCGCGTTCAGCACCTGCGGCACGAACAGCGCTGTCATCCCGAACCGGCCCGAGAGCGCCTTCAGCGTGCGGAGGTTGCGGACGTAGATGCGATCGACGTCGGGGTCACGCTGGTTCGACGGCGGCTGTGCGGCCGCGCTGATCGGCACACCCGCTGCCTGCCCTAGCAGACGCATCACGAACGAGTAGCGCGCCGCCCGTTCGAGCAGCGACGCGCGGTCGTGGGGCGGCGGCAGGAGCGTGTCGACCTGCGTCATCCCGTGGCCGTAGTAGTCGCTCGCGAAGGCGGGCCAGTGATAGTTGCGGATGTCGTTCCAGCCTTCGTAGAAGATCACCACGCGCGCGCCGCTCTCGGGCACGAGCAGCGACATCTGGATGATGTTCTCGGCCGTCGTGTAGCCGGGCACACCGAAGTTGACCACGGCGTAGCGGTCCCCCAGCGCCTGCTGCAGTTGCCACGGCCAGGTGTCGGCGTCGGTGACGCGCGTGCCAAACGTCGTGGAGCCTCCGACGACGGCGACGGCGATGGCGCCGGCGCGGGGCGGGGCGGCCGCGGTGACGCGCGTGTGCAGCGGGGTGGTCGAAATCGTGGCGCCGTCCTGCTCGATCCGGATGCCGGCGCGGGGGCGCGCCACCAGATAGGGATGCGGTTCGAAGACAGCGGCGCTCGCCTGTGCCGCCTGCAGATACTCGAGTGCCCGCTGGTGAAGGAATGCGCCGTGGTTCCAGCGGTACGCCAGCTGACCGCCGACCTCGATCGTGGCGATCAACGCGGCAAATACCAGCAGGTTCGCTGCAATCGTGCGCTTCAGGGCCGGGGGCCTCCAACCCGGCGATAGTGTAGCGCCGACGGCCGGAGAGCCCGGCCGGACGTCTTACTCGACGCGATCGGCACTGTAACGGCGTTCGAAGGCGAGCACTTTGTCGAGCCGCCGCCGATGGCGGGGCTCGCCGGAGAACGTCGCACCCAGGAAGGACACGGCGATCTCCTGGGCCAGGGCGGCGCCGATGACGCGAGAGCCGATGCACAACACGTTCATGTCGTCATGCTCCACGGCCTGGTGCGCGGTGTAAGTGTCGTGACACACCGCCGCCCGGATGCCGGGAAACTTGTTCGCGGCAATCGAGACACCGGCGCCGCTGCCGCAGACGATAATGCCGCGCTCGGCGTCGCCGTTGCGCAGCGCCTGCGCCACGGACTCAGCCGCGTCGGGGTAGTCGCAGGGGGCGGTGGAGTGCGTGCCCAGGTCCAGCACGGCGTGCCCCTTCTGGCCAAGAATTGCGGCCAAATCCCGCTTCAATTCGTAGCCGGCGTGGTCGGAGCTGAGGGCCAGGCGCATCGCGCAAGACTGCTATACTTTCGGCCTATGCGCAACACCATCCGGTTCGTCGCGGTTGCTGCTCTCGCGCTCCTGGTGACCTCCGGTTCCGGGTCGCGCGACACGGTCTACGCGCAGGCGCGGCCGGCCGCTCCGGTTCTTCAAGACCAGGGGCGCCCCGACTTCCGGGTCAGCGTCGATCTGATCACGACCGACATGATCGCGCGCGATCAGAAGAACGATCAGTTCATCGCCGACCTCAAGCCGGAAGAGATCGAAATCTACGAAGACGGCGTCAAGCAGAAGATCGCCTCGATCGAGCTGGTGCACGGCGGGCGTGCCTACAGCGTGATCGCGCCGCCGCCAGCGCCGGTACAGGAAGGGATCATCCTGCCGCGCAACAAGCCGACGAACGACACCGCCGGCCGCGTCTTCATCATCTTCATCGACGACCTGCACCTCGACTTCCGCCAGACGCCGCGGACGCGCAAGCTGCTGCAGGACATGCTGAAGAACCTGATCCACGACGGCGACATGTTCGGGATCACTACCACCGGCACCTCGTCGCTCTCGATTCAGCTCACCTACGACCGGCAGGTGCTCGACTCCGCCGTGTCGCGCGTGACGGGCAACGCGCTCAAGCCGAAAGAGATCATCGAGGGCTCGCAGGGCTCGAACGGGCCCACGGAGCTGCGCCACCGCGCGCACGTGGCGTTCTCCACCGCCTACGACCTGATGAAGAACCTCGAGCGGCTGCAGAACCGCCGGAAGGCGGTCATCTACATCAGCAGCGGCTACGACTTCAATCCGTTCGAGAAGGGGCGGCTCGAAGAGACCGCCCGCCGCTGGCACGTGGACAACGCCGACGACCTGCAGAGCGACCCGTTCTACCGCAACCAGCAGAGCTCACAGGCCCTGGCCGAGGCGGACCTCGTTCGCGAGCTGGCCGAGCTGACGCGCGCGGCCAACCGCGCCAACGCCACGCTCTACACGATCGACCCGCGCGGCCTGGTCGCCGGTCAGGACATCGACGAGGAAGTGGACATCCAGGACTGGAACGCCTACCTGCGCGAAAGCCAGGACAGTCTGCGGGTGCTGGCGGAAGAGACCGGCGGGATTGCCGTCGTCAACCAGAACGACTTCAACAAGGCGCTGAAGAAGATCGACAACGAGACCAGCGACTACTACGTGATCGGCTACTACTCGAGCAACCCCGATCCGCTGAAGCGCACGCGGAAGCTCGACGTCAAGGTGACCCGCCCGAACATCAACGTGGTCGCGCGGACGTCGTACACCTTGCGACCTCTCCCCGGGCGTTGACGCTTCGCGTCAGCGCCCTTCGGGCGGCATCTGCCGTAACGCCTTAACGGCGTTACTTTAGATCTCGCGCGACTCCGGTCGCACCGCCGCTTCGAGCCGGGGCTTCACCGCCTCGGCCACTTTCATCACTTCCGCCACCATCCGCGGCAGCCGGCTCATCTTCGGATAGATCCAGCCCGTCTGCCGCGTCAGCGTGTGACCGGAGATCCGGCTGCAGAACAGCTGCTTCTGGCGTACGTCGTCGGCCGCGGCCTGCCACGGGATGACGCTGATGCCGAGCCCGTTGCGCACCATCGCCTTGATGATCTCGACGTTCTCCGTCTCCATCACCGTGTGCGATTCGATGCGCTCGCGGGTGAAGAACTCTTCCACCAGCCGGCGGGTGATGGACCCGCTCTCGAAGAGGATGAAGGGCTGCTTGTCGAGGTCCGCCGGCGTGATCCGCGTCTTTTTGGCCAGCGGGTGAGAGGGGTAGGTGATGAGCAGCAGCTCGTCCTGGAAGAGCGGCACCTCAACGAAGTCGGTGGCGTCAATTGGAAGTGTCACGAGGCCCAGGTCCGCTGCACCGGCACGGAGCACCGCAATCGATCGCTCGGCGCTGCCTACAGTGACCTTGAGGTCGAGGTTCGGGTGGATACGGCGCACTTCAGCCAGCAGCGCTGGGAACACGTAGAGGCAAATGGTCATGCCGCCGACGAGGCGGATGGTGCCGCGCAGCGACTCGCGCGTCTCGCTGATGGCGGCCACGGTGTCCTGAAGATCCTGAAAGACGCGATGACTCAGGCGGAGCAGCGACTCGCCCGCGGGCGTGATGCGAACCTTGCGCCCCACGCGATGGAAGACGGCCTCGCCCAGCTCCTCTTCGAGCAGGATGACCTGGCGGCTGATTGCGGACTGCGACACATGGAGCCGGTGCCCGGCGGCCGTGAACGACCCTGTCTCCGCTATCGCGCGAATGACCTCGAGCTGGCGCAAGTCCATGCGCCAGCGTACATCTCAAAAGCGCATGGGCTCAAGCGGATCGATGCTTGCGGCGGGTAGCCGGCTGGTCGAGGACGGCTTGCACGCGGGCGACCGCTTCCCGGAGATAGCCTTCGTCGAGCTCGATGCCCACGAAGTTGACGCCGAGCGTGGCGCAGGCCACGGCGGTCGAGCCCAGACCCATGAACGGGTCCGCCGCTGTGCGAGCCCGGTCGAGCCCATGGAGCCGCAGGCACATCTCCGGAAGCTTCGGCGGGAAGGTGGCCGGGTGCGGCCGGTCTTTCTCACGGCTCTGGATGGTGTCGTACGGGATGAACCAGGTGTTGCCCCGGCAGCGGACCCCGCCGGCGGCCGTCTGCCAGCGACCGACGTTCGACTGGTCCTGGTAGCGCACGCCGACCGCCTGGCGGTCGAGCGGCGTGTTTCCGCCCGGCGTGAAATGGAACACAAACTCGTGGCAGTCGTGCAGAAAGCGGCGGCTGTTGATCGGCTTGTAGTGACCGACGGCCAGATCGTCGGTCAGCCCCGACCGGGTTCCCGCCAGCCCCTTTTCGATCGCGATCGACTTGATCCAGTGGATGGTGTTCTGCAGCCGGAAGTGGCCGCGCGCGGTGTGCGCCACGTCGAGCGCCGTCCACGGATCCGTAGGCTTGGCGCCGACGTTGAGGAAGAGCGAGCCCTGGGGTGAGAGCGCCTGCCCGGCGGCCGCCAGCCACCGATCGGTCCACTGCAGATACTCCGAACGGGGGATGGTGTCGTCGTAGGTGCGGTAGCGGATGCCCAGGTTGTAGGGTGGCGACGTGACGATGGCGTCGATGCTTCCCGGCTCGAGCTCGGGCAGCAGTTCCGTGCAGTCGCCCAGATAGAACCGAAAGCTGGTGGATCCGGAGGTGAGGGTGGTGTGGGGACGGATCGAGCGAGGCACCGCGCCGATTGTAGCGCGGTGGTCTGATTGAGGCCGCGAATTACGACGCGCGCGTTTCGATCAGGCTGACGGCGGGGACGTGCTCGCGCTCGGCTGCCACCGTGTGGTTGCGGCGGTGCGCGTGCGACTCGCACGTCGAGCCCTTCTCTTCGACGTAGGTCAGCTCACGTCCGCTGGCCAGGTCGCGATACCGTCCGATGACGCAGCCGCAGGTCAGCGTTCGAAACCCAAGGAGCCTCACGAGACTCATGGTTCGCCTCCACTCATATAAACGAGCAAATCGCGTGCCGCGAACATTTGAGGGAGAAGGCCGTCGCGGCGGAATCCGGTCCCCGGAAAATCGGGCCGGAATCACGCGGATCGCGCCGCGCCGGTGCGGCTGATCGAGTGGACACAACGTGTCACCTTGGCGACAAAAAGCGCCACGGATTGGATCACTTCAATCGGTTGGACGACGGTCCGCCGTCAGGGGATTTCTGAGGTTCTCGGATTCGAAGGGTTGCGCACGTCCTCGAAGGCGCGCAGATCGCGGGCGCGCTGCGAGCCGGCCAGCTGACGGGCGCGCGCGATGCGCAGCAGGAACGCGGCGTGGAAACCGCCGATGATGAGCGTCTCGAGGGGCGTGGGCTCGGGCACCAGCGCCGTCGTCAGGTTGAGGATGGTCGCCGCCGCGAACACCACGGTGAACAGCGGATCCGCGCCGGACCCGCGGACACGCGGCGCTACGGCCATGGCCGTCGTCTCCCAGGCCGGCGTCCCGGCCGGGCCCTCATAGAAGACTTGGAGGTAGCGGCCGATTCGTTCAACACCCACGTGCAATGCGTTGATGGCTTCAAAGCCGCCGACGAGCACGGCCAGCGGAGGGAGGGCAGCGACGGGCAGGTCGCCGAAGAGGACGACGACGATGGCGAGCGACGCCCAACAGACGACGACGACCGGTACGAGCACCATGCGGGCCGTCCCGCGCGATGCGATGGTCGCGCGCAGCGCTGTGAACTCGCTCTCCGACAGACTCATGACCGCCTCTCCGGCCCGGCATGGCACCTGTTTTGGACTCTTGCGCCCCGGGGAAGACCGGGGAGGTGTCGAGGTCGCGCACAAAATCGTGATCGCGCGCGTAGTACCTCTTGCATCATACAGATCTCTTGGTAGAATGCCGATACACGTAACAGCTTGTTTGCCAAAGAGTTGCCTGTGAACATATCCCGTCTGTTCAGCCTGGCGCGGGTCACCTGTGCCGTGTCAATCCTGGTTGTTGGCTGCCTGCCGGCTGAATCTGCCCCGGCCACGAGCCGCACTCGCTCGTCGGTCGAGCGCGTCCCAGGTTCTCAGAAACTCACCCTCAAGAAGAAAAAGGTCACGACTTCGCGGACTAGAGCCGCCGCGTCGCGCGCCCGGGTGTCGCTGCGGGCCCGCCAGCTGCAGGAAGCCCGGCAGCCGCGCTTCAAGTTCGACGACTCGGGCGCTGTGGTGCCGGACATCCGCGCCGAAGCCGCCATCATCTACGACCCCAAGACGGGGCAGGTGCTGTGGGAGCAGAACTCGCTCGACCAGCGCTCGATCGCGAGCATCACCAAGGTCATGACCGCGACCGTGATTCTCGAGGACCCGAACGTGGACCTGACGACGCCGATCGTCGTCGACCGCAGCGACGTGCGCGCGGCCTCCACCACCTATCTTCGCGCCGGCTACAAGGTGACCCGCGACGACCTCCTGCACCTCCTCCTCATCGGGTCCGACAACGCGGCCGCCCGCGCGCTGGCACGCACGTCGCCGCAGGGCTCCGAAGGGTTTGTGCGCCGCATGAACGAGAAGGCCGAGGAGCTCGGGCTGAAGACGACGAGCTACGCGGATCCGTCCGGATTGTTGAACGCCAACGTGTCGTCGGCCTATGACCTGGCGCGCCTCATCAGCTACGTGTCGGGCAACGACCGCATCGCGAGCATCATGCGCACACCGCAGTACACGGTGCACGCTGGGAGCCGCACTATCACGGTGTCGTCCACCAATCAGCTCGTGAGAGTGGGCGACGTGGACGTGCAGGCGGGCAAGACCGGCTTCATCCGCTCGGCCGGCTACTGCCTGGCGACGCTGCTGCGGCTGCCGCAGGGCGGGCCCGATGTGGCCGTGGTGGTGCTCGGCGCGAAGTCGAACGCCGGCCGCTTCTGGGAAACGCGCCACCTGTTCAACTGGCTCGCGGGCAAGGCCGAGAACCTGCTGGGCGACACCGTCGAGGCGAAGACGGCGACGCCGGCCGCGAACAACTAGGGGCGTTCCCGCGAAGAACTAAAAAGGCGGTCCTTTGGGACCGCCTTTTTCTTTTGCGCACGGGCCGCCTGAAGACGGCCCCTACGACTGAGCCGCCTGAAAGGCGGCCCCTACGACTGATAGCCCCG
>DASYRM010000056.1:0-1811 GCA_036004405.1 Vicinamibacterales bacterium
GACCTACACCGAATCGACGACGCGGCCCGGCGGCGGCGGCGTGGCGAACATCATGGAGTGGTTCGCGCAGGACACGTGGCGCGCGACGCAGAAGCTCACGCTCGACTACGGCCTGAGGCTGGCGTGGTACACGCACTACCGCCACGAGAGCGGCGGCGCGGCGGCGTTCTCATTCGAGCGGTACGACCGGGCGAAAGCGCCGCGTCTGTACTACCCGGCGATTGTCAACGGCGTCCGCGTCGCGCGCGATCCCGTCACGGGCGCGACGGTGGCGGCCAATCTGGCCGGGGCGCAGGTGCCGGGCACCGGCGATCTCAACAACGGCCTGGTGCTCGCCACCGATTCGAGCTATCCGGCGGGCTTCAAGGATCAGCCGCCGCTGCTGCCCGAGCCGCGCGTCGGTCTCGCGTACGACGTCAATGGCGACGGCAAGACGGCGCTCCGAGGCAGCTTCGGCATCTTCCACAACACGCGCATGTCGGGCAACGTCAACTGGCAGGCGACCCGCAACCCGCCGCTGCAGTTCAATCCGCAGATCTCCTACGGGTCGATGGACACGCTGCTGCAGTCCACGGGCTACAACTTTCCAAGCGACGTGCAGGGCTTCGAGAAGGAGACGCGCACGCCGACGCTCTATAGCTACTCGGCTGGCGTGCAGCGCGACATCGGGTGGGGCACGGTCGTCGACGTGGCGTACGTCGGGTCGCGCGGACGTCAGATGCTGCAGACCCGCAACCTGAACATCGTGCCCTACGGCGCGCGATTCCTCTCGGAGAACCAGGATCCGACGCGATCCGGCGTTGCGCTGGCCGACAACTTCTTCCGGCCGTATCCGGGCTACGCCAACTTGTGGTTCTTCGAGAACTCCGGCAAGACCGATTACCACGCGATGCAGGTGCAGGCCAACCGCCGTTTCGCGAAAGGGCTGCAGTTCGGCGTGGCGTACACGCTGTCGCGCTCGCGAGACTACAGCTCGAACAACGAGACGGGCACCGGCGCGAACATGCAGATCGCGACCTATCAGGATCCGGCGACGTGGAACTACGGACTGTCGACCTACGATCAGACGCACGTCGCGGTGATCAACTACACGTGGGACCTGCCGAAGGCGAGCGCGTCGTGGAACAACGCGGTCGTGCGCGGCCTGCTCGACAACTGGCAGATCTCGGGGCTGACGACGTTTGCCAGCGGCGTGCCCGTCAATGTCACCTGGATCGCGGCGGACGGTGCGGACCTCACCGGCGGCGGCGACGTGATCCGCGTCGCGAACGTGGCGGCCGGCAACTTCGTCCCGCTGCTCGTCGGCAATCCGATTCTGCCGAAGAGCCAGCGCAGCGTGAATCAGTGGTTCAATACCGCGGCATTTGCCCGCCCGCCGCGCGGGAATGCCGGCACCTCACCGAAAGACGTCATCAGGGGCCCCGGCGTCAGCAGCTCGGACGTCACCTTGTTCAAGAACATCCCGTTCGGCGGCAGCGCGAGACGGTTGCAACTTCGCTGGGAGATCTATAACGTCTTCAACCATACGCAGTTCGCCACCGTTGACGGGACCGCGCGGTTCGATGCGGCGGGCACCCAGACGAACACGCGATTCGGGCAGGTCATCACGACGCGCACGCCGCGCGTGATGCAGGTGGCGCTGCGATTCGTGTTCTAGACGGAAGCGCCTGCGGCCATGCCGGGGTCCCCAGCGCGGCAGCCGCGCTGGGGTGGCGTGCCGAGCCGAGGACGTGCGAATCCGAGGCGAGGCATCAGCGGCCGCTCGCGCCGAACTGGCGGGGTCCCCAACGCGGCAGCCGCGTTGGGGTGCC
>DASYRM010000057.1:0-2095 GCA_036004405.1 Vicinamibacterales bacterium
TCGCTGATCGCCATCGTGCCGGACAGCGAGTGGAGCACGCCGATCTTGACCTGCTCCTTGCCCTGCGCGGTGATGATACTCGGCATGCCGCCGAGCGCAGCCAGCCCGGCCCCCGCCGCCAGGCTGCCCTTGAGGAAATCCCTGCGTGAAAATGCGGCCATGACGTCTCCTTTTTCGTAGCGGTGCGGTCGCGCATCGCGACCTCGGTCGTTCACTGCACACGGCCTCAATGCCGCGCCGGGGACGTCGTTGTCCGCTCGCGCGCAGGAATAGCAAGGGCTGTACCGCGGGTGACGTGAGGGAATTCAAGAAGATCGGAGACGCAGCCGCCTCCGGTGCTGCCTAAATCGCAGGCAGGTCCTCGGTGACTGACTCGGAGACAAGCACGGCCCGGGCGATCTCGATCATGGGCCGCCGGCTGTTCATCGCGGCCCGCCGCAGGCGGCGGAACGCTTCGTCCTCGCTGAGCCGCAGGCGCTCCATCAGCCGACCCTTGGCGCGCTCGATCACCTTGCGCTCCTCGAGCGTCTGCTTGAGCTCGCGCGTCTCACGGAAGCGGGCGATGGCGAGGTCGAGCGCCGGCGCCAGCTCGGCCGGGCGCAAGGGCTTGAGGAGGTAGGCCATGACGCCGGCCGCCTGCGCGCGGGCCACGAGGTCGTCCTGCGTGTGGCTGGTGAAGAGCACCACCGGGCAGTGGGTGGCGGTGGTGACGGCGGCGGCCGCGGCGACGCCGTCGCCGTCGGGCAAGCCGACGGCAAAGATCGCCACGTCCGGCTGCGCGCGCGTCACCGTCGCCATCGCGTCGGCCACGCGCTGCGCCTCGCCGACCACCTCACCGCCCGCGTCCGTCACCGCCGAGCGCAGCGCCGCACGGGAGGGCGCATGATCGTCGATCACCACCACCCGCCACCGAGGACCGGACTTCGCCGCTGTCATGGCGCCCAACAGGTGGCAAGCGCGATGCCACGCTGCCCCGAACGCGAAATCAGGGACTTGCGACGTCGGCGTCGAGAGCGTGCTGCCCGTGCCATCGGCAGCCCGCTATGGTCTGCTCGTTTACGCGGCAGCCTCCCGTCACGCTCAGGTAGTACGAGGGCTGCCGGCGATACGCCGACTCGAAACGAAAACAAAGGCGGCAGACACCACGACACGCGATACAACCACCGGAACGCTCAGACGAGACGGTGACGACTTTCGAGCGATGGGGGGTATCGGGGGGAGCAACGCAGTGCTCCCCCCGATGACGAACAAATATCGGTGTAGCGATCCGACCCCTGTTTCCTACCGCCTAGATATCGAAGTACAGCGCGAACTCCCACGGGTGCGGCCGCAGGCGGACGGCGTCCACCTCGTTCTTCCGCTTGTACTCGATCCACGTCTCGATGACGTCGGGCGTGAAGACGTCACCCTTGAGGAGCCAGTCGTGGCTCTTCTCGAGGTTGTCGAGCACGATGTCGAGCGCGCCCGGCAGCTGCTTGATCTTCTTCTGCTCGGCCGGCGGCAGCTCGTAGAGGTCCTTGTCCACGGGCTTGCCGGGATCGATCTTGTTGGCGATGCCGTCGAGACCGGCCATCACGCAGGCCGCGAACGAGAGATACGGATTGCACGTCGGATCCGGCGTGCGGAACTCGATGCGCTTGGCGCCCTCCGCCTTCGAGTACATCGGGATCCGGATGGCCGCCGAGCGGTTACGCTGGCTGTACACGAGGTTGATCGGCGCCTCGTAGCCGGGCACCAGCCGCTTGTAGGAGTTGGTCGACGGCGCGATCAGCGCCAGCAGCGCCGGCGCGTGCTTGAGGATGCCGCCGATGTAGTAGAGGCAGGTCTTGGAGATGTCGGCGTAGCCGCCGCGCTCGTAGAAGAGGTTCTTGCCGCCCGTCCACAGCGACTGGTGCGTGTGCATGCCGGAGCCGTTGTCCTGGAACAGGGGCTTGGGCATGAACGTGGCGGTCTTGCCCCACTTCTTGGCGGTGTTCTTCGCGCAGTACTTGTACCAGAGGACCTTGTCCGCCATCTTCGTGAGCGTGTCGAAGCGCATGTCGATCTCGGTCTGCCCGCCGGTGGCCACTTCGTGGTGGTGGACCTCGACGCGCAC
>DASYRM010000058.1:0-54935 GCA_036004405.1 Vicinamibacterales bacterium
TCGCGGGACGAGATCACGGCGCCGAGCGCCAGCGCGCAGACAGCCGCAAAGTAGGCGAGCGCCCACGTCAGCGACCCGCCCGCCGATCGGACCAGCGACGCCGCGACGAACGGCATGATCCCGCCGCCCAGGATGGTGCCGAGCTGACGGCCGAGTGAAACGCCCGAGAATCGCAACCGCGGATCGCTGAAGCGCTCGGGGTAGAAGCTGCCGCTCACCGCGAGCGACATCGGCTGCAGAATCGCACCGGGAAAGGCCATGGCGAGGATGACCGCCCACGGTTCCGCGATCCGCAGCAGCGGGAAGAACAGGATCACGACGAAGAGCGCCGAGCCCAGGTACGACAGGCCCAGCAGCGGCCGCCGGCCGACCCGATCCGAGAGCGCGCCGAACGCCGGGTTCATGACGATCCCGATCGTGTTGCCGATGGCCACGCCGGCGACCAGCAGCCCGTTGCTCAAGTGCAGCGTCTGCAGGCCGTACGACAGGCCGAAGACCGACGTGAAGTAGAACGTGGACGACTCGGCCATCGCGCAGAAGAGCACCTGCAGCGTCGCGGCCTTGTGGCGCTGCAGCACCGCGAGCAGCGGCACGCGCTCGGGAGCCTGGCGGGCGATCGCGCGCTGGAACACCGGCGACTCCTCGACCTTCATGCGGACGTAGAAGCTCACCGTGAAGATCAGCGCGCTGGCCAGGAAGGGCAGGCGCCATCCCCACGACAGGAGCTGCTCCTGCGGCAGCAGGCCCACCGCCAGCGCGGCCAGCGTGCCGAGCACGGTGCCCGCGGCGGCGCCGCTCGATACCAGCGATGCGAAGAGCCCGCGGCGGTTGCCCTGAGCGCTCTCCATCGCCAGGAGCGGGCCGGCGGCCGATTCGGCGCCGAGCGAGAAGCCCTGGACGAAGCGCAGGCAGGTGAGGAGGACGGGTGCGGCGACGCCGATGGCCGCATACGTCGGCGTGAGGCCGATGGCCGTGGTGGAGGCCCCCATCATCACCAGCGTCGTCACCATGATCGGCTTGCGCCCGATCCGATCGCCATAGTGGGCGAAGACCACGCCGCCGAGCGGGCGGGCGGCAAACCCCACGGCAAACACGCCGAACCCCGCGATGGTGCCCGCGAGCGGGCTGAGCGACGGAAAGAAGAGGCGATTGAGCGCCAGCGGCGCCAGGAAACCGTAGACCAGGAAGTCGTACCACTCGATCGTCGTGCCCAGGAAGCACGACACCAGCATCCGCCGGTTGGACATGCTGACCGCGGCCATCAGGACCTCTCAGGCAACGACGACGTCTACCAGGATAGGGATGGGCGACTGGATCGCGTCGCGCAACGTGGACGCAAGCTCGCTCGGCTTCTGCACCCGGACGCCCGCGCAGCCCAAGGACTTCGCCAGTCCGACGAAATCGATGCCGCGCACTTCGGTGCCGATCGGCTCCTTCAGGTTGAAGTGCGACAGGAACTCGCTCAGCGCCGCGTAGCCGCCGTTGTTGACGACGATGAACGTGATCGGCAGCTTCAGATCGGCGGCCGACCACAGCGCCTGGATCGAGTACATCGACGACCCGTCGCCGAAAAGGCCGATGACCTTTCGCATGGATCCAGTGGCGAGCGCCACACCGACACCCGCCGGCAGGCCGTGGCCGAGCCCGCCGCTCGCGCAGGTGAAGAAGCTGCGCGGCTGCTCGATCGGGAGGTGCGTCTGCATCGTGGCGCGCGTGGAGGGCGATTCCTCGACCAGGATGCTGTCGGGCGGTCGCACGTCGGCCAGCGTCTGCATCAGGAACGCCGGCGTGATCCCCTCGCCGGGTTCAACGCGGGGCGACGCGCATCGGCCTCGCGGGAGCGGCCGTGACGGCGGGGCCGGGCGCTGCAGAAGCGCGTCGGTGCCCAGGCGCACGTCGCAGACGAGCGCCGTGCCGCCGGGCGTGCGCGCGGCGACGTCGGGGTCGTCCACCATCTGCAGGAGCTCGGCGCCAGGCGGCACGTGCGGGCCGAACCCTTCGATGTGATACGTGAACACCGGCGCGCCCAGCGCCAACACGAGGTCGTGCCCGGTGAGCCGCTCGACGATGCGCTCGCGGATCGCCGGCAGGAAGCCCGCGAAGAGCGGGTGCCGCTCGGGAAAGCTGCAGCGCGGCGACATCGGGCTCACCCACACCAGCGCCTGGTGCCGCTCCGCGAGCGCCACCACCTGATCCCACGCGCCGTTGCGATCGACGCCGGGCCCGACGACAAAGACCGGCCGCTCGCAGCGATTCAGGCGCGCGGCGAACGTGTCGATGAAGGCGGGATCGGGGAAGCGCAGCCGGCTCACCGTCCGCGCGGTCACGGGCTCGCACGCACGTTCCCAGTCGTCGACGGGAATCGAGACGAAGGTGGGGCCGCACGGCTGCTGCATCGCCACGTCGTAGGCGCGGGCGATGGCCGCCGGTACGTCCTCGGCTCGCGCGGGCTCGCAGCTCCACTTGATGTAGGGCTGGGGCAGCATGGTGGCGTCGGTCGCGGACAGGAACGCCTCGTAGGGCAGAATGGATCGCGCCTGCTGGCCCGCCGTGATGACGAGCGGCGTCCGGTTGCGGAAGGCGGTGAAGATGTTGCCCATCGCGTGCCCGACCCCGGCTGCCGAGTGCAGGTTCACGACGGCCGCGTTGCCGGTCGCCTGCGCGAAGCCGTCGGCCATCCCGACGACGACCGCTTCCTGCAGCCCCAGCACGTAGCGGAAGTCGTCGGGGAAGTTCTTGAAGAGCGGCAGCTCGGTGGATCCGGGATTGCCGAAGATGGTGGTCATCCCGGCCTCGCGCAGCAGGCCGATGACAGCGTCGCGAACGGTACCCATGCGGGGGGCCATTATGGTTCAGAATGGCGTTTCGGATGACGGGCCAGATCCGCGCCACCTTCGCGGCCCTCGTGCTCGCGCAGGCGGCGCACTCCACCGAGGAGTATCTCGGGCGGCTGTGGGAGGCGGTGCTGCCGGCCGAGGTCGTCAGTCTCGTGTTCTCCTCCAATCCGCGGCGCGGCTTCCTGATCGCCAATGTCCTGATCGTCGGCTTCGGCGCCTGGTGCGTGGCGTGGCCCGTGCGACGCGGCTGGCGTGTCGCACCGACCCTCTTGTGGGGGTGGGTCGTTGTTGAAATCGCCAACGGCATCCTGCACCCCGCCGTCGTGCTGATCATGCAGCGCTACATTGCCGGCGCCGTGACCGCCCCCGTGCTCCTCGTCCTGGCTCTGCGGCTGGCGATCTGCTGCGACCTGAACGGGGTATGGAGGCGCAGCTGACGCGCAGGTAGAGTCAGCGTCGCATGCGTCTCTTTGTGGGTCTGGTTTCCTGCGCCCTCGCGGGCGCGGCGCTCTCCACCACGCTGGTGCAAACGCGCCCGCGTTCGGACACCGCGTGGAGCGCGTATCTGGGCGGCGCCGATTCGTCGCAGTTCACCGCTCTCAATCAGATCACGCCGTCCAACGTGTCGCGGCTCGAGGTGGCCTGGAGTTTTCCCGCCGGTCAGCGCTCGTTCATGTTCGGTCCGCTGGTGGCCGACGGCCTGGCGTTCGTGCTGGCCGGGGCCAACGATCTGGCGGCGCTGAACGCCGCAACCGGCGCGAAGGTGTGGAGCCATCCGAATGCGGGTGCCGTGGGCACGCGCGGCCTCAACTACTGGCGGAGCTCCGACGGCCGCGACCGCCGTCTGCTCTACATCGCCGGCGGGTTTCTGACCGCGATAGACGCGCGCACGGGGCAGGCGGTCGCGGCGTTCGGACAGAACGGGCGCGTCGATCTGCGCGCGGGCCTGGCGGGCACCGGCCGGTCCATCGATGGCCTCACCCCGCTGCAGACCAGCAATCCGGGACGCGTCTTCGGCAACCTCGTCATCGTGAGCCTGCCGGCGCAAGCCGCGGGCTACGACTCCAACCCCGGCGACGTGCACGCCTACGACGTCCGCACGGGCGCGCTGCGCTGGGTGTTTCATTCGTTGCCGGCCGAGGGCGAGACGGGTGCCGAGACGTGGCCGAAGGGCGCCCGCGCCGTGCACGGCGGGGTGCACAACTGGAGCGAGCTGACGATCGACGAGGCGCGCGGCATCGCCTTCGTGCCGTTCGGTACGGGCCGCTTCGACTTCTACGGCGGCGACCGGCCGGGGCAGAACCTGTTCGCCAACAGCCTCGTGGCGCTCGACGCCAGGACCGGCCGGCGGCTGTGGCACTACCAGATCGTTCATCACGACGTGTGGGACTACGACCTGCCTGTCGCGCCGAAGCTGCTCACCATCCGTCACAACGGCCGCCGCCGCGACGTCGTGGCGCAGGCGACGAAGCAGGGGTTCCTGTTCGTGTTCGATCGCGTGACCGGGGAGCCGATCTGGCCGATCGAGGAGCGGCCCGTGCCGCAATCCGACGTGCCCGGCGAACACACGTCGCCCACGCAGCCCTTCCCGACCAGGCCGGCGCCGTTTGCCCGGCAGTCGTTCACCGAGAAAGACATCAACCCGTACCTGCCGGCCGACGAGCGGCGCGCCATCGGCGAGCGCCTCCGCAGCTATCGCAACGAGGGGCTGTTCACGCCTCCGAGCTTCCGTGGATCGATCGAGATGCCGGGGCACAGCGGCGGCACCAACTGGGGCGGCGTGGCGGTGGATTCGGAGCGCGGCGAGCTTTACGTGCGCTCGATGGCGCTGCCGGCGATGCTGCGGCTGTTCCTGCCCGGAGGAAGCGCGCCCGGCACCTCCCGCACCGGGCCGGCCACCATCATCCCGGCCGAGGAGTCGGCGCGGCTCACGCGCCTCGCGAACGAGGCGCTGGCCGCAGGACCGCTGCGCCTCACGTCGCCCTACGACTTCATGTTCACGAGCACCTACCTTTCGCCGATCGGGCCGCCGTGGACGGAGATCACCGCCTACGACCTCAACACCGGCGAGATCAAGTGGCGCGTGCCCCACGGTCACGTGGCGGCCCCGGCGGAGCTCGCGATTCCGGAGGACAGCGGCGCGCACTGGCCGCGGGGCGGCCTGCTGGCCACGGGAAGCGGGTTGCTGTTCGCGGCGTCAGGATCGGACAAGACGCTGCGCGCCTACGACCGCAAGACCGGGCGCGTGGTGTGGACGCGCGCGCTCCCCGCCGCCTCGGACGGTGTGCCGGCGTCGTACGAGGCCGGCGGGCGCCAGTTCCTCCTGGTCCCCGTGGCGGCTGGCCACGGCTGGAATCCCGCACGTTTCCCCACGCTCCCGCCCCCTCCCGAAGGTGCGTACGTGGCATTCGCGCTGCCGCGCTAGAATCCGGTCGGGGGCGAGGAGGGTCGTTCGATGGCGCAGTCCAAGTTCATGTCGATCGCGGTCGCACTGCTGTGTGCGGCTGGAGTTACCGTCGCCGCGCAGAGCGGTGACGCCAAGGACAAGAAGAAGGAAGACGGGGCAGTGACCACCGCGGCAAAGGCCACTGGCAAGACCACCGCCGACGGCGCCAAGGCCACCGGCAAGAAGAGCGCCGAGGTCGCGAAAGCCACCGGCGGCAAGAGCAAGGAGGTCGCCAAAGCGACCGGCAGCACGACGAAGAAGGGTGCGAAGAAGACCGCCGGCGGCGCCAAGAAGCTCGGGGTCGGCATCAAGGACGCCGTGACGCCCGGCAGCGACAAGGACAAAGACAAGAGCAAGAAGTGAGAGGCACGCGGCTGTCGCGGCGGCGTGTGTTGAGGGCCGGCGCGACGGCGCTCGGCGGCGGCGCCCTTGCGCTCGGTGGAAACGCCGGGGAAGGCCCCGTGCAGGCGCAGGCTCCGGCCATCGCCACGGGGACGCAAACGGGGCGGACGTTCCGCGGCCTGGTGCGTCACGACGCGACCCTCGACGTGCAGGAGATGCGGCTCCTGCCGATCGATCCGCGGCAGGTGGTGATCCGCTCGCTCGCCGTGGCGCCGTGCTACACCATCGTGCGCGGCGCGCTCGGCACCAACGCCATCCGGCGCGCCGAGGTGCCGAACCACTGCGGCTTCGGCGTGGTGGAGGCGATCGGCCCGATGGTGAAGCGTGTGCAGGTGGGCGACCGCGTGGTCGTGGCCGGCACGTCGCAGTGCGGCCAGTGCTATCAGTGCCTGCACGGACGTCCCGACTACTGCCAGTTCACCTTCTTCTCCAACGCGCCGGGCGTAGAGCCGTTTGCGCCGTTCGCGCAGTTTCGCGACGGCACGCCTGTCTACGCGCAGGCGGGCGTCGGCGGGATGAGCGAGATCATGACCGCCTTCGAGGAGTACTGCGTACCGGTCTTCACCGACCTGCCGGCGGCGCAGCTCACGCTCCTGGGCGATCAGCTCGCGTCGGGCTTTGCCGCCGGTCACGCCGACATGGTGTTCCAGCCGGGGTCGGACGTCGTGGTCTTCGGCGCCGGCCCGGTCGGTCTCGGCGCCGTCCAGGCCGCGCGCGTGATGGGCGCGGGGCAGGTCATCGTCATCGATCCGATCAAGTACCGCCGCGAGTTCGCGATGAAGATGGGCGCCACCGTCACGCTCGACGCCACCGCCGAGGGCGACGGCATCGTGGAGCGCATCCGCGAGCTGTGCCGGGGGCCGAACGATCGGCGGTTCGCGGGCGGCGTGTCGTGGGGCCGGGCGGCCAACGCCGTGATCTCGCGCGGCGCCGATTTCGTCGTCGAAGCCGCCGGTTTGCAGACGGTGACGCCGAAGGTCGAGCCGCAGCCCGATCCCACCAACGTCAAGACCGTGCTGCACGCGTGGGACTGCACCCGCGCGGGCGGCCACGTGATGCTCATGGGGTTTACGCTGCAGCCGGTGCCGTTCCCGGGCGCGTCGCTGGCGCTCTTTGGCCGGACGATTCACCCCGGCCAGCAGGGCGGCCTGCACGTGATGCGCGACATCCCCCGCTACGTGAAGCTGATCGAGAAGGGCAAGATCGACGCGCAGTCGGTGATCACCAAGCGCTACACGCTCGATCAGTCGCGGCAGGCGGTGCAGGACACCGCCGACCGGACCATCATCACCGGCGTGATCGAGTTTTCGTAGAGGCGGTAGAGGTACGTAGAGGCGGACCTCCGAGGTCCGCCTGCAGGCGAACCTGAAGGTTCGCCTCTACGTGGCGCCGAGGCGGCGCAGCGCCTCCTGCATCGCCTTGTTGCCTTCCGCCATCTGCAGCAGCGAACGGCCTGGCTTGTTGCCGACCGCGGTGACATCCGCGCCGGCGGCGACCAGCCGTTGCGCCACGGCGGGATAGTCGGACTTCTGCGCGCGGCGTTGCACCGAGCCGAACGCCGTCCAACCAAGCGGCGTGCTTCCGTGGGTCGAGTCCCGCGCGTCCAGTCCCACGCCGCCGCGCTCGATGAGCCGCTCGACCATCCGCACGTTGCCCACCCAGCAAGCGGCGTGCAGCGCGGTGCCGCCGGCGATTCCCGGCGCCGCCGGATCGAATCCGAGCGTCAGCATCACCTCGGCGGCGCGGTAGTGTTCGAAGAAGATCGTCACCGCCAGGCGGCCGTGATCCTCGCGTGTCAGCGACGGCATGATCGACGCATCAGCGCCCAATGCCGCGCGCGCGGTGGGCTCGTCTCCCACCATGAGCGCGTTGAGGAAGCGCACGCGCTGCGGACTGCGCGCCGTGAGCAGATCGCGCACCTCCTGGTGGGCGTACCGCGCGGCAATGTCGTGAGGTGACCCAAACCCGAGCGTCCAGCCGTAGATCTGCCCTGGCGGCACCGGCGCGTATCCAGGCTCATGGATGCGGGCCGCGACGCACGCCGGGTCGGCGTCGAGCAGGCGAGTGGCGAGCGCGAGGTCGCCGAGGCGCGCGGCCATGTAGATGTCGGGCGTGGCGCCGCGCTCCAGCAGCCGACGGCAGACGTCGGGACGGTCGACGAGCGCGTACTGCGCCGGCATGGTCTGGTGATCGATGCAGGGCACGTCGATCCCGGCGCCGCGATCGAGCAGGTAGTCGGCGATCTCGACCGTGCGGGCCTGATGCAGCGGTTGCTGCCCGTCGCCGCCCCGCTCGTGCACCCGCGATGGGTCGGCCTCGACGAGGCGTTTGAGCTCGTCGAACCAGCCGAGCCTGGACGCGACGCACGCCGTGAGCGTGGCGCCTCGCGCGATCAGGAAGCGCGCCGTCGATTCGTCTGCATTGTCGAGGACCGTGTAGGGACCGTTCTCCCACTCGCTCTTCAAGTTCACATCGGCCCCGGCGTCCAGGAGTGCCGTCAGCACGGCCTCGTTCTTCGCGGCGATGTGCGCGGCCCGCTGGCCGAACGAGAACGACGGATCGTTGACGCGCCCGCGGACGTGCTCCAACGACAGCAGCTCACGCACGCGAGCGGCGTCGCCCTCCTGGACGGCTTGAGCAAAGGCGGTGACGTCACGTTCGTGGAAATCGGCCACGAGCTTCGGCCACGAGTCGAAGCCGGCCTCGCGCGCCAGCGTCAGCTGCGCGTCGGCGAGCTGGAGCGGCCGCTCGCCGCTGCCGGCATCCGCGCGGGCGGCGCGAAGGCGGCCGAGGGCCGCCGCATCGCCCTCACGCGCGGCGCGGAGCAGATCTTTCGCGAGCTTGTGCTGCTGTTCGAGATTTGACACGGACGACCTCCTTCATCACGCGCCCGCGTCCGCATCGTGGGCTGAAGAAAGGTCGGTGAAACGATCAACCGGACCGTGACAGGTGGGCGCCGCCCTTCCCGCGGACTGGAGGCGTCCTGTGAACGCCGGCGGAAGCGTAGTCCGTTCGCTCCGCCGGCTGCAACCGCCGGCTCAGGCCTGCAGCGCCGTGGCCGGTTGGATGCGCGCGGCCCTCCACGCCGGAAGGAGCGCGCCGGCGCTGGTGGCGAGCAGCAGGACCGCCGCCAGGCCGGCATACGTGATGGCGTCGAGCGGGGAGACTTCGAACAACAGCGCCGCCAGGCCGCGGCTCGTGACGCTGGCCACCGCGGCGCCGGCGAGTATCCCCGCGAGTCCAACACCGGCGGCCTGCCGCAGGATGAGGGCCATGATCCGGGTCCGCGACGCGCCGACCGCCGATCGGAGCGCAATCTCGCGCGTGCGTTCGACGACCTCGCCCGCCAGCACGCCGTAAACCCCGATCACGGCCAGGACCAGGGCGATGGCTGCGAACGCCTGAAACGCGGCCATTGCGAACCGCTGCCGCGCCGCTGAGGCGGCGACGCGCTGCTCCATGGTCGCCACCTTGAGAATGGGCCGATTGGAATCGACGGTCTGGATGGCGCGCCGGATGGCTGGCTCGAGGGCCGCGGGATCCGTCGCGTGGACCACGAGCCACATCGCACGATCGGCGGACGGGCTCTGCGCGTCAGAAATGTAGATGGCCTCGAGTGGCGACAGCGCAGGCGACGACTGCCTGACGTTGCCGGCCACGCCGACGACGGTGTACCAGACGTCCGTGTTGCCGATGCGCATCTGCTGACCGAGCGGCGTGCGGTCGGGGAAGTGGCGCCGTGCCAGCGCTGCGCTGAGCACGGCCACACGCGGTGCCGCGGCCCCGTCGCGGTCCTCGATTGGCCGGCCGCTCAGGAGCGGAATGCCCATGGTTTCCAGGTAAGACGGGCTGACCGCGTAGCGCAACGCCTCCCGGGCGCTCTGCGGCCTGTCGACGAACTCGGCGCGGGATTGGACGCCGTAGAGGTCGCTGTCGCCGCTGAGTGGCAGCTGGCTGGTGACGGCTGCCCTCGTGACGCCAGGTACGGCGGCGACTGCGGCTCGCACGCGATCGAAGAACCGATGCACTGTCTGGGGATCGCGGAAGTCGATGCCGCCGACCTGGACCTGCAGGGTGAGGACGCGTTCCGCGTGGAATCCCATGGGAACGGCGAGCAGCCGCTGCACCGTCTGCAGAAGCAGGCCGGCGCCGATCAGCAGCACCAGGGCGAGCGCGACTTCAGCGGCGACGAACGCGCGCTGCAAGCGGTGACCGCTACCCATCACGCGAGCGCCCGACGCGAGGGAGTCGATGCGCTTCGACAGCGTCAGGCCGGGTATGGCGGCGGCGATCAGGCCGATGGCCGCGCTCAGCCCCGCGGCAAAGGCCAGGGCTGCGCGATCGACGCGAATGGCCTCGAGCCGTGGCACTGCGACGCCGTCGAGGGTGACCATCTCGCCGACCAGCGAGTAGGCGAGGGCGACGCCCAGCGTCCCGCCAACCGCAACGAGCAGCACAGCCTCGGCCAGCAGCGGCGTGAGGAGCCGCAGCCGCGAGGCGCCAAACGAGGCGCAGACGGCCAGTTCGCGCCGCCGCTCGGCTCCGCGCGCCAGCATCAGGGTGACGACGTTCACGGCCGCGACGAGCAGGAGCAACAACGTCGCTGCCATCACGGCGCCGAGCGCCGGCTTGGCCGGTGCCGCCACGTACTCCTGCAGCGGCGTCACGGCGAGGCCGCCGCGTATGGATGCCCACGCCGGCCGCGTGAATTCGGGCACGGGCATTCGCGCGATCGTGCTGAGATCGCGCCTCGCGACGTCGAGCGCGGCGTCCGGGACGAGCCGCGCGAACATCTGCAGATGATGTGCCCACTCCCGGCCCTGCAGCGGCAGCGACGGGTTGTATCCGAGCGGCCGCCAGATGCGCGTTTCCGGCCTCCAGACGTGCTCGAACGTCCGCGGCATCACGCCGACGATGGTCACGGCCGCGCCGTCGAGCGTCACGGTGCGGCCGATGGCGCCAGGATCGGCGGCAAAGCGCCGGCGCCACAGGCCATCGGAGAGGATGGCGACCGGGGCGGCGCCTGGCACGTCGTCCGACGGCAGGAAATCGCGGCCCAGCGCGGGCGCCACGCCGAGGACGCGGAAGTAGTCGGCGCTCACACTCTGGCCATCCAGCCGCTCGGCTTCACCTCCACCGCTGAACGTCGGCAGCCACGTGCGGCTGACCGAGGCGCGCTGCAGCGTGCGGTTGCGGGCCACGATCTCTCGATAGGTCCCGAACGTCACATCGAGCGGCGTGGCGTTCTGGGCGATATCGGTCACCACAACCACCCGATCGCCGTCCGGGTACGGAAGCGGTTCGAGCAGCACCGGACGGATGATGCTGAAGATGGCGGTACTGGCACCGATGCCCAGGGCGAGCGTGATCACCGTGACCACCGCGAATCCCGGTGTCCGCCGCAGCCGGCGCGCGGCGCGGCGCAGGTCGACGAGCAGCGTCTCGACCACGGTTTCCCATCGTGACGCGCGCACCTGTTGCTGCACCGCCGTCCGGCTTCCGAGATCGAGCTGCGCGGCCCGCCGTGCGTCGGCGTCCGACAGACCCTGCTGCCGGTACGCGGCCGCGGCTTCGGCCAGATAGTGTTCGACTTCGTCAGAGAGGTCGCGGTCTGAGGTCGCGCGCCGGACCAGCGAGCGCAGTCCGTGGATGATCTGTGTGCGCAAGGACACGCTCACGCCTCCTCAGCAAGGATGCGGGCAATGGCACCGGCACGACGCGTCCACTCCGCGGTTTCGGTATCGAGCTGCCGGCGCCCCGTGCGGGTCAGCCGGTAGAACTTGGCTCGACGCGCGTTCGGCGTGTCGGCCCACTCGGACGCAAGCCACCCGCTGCGTTCGAGCCGGTTCAGTGCCGTGAGCAGCGAGCCCGGATTGACCTTGAACACGTGACCCGACATCTGCTCGAGACGCCGTCCGATGCCGAATCCGTGCAGCGGCTCGAGGCTGAGCGCCTTCAGGATGAGCATGTCGAGCGTGCCTTGAATCACATCGGTGTTCGAGTCGGACATGGGCGCTGCTCCAGCCGTTTGCACTGTAAATCGCCCTCATCTTGACTGTCATGATGAGACAAGTGGGACGCAGGCAAGGCGGGTGCCACGCGTGGGTTCGCAAAGAGGCCGGTTTGCCGCGACTCGGAGCTGCGCGTTGCGCACGGCCTGTTCGGAAGTGGGACGGGCGAGTCCGCCCGCGCACACTCAGCGGCTCTCGGCCCGCGCCGTGGTGATGACCCACCCCGCGTCACGCTCCTCGAGCGCAATCTGCGCGTTGCGCGTCTCGACGCTCTGGGCCCCGTCGCGATCGCGAAGGGTGAGACGCGCGGTGGTGCGGACGGAGGCCGTGCCGCCGTCGACGGCAACCTCGATGTCGGAGAAAGTCAGCTCGACGGTGGCCATCACGGCGCGGAGCCGTCCGACGGTCGAGACGATGTCCTGCGCGCCGGTAATCGCCCTGAAGGGGGCCCCTGGCTCGAACGTGACGTCCGGCGCCAGATAGCGCGTCAGCCCGGCCACTTCAGCCAGACCTGCGACGCCGCCGGCGCCCTCTTCCTGGGTGACGGCGGCGGCCACGCCGTCGAGCAGCCGGCGAATCTGTCGCTCGTCGCTTGCCCAATACAGGTAGCCCGCCAGCGCCGCGCCCAGAACCACGACGATGAGGGCGGTGCGCTTCACCGCAGCCACTCGCTGGGCCGGCCCTGGACCTGGATGCGCGACGCGTCGATCGCGTCGTCGTGTGGCCGAAAGAACGTCGTGGGCGGCGCCCCGGCGAAGTCGCGGAACTCGTTGATCATGTGGGCCTGGTCGTAGAAGCCGGCCTCGGATGCGACCGACGCCCAGTGCGAGACGTCGTTCGACAGCAGCGCCTGCACCAGTCCTTGAAAGCGCACGATGCGGCCGAAGAGCTTCGGCGACAGTCCGGCCGCCTGGTGGAAGCGGCGCGCGAACCGTTGGCGGCTGATGCCGTAGTGCGCCGCCATCTGCTCGATGGACAGGCGACCCTGGCGGGCGGCCAGCAGCCGGGCGGCAGCCTCTTCGACGGTGTCGAGCCGCGCCGCCGGATCGAGGCGGCGCAAGAGGGCACGTCTCAGCATGGCGAGGCTGTCGTGCAGCGGCAGGTCCGTGCATGCGGAGTGCAGGCGCTCGACGTGCGCGCGCGGCCACAGGTCCTGAAGCGGAACGATGCTGTTGACCAGAGCCGGCGCCGGCACACCGAAGACCTCGGACGCCAGGATCGACGGAAGGACGGCGCCCACGGCGCGCACGCGGCGTCCGACGCGGAGGAATTGCGGCCACGTGAACGGACCGACGACCGCGAGATTCGGCAGCAGACTCGAGGCCGGGAGCGAACGGCCCGTCGCCCATGGGTCGCCGAGGTTGACGACAATCGACACGTGTGTGCCGGGCAGCATCGTGTTGAGCAGCGGATCGGATCGGTGCAGCCAGTACTCGTGACGCCCGTCCGGCGCGACCGCCAGGCTCCGCCGGTCGGCGCGCGGCTGCGACTCGTACGACCACAGTGAGGCCAGCGGCGTTCCCGCCGTCAGCGCTCGATGGTCGCTGTAGAGCACGCCGAGGTCGAAGGGATCAGACATCAGCAATCGTGAGCGGGCGTGGGCTCTTGCCGTCCACGTCCGTAAACCCGTACGCCCTCGCCACCGCGGCTGCGACCAGCACCTGCCCGGTGTGGCGCATCACCTCCGGGTCGCCGGCCAGCGCCGCCACCGCGCGGCCGATGAACTCGGGCGACTCGGAGTTGCTCAGGTCGAGCCACTGCGCCGCTTCCATCACCTTCTCGGTCCGCACCATGCCCGGATAGAGCGATACGACGGCCACGCCGTGCGGTTTCAATTCGACCGCCATGTCGGACGTCAGCTTGTCGGTCGCCGCCTTCGACACGCCGTAGGCCACGTTGCCGAGGTGCTTCTGTGCGGCCCAGTGCGAGATGTTCACGATGAGCCCGCGCCGGCGGGCGATCATCGATGGCGCTGCCAGCTGCCCGGCGCGATAGTGCGCGCGGACGCCGGCCTGGAACATCTCGTCCCATCGCCACAGGGGCTGCTCCCAGAACGGCTTCGGCCACGTGAACTGGCCATTCTCCATCATGTTGTCGTAGCCGCCCCACACGTTGTTCACCAGAATGTCGATGGCGCCGGTGTCGTTGAGCACGCGCACAAACGCGGCGTCCACCTGCGCGTCGTCGCGGTGATCGCACCGGATGGCGGTGATGGAGCCGGAGCGTGGTGCGCCCTCGTCCGCCGAACGGCCGGTGACGAAGACGCGCGCGCCCCACTCCGCGAGCGCCAGCGCGACGCCGCGCCCCACCCCTTTCGTGCCCCCGGTTACCACGGCCACGCGTGTGTTGTTCATGGCCCTTCAGCCTACGGCCACGGGCGTCCGGGTGTATTGGAAAAAGGGGACGGGCCGCCTGAAGGCGGCCCCTACGAAGGTGGCCCCTACGACTAGAAGGTCTGTGTGATCTGGAAGCCGAGGCTACGGCCGCGGGGATGGTAGACGCCGTTGTTGATGACCATCCCGACCGGCTCGGTGTTGTCGAGCAGGTTCATGCCGAACACGCGTACGTGCGTGCCCGGCAGCACGTTCTTCCGCAACCAGGTGACATCGAGGTACGTCTCGCCGCCGAGCTCGTCGTAGCCGAAGGCGTTCGGCGACGTGAACGGCGCCACGATCCGCATGTCGTTCCAGCCCCGCAGATTGGCGTTGAGCGAGGCGCGCTCGCCCATCACGACGTCCAGCCCCACGTTCCAGATGTGGGTGGGGTAGTTCAGCCAGCGGCGATCGGCATCGGTCAGCGCGCCATCGAGCTGCTGCACCACGCCGTTGATATCCGGTGCCGACGGCAGCGTCTTCAGCCGGCCGCGCGCCAGCGAGTAGTTGCCCGACACCGCAACGGTGCCGGTGAGGAAGTAGCGCGCTTCGAACTCTGCGCCGCTCGACGACGCCTTCCCCATGTTGCGGTAACCGAGATCGAGCTTGGTCTCCCAGCTGATGAAGTTGTTGACGGCCATCGCGAAGACGGTGCCCACGATGTAGTTGCGGTCCCAGGCGTAGGTGAGCTGCACGTCGTGCGCGCGCACTTCCTCGGAGCGGTCGACCACGTTCACGTCCTCGATGGTCTTCGACGGCGAGCGGTAGAACTTGCCGCCCGACTTCGAGTACGCCGCGTTGGGCCGCAGATACCCGGTGTTGAACACGTACTTGGCCGTGAGGTTGCTGGTGAAGGAATGGATGACGCCGGCGCGGGGCAGCACCACGACACGGCGCTCGCGCCAGTCGTTGTAATCGGCGCGGGCGCCCGCGAACACGTCGGTCCGCGCGCCGTTGAACGTGACGCGGTCTTCGGCGTAGGCCCCGACGGTGTTGTCGTTGCCCGAGGGAATGTCGACGACCGGCACCTGCTCCTCGTTCGGGCCGGGCACGGTGGGCAGGTTCGTCGCGGTGTCGAAGCGGAAACCGCGGTTGGGTCCCACGACGGTGTGCACGTAGCGGCTGCCGAACCGCAGCGAGTTGGTGTCCGAGAGCTGCGTCGTGGCCGTGGCCTCGCCGCCGAACGCCAGCTCCTCGCGGCTCTGATCTTCGATCCAGCGGGTGTCGAGCGGCGGCGTGCCGCCTGCGCCTGCCGGCTTCGGCGAGCCAGCCGCGTCCGGGAAGCGGTTCTGCAGCGCCAGGTCGCCAAAGAGGCTGTATTCGACCTCGAGGCGATCGGTGTAGGCCTCGGTCAGGCGGTAATCGAGGTAGGCCTTGCGCATCCGCAGCTCGGCGCCGGGCCGCACCCCGCCCACCGGATCGTAGGACCACGAGTCCCACGGATACGGCACGCTGGTCTGGGCGACGCGCGCCAGGATCTGCTGCTTGTCTCCGTCTTTGAGATTGATCGAGAGCTCGAAGCCGGGATGCTGCGCGTCGAGGCGCGGCCACAGATTGGTCGGGGCGCCCCACGGAAACTTCACGTTCGGGCCGTTGGGCGCGTTGTAGCCGTCGGCCTGCCAGACGCTTGCCGACACGACGCCGCCGGCGTCGCCGAACTTCACCGCCTTCATCAGGTTCACGTTCCAGAGCCCGTCGCCGCCGGCGTAGCCTGTGGACACCTGCACCGCCTTGCCGTCGGGCAGTTCGCTCTTCGTCACCACGTTCACGATGGCGTGCGCTGCGCTCGTGCCCCACAGCACCGACCCCGGGCCGCGGATGATCTCGATGCGTTCCACCTTCTCGAGCACCGGCATCAGGTCCTGCTGCTGGTACCCGTGCGCCACGATGCTGTTCTGCGGGTGGCCGTCCACGAGCAGCAGGATGTGATCGTTGCCGTCGGCCATCAGGCCGCGCGTGCCCACCAGCTTCCACGTGGCCTGGCTCGAGGGGAAGAAGCCCGGCACGCGCGCCAGCACGTCGTACACCGTGCGGAACCCGGCGCGCTCGATGTCGCGCGCGGTGATCACGCTCATCACCGAGGTCGACCGCGGCAGCTTCTCCTCGCGCCGCGACGCCGTGACGACCTCGATCTGCATCAGGTCTTCGAGCGACAGGTTGTAGAGTCCAGACGGCGGCGCCGTGCGTTGATCGGCGTGCACCGTGGCCGGCGACAGGACGCCGCAGGCGAGCGCGGTCATCCACATGAACAGACGGGCAGGTGTTCTCATCGGAGGGGCCTCACGTCGCGGCTGGCGGGCTCGTCTTTGACGACGGTGGCGAGCATCAGCATGCGCGAGCTGATATGCAGGCTCGCCCGGCGAGCCGCGTCCACGTTGACGGCGAACCGAAGCCGGCCGTCTTCCACGAAGAAGTTCGCCACGCCGCCGAGCCGCGCGAAGCGCGCGCAGTCGCTCACGGAGAAGGCGGTCGATCCGTTCAGGACGGCGAGCCAGCGCCGCGCCGTGGCTTCGTCGGCCTGGCCGACGTAGATCAGGTGGCAGGTCTTCGGAACGGCGTCCGCCGTGATCTCGAGCACCGTCACGTCGTGGTCGAGCAGCCGCCCCTGCGTCGTGGCTTTCTTGAGCGAATCGGCTACAGCCGGGCTTCCGGTGACGCACACGATGAGCGGCCCGGCCGCGAGCGTCTCGGCGGGCCATTCGATGAACTTGAGGAAGTTGTAGATGAAGGCCGCCTTGACGTGCGGCTCGATCGCCGTCGGCTCCTGGGCGGCACACACGTCTGCGCAGAGCACGAGGCCAGAGACCCCCAGCGCACACACGAATCCACGCACCATCCCCGGAGTCACCTGCCGGAGACTGCAATCGGCCAGGACGGGGTGAACCTGGAGCCGGGCATTGCCCAGGGCGGCCGGGCGGAAGGACCCGCAGAATCAGCCCTTTGACGGGAATTTTTTGGACGGCGCCCACCTCGTGGAGCGAGAATCCATCGTGCTCCGGATGACGCGGTTCGCCCTGCTTCTCGTCCTGCTGCCGTCGCTGGCGGTGGCGGCCGACGATCCGCTCGTGCGCGCGGCTGCGGCCGGTGACGGCGCGGCCATCCGCGCCCTTCTCAAGCAGGGTCACGACGTCAACGCCACCGGCCCCGACGGGGCGACGGCGCTGCACTGGGCCGTACGTGCCGACGACCTGGCCACCGTCGATGCGCTGATTCGCGCCGGCGCGCGCGTCGGTGTGGCCAACGCGCTGGGGGTGCAGCCGGTTTACGTGGCCGCGCAGAATGGCAACGCGGCGATGCTGAAGCGGCTCCTCGACGCGAAGGCCGACGTCAACGCGACCGACGCCGCGGGCGACACGCTGCTGATGGCCGCGGTGCGCGCCGAAAGCCCTGACGCCGTGCGCCTGCTCCTCGAGCGCGGCGCGAAAGTGAACGTGGCCGATCCCGACGTGGCGCAGACCGCGCTCAGCTGGGCGGCGCGGCTGAACCACACCGAGATCATCCGAGCGCTCCTGTCCGCCGGCGCCACCGTAGATGCGGCGACACGCGTGGGGCCGAAGGCGGCGGCGCGGCCGCCGGGTGCCGGCGGCGGATCCCACGGAGTGGGCATCGTCCGCAGCGGTGTGCCGGCGCAGGGCGAACAGCTTCCGGCGCCTGGCGGCATGACGCCGCTTCTCTTCGCCGCGCGCGACGGGCTGCTGGACGCCGCGAAGATCCTGGTCGAGGCCGGTGCGGACGTGAACAAGCCGGATCCGAACGGCATCACACCGCTCCTCATGGCGATCACCAACGGCCAGCTGCCGGTGGCGCAATTCCTGGTCGATCGCGGTGTCGATCTCAAGGCGACCGACTGGTACGGCCGCACGCCGCTGTGGGCCGCCGTGGAAGTTCGCAATCTCGATCTGCGCAGCGCGGCCACCGAGAACGGCGTCGATCGCGAGGCCGCGCTGCGGCTCATCACGGCGCTCCTCGACAAGGGCGTCGACGTGAACGCGCGGGTGAAAGAGTTCCCGCCGGCGCGGCGCTACATGCTGCCGCTCGGCTCGCTCGAGTGGGTGGACATCACCGGGCAGACCGCGTTCACGCGCGCGGCGCAGTCGGCCGACCTCGAAGCGATGCGGCTGCTGCTCGCCAAGGGCGCCGATCCGAAGATCGCGACCTTCAACGGGACGAACGCGCTGATGATGGCGGCCGGCGTCAACTGGGTGATCGGTCAGACCTACGGTAACCGCTGGCGCGAGGCGGTGCAGCTGTGCCTCGACCTCGGGTTCGACGTCAACGCCGTGAACCAGATGGGGCTTGCCGCCGTGCACGGTGCGGCCAATCGCGGGTCGGACGACGTCATCGAGCTGCTGGCGAAACAGGGCGCCCGGCTCGACGTGCCCGACAAGGAAGGGCGGACGCCGCGGACGTGGGCCGAAGGGGTGTTCCTCGCCACCAACTCGCCGATCGCCAAGCCGTCCACGATGGCGCTGCTCGACACGCTCACGAAGAAATGAGAGCGCTCCTGGCCACGGCGGCGGCCCTGCTTGCGTTCAGCACGATGATCGCCGCTGGGGCCGGAGGACAGGCGACCCGCTCGGTGCCCGCCCCGCCGGCTCCCGATGCGGCGTTCCTGAAGCAGTACTGCGTCACCTGTCACAACGATCGGGTGAAGGCGGGCACGCTGACGCTCGCCAGCCTCGACGTCGCCGCCGTCGAGGGGCATGCGGATGTCTGGGAGAAGGTCGTCCGCAAGCTCCGGACCGGCATGATGCCGCCGGAGGGTGTGCCGAAGCCGTCAGCCGCGGCGCGCGCCGCCTTCACGGGCGCGCTCGAAGCGTCGCTCGATCGCGCGGCGGTCCGCCGTCCCGATCCAGGGACGCCGGCGCTCCATCGTCTCAACCGCGCCGAGTACGCCAACGCCGTGCGGGATCTGCTCGCGCTCGACGTGGACGTGGCGGCGCTGCTGCCGCCGGACGACTCCGCAGCCGGCTTCGACAACATTGCCGACGTGCTGGGCGTCTCGCCGGCGCTCATCGAGGGCTACGCCGCGGCGGCGGCCAACATCAGCCGGCGCGCCATCGGCAGCCCCACCATCGGTCTCGATCGGACCACCTACCGCATGCCGGGCGACGTGTCGCAGGAGGCGCACGTGGACGGTTTGCCGCTCGGCACGCGCGGCGGGCTCGTCCTCACCCACACGTTTCCGCTCGACGCCGAGTACGACTTCCAGGTGGGGCAGGCGGGCGGCGCGCGCCTCGGCGGACCGCCGGGCGCCGGACCGCGCTCCGACGATCTGTACGTGACGCTGGACGGCGCGCGCGTCACGCTGCAGGGGCGCGGTGCCACCCGGCTGAAGGTGCCGGCCGGCCCGCACACGATCGCGGCCGCGAGCGTCGTGCGCAGCCACGCCGCCGGCGCCGACGGCGTCTTCCATGTCGAAGCGCGCACCCCGGGCATCACGCAGGTGACGATCGCCGGTCCGTTCAATCCCACCGGCCCGGGCGATACGCCCAGCCGCCGGAAGCTGCTCGTCTGCACACCGTCATCCGCATCAGACGAGCTCACGTGCGCGCGCACCATCCTGTCGACGTTTGCCACGCGTGCGTTCCGCCGCCCGGTGGCGCCGTCCAGCGCCGAGCTCGACACGCCGCTGCAGTTCTACCGGGACGGGCGGAAACGGTCCTTCGAGTTTGGAATCGAGCGCGCCGTCGCCCGAATCCTCGTCGATCCGCAGTTCCTCTTCCGGTTCGAGCGCGAGCCGGCCAGAGTGGCGCCGGGCCTCGCGTTCCGCGTGACCGACCTGGAGCTGGCGTCGCGGCTGTCGTTCTTCCTGTGGAGCAGCGTTCCCGACGACGAGCTGCTCGGCGTTGCCGCCAAGGGCACGCTCAGCGCGCCGGCCACGCTCGAACGTCAGGTGCGTCGCATGCTCGCCGACCCCAAGGCCGAGGCGCTCGTCACGAATTTCGCCGCGCAGTGGCTCTACCTGCGAGAGCTGCAGAACGCCCGGCCCGACACGCCCGAGTTCGACGGCAACCTGCGGCAGTCGTTCCGGCGCGAGACCGAGCTGCTCTTCCGCGCCGTCCTGCGCGAAGATCGCAGCATCGTCGATCTGCTCGACGCCGACTTCACGTTCGTGGACGAACGGCTGGCGCGGCACTACGGCATCCCCGGCATCCGCGGCTCGCAGATGCGCCGCATCATGCTGCCGCCGGACAGCCCGCGGCGCGGGCTGCTGGGGCAAGGGAGCATCCTCACGGTGACGTCCGCGGCCAACCGCACCTCGCCGGTGCAGCGCGGCAAATGGGTGCTCGAGAACGTGCTGGGCGCGCCGCCGCCGCAGCCGCCGCCGGGCGTCGAGACCAACATCGATGGCGACACGTCGAAGGCCAAGGCGGTGTCGCTGCGGCAACGGATGGAGCAGCATCGCGCCAACCCGGCCTGCGCCTCGTGCCACCGCGTCATGGACCCGATCGGGTTCGCGCTCGAGAACTTCGATCACGCCGGCAAGTGGCGCACCAGCGACGGCCGGACGCCGGTCGATGCCAGCGGTGTGATGGTGGACGGCACCCGCCTCGACGGCGCCGAGTCGCTGCGCCGCGCGCTGGTGGCCAAACCCGACCTCTTTGCCGGGGTCGCCGCCGAGAAGATGCTGACCTATGCGCTCGGTCGTGCGCTGCGGCCGCAGGACATGCCGTCGGTGCGCGCCATCACACGTGGGGCCGCGCCCGGCCGCTATACGTTCTCGTCGCTCGTCCTCGGCGTGGTGCGCACGCCGCAGTTCCAGATGCGC
Source organism: Vicinamibacterales bacterium (assembly GCA_036004405.1). Lineage (GTDB taxonomy): Bacteria > Acidobacteriota > Vicinamibacteria > Vicinamibacterales > UBA2999 > DASYRM01. The sequence continues at coordinate 20,841 of DASYRM010000058.1, forward strand.
ACGAAGGCGGCCACCGTGGCCTCAGAGTAGCGCGAACGCCAGGAGCAACAGGAGTCCCGATGTTCATCACGAAGAAGCATCTGTCCCGCCGCACCGTGTTGCGCGGCATCGGCGCCTCGGTGGCGCTGCCGCTGCTCGATTCGATGGTGGGGGCGCAGACGCCGGCGCGGACCGTGGCGCCCAAGACGCGCTTTGCCGCCTTCTACGTGCCGCACGGCGCCACGATGGACAAGTGGACGCCGGCCGCGGAGGGCACCGGCTTCGAGTACACCGAGATCCTGAAGCCGCTCGAGCAGTTCCGCGAGCGCATCATGGTCGTGAGCGGCCTGGCGCACCCGTACGTGGCAGGCGCGGGCGGCGCCGACGTCTCGGCCGGTGCCAATCACACGCGCGCGGCCGCCGTGTTTCTCACCGGATCGGTGCCGCAGCGCGGCGCACAGGCCCATCTCGGCGTCTCGGCCGACCAGGTGGCGGCGCAGCACATCGGGCAGGACACGCCGCTGCCGTCGTTGGAGCTCTCGATCGAAGAGGCGGTGCTCGCCTGCGAGGCCAGCTTCAGCTGCGCGTATCGCAACTCGATTTCATGGAAGTCGCCGACGCAGCCGCTGCCGATGCAGAGCAACCCGCGGCTGGTGTTCGAGAAGCTGTTCGGCGACGGCGCCACGGCAGCCGATCGCCGCGGCCGCCGGCAGGACACGCGCAGCCTGCTCGATTCCGTGATGGCGCAGCTCCCGTCGCTGCAGCGCGACCTGCCGCCGGGCGACCGGCGCCGGCTCGATCAATACCTGGAGGACGTGCGCGAAATCGAGCGGCGCATCCAGCGCGCCGAGGCCACCGCGCGCGAGGACGTCACGCTGCCCGACGTGCCCGCCGGCGTGCCGGCGACGTTTGCCGAGCACATCAAGCTGATGATGGATCTGCAGGTGCTCGCGTTCCAGTCGGACATCACGCGCGTGTCGACGTTGATGCTCGCGCGTGAGCTGAGCGGCGCGACCTTCCCCGAGACGACCATCCGCGACCCGTTCCACAACCTGTCGCACCACTCGAACGATCGCGGTAACATGGATCGCTTCGCGATTCTCAACACCTACCACATCACCAAGTTCGCCTACTTCGTCCTGAAGCTGCAAGAGACGCCCGACGGCGACGGATCGCTGCTCGATCACTCGCTGGTGCTCTACGGCAGCTCGCTGAGCGACGGCAACCAGCACAACTTCAGCCCGCTGCCGATCGTGCTGGCCGGCGGCGCGTCCGGCGCGCTCAGGGGCGGCCGGCACGTGCGGTATCCGAAGGACACCCACATGTCGAACCTGCTGCTGGCGATGCTCGACAAGCTGGGAGCGCGGCTCGACACCTTCGGCGACAGCACGGAGATGCTCTCGATCTGAATTCGTGGGGGCCGCCTTCAGGCGGCCCCCACGTGGGCCCGGGTCTTTAGACCCGGGCGACGACCTCGAGGCTGATCCCGTCCGGGTCGGTCAGTCGTACGACTCCGGTCTCGTAGGGCGACGGCGCAATGCGCGCGCCAAGCGCGGTCAGACCAGCGGTGACCGCCTTCGCATCAAACGGCGCGACCTTGATCCCGAAGTGTGCGATGTGCGGTTTCTGTCCCGCCTCGGCCTGCTGCAGCCCGAGCCGCGTGTCGCCAATCTGAAACCACGCGCGCCCGGTGGTCCGGTCACGCAGGCTCTCCGTCCCGTACAAGATCCGGTAGAAGCGGATGCCCTTCTCGAGATCGGCCACGTGCAGCAGCACGTGATCGACGCCAAGCGGTTTGACGAGCCCCTTCCGAGCCGGCACCAGATCGGACGGCACGGCCGCGGTGACCAGCGTGTCGGGCGCGGGCAGGAACTGGATCTCGATGCCGTCGGGATCCGAGAAGATGCCGCCGATGCCGCCGCGGCCGCCGATCTTGCCGAGCCCCTCCTTGGCCACCGCGTCGTCGAGCGCCGCCGAGATGGCCGCGCTGTCGCGCCGGTAGTCGAACACCGACGTGCAGAAGTGGCCGATGTAAGTGCCCCGCCCCCGCGAGTCGCCAATCGCCAGATACCCCACCTGCCGCGTGTCGGGCGGCAGCTCGCCGAAGAGCACGAAGTAGCGGAAGCCGCCCTGGAACGGCTGCGCGTGCAGCGTGGTGTTGAAGAGGCCCATGTAGAAGCGCGCCGACGACTCGACGTTGGGCACGATGACGTCGAGGTGATCGATCTTGGGCGTGCGAACCGGCAGCAGCGCCGCCGGCGGTGGCTGCTGCGCCCATGCGGGGGTGAGTCCGAGCGTCGGAACGGCCAGGGCGCCAAGCCCGGCCACGAATGCGCGCCGTGAGGTGTTGGTCACGCGGGCATTCTCGCCCGGATGCCGTCCGAGGTCGAGCGTCGCCACGTGTGTTTGAGTGGAATTTGCAGAGGCCCTCCACGCGACGGGCGTTGTGGTATCACTTGTGCCCCATGACCGTTGCGACCACGTCGTCCAACAGCTCGGATCCCGCGACCCTGCTCGCACACGCCGCGGCGATTCGGCCAGTTCTCGAACGCAACGCCGAGACCACCGACGCCGGGCGGCGCCTGGCGGACGAGAACGTCCAGGCGTTGATCGACACGGGGCTGTGCCGGCTGATGGTGCCGGCGCGATTCGGCGGCCATCAGACGAGCATCCGGACCTACGTGGACGTCATGGCCGAAGTCGGCCGCGGGTGCGGCGCCACCTCGTGGGTGGCCAGCTTGATCAACGTGTGCGCGTGGCTGGCGGCGCTCTTTCCGGAGCAGGCCCAGGCGGACGTGTGGGCTGCCAACCGCGACGCCTGGATTGCCGGGTCGCTGGCGCCGAACGGCTCCGCCGTGCCGGTCGATGGCGGCTGGCGCGTGACCGGGCGCTGGCCGTGGGCGTCCGGCTCGCTGCATGCGCAGTGGGCCGCCTGTGGCATCCACATGAAGAACGAGCGCGGCGAGATGGCGAACTTCGGCCTCTCGCTCATGCCGATGGGGGAGCTGACCATCGAGGACACCTGGTTCATGGCCGGCATGAAGGGCACCGGAAGCAACACCATCGTCGCCAAGGACGCCTTCGTGCCTGCGCACCGCTTTCTGCCGTATCCGGAGGCCTTCGCCGGCCGGTATCGCACCGAGCACACCGATGAAGCCCTGTACCGGGCCGCGCTCGTGCCGGTGACGGTGCTGATTCTGGCGCCATCGCAGCTCGGCGTGGCGCGCGCCGCGCTGGATCACGCGATGGGCAAGTCGAAGACGCGCGGCATTACCCACACCAATTTCCCGACGCAGGCCGAGTCGGCCGGCTTTCAGATGCTGGTCGCCGAAGCGGCGATGAAGATCGACACCGCCGCGCTGCACGTGGGGCGCGCTGCCGACGATCTCGATCGCGCGGCGGGAGATGGCAGTCTCATGAGCCTGGTCGAGCGCGCGCGCGTGCGCATCGACACGGCGCTCGCCGCCAAGTACTGCCGCGACGCCGTCGAGCTCCTCGTGCAGGCGCACGGCACCTCGAGCCTGGCGGATTCCAACCGGATGCAGCGGCTGTGGCGCGACGTCCACGCCGCCAGCCACCACGCCATCACCGAGTGGCAGGTGAACCTCGAGGTGTACGGCAAGGCGCTGCTCGGCATCGAGCCGAACATCACGCATTTGATCTGACGGGCCGCCTGAAGGCGGCCCCTACGACGGAATCACACGTCGTCGCGGCCGATGTTGACGATGAAGTAGGTGGCGCGCGTCGTGCCGACGTTCTTTGCGTTGTGCAGCTCGTTGGAGCCGATCACGCCCACGTCACCCGGCCCAAGCCGATACGGCTTGCCCGCGATCGTCAGCTCCATCGTGCCTTCGCGGATGAGCATCATCTCCTCGCGCAGGTGCTGGTGCGGCGGGTGATTCACCTCGCCCGGCGCGATGTCGCTCTGATGCGACTCGATCTTGAAACCGGTGTGCGTCTTGGCGGTGAACATCCGCTTCTGCCGGTTCTGGCCGTTGGTAGTGACCGGCAGCTCGTCGTACTTGAACTGCTGGGTCCGCATCACCGGCAGGCGCTCCACTGAGTTGTCGGCCGCGGGCGGGGGAGTGGTTTGTTGGGCGTCGAGGATCGTGGCGCCGGCAGCCACGAACGACGGGAGCAGAAAAGCCAGATCCCGACGGGTGCACTTCATCGAGCGCCTCCTTCGACCTGCCTTCATTGTACGCCGCAAGTCAACCCCGAAACAGACTGCCATGCGGCGGTCGCGTTCGCTAGAGTGGTCTTCTCCATGTTCCTTCAACGCATCCTCGACACGCCGCACCTGGCGCGCGCCGTGGCCCGGCTCCAGCCTGAACTCCTGCATCGCGTCATCCGGCACGTCGGCCTGGAGGATGCCGGGGAGCTCGTGGCCCTGGCCACGCCGGAGCAGCTGACACGCGTCTTCGATCTCGACCTGTGGCAGGCCGGACGGCCCGGCGTGGACGAGCAGTTCGACGCCGCCCGCTTCGGCACCTGGCTCCAGATTCTGCTCGAGGCCGGCTCCGACGTTGCCGCCGCGAAGCTCGCGGCGATGGCTCCGGACGTCGTGATTGCCGGGCTCGCGCAGCACGCGCGCGTGGCCGACCTGTCCGCGGTCATGCCCTACGTCACTCTGGAGGGGGAGCTGGCAGGCGGACGCGTTGAAGACCAGGCGCACACGTGCGACATCGGGGGCTACCGCATCGTCGCTCTACGCGACAACGCCTGGGATGCGATCGTGGAGGTGCTGCTGGCGCTCCAGGCCGCACACCCCGACGCCTTCCATCGGCTGATGATCGGCTGCCGCGCGGTCTCGAGCTCGCGGCCGGAAGCGAGCGGCATGCACGATCTGCTCGACGACCCCGATCAGGCCATGTTCGACCTCGCCCTCGATCGCGAGCGGCGCCGCGAACAGCAAGGCTACGTGACGCCGGCCGAGGCGCGCGCTTTTCTCGACCTGGCCCGCCGGGGCATCGCGCGCGAAACGGCGCTGCCCGGCAACCCGCTCGCTCGCGCATATTTTCAAGCGCTGGTCGAGCCGGTGGCGGACGAACCGGTGGTGGACGGACCGGACGCCAGCCCCGCCGACGTCGCGGCTGTCGTCGAAGTGCTGGTCGATTCCGGCGTTCTCGAACCGCCAGTGCGCGCGCTGCTGGAAGGGGCGGTTGGCGACGCCCCTCGCCTTGCCCGCATCCACGCCGCCCTGCGCGCCGCGTTCGAACGCGATGTCGATGTGTCGGTGCGCCTGAGCGGAGAGCTCGGCTTTCTCGCCAACGCCCTCATCTCCGGCTGCACGCTCCAGGCGCGACCGTTCACGCCGCAGGAGGCGTCGGACGCCGTCCTCGCAGTGTGCAATCTCGGGCTGGAGAACTGGTCCGCCGTGACCACCGACGACGTGCTGGTGGGGCAGGACCTGGTCGGCGTGTTCGAGAAGGGATGGGCGATTCTTCACGAGAGAGTGGGCCTGACGACGGCCCGTCGCCTGATCGAGCTGCTGACGGTCGTGCACCCGCGCGATCGCGACACGCAGATGCGGCTGACTAGGCTGCGCCGGGAGCTCACGAAGCACGTCGAGGCCGGCATGCCCTGGCGCGCCCGCGCGTCGCTCGAGGTGATCGCCGATCTCGACCTGGTGGCCCATGCGGGGCTCGTCGGCCTGCTCGATGAGTGCCCCGTGCTCCATGCGGCGGTCCGCGCCGCGTCTGGCCCGAAGCCGCTCAGCGTCAGCGCCACCGCGTTCGAGTTCGTCTCCGAGAACTCGCAGATCCTCGCGGTGGACGCCTTCCTGGCGTCACTGCCTCAGATCTTCGCGTCCTGAGGCACGAGCTGCCGGATCGCCCCCATGTGATACGCGGTGTGCGCGACGCTGCTCATGAAGCCGCTCAGCGTCACCGGATCCCACTCCCGCGGCGCTTCCAGACGCGCCTGCCACTGACGGGCCTCGTCCTCGAAGGCCTGACGCAGCAGGCGCCATTCGTCATCGTTCACCTGCTGGTGGCTCCAACTCTCCGCGAAGCTCGAGTCCGCGAACGCGTTCTGATCGCCGGAGGCCCAGCGGTTGAGCAGCGTGAGCCCGTAGCGCAGGTGCTGCACGTGGGCGGCCACCGACGAGCGGCCGCCCGGGCGCGCGCTCGCCTGCGACGCCGGTAGCGCCGCCAGCGAGCCGATGAGCCCAGGGTCGCCGGGATTGACCACGAGGGCCAGGTCGCCGGGCGGTCCGTGGACGATCTCGCGAAACAGGCTGGTGAGCACCTGCGGCAGAAGGGCGTCGAGCTCCATGGCCCGGGATGATACGGCTAGCGAGGCTCCGCCTCAGACCCAGAGCGTTCAGGCTTCGCCTCGCTAGGGCAGTGTTTAATTGCCCGCCCTCCGGGCGGGCGTAGGGCTGTGGTAACGGCTGGGGCTCCCCGCGCCGAAACTCCTGGCGTGAGGTGTCCCCACTGCGGGATCGTCAATTTTGCCGATGGCGGCGCATGCCGGCGCTGCGGCGAGGTGGTGTGGGCGGCGCGCCCCATGGTGGCCACCGTACGGATTTCGGAACCTTCCGCCCTCTGGCGGCTGGGTGCCATTGGCGGCACGGTGGTGGCCATCCTGTTTGCGTGGTGGGTGTCGCTCTTTGCGACGTCCGAGGGGCTCGACCCCGAGCAGCAGGTGATCGTCTTCCGCGCGGTCGAACTGCTCGAGGAGAAGGGCTTCTCGAAGGAAGTGTTCGCGTTGAGGAACGTGGCGCGCTTTCGCTCCACTGACAACTGGTGGAATCTCTACAACGAGCACTATCAGGCCTACGCCGCCACCAACTTTCCGTTCGAGATCGTGACCATCTATCCCTGGTTCTTCGACCTGCCCAAGGACGACGTGGAGCGCGCGGTCATCCTGCTGCACGAAGCCCAGCACCTGATGGGCGCCGACGAAGAGACGGCGCTGCGTCGCGTCTGGGCGCTCAAGGCCCGGCTGGACTGGACAGCCGAGAGGTATGGCCACAGCAAGGTCTGGAAAAACACCCGCGAGTGGACCCAGACGACCGCATCGGACCTCTTCACCTGCAAGGAAGTGGAAATCGACTGCACGAAGTAGGGGCCGCCTTCAGGCGGCCCGTCCGGTCGTGGCAGCGGGTCTTCAGACCCGCCTCAGTCCTGCCGCAGCGCTGACAACGGCTGGATGCGCGAGGCGCGGCGTGCGGGCACGTATGCCGCCAACAGGGCGACGAGCGCAACGCCCGGCACGACGATCACGTGGGTGGCGAAGTCGGCACTCGTCGTCGGGAACATCACATCGATGGCCTTGCCGGTGGCCACGCTGCCCACCATTCCCAGTATGACGCCGGCCGCGGCCGGCATCGAGCCCTGGCGCAGCACCATCCGGAGCACCGACAGCGGTTCGGCGCCGAGCGCCATTCGAATTCCGATCTCGCACGTGCGGCGGCTGACGGCGTACGCCATCAGCCCATAGAGGCCGACGACGGCAAGCACCAGCCCCATCGTTCCCATCCCGGCGACGGTACGCACGACAACGCTGTTCAGATTGCGCGCGCTGGCATCGTAGTAGTCCTCCATCGTGCGCACGCTGCGGATGGGCACGTCTGGATCGAGGCCGGCGACGAGCGCGCGGAGCGGCCCGGCGATCGACGCCGAGGTGCCGGCCGTTGCCACGACCAGCGTGCCGCGGCCGCCAGGGTGCTGGCGGCGAGGCAGATACACCAGATCAGCGGATGCCGGCGTGAACAGCTGGAACTTGCTGTCCGCGGCAATCCCGACAATCTGCGTCCAGTCGCCTGACGCCCCAACGCGGATGCGCTTGCCGACCGGATCGCTCTCGGGCCAGTAGCGCGCCGCCATGCCCTGACTCACGATCGCCACCAGCGGAGCGCCGGCGGTGTCGGCGTCGGTAAACGCGCGGCCTCGCACCATCCGCACGCCCAGCGTCTCCAGGTACCGCTCGTCGATGCGGGCCGACGCCACGCGAATGCCGCGGCTCCCTTTGGGCAGCGTGAACCCCTCGGGCGCCACCACCGTTGGATCACCGTCGAAGCTCAATGGCACGAACGAGGTCAGGCTCACCGCCGTCGCGCCCGGCAGCGCCCGCGCGCGCTGCTCGAGCCGCTCGAAGAACTGCTCGGTCCTGGTGGCATCGTAGGCAGCCAGCGCAGGATCGACGCTGATCATCACGAGTCGCTCGGTCCTGAAGCCGGGTCCAGTCCGGAATTGCTCTTCGAAGCGGCGATACATCGAGACCGCCACCGTGAGCAGCACCAGGGTGAGGGCGATCTGGCCGGCCACGAGGCCGTGGCGGCCCCACAGGCGCGACGGCCGCGGCGGCGTGGTGGCCGTGCGTATCGCCACGGCCAGATCGCGGGCGCGCGAGGCGCTCCACGCGGGAATGAGCCCCGAGAGCAACGCGCTGACCACCGCCACGACGAGCGCCGCCACCAGCGCGCGTTCGTCGAGCGTGAACGTCAACCGGGCGCCGACGTCGCTGAGGATCTGAAACTGCCGGAACGACTGGACCACCGCGTACCCGAGCAGGACGCCCAGGGCGCCGCCGGCCGCGGCCAGCAGGAGACTCTCGGTCAGCAGCTGTCGGAAGAGCCGGAGTCGGCTGCCGCCAAGCGCCAGCCGCACGGCGAGCTCGCGTTGCCGCGCCGGGGCCCGGCCCGCCAGGAGTCCGGCGACGTTCGCGCAGGCCACGCAGAGCACGGCGATCGCCAGCGTCAGCAGCAGCACTCCCAGCATCGCCGCCGGCTCGTAGTTGTCCATGCGCGTTTCCAATTCGGTGCGCACGGCAAGGCTCTGGGCCTCGTTGGTGTCGGGATACGTGCGCGCAAGGGCGGCGGCCACGGCACGAACGTCGTCGTTGGCCTGCCGGATCGACACGCCCGGAGCGAGGCGGCCGAGCACCCGCGCGGCGCGGATGTCCCGATGGTCGAGCAACCTGGCGGCGCCCGCCGGCAAGAGCGTGTCCACCATCGCGAGCGGCACGTAGAACGCCGGCTCCAGGAAGATGTCGATGCCGGTGAAGCCTGCCGGAGCCACGCCGATCACGGTGAAGTCGCGCGCGCCAAGCCGGAGGGATCTTCCGATGACGGAGGGATCCGCCGCGAACTGCTGTGTCCAGGTGCTGTGCGACAGCACGACGACGGCGTCGCGGCCCGCCACGCGATCCTCGCTGGCCGAAAACGTGCGGCCCACGGCGGCCGGCACGCGCAGCGCCTCGAAGAAGTTGCCGCTGACCGCCAATCCATACCGGCTGACGGCAGGCTCGCCCGGCCGCGCCCCAAGCCCGACTTCCACACCGGTGGCCGCCAGCAGCCCGGCGAACGTCCGAACGCGCTCGCGGAGGTCGGCGAAGTCGGGAGCCGACACCGCGCCAAACCGCAGCTGGCCGTCTGGCCCCCGTCCGCTGACGGTCACGAGACTCCGGGCGTCCGGCACCGCCAGCGGCCGCAAGATGAGGCCGTCGGTGATGCTGAACATCGCCGAATTGGCGCCGACGCCGATGGCAATCGACATCACGGCGACCAGCGCAAAGCCCGGGTTGCGCGCCAGCATCCGGGTCCCGTAACGGACGTCCTGCCACATCGATCGATGCCCCCTGCGACGGAAATGCCACGTCTGCCGTTCTCAAGGGCCGTGCCCGCGGTCCCGCCTCATTCGCAAGGAAATCGGCGGACTCGGCCCGGCGGGCGTCCCACAGCCGGGATGGCGGCGTCCACATGCGGGACCCCGAATCGCGTTACCATTTTGCCGTGAACAGGGTTCCCGTTCTCGTCGGTATTCTTGCGCTTACGTGGGCCGGTCTCATCGCCGGGCAGAGCGGCGGCTCGGCCAAGCCGGCACCGCCAAGGCCGGCGACACAACCCGCGGTCAAGCCGCCCGCGCCCGTTCCCAGCGTTCCGCCGGCCGTCGCCCCGGTGGCCCAGGCCACCACCGGGAGCCCCGTTGCGGCCCGCGCGCTCCTGGATCAGTACTGCGTCACCTGCCACAACGCCCGGCTGAAGACGGCCAACCTGCTGCTCGACCAGCTCGATCTCTCCCACCTCGGCGACCACGTGGACGTGGCCGAGACCGTCGTGCGCAAGGTGCGCGCGGGGCTGATGCCGCCGACCAACGCGCGGCGTCCTGATCCCCAGGCCATGCAGTCGCTCATCGCCTGGATGGAGAGCGAGCTCGATCGGACGGCCACGACGCACCTGCCCGCGCCCGGCCTGCATCGGCTGAACCGCACCGAATACACCAACGCCATTCGCGATCTGCTGTCGCTCGAAGTGGACGCGAGCAAGTTCCTGCCCGCTGACGACTCGACGCGCGGCTTCGACAACATCGCCGGCGCGCTCACCATGTCGCCTGCGCTCATGGAGGCGTATCTGTCGGCCGCCGGCAAGATCAGCCGGCTGGCGATGGGCGACATCAATTCGCCGACGCAGCAGGTGTTCGAGGTGCCGGCCGACACGGCGCAGAACCACCACATCGAGGGGCTGCCGTTCGGCACGCGCGGCGGCATCCTCATCCGCCACCAGTTCCCGGTGGACGGCCAGTACACCTTCAAGGTGAAAGGCGTCACCGGCTACTTCCAGGCGGTTCTCGGCGGCGTCAGCGGCGAACAGCTGATCGTGACCGTGGACGGCGATCGCGTGGCGCAGTTCGACTGGGACAAGGAGATTGCCGGCACCACGGGCCTCGGCCGATCCACCCCGAAGATTTCGGTGACCGCGGGGCTGCACACGGTGGGTGTCACGTTCCTCGCGACCAACGATGTGCCGGGCTCTGAGCTCAACCGCCCGTTCCAGCGGACGATGAACACGCCGGGCTCGATTCCCGGTTTCCTCTTCTATCCGCACGTCGGCCAGGTGCAGATCGAAGGGCCGTACGACATCACGGGCGCCGGCGACACGGCGTCGCGCCGCGCCATCCTGACGTGCCGGCCGAAGACGGCGGCGCAGGAGCCGGCCTGCGCGCGCACCATCGTGTCCTCGCTCGCGCGCCGCGCGTTCCGCCGGCCGATCACCGCCGCCGACCTCCGCATCCTGATGCCGTTCTACACCGCCGGCCGCGGCGAGGACGGCACGTTCGAGGCGGGCGTCGAGGCGGCGCTGCAGCGCATCCTCGCCGACCCCGAGTTCATCTACCGCGGCGAGCCCGAGCCGGCCGCGGTGCGTCCGGGGCTGACCTATCCGATCAACGACCTGGCCCTGGCGTCGCGGCTGTCGTTCTTCCTGTGGAGCAGCATTCCGGACGATCAGCTCATCACGCTGGCGGCGCAGGGGCGGCTGAAGGATCCGGCGGTGCTCGAGCGCCAGGTGCGCCGCATGCTCGCGGATCCGAAGTCCGAAGCGCTGGTGCGCAACTTCACCGGCCAGTGGCTCGGCGTGCGGTCGCTCGCGGCCAGCGAGCCGGTGGTCAACCTGTTTCCGGACTTCGACGACAACCTGCGCGAGGCGTACGAGCGCGAGATCGAGCTCTTTTTCGGCGCCGTCGTCCAGGAGGACCGCAGCGTGCTCGAACTGCTCGACGGCAACTTCACGTTCGTGAACGAACGGCTGGCCAAGCAGTACGGCATCCCGAACATCTACGGCCCGCACTTCCGCCGGGTGACGCTGCCACCGTCGCTCGACATGCGCCGCGGGCTGCTCGGGAAGGGCGCGCTGATGACAGTCACCTCGAACGCGGCGCGCACGTCGCCGGTGACGCGCGGCAAGTGGTTCCTGCAGACCTTCCTCGGCGTCAGCCCGCCGCAACCACCGCCCGACGTGCCGGCCTTCGTGGAGCGCGCCGCCGACACCACCGGCAACTCCAAGCCGCCGACGATGCGGCAGGCGCTCGAGAAGCACCGCATCAGTCCGACCTGCTCGGCCTGCCATCAGATCTTCGAGCCGATGGGGCTCGCGCTCGAGAACTTCGACGCCGTCGGCACGTGGCGGACGCTCGACGAGGGGCAGCCGATCGACGCCTCGGGCGTCCTGCCCGACGGGACCAAAGTGGACGGCGTCATCGACCTGCGGAAGTCGCTCGATCGCTACTCGACGCAGTTCGTCCAGGTGGTGGCGGAGAAGCTGCTCACCTACGCCCTCGGCCGCGGCACCGAGAACCAGGACATGCCGATGGTGCGGACGATCGCGCGCGAGTCGTCGGCCGGCGGCTACAAGTTCTCCGCGCTGGTGCTCAGCATCGTCAAGAGCGATATGTTCCGGATGAACCAGAAAGCCGCGCCGGCGCAGACGGCGCTCGCGGCATCGCGGTAGGAGAGAGCGATACATGTTCCTGACCAAGAGGCAAATATCGAGACGGACGGTGTTGAGAGGAGCGGGCGCCATGCTGTCGCTCCCGCTGCTCGATGCCATGGTGCCGGCCGCCACGGTGCTGGCCCAGACGGCAGCCAGCCCCAAGCCGCGGTTCGTCGGCCTGTTCGTGCCGCACGGGATGGCGCCCGGCTTCTGGGTGCCCGAGAAAGAAGGCGCGCTGCCCGCCGAGCTGCCGTTCAACTGGAAGCCGCTCGAGCCGTTCGTGAAGAACACGACGATCCTGAGCGGGCTGCATTCGCGCTCGGCCGAGCCGCCGCCCGGCGTCACCGGCGCCGACCACTGGGTGGCGGCCGCGTTCATGTGCGCGGTGAAGCCGCGCAAGACCGCCGGCGCCGATGTCTCCTGCGGCACCACGATCGACCAGCTCATCGCGCAGAAGATCGGGCGCGAGAACCTGATGCCGTCCATGCAGCTGGCGGTCGAGGACCCGGGCGCCAACTCGAGCAACTGCGGCGAAGGTTACAGCTGCACCTACACCAACACGATCTCGTGGGCATCGCCGTCGTCGCCGCTGCCGATGGAGCTCAACCCGCAGGTGGTGTTCGAGCGGATGTTCGGCGACGGCAGCACGGCCGAGCAGCGCACCGCGCGCCGCAAGCGCGATCAGAGCATCCTTGATTCGTTGACCGGCTCGCTCAACCGGCTGCGCGGCGAGGTGAGCGCCTCGGACAAGCAGCGGCTCGACGACTACGCGCAGAACGTCCGCGAGATCGAGCGCCGGCTCGACATCGCGATGAAAGCGTCGTCGGTGGCCCCCGAGAACATCGAGGTGCCGGTGGGCGTGCCGCAGACGTTCGACGAGCACATCAAGCTGCAGTTCGACCTGCTGTCGCTCGCCTTCCAGGCCGACATCACCCGCGTGGGGACGCTCCTCTTCGCGCGCGACCTCACCGGCCGCACCTACCCGGAGAGCGAGTCGCCGACTTCCGGGTTCCACGGTGTGTCGCATCACGGCGAGGATCCGCGGCGCATCGCCGATCTCTCGAAGATCAACCAGTACCACGTGAAGATGGTGGCGTATCTGGCCGAGAGCCTGGCCAAGAAGCAGGATGGCGCCGGATCGCTGCTCGATCAGTCGCTCATCCTCTACGGCAGCAACATGGGCAACTCGAACCAGCATGTGCACTACGACGTGCCGCACGTGCTCATCGGCGGGTTGGGCGGGAAGATGAAGGGCGGCCGCCACATCGCCTATCCCAGCAAGCAGGTGCCCACCGGCAACCTGCTACTGAGCGTGCTCGACAAGTACGACATCCATCAGGATTCGCTCGGCGACAGCACCGGCCGACTGGAGGCGCTGTGAAGGCGCTCTTTCGTAGGGGCACATCCTTAGATGTGCCCGTGGCGCTGGCCGTCCTGGTTGTCTGCATGGCCGTTGGCGTCTCCCTGGGCGCCGCTCCGGTCAAGAGCGAGATCGCCGACGCCGCGATGCGCGGTGATGCCGCCGCCGTGCGCGCGCTGCTGGCGAAGAAGGTGAACGTCAACGCGCCGCAGAACGACGGCTCCACGGCGCTGCACTGGGCGGTGCAGCGCGGGAATGCGGAACTGATCAACCTGCTGGTGCGCGCCGGCGCCAACGTGAAGGCGGCGACGCGTGAAGGCGTGACGCCGCTGTGGCTGGCCAGCCAGAACGGCGACCCGGCAGCGCTCGGCGCGCTGCTCGAAGCCGGCGCCGATCCGAACGAAAAGCTGCCGCACGGCCGCTCGCCGCTGATGATCGCCGCGCGCACCGGGAACGTGGCGGCCATGACCGTGCTGCTCGACAAGGGCGCCGATCCCAACGCCAAGGAAACGCTGCGCGGCACGACGCCGATCATGTGGGCAGCCGACGAGGCGCACGCGCCGGCGGTGAAACTGCTCCTCGATCGTGGCGCGGACATCAAGGCGCGCTCGAACCCGGCGCCGCGCGGCCGCGGTCCGGCGCTCGGCAAGGCCAACGACCCGCGCAAGCAGGTGGCGGCGCAGGGTGCGGCGCTGGCCCGGGGGCGCGCGCTCGATCTCGGCGAGCTGAGCGCGCTCGGCGGGGGCCGTGGCATTGGCGGCGGTGGTGGAGGAGGCCGGGCGGCTGGCGCGGCGGCGGCCGGCCGCGGCGGACGCGCGCGCGGCGCCGACGGCAGCAACTTCGAACAAGACGACGCGGCTGTGGCCGCCGGCCTCTTTCGCCGGGGCCCAGCGGTGTCCGACGGTGGCCAGCTGACGCCGCTCGTCTACGCCGTGCGCGCCAACGACCTCGACACGGTGAAGGTACTGCTCGCCGCGGGCGCCGACATCAATCAAACGACCGGCTACGGCTGGAGCGCGCTGCTCGTCGCCACGCAGAACCGTTACTACGAGCTCGGCAAGTATCTGCTCGAGCAGGGCGCCAACCCGGACCTGGGGAACAAGGGCGACTGGGTGCCGCTCTATCTGGCCACCGACAACCGCAACATCGAGTCCGGCGACTATCCCGTCCGCAAGGGCGACATGGATCACCTGGACTTCATCAAGCTGCTGCTCGACAAGGGCGCCAACGTGAACGCGCGCGTGAAGGACAGCACCGAAACGCGGACGGTGTTCACCAACCAGTGGCTCGACGAGAACGGCGCCACGGCGTTCTTCCGCGCCTCGCAGTCGGGCGACGTCGAGCTGATGAAGCTGCTGCTCGCGCACGGCGCCGACCCGAAGATCAACACGGTGCTCAACGTGTCGCCGCTGCACGTCGCGGCTGGCATCGGCTGGGTGGAGGGAATCACCTACGAGTGGTCGCCGAAGGCGACGCTCGAGGCGGTGAAGATGCTCGTGGACCTCGGACTCGATGTGAACCTGCAGGCCGACACCGGCCGGACCGCCCTGCACGGCGCCGCGCACAAGGGGCGCGCCGACGTGATCCAGGTGCTGGCCGACCACGGCGCCAAGCTCGACGTGCGCGACTACGGCAACACCGACAACCGCGGCGGCAAGCTCGCGGTGCACACGTGGCAGCCGGTGGATTACGCCGACGGGCTGGTTCGAGTCGGCGTGCAGTCGGCGATCCCGCACCCCGAGGCGGGCGCGCTGCTGAGGAAGCTCCTGACCGAAAAGGGTCTGCCGGCGCCGCCCATGGGCCGCACGCTCGAGTCGATCTGCATTACCGAAGCCTGCGACTGAGACTCCGTCGTGGGGGCCACCTTCAGGTGGCCCGTCGTGGGCCCGGGTCTTTCAGACCCGGGCGACCAAAGCCTGTCGTACCACCGCGTGCAGGTAGCGGATCTCGTCGTCGTCGAGATCCTGGCCGAACGACGTGAGCCCTTGACGCGACTTCACGATCACGCCGCGCCCCTTCGTCCAGCGCGCGGCGGCAGCCATCACCCGATCCATCCGCGGGCCCAGTGACGCGGTGTCGTGTCCCGACTGGCGCATCTTCTGCTCGACCGCCAGGCGCGTGGAGGCCACGCCCGTATCGCGCGTACCGTAGTCCACGTCGAGGACGTCGCCGGCGGCGAGCCTCGCCAGCGTGTAGGTGCGCCAGGCGCGGCGCTCGCGCACGGTGACGCCGTCGCGCGACACGTGGACCTCCGTGTGCCCGACGCGTGATCGGACGAAGCCGTTCAGCATGGTGAGCGCCGGCAGGACGCCGAAGAGGAATGCCAGCAGGCCCAGAAACACCAGTCCGATCGGCTCGGGCGTATGTGTCTGTTGAAAGAAGCGCCACAGCCGCGGTACCGCAAGCACGGGAATGATGATCGGGGCGGCCACGAGCAGCAGGGCGAGCGGGCTCGTGCGCGGCACCGGAATCACAATGCGCACGCCAGCCGTTTCCTGATGGACATGGCTGCGTGCGCCGGTCGGCGGAGAGGCCGGCCGTGCGGGCCCTGCGTCGCGCGCCGCGCGCTCCTGGAGCGGCCGGTTGACGTCGGCGGGATCGAGCGTGACGGCGTGATCGCCCGACGCGTCCTCGAGCGCAACGCCGAGATGCGTCGCCGCCTCGGCGGCGCAGGCGCGCGCGTCGTCGTAACCGGTCGGGTTGCACACCACGAGATCGGGCCCGCTACGCGCCTTGAGCGTCACCGGAAACTTCTCGGATGAGTCCGAGTCGCCCGGCTCGAACCCGATCGTCACGCGCGTGAAGTCGTCGAGCGGTCGCGGGTGTTGACGCAAGGGCACCAGCAGCCCCCACGACTTGATGACCGCTCGCTCGGTGCGATCGAGGATTGTCCAGGCGCGGCCGAACACCAGCCCGCCGCCGACGCCGGTGAACGCGAGCCCCATCAGCCCGAGCAGCGGTCGCGCCCAGAAGCCGAGGTCGCCGGGGTTGCCCATGGGCACCGCGCCGCCGGCCGTCGCCAGGAGGAAGAGGCCGGCCAGGAAGAAGGGGACGCCGAAGGCGGCGAGCACGCCGCCGCCTTCGCGGAATTGCAGGCGCTCGGGGCTGTCGTACTGGAACCGGCTCACCCCCGTTGTATCGGCCGCTAAGGCTGATCTGAAGACTCCATGAACGAACTCTTACGAAAACTTTCGTTGACGTACGACGCCCTTCGTATAAGAGTCCGCGAATGACGTCCACGCCTCGATTCGCGTTCGCCTCGATGGCGCTGCTGCTGGCGATGGCCTCGGGGAGCGCACCTCTCGCCCAGACCCCGCCGCTCCCGCACTTCGACGTCGCGTCGGTCAAGGTGAACCGGCTGATGGAGCAGCCGTCGAACAACTGGCGGCGCACGCCTGGCCGGCTCGACTTCCACAACTCGCAGCTGATCGAGTTGATCAAGGCCGCGTGGGGCGACTTCTCGCTGCGCGTCGAGGGCGCGCCCGGATGGTTGCGCACTGATCGCTTCGACGTCGTGGCGCAGTTCCCGCCCGACACGCCGCCGGAGACCGCGACGCTGATGCTGCGGGCGCTATTGATCGAGCGGTTTCAGCTGGTAGCCCGCGTCGAGTCGCGCGAGGTGCCGACCTACGCGCTCGTGATGGACCGCGCCGACCGCGCGCCGGGCCCGCGGCTCAAGCCGGCATTGCCGGAATGCGGACCCGACAGGTCCACGCCGCTGCCGCCGCAGTGCGGCCAGGGGATGGGCGCGGGACACGCGCAGTTCGGGTCGTACGACATGGTCACCTTGGCGAAGTTTCTGGGGTTCTCGCCGGCCGTCGGGCGGCCCGTCGTGGACGAAACCGGGCTGTCCGGGCGTTTCAGCATCGATCTGACCTTCGCCCCGGCACCGACCGCCCCGTCGGCGAATGGCGCGGCGGCGCCGCCGGTCGACAGCGATGCCCCCTCGATCTTCCGCGCGCTGCAGGAGCAGCTGGGGCTGAAGCTCGAAAGCCGACGCGGATCGGTACCGGTGCTGATCATCGATCGCGTCGAACCGCCGATGCCGGACTGAACGGGCCGCCTGAAGGCGGCCCCCACGACGGACGCGCCCTCTACTTGGCGAGCGGATCAGGTCGCAACTGGAAATGCGCCGCCAGCGGCTTGGTGCCCTTGCCGCCCTCGATGAGCCACGGCGTGCGGTCGCCGTTGGCGGCCCACAGCCCGCGCCCCTTCCAGCCCGCGTTGGGATCGTCGATGCGCCCGTCGAACCCCTTGGCGTAGAAGCCGATCGGATACGGCACGCGCAGCGTCACCATGCTGCCGTTGGCGTAGGCGATCAGCCCGTCGTTCAGGTTGCCGGTGGACATCGGCACGTCGTTGCCGAGGCCGAACGTGTTGTGCTGATCCACCCACGAGTAGTAGCTCGATTCGGCGCTGTTCTCGCCGATGCCACGGAAGCCCGGGCCGGGATACTTGTAGAACGACCAGCCCTCGGGGCAGTGATCGCCGGTGGCCTTCGGTCCGTTGAGCGAACCCTTGCACTTGCGCCGATCGAAGCTGCCGATGTGGCCGCTCGCGAGCGACACCCACACCACGCCCTGCCGATCGATGTCGCAGCCGCGCACGCCGAAGCCGGGCATCGGCACGTTGAACACTTCGGCGATGGCCGTGGCCGGCGGGTTCGCTCCCGGCACCAGGCGGACCACCGCGCCGGGCACGCCCATCGACGCGCCCCAGATCGAGCCGTCCGCCGGGCTCGGCATCACGGCGTAGAACGACGCGTTCACCCGCATGTCCTTTGCCGGGTCGGCCGGCTGTCCCGGCTCCGTGTACGCGTCGCGCTTGCCGTTGCCGTTGGTATCGAGCACGAGCGCCGTCCAGCCCTGTGATTTCGCGGAATCGCCCCTGCGGTCGAACTCCTTGGTGTTCAGCCAGCCGACCACCGGACCGCCGCCGCTCGTCCAGATCGTGTCGTTGGCGTCGTAGCCGAACTGCAGATGGTGCGTGGAGAAGCAGGTGTCCACGAACGTGTATTTCTTGGTCTTCAGGTCGAGCACCGCGATGTGGCGGACGGCGTTGTCCATCGGAAACGCTTTGGCCGACGGGTGCTCCGAACCGGCCTTGCAGAACGCCGGGTTCGCGCTGCCGCGAACCGTTGCGGCGAGCCACAGCCGGCCGTCGCGCCCGAACATCGAGTTGTGGTTGTTGGCGCGTGTCTCCCAGATGCGGTCACTGCCCCAGTAGGGCGAGGGCTGCAACGCGTCGAGCGCCGCGGCGTGGCCGGGGCCGAGGCTGAGCGGCATCTGCGGGTCGCGTACCGGCGCGGTGAAGACCGTGGCGACGTTCTTCACCGGGTCGAGAATCGGCAGGTTGTCCGAGCTGTATTCGGGCGAACCGACCAGCGGCCCGTTGGCGTTGACGGTGGGGAAGCGCCGGTCGCTGGCGATCAGGTCGTGCAGGTACTGCTTGTCGTTCATCCAGTCGCGCAGCGTGACGACGATGTTGCGCTCCACGCCCTGCGGCCGCTGCGGCTTGGCGAATGGCAGCTCACCTTTCGCGATGCGATCGGTCCAGTCGCCGTAGGCGGCGAACCCCGCCTCGCCCAGCCCTGAGAGCTGACCGAACATCATCTGGCCCGCCTGCCCCGACTGCACGCGGCGCTTCCAGGCGTCGGCGCCGGTGGCAAACGTGCCGAGCGCCGACGGGATCGTGCGCGTGGACGCCTGTCCGAGCTGATGGCAGCCGATGCAGCCGGTGTTCTTCATCGCCGCGATCCACTGCGTCTGCGTCAGCCGTGCCGGGATGCTGCTCTTGCCGCCGAACTGATCGGCGGCGGGGATGTTCAGCATCGAGTACCAGTAGATGGCAGGGTAGTAGCGCGCCGCGACGGCGTCACTCGGGGCCAAGAGGGCGGTAATCGAGACTCGCCGGCCGGGCCGGACGGTGGCCTTGTCGCTGTCCACCAGCCCGTAGCCGCGCGCCCACACCTGGTAGTCCGCCGGTGGCAGATCCGGTACCACGAACCGGCCGCGATCGTCGGTGACCACGCTCTTGATGTAGCGCACCGGGAGGTCGCGCGTCTCGGCAATCACCCACACGCCGGCTTCCGGACCTTTGGGCCCGGTCACCACGCCGCCGATGTCGTCGTTGTCGATGGCGACGTCGGCGGCCGGCTGCTGGGCATAGGACGGCACGAACAGGACCGACGAACACAGGGCCGCGACGGCGGCGAGACCGAGTGACAGCATCAGCGCGCGGGTCTTGGACATGGGGGCGATGCTATACCCCTGGTCCAATCCTTGACAACGCCCGAAACGCGACCATAATCCCCGTCACTTTGAGCGCCACGCCTGAAGCCGCCGCGCGGCCGCCCGACTCCCCGGAACTGCTGTCGATCATCGTGCCTGTGTACAACGAGGTGCGTACCGTGCGCGCGGTGCTCGATCGCCTGGTCTCGATCGACCTGCCGCTGCCGCGCGAGATTCTGGTGGTGGACGACGGCTCGACCGACGGCACCGGCGATCTGCTGTCGGCGGCCGAGCGCGACGGTCTGCCGGTGACCGTCATCCGCTCGGAGCACAACGGCGGCAAGGGCAGCGCGCTGCGCACCGGGCTGGCGCGCGCACGCGGGACCATCGTGGCCATCCAGGACGCGGACCTCGAGCTCGACCCCGTGCAGCTCGGCGCGCTGGTGCAACCGATCGTCGCCGGCGCGACCCGCGTGGTCTATGGCTCCCGGTTTCTCAACGGCGCCCCGCGCGGCCCCTGGCTCTCCTCGGCCGCCAACCGCTTCCTCACCGGCGTCACCAACGTGCTCTACGGCGCGTCGCTCACGGACATGGAGACCTGCTACAAGATCATGCGCACCGACGTGGCGCGGTCGCTGCGCCTCGAGGCGAACCGCTTCGACATCGAGCCGCAGATCACCGCCCGACTGCTGCGGGCCGGTCACCACGTCACCGAGCTGCCCGTGCGCTTCGAGGCCCGCACCCGGCGCCAGGGCAAGAAGATCGGCTGGCGCGACGGTTTCAAAGCCATCAACGTGCTGGTGGCCGAGCGCTTCCGCCGCGCGCGCTGACGCCGCATGCCCCGGCTGCTGATCCCGCTGGCGCTCGCTGGCATCTGCGCCGCCCTCGTGATCGTCACCGCGCGTTTCGGCAGTTTCGTGGCGGGCGGGTCCGACTCGTCGTGCTACGTCCTCCAGGCCGAGCGATGGGCGTCAGGACGCCTGGTCGAGCCCGACCGGCTGACGCCGCAGGCACCCTGGCCGGATGCGGCGCTCGCGTTCGCCCCCGCCGGACATGTGCCGTCGCCGACGGTGCCGGGCGCCATCGTGCCGATCTGCCCCTCGGGGCTGTCGATGTTCATGGCGCTCTTCCGCGCGACTGGCGGCCGCGCGGCCATGTTTCTGGTGTTTCCGCTCTTCGGCGTGGGGCTGGTGTGGGCCACGTTTCTGTTGGGGGCCCGCCTCCACGCCAGTGTGGGCCTGGCGTCGGCGCTCGTCATCGCGTCCAATCCGATCGTTCTCTATCAGGTGGTTCAGCCGATGAGCGACGTGCCGGCGGCGGCATTGTGGACGCTGACACTCGCCGTCGTCACCGGATCCGGCGCGCGGGCCGCGCTCCTTGCCGGAATCTGTGCTGCCGCGGCCATTCTGATCCGTCCGAATCTGCTGCCACTCGGGGTCGTGGTCGGCATGTATCTGTTGCTGCGGAGGCGCCACTCATGGCGCCAACGCCTCCAGCAGGCCGGCGCCTACGCCGCGCCGTGCGCGGTGGGGTGCGTCGCGGTGGCGCTGATTCAAACGCAGTTCTACGGCTCGCCGCTCGCCTCGGGCTACGGCGCCGTGAGCGACATCTTCTCGCTCGCGCACGTTGCGACCAACGTCTCCCGCTACGGTGCGTGGCTGCTCGAGGCGCAGACGCCGCTGGTGCTGCTGGCGCTTGCCGCGCCCTTCCTTCTCCCGCGCGCGTTCGCGGCGCTGTGTCTCGCGTTCGCCGGCGTCACGCTCGCCGTGTATCTGCCATATCTCGTGTTCGAGGACTGGTCCTACGTTCGATTCCTGCTGCCGGCGATGCCCGCTTTGACCGTCCTGCTGCTGGGAACGGGTGCGGCCATCGTGCAGCGTGTGTCGATGCGGCGGGTGTCCGCCGTCCTCGGCGTTGCCGCGGTGGCGTTGGCGGTCGCCGGCGCGTGGACCGCGCGGCGGCATCAGGCGTTCGCGCTCCGTCAGCTCGAGTCGGTGTACGCGAGCACGGGCGACGCCGTTGCCCGCCGCCTGCCGCCGAACGCCCTGCTGATCACCAGCCGCTTCAGCGGCAGCGTGCGCTACTACGCGGGGCGCGAAACCTTGGTGTGGGACGCGCTCGATCCCGCGTCGCTCGACCGCGCCGTGGCGTTCGGCCGCGACCACGGGCTCGAGCCGTTCGTTCTGCTCGACAGCGGCGAAGAGGCGGCGTTTCGCGCGCGGTTCGCCACCAGCGATCTGGCGCGCCTCGACTGGCCACCGCGGATGGAGATCGCGCCGCAGGTGCGCGTCTACGAGCCGGCGGCGCGCGAGCGCTACCAGCGCGGCGAGACGATCGTCACCGAGTACGTGCGATGATGCCCGGTCGTGAACCCACGCGCGCGTAACCGCTCGTTCGCCGTCGCGATCGGCGTGGCCTTGGTGCTCGCGGCGTGCCGCAAGCCGCCGGAACCCGCGGCCCCCTCGGGGACCGTGTCGGTCGCGGCGGGGCAGTCGTCGGTCGAGGCCGGCGCGCCGATCGAGATCGAGTATCGCTTCGCGCGGCTTGCCCGGGGAGCGGCGCTCCCGGCCGATGCCTGGGTGTTCGTGCACGTGGTCGACGCCGCCGGCGCGCTGTTGTGGACAGACGATCACGAGCCTCCGACCGCGCCCGCGACGTGGGGCGACGCCGAGGTGACTTACCGCCGCCCGATGTTCGTGCCGCGCACGGCATCCCCGGGGCCCGTTCGCGTCGAGGCCGGCGTGTTTTCACGCGCCGACGGCGCGCGTGTGCCGATGACGGTTGCCGGCAACCCGGCGGCCGGCGGCTTCGAGGTGACGGCCGCATCGAATGACTTGTTCGTGGTGTTCGGCGACGGGTGGCACGGCGCCGAGCGCGTGGAGCAGCAGCAGGCGAACGAGTGGCGGTGGTCGACGGGAGACGCGCGGCTCTCGTTCCGCCGCCCACAGCGTGACGTGGTGCTGTCGCTCGAGATCGACCAGCCGGTGATGGCGGTGGGCCGGCAGACCGCGGAACTCCGGGTCGGCTCGGATCTCCTTGCCACGCTCGCCATCGATCCCGGTGTGCGGCGCATCCACCGGGTCGCGCTGCCGGCGGCGCGACTGGGCAGTGCGCCGACCCTGGAGCTCGACGTCCACGTCCGGCCCACGTTCGTGCCGGCGTCGATCACGGGCCTGGCCAGTTCCGACACGCGCGAGCTGGGGGTGCGCGTGTTCAACGTGCACGTCGGCGCGGGCCTTCGAGCGCCGTGAGGCTGCCCGTCATCGTCGTCCTCGACAATATCCGGAGCCTGTACAACACCGGCGCCTTCTTCCGCACCGCGGACGGCTGCGCGGTGGAAAGGCTGGTCCTGTGCGGCATCACGCCGCGCCCCGACCAGGGGAGCCGCCAGCGGCGCGGCATCGCCAAGACGGCACTCGGCGCGGAAACATCGGTGCCGTGGGAGTACGTGTCCGACACCGCCGCGGCGGTCGCGGCGGCGGCCGCGGCCGGCTACCGTGTGGCGGCGGTCGAGAACTCGCCGCAGGCGATCGATCTGTACGAGTGGACGCCGGTGTGGCCGGTCTGCCTCGTCTTCGGCCACGAGACCGACGGAGTGGCAACGGATCTGGCCAGCAGCATCGAGACGCACGTCCGGATTCCGATGCTCGGCGAGAAGCGATCGCTGAACGTTGCCACCGCCGCGGGTGTCGTCCTCTACGAGCTGCTGCGCCGCTTCCGTCCGCCTTCGCGCCTCGAGTAACGCGCGCTTCGGCGAGACAGGCTCCAGCTCTGCACGCGGCGGGCCGATTACCGTCCAGGATGGGAAACGGCTTGACCGAACTGGGCCTGTCCGGGTCAGCCAACGGACGCGCGACGAGCTGCTCGACCGCCTGAGCGCCGTGCTGCACAAGGCAACCATCGACAGCAGCCGGCTGCAGTCGCGGGCGTTCCTCGCGCAGGTCGAGGAGTTCCGCCGGCGGCTCGACGAGACCGAGGCGAGCGCCGTCGTCGCCACGTTTCCCGACGCCTGCGACGACTACTTGACGCGGGCGCGCGCCTATCTGCTCGAGCGTGAACACGAGTACGCGGAGCTCATCGACGTCCTGCGCGAGACCGTGAGCCGCCTCGCGGGCGAGTCCAGCGACTTTCACGCCGAGCTGCTGGCCAGCTCCGACCGCATGGAGCGGCTGGTCGAGATCGACGACCTGCGCGAGCTGAAGACGCGCATCGCGCGGGAATCGAGCCGATTGAAGGAAGCCACCGAGGAGCAGAAGCGCAACGAAGAGAAGACGCGATCGCGGCTGCAGCGCCGGATCGAGACGCTGCAGGTCAGCTTAAGCGAGGCGCGGGAGCAGGCCGCGACCGACGCGTTGACTGGCATTGCCAACCGCGGCCGCTTCGACGAGATGCTCGGCCGCTGGCTCGAGCTCGCGGGCCAGTCCGGCGAGCCGTTCGTGCTCGCCATCGCCGACATCGACCACTTCAAGGCCGTCAACGACACGCACGGCCACCTGGTGGGCGATCGCGTCATCCTGTGCGCCGCGCAGTGGCTGCAGTCGTCGGTGCGCGACACCGACTTCGTGGCGCGCTACGGCGGCGAGGAGTTCGCCGTGCTCTTCTCGCGCGCCACCGCCGCCGAGGCCGAGGCCCGGCTCGCGCGCGTGCTCCAGGAGCTGGCGGCGCGGCCGTTTACCTACGACGGGGCGGAGGGGCCGCAGTCGGTGTGCTTCACGCTGAGCGCCGGCGTTGCCGAGAGCGGCGCCGGCGATACGCTCGACACGCTGGTGCGGCGGGCCGACGAGGCGCTGTATCAGGCCAAGAAACGCGGCCGGAATCGCGTGGTCGTGCAGTCGCGCGGCCGCCTGGCGTCGTTGTTCCGCTAGGCGGCTTCGGTAGCTGACGCGTCGGCGGCGGGGGTCTCGGCGCGCAGATTGCGCACGTGCGCGCGCGCCAGGTGATACACCGCCACGCCATAGGCGGCGCTGCTCGTGGACAGCATGGCGCGCAGCAGCGACGCGCCGGGCCCCGACAGGAACCCCTGCACCACCTCGAGCCCGAGCGCGCACGCGGCGGCGGCGGCGACGAGCGGCGGCAGGTCCGAGGCGAGCGACAGCTCGCGACGGCCGCGCCATTCGGCGACGGCATAGCCAAGCAGCGTGAACCCGCCGACCTGCTCGAGCAGCAGCAGCACGTCCACCACGCCGGCGCCGTTCAACCGGTTCGCGAACAGCAGCGCGCCGTGCCACGGCGCGAGCGGCCGCATCGGCGGCCAGAGCGACGTCACCATCAGATACAGCACGAAGATCGGCACGAAGCGGCGAAGCGTCGCGATTTCGAAACGCGGCTCGCTCGACTCGGGCCGCCGCAGCAGCCACGCGGTGAGCCCCGCGACCGCCAGGCCGAGCGCACCGAACGCGGCGGGCGATGCGGTGGCGGCCGGCAGCGCACCGGTCATGAACCAGAGCACAGCGAGCGGCGGCACCACGTGCGTGGCCACACGTACCCCACTCTGCCAGCGGTGCCGGTGCAGCGCCACGAGCACGATGCTGCCGGCGCATCCGAGCAGGAGCGTGGTGACGCTGCGCCGCGGGTCTTGGATCAGGCCGACGCTGCTCAGCCACAGCTGGGGGACCAGCAGGTAGAGCACGCCCACGAGCGGCACGTCGAGTCCGACGCGGCCGACCAGCTGCGGATGCCACAAGGCCCAGCGCTCGATGCGGTCGCGCGCCAGCACGCCGAGCCACGCGCCGGCGGTGTTGGTGACCACGTCCATCGGGCCGGCGTAGCGGCGGCGGAGAAAGAGCTGGGCGGTCTCGATCAGCAGACTGCACGCGGCTGCAATCCACACGACGCGGCGGCCGCTGCGCGCCGACCCGTCGGTGAGGCCGCGCCCGAGGAACCCGAGGGGCAGGAAGAGCGCGATGTTGGCGACGATGTCGGCGGGGACGATGGCCAGCGACATCCGCAGCCGCCGCATCGAGAAGTCGAATGGGCTCAGCGTGATGACGGCGGTCACCAGCACGAAGTAGCCGAGCAGCGCGAGGGTGAGCCTCGTGCCGGTCCGCGACGCGCCCCGGGAATCCGCCATCGTCCCGGTATCGGCGCATCGGGTCGCCGGCTGGAGCAGTAGCACGGGCCGCTTGAAGGCGGCCCCCACGTACTCAGTCCGTACTCAGTCTGGCGACGGCTTCAGCCCGAGCGCAAGCGCCCGCATCAGTTCGCCAGCGCAAACGTGTAGATGGCGCCGCCCGTCGGCACCTTGTCGGCCGCGTAGCGATTCGCCAGCCCACCGCCGAGACCCGAGGCGACGGCCACGTACTGCCGCCCCTTGTGCGTGTAGGTGATCGCGGTGGAGTTGACGCTCGAGCCGGTCTTGAACTGCCACAGCGTCTTGCCGGTCTCCTCATCGAGCGCCATGAACTCGCCGGTGAGGCGTCCGGTGAACACCAGGCCGCCGCCCGTGACCAGCATTCCCGAGGAGCTGGGGAAATCGGTCAGCGGCACGCTCCATTTCTTTTGGCCTGTCACCGGGTCGATCGCGTCGAGATGACCGTAGGCGTCGCCAGGCTTCACTTCGGGCAGACGGGACACGACCCCGGTCGTCGCGCTGCCGGGTGCCGTTGGCAGGGGCGTCGTCGCCAGCTTCTGGATGCGCGGCAGGTTCCAGGTGCTCGCGTAGATCAGCCCGGTGGCCGGGTTGAACGCGATCGGCACCGCGTTGGTGCCGCGCGACGGCCAGATCTCCACTTCCTCGCCGGCGAGGAACCGCTTGTAGACGTCGGTGAGCACCGGGCGGCCGGTGGCGATGTCGATGTGCGATGCCCAGTTGACCTTCACGAACGGGTGCGCCGCAATCAACGCGCAGCTGGTCCGGTCGACGACGTACATGAATCCGTTCTTGTTCGCCTGGATCATCACCTTGCGCATCTGGCCGTTCACGCGCAGGTCGGCGAGCACCTGCTCGTCGGTGCCGTCCACGTCGTAGACATCGTTGGGCGTGTACTGGTAGTGGCAGACGATCTCGCCGGTCTTCGGCCGGAGCGCGATGACGCTCGACGTATACAGGCTGTCGAGGGCGCCGCGCGGGCGCGGATCGTACGGCTCGGCGTTGCCGACGCCCCAGTACACGAGGTCCAGCTCGGGATCGTACGAGCCCGAGCGCCACGTCGGCCCGCCGCCGGTTTTCCACGCGTCGCTGTTCTTCGGCCACGTCTCGGACCCGGGCTCGCCGGGCGCGGGAATCGTGTAACGGCGCCACAGTTTCTTCCCGGTGTCCGGATCCCAGCCGTCGAGGAACCCGCGCGTCGTGGATTCGCCCCCGGCCATCCCCGAGATGACGACGCCATTGGCGACGATTGGCGCGCTGGTCGCGTAGTAGCCTTCGCTCGCGTCCGCGAACTTCTGGTTCCACAGCTCCTTGCCGCTCTTCATATCGAGCGCCAGGACGTGGTTGTCGATGGTGACGCGAAACAGCTTGCCGTTGTAGATGGTGGCGGCGCCGCGGGTGATGGCGGCGCGCGTGATGCCGGGCTCGAGCTGCACCGGCGTGCGCCAGATCTGCCGGCCGGTTTCGACGTCAATCGCGAACGTCCACTTGCCGTTGATGACGTACATCACGCCATCGTAAACGGTGGGCGCGGCCAGCTCGCCCATGTCGTTCATCAGGCTGGCGCTCCACACCGGCACGAGGCGCTTCACGTTGGCCCGGGTAATCTGCTTGAGCGGGCTGTAGCTGCGCCGGTGCAGCCCCATGCTCTGCGTGGTGACGTTGTCGGGATTGCGCCCGTCGTGCACCAGCTCGTCGCTCGATTGAGCCAGCGGCACGACAATCGAACCGAGAACGGCGATCGCAGCCAGCCACATCTGCCTCATGCGTGTCCCCTCCGCCGGGCCAGTATAGTGACACTGTTCGCACAGCCGGCATGGCCAGGTGGATTCGATTCGTCGTAACGGCTCTGGCGTTCGCTGCCGTCGATTGCGCATCCGGATCCGCTCCTGCCGTCCTCACGTTCTCGGGCAGCGTGGTCGGCAGGGAAGGCGACGTCATCCGCCGGCAGCTCGATCGCTTCCAGCGCGAGCACCCGTCGATCCGGGTCGCCGTCCGCGCCACCCCCGATGCGGCCGACCAGCGCCACCAGCTTTACGTGCACTGGCTGAACGCGCGGGCGTCCGAACCCGACATCCTGCAGCTCGACGTCGTGTGGACGCCGGAGTTCGCCGCGGCCGGCTGGATCGCCAACCTTGATCGCTTTCACCCGCCTCTCGAGGCGTTCCTCGCCCCGGCGGTCGCCGCCGCCCGCTGGAACCGCTCGGTGTACGCCCTGCCGTGGTTCGTCGACGTCGGCATGCTGTACTGGCGCACCGATCTCGTCCCTCACGCGCCGCGCGACCTCGGCGAGCTGACCAGCCTGGCGCGGGGCCGCGACGATCGCGGCGTCCCCTTCGGCTTCGTCTGGCAGGGCGCCCGCTACGAGGGGCTCGTGACCGTGTTCCTCGAGTATCTGGGCGCATTCGGCGGGCGGGTGCTCGACGATCGGGGGGCCGTGGCGGTCGATTCCGAACCGGCGCAGCGCGCCTTGGCCGCCATGTTCGACGCCATCTACGTCGACGGCGTCGTGCCCCCGTCGGTGCTGACCTGGCAGGAGGAGCAGACGCGGTTTGCCTTCCAGAACGGGCAGGCGGTGTTCATGCGGAACTGGCCATATGCCTACGGGCTGCTCGAGGAGCCGGCCTCGACGGTGGCCGGCCGCTTCGCGGTCGCACCCATGCCGGCGGCGCCGGGCGGCGCGCCGACGGCCACGCTCGGCGGCTCGGCGCTGGCGATCAACGCGCACAGCGATCAGCCCGACGACGCCTATGCCCTCGTGGACTACCTGCTCCAGCCCGAGCAGATGATTGAGCGTGCGCGGATCGCGGGCGAGTTTCCCACCCGGCCGGCGCTGTACAGCACCCGCGAGCTCGCTGCGGCCATCTCGATGCCGCTCGCCGACGCGCTGGCGATCATCGAGCGCGCGACGCCACGGCCGATCACACCGGTCTACAGCCAGCTCTCCGAGATCCTCCAGGTGTCGCTCCATCGCGCGCTGACGCGGCAGCAGCCGCCGCGCGACGCGCTGCGCGAGGCGGCGGTAGCCATGCGTGCGCTGCTCGCGGCGGCGCGACTGGGGCCGCCGGCATGACCGCGGCGAGCCCGCCGCCAGTGGCGCCGCCGTCGTGGCGGCGCCGCGAAGCGCGCCTGGCGTGGGCGCTCGTCCTGCCGGCGCTCGGCATCATTGCCGCCGTTGCCGTGTTCCCGATCGGATGGACGGTCTGGGAGTCGCTGCACCTCCATGATCTGCGCATGCCGTGGCTGGGGCGGCCGTACGTCGGGCTGGCCAACTACGCCGCCGCGATGGGCGACCGCCGGTTCTGGAGCGCCGTCGGACACACGGGCGTCTTTGCCGCGCTCTCCGTGTCGATCGAGCTCACGCTTGGCCTCGTCCTCGCACTCGGGCTCGATCGCGTGCGCCGGGCGGCGGGCCTGGTGCGCACCGCGGTGCTGCTGCCGTGGGCGCTCCCCACCGTGGTCGTGGCGCTCGTGTGGCGCTTCATCTTCGAAAGCCCGGCGGGGCTCGCCACGGCGCTGGCCGCCCGCGCGGGTGTGACGGCGCCGACGTGGTTCGCCGATGCGGTGGCCGCATGGGTGCCGATCGTGCTGGCCGACGTCTGGAAGACCACGCCCTTCGTCGCGCTGCTGCTGCTCGCCGGCCTGCAGGCCATCGACCCGGCGCTCTCGGAGGCCGCGGCCGTGGACGGGGCCGGCCCCTGGCGGCGCTTCACCGGCGTCACCTGGCCGCTGCTCCGGCCGGCGCTGCTGGTGGCCTTTCTGTTCCGCACGCTCGATGCGCTGCGAGTCTTCGACGTGGTGTACGTGATGACGGGCGGCGGCCCCGGCACGGCCACCGAGCCGATCGCGCTCTATACCTTCGGCACCCTGCTGCAGAACCTGCGCTTCGGCTTCGGCGCCGCGCTGTCGGTGATCGTCTTCGTCACCGCGTTCGGCCTGGCGCTGGCTGCCATTCGCGTGCTGGGCAGCGACGCGTTTCTGGAGCGACGACCGTGACCCGTCGCGGATGGGGGTGGCCCGTGGTGACGGCTGTGCTCGTGGTGGCGCTGATCCTGCCGCTGTACTGGGCGGTGCTGTCGTCGCTGACCCCCGAGTCGCGGCTCTTCGCCGCGCCGTCGCTCGTCCCCCGGGCGCTCGTGCTCACGCACTATCGGGCGCTGTTCGAGGAGCACGACTTCTGGGTGCCGATCGTCAATTCGCTCGTCGTGGCCGGGGTGACCACCGTCGTGTCGGTGGTGCTCGGCGCCCTGTGCGCGTATGCGGCCGCCCGGCTGCGCTTTCGCGGCAAGGCGCCGCTGCTGGCCTTCGTCCTCGCCGTGTCGATGTTTCCGCAGATCGCGATCGTTTCGCCGCTCTACGTCGTCCTTCGAGCGGCCGGACTCCTCAACAGCTACCCCGGGCTCGCGCTGCCGTACCTCTCGTTCGCCATGCCGCTCACGATCTGGCTGCTGGTCGGCTATTTCCGCCAGCTGCCGTCCGACCTCGAAGAAGCCGCGCTCGTGGACGGCGCCGGACGGCTGCAGGCGTTTCGCGAGATTCTGCTGCCACTCGCCTGGCCGGGGCTCGCCACCACGGCCATCCTCACCTTTCTCTACAGCTGGAACGAGTTCCTGTTCGCACTGTCGTTCACGCTGGGGCCCGAACGCTACACCGTGCCGGTCGCCATCGCGCTCTTTCGCGGGCAGTACCAGGTGCCGTGGGGACAGATCCTCGCCGGCGCGATCGTCGCGACCGTGCCGGTGGCCGCGGTGGTCGTCGTGGCGCAGCGGCGGATCGTCGCCGGCCTCGCGTCGGGAGCGGTGAAAGGGTAGCGTGTCGGCGATCGCGCTGCGCGGAGTGTCGAAGGCGTTCCCCGGCGGGCTGGCGGTGCGCGACGTGAGCATCGAGATCGCCGACGGCGAACTGCTCGTCGTCCTGGGACCCTCGGGCAGCGGCAAGAGCACGCTGCTTCGGCTGATTGCCGGGCTCGACGAACCGACGGCGGGCCGGATCCACATCGGCGGGCGCGACGTCACCAGCGACCCGCCGCAGGCACGCGATCTCGCGATGGTGTTCCAGAACTACGCGCTCTACCCGCACAAGACCGTGCGCGACAACCTCGCCTTCGGCCTTCGCATGCGGCGAGTGGACGCGGCCGAAGTGGCCGCGCGCGTGGACAACGCCGCCCGGCTGCTCGGTATCGACGCGCTGCTCGAACGCAAGCCCGCGCAGTTGTCGGGCGGCCAGCGGCAGCGGGTGGCGCTCGGACGCGCCCTCGTGCGCCAGCCGCGGGCGTTCCTGCTGGACGAGCCGTTGTCGAACCTCGACCCCGTGCTGCGGGCGAGCACGCGCGCCGAGCTGGCCCTCCTGCATCGGCGTCTGGGCACGACCATGGTGTACGTCACGCACGATCAGGAGGAGGCGATGACGCTCGGCACCCGCATCGCCGTCATGCGGGACGGCCGGCTCGAACAGCTCGACACGCCGCTCGAGGTGTTTCGGCGGCCGGCCAACGTCTTCGTCGCCCGGTTCGTGGGGTCGCCCGCCATGAACGTGTGGCGTTCAGACGGGCGCGACCTCGGCATCCGGCCACACGACGTCGAGGTGATGCCGCCCGGCGCAGGGGATGTGGACGGGCAGGTGGAGGTCGTGGAACGGCTCGGCACCGCAACGCTGGTGCACGTGCGGGCCGACCGGCCCGACAGTGAGCTGGTACGGGTCGTGGTGGCCGCCGACCGCGCGATCGCCGTGCAGGAGCGCGTCGGCCTGCGGCTGCGGCCCGACCGTCTGCACTACTTCGACGAGCGGACCGGCGAGCGGATCTCCGTAGAGGCGGACCTGTAGGTCCGCCTCTACGGAAGCGTCTTCATGACCTCGGCGTACTTGGCGTCGTAGGCGTTCAAGGTGTCGGCGCTCGGGTATTCCTTGATTTCGCCGAGCACGTGCGGCGGCGCGTTGCGGTCTTTGAACGGCGGCCAGTTGGGCAGGACAGCGTTTGATTGCCCGCCCTTCGGGCGGGCGGTGCCGTTGGGATCGCCGGTCCTGGCAAAGTTGACCCAGTACGACGACATCTGCTCGGCCATCGCCTTGTCCTTCTCCGACGCCATCGCCAGCTTCGGCGAGCTGGCATCCGGGAAGACGCGCGGGGCCCACAGGTTGTTGAACGCGTAGACGATCTCGGTGGCGTGCGTCGCCTTCAGATCGCGCGCGCCGGGCTCGATTGGCGGTTCGTGCGTGAAGGTGTACCAGTAGCCGCGCCTGCCGAGCGCCACCTGCCGCTCGACGAACAGGCGCATGTGCCACGCCATGGTGTCGCGGAAGGCGACGTTGCCGCCCAGGCTAGTGTGCTCGTCCTTGTTGAAGCCGGCAATCACGTCCACCGCGTTCTGGCGGCCGTTGGCGAACGTGAGCGATTCGTCCTCGGGCACGATGTAGCCGTCGACGATCATGCCGGCCCCGCGTAGCGTCTTCGTGACCTCGTCGGCCGGGCGCGCCCGCAGTTCGGCGAGCGGTGGCAGCGGTGGGGCCGGCGGCGGAGGGCCGGAAGGCGCGCCGTCGCCGCGGCCGCGACCGCGTGCGCCGGGCACGATGACCTCCTGCTGTTCCGCGCGGGCACGCGGCAGCATCGGCCCCATGCCCAGGCCCATCCACGCGCCGCTCTCGCTGATGGCTCGATGGAACAGCCCCTTGGCGAGCGGCGATCCTACCAGCCCGCCCACCATGGCCGCGCCGGCCGATTCACCGAAGATCGTCACGTTGTTCGGGTCGCCGCCGAAGGCCGCGATGTTCGTCTTCACCCAGCGCAGCACCGCCAGGCTGTCGGCCAGCGCCTGGTTGCCCGACGCGTTGTGTCCCGACTCCTTGGTGAGCTCGGGGTGAGAGAAGAACCCGAACGGGCCGAGGCGGTAGTTGAAGTTGACGACCACCACGCCCTTCTTCGCCAGGTTCTCGCCGTCGTTGTGCGGCGTGTTGCCGCCGCCTTCGGAGTAGGCGCCGCCGAAGATCCACACCATCACCGCCTGCTTCGCGCTCGCACGCGGCGCCGACGTCCACAGGTTGAGATACAGGCAGTCCTCGCTCATCTTCGGCGAGTCCGGCAGATCCACGGTGACGTTGTTGGGGTTGCGGTTCGGCTGGTTCGGCTGCACGCAGGCGTTGCCCCACTGCTCGGCCTTGCGGACGCCGTCCCACTTCGGAACCGGCTGCGGCTCCTTCCAGCGCAGGTCGCCCACCGGCGGCGCGCCGAACGGGATGCCCTTGAACGCGCGCACGCCCGACTTGAGCGTCACGCCCGACAGCTTGCCGGCGTCGGTGGTCACCGGGTCGTTGACCGCCGCAGGCGTCTGCGACCCCGACACGAGCACGGCGGCGGCGACAGCCACCACACGCACGCCGCTAAAGCGGCCTGCGTGATTCTGTCTGGCAAACCGGCCCAACGCCGGTTTGCTATTTCGCAGCTTCATCGACACCATGCCTCTACTTGCCCTGTGCCTGCGCCGCGCGCTCGGCGCGCGACGTGCGGATGTAGTCGCCAATCGTCCGGTTGCCCTCGTGGCAGGCGTACTCCCACCACTCGTAGGTGGGATCGTTCTTGAGCGGGTAGCGCGCCGTCCACGAGCGCGTGAGGACGACCGGATCCTCCGTCTTGATCTCGTAGAGCATCATGTCGCCGTTGAGCCGTGTGAAGCGCTCGGTGGTCTTCATCTGATCGCTCACCGGGAAGCGGTTGCCCTGGGGCGAACCCGCGACGCCGATGTTCGTCGCCGAAGGGCCCGGCTTGTAGTTGGTAGTTACGACGACCAGCGTGTTGCCCTCCCAGTGGCCGCGCGACTCACCCATGTATTCCGTGAACACCTTCGGCAGCGGCGGACGCCCGTCCACCGGCACGATGCGGGTTTCGTGCACCATCTCGAGGTCAAGCACGACATAACCGGGTGTCTGCATGATGCGGACGCCGTTGTTGTAGCGATACGGCATCATCGACGTCGGCATGCCGCGCGTGATGCAGCGGTCCCAGCTGTCGAAATCCGTCCAGTGATCCCAGATCTGTTTTTCCTCGGGACCGAGCGACCAGCTGCTCTTCATCAGCGCCGAGCGACGGAGGCCTTCCTGCGTGAGCTGAGGCAGCTTGCCGTTCGGCGGGTCGACGATCATCGACGTCTGCCGCTCGGGGAACGTCGGGTCGGTCGTGCCGGTCAGCAGCGCCGCGCCGAAGTTTCCTGCCGCGGCCGCCTGCGTGGCGCCG
>DASYRM010000059.1:0-27328 GCA_036004405.1 Vicinamibacterales bacterium
TTCCAAGGGTCCGGCTGTTCGCCGGTTAAAGCGGTACGTGAGCTGGGTTTAGAACGTCGCGAGACAGTTCGGTCTCTATCTGTGATGGGCGCAGGAGATTTGAGTGGGGCTGACCTTAGTACGAGAGGACCGGGTTGGACGAACCTCTAGTGTATCGGTTGTCACGCCAGTGGCAGTGCCGAGTAGCTACGTTCGGAAGGGAGAAACGCTGAATGCATCTAAGCGTGAAACCCTCCACGAGATGAGATCTCCCAGGGAGTAATCCCTCTGAAGGCTCCTGGTAGACGACCAGGTTGATAGGCCAGGTGTGGAAGCACAGCGATGTGTTGAGCTAACTGGTACTAATGAGCCGTGCGGCTTGACCATATTTTCTCTCTTCAGCAATGCATGTTGCGTGATTGTGAAGGGCTACCGTTTGCAGGGTATTCAGTTGTCGGCTATGATCGTCGTAGCTCTTTGAAATGTCCTGGGACGATCGATAGGGCGATGAGGCGCGGCTGATAGCTACGCTCCACCCTGTCGAACCCCAGGCAAGTGAGATTGACAGTCAGGCCCGTTGCCGGCTGTCGACAAGGTTCCCGGTGGTCATAGGGGCAGGGTCCCACCCGTTCCCATTCCGAACACGGTCGTTAAGCCTGCTACCGCCGATGGTACTGTGTGCGTAGGTGCATGGGAGAGTAGGTCGCTGCCGGGAGTTTTTTCAGCCCGCCTCGAAAGAGGCGGGCGTTTTCATGTACGGCGGCGGGTGTGAACGATCGGCCAAGGCCCAAGGCCCAAGGCCCTTTAGAACTCCCAGCCCGCGATCAGCGCCATTCTCGAGCGAGGCGCCGCGGTGGTCGTCCCGAAGAGCGCCGCCACGTCGAGATACAGCCGCCGCGCCGGGCGGATTTGCAGGCTCGGTCCGGCGAGAAGCTCCCGAGTCATCGAGGTGCGGGAGCGGCCGTCCGCTGCGAGCCGATCGACCAGCGCCAGCCGCGTCTCGACGCCGACCGACGCGAACCGGCCCGCCGCGTAGCTGACGCCAGCGCTCCACGCCCGATCAACTGCTCTCTCCCCGCTGGCCTCCTGAGTCCACGCGACGTTGCTGCCCCAGTGCCAGGCGGGGCCGATGCCGCCGCCGAGCAGCAGCTTCAGCTCGCCGATGTCGGGGCCGCGGCTGGCCTCAGTCCAACCGGCCTGAATGGTGGGGTTGCCAAAGGCTCGTCCCCAGTCCGCCACCGCCCATCGCATCTCGAGCGCCTGCGCATCGATGTTGCCGATCCTTCCGTCCTGGCGGCCGGTCGTCCGCCCCGTGGCGTGCAGCCCCAGCTGGAAGCGGACGGGTAGTCCAAACTCCGCGCGATACGCGCTCCGGGTCACGGTGGGGCCGCTGGCGGACGTCGTCGGCCGCAGGTCGAAGACGAGGGCCGTGGCGCCTTTGGGCAGCACGTAGACCTCTGTCTCGCTGAACAGCGGGCGCGCCGTCCACTGGGGCTGTCGAGTGTCAGGGGCGCTGCCCTCGGCACCGTCCGGCGTCGGGGCCTGGGCCCGGGCGGACGAAACCGCGAAGGCTGTCGCCATCAGCAGGATGCCCAGCGTTCGCAAAGAAAGGGACTCTCGCATCGTCGGTCGGCCGCAAAAGAGCAATCGGAAGACCCGGCCTGAACTGGAATGTGTCGGGAATCCGACCGTCACCGACGCCGGTGCGTGAAGCGCGCCTTCGAGCGCGCAATGCTCCGCAACGGCGCGTGGCGATGCGCACGTCGATCGAGCACGACGGGTTCATTTCCGGCGCGTTTTCGCGAGTCGCGAGGGTCTGGCCGGCGCCTTTAGTTTCAGCGCGTGCCCACTGAAGTTCGCCGCCGGCGCGCCTTGCCGGCCGAGAGCTGAACAGATTCCGATCGGACGTGCGTGTAACTACACGCCGGAATCCCGTCGCGAACCGACCCGGGAAATGTCCCAAACGTGGCGCTAAGCGACAGATGGTCTATGATTTAGCAGCTCATGCACGAATTGGCATCGAAGGTGCCTACGGCTGGACCGGTGCACAAGCAACTTCAACCCTGTTTTCGCCTCGTCCCCGCCGTCCTCGTGTTCTTCATCGCTGTTGCGGTCTCTGAAACGAACGCTCAGGCCGGAGGCGCGCTGCCAAGCGCGTGGACGGCCGCCGACATCGGCTCCCCGGTCGTGCGCGGCTCCGCCACCGACGCCCCGTGCTCTGCTTCGACCGGCTGCCCTGCTTTCAGCGTGAGCGGCGCCGGCATCGGAATCGGCGGCACGGCCGATCAGTTCATGTTTCTGTATCAGAAACTCACCGGAGACGGCGCGGTCACGATCCGTCTTCTGGGCCTGGCCGGCAGCTCGACGGTCGAGGCCGGCCTCATGATGCGAGAGTCGTCCGCGGCGTCCGCGCGTCACGCGTCAATCCTGATGGGTGGTTCCGGCGTGACAGTCCGCAGCCGCCTGGTGACAGGGGGCAATACGGTCTCGAACCCTGCGGCCCGTGGCACCTGGTTGCGCCTCGAGCGGGTAGGGCCGGCGATCAAGGCGCTGGTTTCGATCGACGGCTCGCAGTGGACCACCGTCGCCACGCAGACGCTCGCGCTCGCCTCCACTGCCTACGTCGGGATCGTGGTGACCAGCCGCGCCCCCACGTCGCTCGCAACCGCCACCGTGTCGAACATGGCGGTGTCGAGCACCACGCCCACGCTTCCGTCGGGCTGGACATCGGCCGACGTTGGCAGCGCGGTACAGCCGGGAATCGCGTCGTATTCGAACGGCAGCTTCATCGGCGCCAGCTCCGGCGTTGGCTTCACCGGCGCGGCCGACGGATTCCGATTCGTCTACACGCGTGTCCGCGGCGACGCCAAGCTGTCCACGCGGTTGGTGGCGTCGCAGGGAGCGATCGGACGTCAGGCCGGCATCGTGCTGCGCACGACGCTCGACGCCGGTGCCGTGGAGACCGCACTCGTCGCCGACGATGCCGGCCTCGTGCTCGTGACGCGTACGGCCGCCGGTCAGACGGCGGCGAAGACTCGCGTCGCCACCACCATTGCGCCGGTGACGCTGAAGCTTGATCGGAGCGGTTCCATGGTGACCGCGTCGTACTCGATCGACGGCACTACCTGGAAGACGGTGGCGAGCAGTTCGAATTCGCTCGGAACCGAGGTTTATGCCGGCCTGGCTGTCGCGGGGGGATCGAGCGGCAGTCTCGCTGCGGCGGCGTTCGACCGGCTGTCTCTGGTGTCGGTGCCCGCCAATGCGCCACCGGTCGTGTCGCTTCTGACGCCCACGAGCGGCCAGCTCGTCCTGCAGGGAAATGCGATCGCGATGGCCGCCACCGCCACAGATCCGGACGACCTCGTCGCGCGCGTGGACTTCCGTGTCAACGGCGCGGTCGTGGCCAGCGACACGGCGGCGCCGTACTCGGCGTTGTGGACCGCGAGCGCGGCCGGCGTCTACTCGATCGTGGCCACCGCTTCGGACTTCGACGGCGCCGTCACGACATCCACCGCCGCGGTCGTCACCGTGACGTCGAGCTCGAGCGCTGACCCGATTCCGACCGCGCCATCAACATCTGGATCGGGCTCTTCACCTGTCCCCTCGGGCCCGTGGCGGCTGATCTTCGACGCGTCCAGCGATCACGCGACGGTCACGTACTACGTGCTGGACGTCTACAACTCGTCCACCCGTGCGCTCGTCGTGACGCGCAACATCGGCAAACCGGCTCGCGCCTCCGACGGCACCTGCACGGTAGACGTCGACACGCTCGTGTCGGCTATTCCGCAGGGGCTCTACGATGGAGTGGTGCGAGCGGTGTCGCCGACCGGCACCTCGGCCAGCTTCGCCTACACCTTCAGCAGGTGAGCGCGGCCGCCGTCAGCTCCAGAACAGCACGCGCTCGCGGCGCGCGTCGAGGGCCAGGAAGCCTCCGAGCGTGAAGCGTGCGCGTGGTCCGACGACGGGGGCCACCCGGTGCAGCAGCCGCGCCGACGCGAAGAGGAACAGATCGCCGGTGTCGGTCTTGATCGTGACCGAGCCGAAGCGCCTCTCGACACCCGCCAGGTCCCATGAGAACCCGTTCGGCATCTTCGGCGGGTTCGGCGCGTCCGGCGGGCAGTTGTAGACGCACAGCTCGCCGCCGGCGTCAGGCCCCTGCAGTGTGAAGACGTAACTGATCAAGGTGCGGCGGTCGAGGCCTGGGGCCACGTCCTTGAACATCTCGAGCGAGGTGTGCAGGTCGTGGTGGAGCCCGATGCCCTTGCCCGCGGTGAGACGGCGCACCGTGAAGGGCGAGAAGCGCCGGCCGTCCGCTGCGTGCAGGACCTCGACGGGTCGCCCGCCGGCCACGGCGCCAAGCCCCCGGGCCACTGCCGCCGTCGGGTCCAGCACCTTGTCGAAGAGGGGCGCCCGGTCGTACCAGCCGGCGTCCTCCATGTATCGATCGAGCGTCGGGCCGGTGGGCGTGGAATAGGTCGGCGTCGCGGCGGTTCCGAGCACCTGGATGTCCTCGGGCGGCATGACGGCGTTGGGACGGTTCCAGCCCGGATCGCGCCCGTCAGCGTCGAGGGAGGCCGCGACGCTGGCCAGTTGCGCGTCCGCCCACGACCGGCGCACCACCGCCACGTCGAGCCGTCGCTCGTACAAGTCTTCGATGGCATTCGTCAGCACGCCCGCCCCGTCGGGTGGCGCATCGATCAACAGGGGTGGCGGTTCCGTCCGGACGGCTTCCGTGGTCATTCGTGATCCTCTCGGCGCCCCGATCATAGGTCAAGGCAGGGAGACATTCCCACCGCAGCGGAAGTCATTGAGGCGACCATCCCACGGATCTTTTGTCGCCCCTCTAACGGACTAATTTGTCGGGTGTTATCGGAAACAGGCGATAGTTCGAACAATAACCAGCCCTGCTCACTTTGCATGCATTTTGCACCTCTGCCGGTCGTTCCCCCGCGTCTGGCAGCCGCCAGGGGTGGGTCACGAATAACACCTTGAAGAGCCCGCGTTCCGACTGCCAGAGAGGAAACTGCATGCCTCGCATCTTTCGCGCCTTCGCCAGCGTCGCAACCGCCCTGTTGCTGACCTGCGGCGTTGCCTCAGCCCAGACCAATTTCGAGAAAGACGTCAACGACACGATTGACGCGTATCTGGCCTACGCCATCGGCGCCGGCCATCTGAACGCCGGCAATCCGGCGTCGGGTCTGCCCCTGCTGGCGCTGCTCGAAAAGAACGCGCTCCCGGCCGGGTATAACGGCGCGTCCGATCTGCACAAGTGCCTGGCGCGCAATGCCGTCAGCCAGATCATCAAGTCGGGCGCGCACGTGGCTCGCGGCTTCTTTGCCGCCTACGTGGACGGCATCGACATGATGGCGCTGTCCTTCTATCAGCGCACCGGCGGCCCCAACCCGAACAACGTGGACGACCCGTGCGCTGTCAACACCACGTTCACGCCCGGCGTCACGCTGTCGGTCACCACCGCGCTCAACACGCTGGTCGATCGGGCGGTTGCGAGTCAGTCGGTCGCCGGCGTCACGAGCGGCTTCTGGGGCTACAACGGCCCTGGCGACGATTCGTCGACCACGCAGTTCGTCACCGGTGGCTTGGCCGCCGCGAAAGGTTTCTACCTGGACTTCGGCGACCCGGGCAACCGCATTCCGGCCATCGACACGGCCACGTCCCGCACCAAGACCGGGTATTTCAACAACATCGCCACGCAGGCGTCCCAGGGCGGCGGCACGGAAGGCGGCTGGAAGTACCGCCCGCCGTCAGGCATCTGGTGCGCGCTCATCTCCTACCAGCAGACGGCGTCGGGCCTCTGGGCCGCCGGGCTGGGCGGCGCGTCGATCAACGACACGCAGGTTCAGGAGGCGTTCCTCTGGCAGCAGAAGCACTATAACTACACGACGATTGCCTACGCGCCCGATTGCTGGGGCACGTCCTATGGCTATTTCCTGTTCTCCTCCTCCAAGGCCTACCGTCTCTACGATCTCCAGGTGGCCAACGCCGGCAATCTGAAGTCGTCGGCGCTGGGCACGCTGGCGGCGGACGCCGGGCAGGGCCGGCTGGCGCAGCGCAACCCGGTGGGTGATCCGTGCGCGCGTGTGGCCTTCCCCGCGCAGTGCCATGGCGCCTACAACGATTACCCGAAGGGCTGGTACTACGACTACGCCTACACGATCATGAGCCGCCAGGTCGCCGGCGGGTCGTATTCCGAGCCGTCGGGCGCGTGGGATACCGTGTCCAACCAGGCCTATTACACGCTCGTGCTCGAGCGGTCGCTGGCGGGCGCCTGCATCGACAACGACAACGACGGCGTCTGCGACGACATCGACAACTGCCCGACCATTTCCAACGCCAACCAGCAGGACACGGACAAGGATGGCAAGGGCGACGTGTGCGACGTGGACAACAAGATCAAGCTCAACGTCGGCACCTCACCCGGCTACGGCACGTCCGGTGTGACGAACATCTCGGTCATCGGCGGACCATGGCCCGCGGGCGCCACGGCCAACGACGTCACGGTGAACATCGCGCTGACGTGCAAGGGGGCGAGCCCGACGACGGTGAAGGCCGCGTCGCTCGTGACCATCATCGGCACCACCAAGCGGGCCACCTTCAAGATTCCGGCGGGGATCGCCACCAACATGTATAGGGTCTGGGTCAGCGGTCCCGGTATCGATACGCAAAACTGCTCCAACATGCAGGTCTACGCGGCTCCGTAAGTAGATGTGCCCCGGGGGTTTCGGCCTCGGTCGAGACCCTCGGGATCACCAACGGGTGGCGGAGAAAAGCCTGCCTCAGGGGCGTCTTTCAACACCGTTCCAGGGCAGTGGATCGCTGAAGAGATTAGGAAATCGGCCGGATCTTACCAATGGTTGGGGTGGGCGCCCATTTTGCAGCGGGCGGGCCGACGAACGTTAGAGTTGAGGCGCTGATTCGGCGTCGAGGATGCAAAGAGAGACCATCATGAAGAAGCTGATTCAGACCGGTGTCCTGGCCTTGGCGGCGGTGATGCTGTCGTCGAACGCGTGGGCCGAGCAGTTCGCTGTTGGCTTCGTGTTCTACACCGTGCAGGACTGCGCGCCGACGGCACCCGCTCAGACGGTGTGCGGCCAGTTCAGCATTTCGAACCAGACGGGCGACAACAACCTGTTCGGGTTCCCGATTCTGGACTTCGTCGACTTTGGCGGGATGACGCTGTTCGTGAACGGGACCACCACCTTCACGGTGCCCGCCGACTTCGTCGACCAGAACTCGCCCGCTCCTGGCTACAACTTCGACCTGGCCTTCAACAACGCTTCTGCCGGCGTCATCGGCGGCGGTCCGGCGCCAACGGGCCCGTTCGCGTTGGACGGCGGCGGCCTGGTCCTGCTGTCGGGCGGCTTCTTCTCCATCCCCGGCGACCTGTTCGACAACGAAGAGCATCAGGCCCTGATCTACGTCGAGGGCGAGCGCGTTGTCCCCGAGCCGATCACGATGTCGCTCCTCGGCGTCGGCCTGGCGGGCGTTGCGATGCGGCGCCGGCAGGCAGCCAAGAACTAGCCTGGCTCCCCAGGATCGGGGCTGAAGTGAGCCCCGGAAGACGAACGCGGGCAGAGCAATCTGCCCGCGTTTTTCTTGTGGTGGAAGGCTGCCGCCGGGGATCAGCGCGCCGGTTTCGGCAGCGCCCGGACGATCAGCTTGACCTGGGTTCCGGGCTTGAGATTGAACTCGGGATTGATTTCCGTGTCGCCCCACGGGCCTGAAATCGGCCGTGGGCTTTCGATGATAGGCGCCACCGTGTGCATGAAGCCGATCAAGGCGCCTTCGGTTTCAGCCATGTACAGCACCTTCTGTTGAAACACCGATCCGGTGTAGACCCAGGGGCCCTCCGACAGGGTTTCCTTCAGCACGCGGTTGTAGATCAGCTGCTCGGCGCGAACCCGGCGCGGCTTGCCGCCTTCGTCCCACTCCACGAACAGCTCCAGAGGGTGTCCCTGCGGAGGCGCCGGGTCGAACTGCATCTTCGAGGGCACGGCGTCGGTGTTGTCGAGCCCAATCAGCAGGCAGGACACGTTGAAATTGACGGCGTTGGTGTCCAGTTCGATGGCGCTCTCGTAGGCCTTCCAGCCACCCTTGGTGTTGGCGAGGAATTCGAGCACCTGGACGTCGTTGATGAAGCCGCCGACCGAGAACTCCTTCCTGGCAGTGTCGACCGTGATGGTGCCGATCCGTACCAGGTCCTTGCCGATCCGTTCCGCCGGCGAGGGCGGCGGCGGCGGCCCGTAGAAGGGCTGACGCTGTTCCTTCGGCGGCCGGATTTCCCGTTGCGCGAAGAGCGTCGTATTCGGTCCTACCAGCGGCGGGAGGGCGCCGGCGCCGGCCGTCAGGGCGCAGACGGTGGCGAGACGCCGGACAAGGATGGCCGAGGGCCGAGGGCGGCGGCGTTTCATGCTCAGGCTCACGAGTGGGTCAGGTTACGGCTGCGCCCCTTGCCGGACGGTTCCCTTCACGCTCGGGTCGGTCATCGTCAATTCCGGCGCGACGGGAGGAGCCTGGACGATTTCGCCCGGCCTCGCGGCGGTCGTCGCGCCTCCGAACGGACGCGACGCGTCGGGGGTGGTGCCGGTGATGAGAGGGAGTCGCCGAGGGGACGGAGGCTCGACGACCGGCGCCGTGGGCACCGCTTCGCCGGCGGCGTCGGACGGCTCTGCGCGGCCGAGAGCTCCGCGGGCGGGTACTCTGGCTCGCGGCTGCGGCGCGACCACCACGGGTTCGGACGCCTCCTCCGCGGCCTCGACGTCGGGCGACGGCTCGCTCAGAACAAAGGCGGGGCGGGACGCAAACGGTGCCGGCACGGGCCGGCTGACGCTGGTGGCTGCCGCCGTCCGGGCCGCCACGACCACCAGGCCGGCGAACTGCGACCGCGTGTGCTCGTCAGCCTGTCGCGCGCTGAGGAGGTATCCGCCGATGTCCCGCAGCAGGATGTCGAGCGCCTGGCGTTCGCCGACCCCGCTGAGCGAGAGGGTGACCGGCCGCGCGTCGAGCGTCTCGGCGTTGAGCACCTTGGTGCCTCCCACGCGAGACCACTCGGCGAGAATGTCGCGCAGCGTCGCGTCGCGGGCGTCCAGCGTCACGCCTCGGTCGTCGATCACGAGCGAGACGTGAGATGCTTGAGCTGCGGCTAGGGCGGGGTGCAGCGTGACGATGAGGGCCAGGATCCAGCGTTCGACGCGTCGAGTGGCCATCACAGCCTCAAAAGGATAGTTGATCCGGCAGCCGCCGCGGCGAAAGGGCGCCTATAGTCGCCGCCGCCCGCGAATTGTGAGGCGGTTTGCGCCCCGGCACTCCAACGGTAGCAAGACGCTGACCAGATGATTGCCGACATCCTCCAGACGCGTTCCCGCGGCCGGGCCTACCTGCTCCTGGCCCGCGTGTCGAACCTGCCGACGGTCTGGTCCAATGTCCTCGCAGGGCTCGTGGCCGGCTCGGCCATCGGCGTGCCCGGCTCGAGCTTCAGCTCGGCAACGCTCGCGCTGCTCCTGCTGTCCGCCTCGGCGTTCTACACCGGCGGCATGTTCCTCAACGACGCGTTCGATGCGCCGTTCGACCGGCGGGGGCGCCCGGAGCGTCCGCTGCCGCGCGGCGAGGTGGGGCTGACCGAGGTGTTCACTGTCGGGGGCGCGCTGCTGGTGCTCGGGCTCGCGCTCGTGTCGTCGAATCGAAACGTCCTGCTGTTCGGGCTCGGCCTCGCCGCGGCGATTGTCTTCTACGACGCGCGCCACAAGGGCAGCGCCGTGGCGCCGCTCGTGATGGGCGCCTGTCGCGGTCTCGTGTATCTGATGGCGGCAGCCGCCGGCGTCGTGTCGGCAGCCGCCTGGGTGGGCGCCGGCGTCATG
The DNA here is from genome assembly GCA_036004405.1 of Vicinamibacterales bacterium. Taxonomy (GTDB): domain Bacteria; phylum Acidobacteriota; class Vicinamibacteria; order Vicinamibacterales; family UBA2999; genus DASYRM01. Next base: position 9,855 of record DASYRM010000059.1, read on the forward strand.
CTCCTCTACGTGGCTGGCCTGACGCTCGTGGCCAAGGGCGCGGGCGCCAATGCGCGCTGGCTGATTCCGGCGCTCATCGCCGGAATCTCGATCGTGGACGCCGTGTTCATCCTGGTCGTGGAGCCGTCGGCGGCGTGGCTGGCGGCGATCGCGGCGATCGGCTGTCCGCTCACGCTCAGCCTGCAGCGCTGGGTGCCAGGCGACTAGGGTTCGCGACGACGTCGTCGAACAGGTGCGCGAGCATCAGGTCGTGGACCGCCGTCGGTTCGACCGGGCCCGAGAGCGCCCCCTCCTCTGACGAGATCGCCACCGGCCCCTCGGCGAGCGACGAGGGGATGCGCCCATGAGATCCGCGCACGAGCGTGGCGTCGAGCGGGATCACGTTCATCAGATAGCGGAACCCGAGCGCCTTGCGCGCCAGCGTCGCCGCCACGCGCACCTTGGGCAGCGTGAGCGCCGGATCCAGAAAGAGCTCCGCGGGGTCGTAGCCCGGCTTGCGATGGATGTCGACGGTGCGGGCGTAATCGGGCGCGCGCGCGTCGTCGAGCCAGTAATAGTAGGTGAACCAGGCGTCGCTGTCGGCGATCGCGACCAGCTCGCCCGAGCGTGCGTGATCGAGGCCATAGGCGCGGAGCCCGTCGGCGTCGGCCACCTCGGCGACGCCGCGCACGCCGGCGAGCAGCGCCTTCACCGCCGGCACGTCCGTACGGTCGCGCACGTAGACGTGTGCCACCTGATGATCTGCCACCGCAAACGCCCGGCTCGCGCCCGGGTCGAACGCATCGGTGCCGAGCTCGTCGCGCACCACGAGCCACCCCGCCTCGCGGAGCACCCGATTGATGTGCACCGGGCGGCTGACGTCGGACAGCCCGTATTCGGAGATCACGAGAATCCGGCGCCCGCGCGCGCGCAGCGCTTCGATCAGCCGGCCGGCGAGCCGGTCGATGACGGCGATCTGCTGGCGGGCCCGGGGATCAGTCGCGCCGAAACGCTGCAGGTCGTAATCGAGATGGGGGAGATAGATCATCAGCAGCGACGGCGAATGCCACTCGTCCACCTTCAGCGACGCATCGGCAATCCACTCGCTGGAACGGATGCCGGAATTCGGCCCCCAGAAGTCGAAGAAGGGAAACGTCCCGAGCTCGCTGGCCAGGCGCGCGCCGAGGTCGGCGGGCGACGAATAGATCTCGGGAATCTTCCGGCCGTCGGCGGGATAGATCGGACGCGGCGTGACGGACCACTCCACCGCGCCATACATGTTGAACCACCAGAACATCTTGGCGCACGTGAACGACGCGTCGCGCCGTCGCGCCGCCTCCCACACTTTCTCGCCGGCGACGAGCTGATCCGGCTGGCGCCAGAACATCACCTGGGCGAGCTCGCGGAAGTACCAGCCGTTGCCGACGATGCCGTGCTGCCGCGGCGCGACGCCGGTCATGTAGGTGGCCTGCGCGGTGCAGGTGACGGCGGGAAACGCCGAGCGGATCGGAGCGCTCGAGCCGCTGCGGCGCAGCGCGTCGAGGTGCGGCGTTTCGAGTCCGAGCTGGGCTCCCGTGAGGCCGACGATGTCGATGACCGCGGTTGGATGCACGATGGGCAAGATTGACAGGCTTCCGGCAGCCGTTCAAGATGACGGCGTGACCTCGCCAGGATCGCTGCCCAGTGCCGCACACCTGCAGCAGCTCGCGCTCGCTCACCGCTCGTCGATGGTGCTCTTCACCGCAAGCGAGCTCGATGTCTTCACCAAGATTCACCAGGGGCACACGACGGCCGACGCACTGGCGACCGCGTGCGACGTGCAACCCGAACCGCTCCGCATGGTGCTCGAGTGGTGCGTCGCGGACGGCACGCTCACATCCGACGGCACCCACTACCAGAACACGCCGGCGACGACGGCATATCTGGTCAAGGGCCAGCCGGCCTATGCCGCCAACGGGTTGAAGTACGCGCAGGATCTCTATCCGGCCTGGGGCGGCCTGACGTCGCTCGTGCGCACCGGCCGGCCGTCGATCGACCCCGAGAGCATTCTCGGGGACGACAAGGCGAAGACCCGGGCGTTCATCTATGCGATGCACGAGCGCGCCCGGGGGCTCGGCTCGGTGCTGCCGGCCGGCGTGGACTTCACCGGCCGCCGGCGGCTGCTCGACGTTGGCGGCGGTCCTGGCACGTACTCGATCGCGCTGGTCCAGAAGACGCCTGGGCTCACGTCCACAGTCCTCGATCTGCCGGGCGTCCTCGAAATCACCAGGGAGATCGTCGACGCCAACGGCTGCTCGGATCGCATCTCGCTGCTGCCGGGAGACTACCTGACCACGCCGTTTGGTTCCGGCTACGACGCCGCGCTCCTCTCGGGCATGATGCATCGCGAGCACGAGCGGGAGTGCCGGCTCCTGCTGAAGAAAAGCTTCGAGGCGTTGGAGCCGGGCGGAATGATCGTCGTGAGCGACGTGTTCTTCGAGGACGATCGGAAGAACACCCCGCCCTTCGCCCTCTCGTTCGCGCTGAACATGATGCTCACGAGCAATCACGGGTCGGCACACGCGAAAACCGAGATGAGCCGCTGGATGACCGACACCGGGTTCACCGGCATCGACCAGAGGCCGCTGCCGCCTCCGAACCCGCACACGCTCATCGTCGGCCACAAGGTGTAGTGCGCGCCTCGCGGCTGCCCCTGCAGTACCGGATCGTCCTGCCCACGGTGGCGGCGGCGCTGCTGGCCATGGCCGCGACGACCTACGTGGGGGCCCGCGTCACCGCCTCCGCGTTGCGCACGCGCCTCGAGTCGCAGTTGATCAGCTCGGCGTCGGCCGTCGCGTGGCGCGACTTCGCCCTCAACTCGCGGATCCTCGTCAGCCTGAGCGCCGTCGTCGGCGCCGACGTCGTCACGCTTTCGCCCGCGGCGGAGGTGCTCGCCAGCTCGCTCGAGAGCCGTCAGGGCAGCGTCATCGAGGCGGCCCGTCGCGTGGTGCCGGCCGCCCCGGCCGGCAATGCGCCGCCGCGCGTGAGCGACGCCGACTGCGGCTATCCGTGCCTGTTGGCGTACCGCCAGGTCGAGGGGCTCAGCGGCGCCGTCGTCGTGCTCGTGGCTGACGCGTCGCCGCTCGTGGCGGCGACGAACGCGGTCGTCAGAACGATGCTCATCGCGGCCGTGCTCAGCGTCATCGTCCTCATCGTCGTCAGCCAGGTCGTTGCCCGCCGCGTGACGGCGCCCCTCGAGCGGCTGGTGCGATTCGTCAGCACCGCCTCGCCGCAGGGTGCGGCTCGCGCCGAAGTCGGCGACGACGAAATCGGCGCCCTGGCCGACTCGTTCAATACCATGCTCGACCGCCTGGACGAGTCGCGCGTCGCGCTCGTCCGCTCGGAGAAGCTCGGTCTCGCGGGGCTGTTTGCTGCGCGGGTCGCGCACGACATCCGCAATCCGCTGTCGTCGATCAAGATGCAGACCCAGCTGCTGCGCTCGAAGCTCGAAACGGGGACGGAGGATCGCGAGACCCTCGCTGCCGTGCTCCACGACGTCGCGCAGGTCGAGTCGGTGGTGCGAGATCTGATGGATCTCGCCAATCCCGGCGCGCTCTCGCTCAGCCCGGGCGATCTGAACGCCGTGATGCGCGACGCGCTCGCCCAGTTGTCGGCGCAGCTCGCGTATCGCAAGATTCGAGTGGAGCTCTCGCTGACCGACCCGTTACCATCGGTGGCCATCGACGCGCTGCGCCTCCGGCAGGCGTTGATCAACGTGCTCGTCAACGGTTCCGAGGCGATGCACACTGGTGGCGAGCTCCGCGTGTCCAGCGGCGCCGAGGGCGGCGCGGCGTGGATCCGGATCTGCGACGACGGCGTCGGCATCGACCCGGCGCTCGTCGAGCGAGTGTTCGACCCGTTCGTCTCGACCAAGCCCGAAGGCGTGGGGCTCGGTCTCGTGAACGTGAAATCCGTGGTCGAGGGGCACGGCGGGGGCATCAGGCTCGAGCCCCGCCGGCCGCGGGGCACGTGCGTGTACATCTGGCTGCCGGTAGCACAGCATGGCTGACATCCTCGTCGTCGACGACGACCAGTCCGTGGCGAACGCCTTCGAGCGGTTTCTGCGCCACGAAGGGCACACCTGCCTGCTGGCCAGCAACGCCGAAGACGCCTTGCGGATGGTGGAGGAGCGGCGTCCGGCGCTCGCGTTCATGGACGTGCGGATGCCGGGCGTCGACGGCCTGCAGGCGCTGGCGACGCTGCGCAGCCGCTATCCCGATGTGTACGTGGTCATCATGACGGCGCACGGCACGAGCCAGACGTCGATCGACGCCATGCGGGCCGGTGCGTTCGAGTACGTGACGAAGCCGCTCGACCTCGACGAGCTGCGCGGCGTCATCGGCCATGCCCTGTCGGCCAAGGCCGGCACCACCGCTCCGGCGGCCGTCCAGCATCCACGGGCGGCGCTCGTCGGCGACTCACCGGCCATGCAGGAGGTCTTCAAGCTGATTGGCGTGCTGGCCGCCAACGACGTCCCGGCTCTCATCGCCGGTGAGCGTGGCACCGGCAAGGAGCTCGTCGTGGCGACGATTCATCACAACAGCGCCCGCCGCGATCAGCCGTTCGTGACCATCGACTGCGCCAACCTGCCGCCGGACGACGTGGACGCGGAGATCGCCCGCCTCGGAGAGGGCTCGGTACACCTGGCGGCAGTGCACGCGCTGCCGCGCCCGGCCCAGATGCGCGTCATGCGCCTGCTGCGCGACGACACCGGACGCAGCACGGCGCGCGGCCCCGGCCGGATGCGCGTGCTGGCCTCGACCGACCGCGATCTCGCGGCCGGCGTGGACGAGGGCAGCTTCAGTCTGGAGCTCTACGAGCTGCTCAAGGTCATCACCGTCCGCCTCAAGCCGCTGCGCGAGCGGCGCGAGGACATCCCGCCGCTGGTGCGTCACTTCATTCAGCGATTCAACGACGAGTTGAGCCGCAGCTTCACCGGCGTGGACGACGCGACCCTGCGCCGCCTGTCGGAGTACGGCTGGCCGGGCAACGCCGCCGAGCTCGAGAGCGTCCTGAAGCGCGCCTGCATCGTCGCGCGCGGCGACGTGATTACGCTCACCGACCTGGGTGACAGCCTGTCAGGGGGGCGCGTGCTCGGCCGTCAAGCGGCTGAATCAGCGCTGGCGCGCGCGGCGAGAACGGCGCTGCACGAGCGTCTGGTGGAGCAGACGGCCGAGGGCGCGTCGTCGCTCTATCACGAGATCGTGTCGGTGGTGGAGGCTGCGCTCGTGGACGAGGCGCTGACGATCACCAACGGCAACCAGGTGAAAGCGTCGGACCTCCTGGGCGTGAACCGCGCGACGCTGCGTAAGAAGGCTGACCTCTAGCCGTAGCGGCGGGTCTTTGGACCCGCCGGCGGCTCGCCTACCGCCGCTCGCCGCGCAGAACCGAATTCGACTCGTACGACAGCGAGCGATCGACGGCCGGCGGCTCCGCGAGATCCGCGACGTCGAAGCGGCCGCTCTGCGAAAAGAACGCCACCGGATTGTTCCACACCACTTCGTGAATGGCCTCTTCGGGGATGCCCAGGCTGCGCATGGCGTCGGTCGTCTTCGGCACCTTGAGCGGATCGCTGATGCCCCAGTCGGCGGCGCTGTTGACGATCATGCGATCGACTCCGTATTTCTTCACCAGGGCCGCCATGCGGTGCTCGTCCATCTTCGTGTTTGGATAGATCGAGTGCCCCGCCCAGCAGCCGGTGTTGAGCACGATCGGCAGCGTTTCCTCGTTGTTGTGGTCGATGAGCACCCGCTCTTCGGGATACTTCAGCGATCGAAGCAGCTCGATGGTGCGGATGGTGCCCTGCTTCTTGTCGCGGTGCGGCGTGTGCACCAGCACCGGCAGGTTGAACTCGCGCGCGATCTCCAGCTGACGGGTGAACCATCGCGCCTCGTCCTCGGTCTGATCGTCGAAGCCGAGCTCGCCCACGGCGACGACGCCGTCCTTGGCGAGAAACCGCGGCAGCAGATCGATCACCTCGCCCGCCAGCTTCGGATTGTTCGCTTCCTTCGGATTGAGGCCGATGGTGCAGAAGTGCCGGATGCCGAATTGCGAGGCGCGGAAGCGCTCCCATCCCACCAGGCTGTTGAAGTAGTCGATGAAGCTGCCGACCGTCGTGCGCGGCTGCCCGAGCCAGAAGGCGGGCTCGACGAGCGCGGAAATTCCCGCCGCGGCCATCGCCGTGTAATCGTCGGTCGTGCGCGAGGTCATGTGAACGTGCGGGTCGATCATCTTCATACGTTGGGTCCTCAGGCGGCGGCGCTCGACAGCGCCAGCCCGATGTCTGCAGGCACCGGCCGCCCGGCCGCCCGCCGTTCGGCGGCGAAGTCGGTCGCCATCCGCGCGAGCTCGATGTTGGCGCGCGCGGCGAGCCCGACGATGCGGTCGAGGCGTACGCCGGTGAAAAGCGCCTTCATCACCAGCTGGTTGAAATTTCGTTCCGGGAAAAACCGGCTCGGATACGGGTTCTCGCAGGCCACGGCCTCGAACACCGGGAGGATGTTGGTGCGGCAGGCGTCGATGACCAGGGCGAGAAACCGGTCCGGGGCCGGCAGCAGGACCACCGCCCGCAGCCAGCTCTGTTGCTCCCGGGCGTCGCCCTGTTCGTAGCACGCCCGGGCAACGTCCTCGAAGGCCTCGAAGTCCACGTGGTCCGCGCGAGCGAGAAGAAAGGTTGCCCGGGCGGCGTCTTCGAGCGTCCAGCGATCGAGTGCGAGACCTTCCGGGGCGGCCGCGAAAGACTCCCCGCCCGAGGCCGCCAGGGGCAGCCTTCCGAGCCGCATCGAGGCCTCGGTGTAGAGGGCCAGAAGACGCTCCAGAGGGCCTCTCTCGGCCTCTTTCAGCGCTTCCTGGAGCCACCGGGCTGCCTCGCCGCTCGTGCGAACCTGGAGAGCGGATTGCAGCTGATTCCTGACGCTTTCGTTGATCGGCATGGCCGCTCGAAGCCTCTTCTGCCTGTGACCTAATGCAAGACTCGCGCGAATCGATACCCCCGCCCCGGGCCCCCGGCTGGCTGATGGCCGCGACGGGCGCTCTGGCCCTGGCCGTCCTGGCGATGGCGCTCGCCGAAACCAACCTGTGGATGCACTACTTGATCGACGCCGGCGAGTCGATCAGCCTCGGGGGCCTGGGCTTCATCCTGGTGGCGGGGTTTTTCCTGTTCCGCGCCGGCCGGCTCGCGGTGTCGCTGCCGCTCACGCTGCCCTGGCTGCTGTTTCCGGTGATCACGCAGGGCGATCAGCTGATCGACAACCTGTCCATCAACTGGATGCGGTTCATCGTCCACGTGCTGCTGGCGGCCATCTTCGGCATACCCGTGGCGGTGTTCGTGACCGCCGCCCGCTACATCGCGCGGACGCCGCGCGCCTGGTACGCCGTCATTCCCGGGTTCCCGCCGCTCGCCGCGGGCCGCACGCGCGAGGGCGGCGCCATCGTCGCCGTCTGGCTCATGGCGATCGAGACCTGGGTCGCGGATCGCTTCCTTGGCGAGCTGATGGTCATCACGCTCGTCGCGATGATCTGGGTGACGCTCGCGTGGGGATTCGCGTCGCGCCGGGAAGGAAAGACGGCGCCACGCAGCGAGCGCAGGGCGCTGGCGCTGCTGGTGATCGGCGTGGCGGTGTCGCTGGGCCTCTTCGTCGGCTACAAGAACCGGCCCGGAGCCTATCAGGGCAGTCCAAGCTACTTCATGGATCCCGCTCAGAAGAGCGCCGGCTTCCAGCTTGGCGCGATTCCGGTGCCCACGGGGGCGGTGCGCGCGCCTGCCGATCCCGGCGCCGTGCGCGACGCGCTCACCGGTTACGGCCAGGCGTTCGAGCGGCTGCTCGCGGGGTACTACATCCTCGATCGGAACTACAACTACGACTTCCACAACCGGCTGTTCCTGCGCAGCACGCCGCTGCTCGCCGACTACCGGCAGGCCGGTCTCGCGAAAGTGAGGGAAGCCGAAGCGATCCGCGCGCAGGCCGACGCGGCGGCGGCGCGCGCGCGCGCGTCGCTCCCGGCCGACGATCCGCTGGCGGCGCTGCTCGACGACGTCCACGCCTACGCGGCGTTCACCTTTGGCCGCGCGCCCGTGCTCGAGCGGATGTCCGCCGGGTTCGTGCAGACCGAGGCCGGCTATCAGCACGCGACCCACATCTACGAAGGCGAGGGCAAGATGCTGGGGGTCCGGCTCAAGGAGATCCTCGACAAGCACCACGCCGTGCTCGCCGCGCCGGCTGCCGCTCCGGTCACCGCCGAATTCGACCGCCTGAGCGAGGGCGTGTACAAGAAGTACGCCGACCGTATCGTGGGTTTCTAGGGCTCGGTCGTCTGGATCGGGACCTCGACGACAGGCGCGAGCTCGATCGGGACGCCCTCGTCGACGACGTCCGCGGGGGCCGGGGCCGCCGCCGCGGGTACCGGCCATCGTCTCGCCGGCGGTTCCACCTCCGGGGCCCGTGCCGCGCTGTCGGGCAGGATCACCAGTCGATCGATTCTGATCGCGCCGGTCTTCGGATCCTGCCGTTCCCCCATGATGTAGCCGCTCAGGTCGCGCAGCACCAGGCCCAGGGCCTCTCGTTCCGTCACCCCGGACAGATGCAGCGTCACCGGCACATCCGAGCCGTGACCGTTCTGCGAAACCACCGTCAGGCCGGTCGTTTCCGACCAGCGCGCCAGAATCTCGTCCACCGTCACGTTGGCGGCTTCGAGCGTGACCGCACCGTCGTCCAGCCGTAGCGACAACGTCTGAGCTGTTGCCGTATGGCTGAGCGCCAGGAAGCAGAGCGTTGCCAGCGAAACCAGTAACACCTTGGTCTTCATAGGCTTCCGGGGGTGGAGCGCCTGAATTGTACACAGCCGGCGTCAAGTCGGCTATTGGGGCTCCCCCCTGGCCTCCTGCGCGTCTGGACGCGCCTTGGCCGGAGTATCGGTCGCAGCGAACTTTGCCCTATACCAGCCGTAGCCGCAGGCAGCCACCGCCACCAGGATCACGACGGCTGGGACGATGCTGTCCACCTGCCTCGACACGGCGCCGGCGTAGGCGTAAATGACCACGATGGGCGCGGTCCCGGCGAGTGAGGCGCCGAGGAACGCGGTGCGGGACATGCTCGACAGGCCGGCCACGAGGCTCATGGTCTCCATGACCACCGGCAGCGGGCGCGTCAGCATCACCGCCAGCGTGCCGTGCTTGTCGAAGAAGGCGCTGAAGCGCTCGAATTCGTCCGCACCCACGATGCCGCGCGACACGCCGCGCCCGTAGCGGCGCACCAGCTCGAAGCCGATCCACTCGCCGGCAATCGATCCGACGAGGGCGACGATCGATCCCCATGCCACGCCGAACGCCGCGCCGCTCAGGACCATGACCAGACTCGAGGGGATGGGCAGGGCCACGTCCGCGGCGAGCAAGATGGCGATGAGCGCGGCGGTGCCGAGCCCGGCGTGATCGAGCCAGCGCGCTGCCAGTGCTTCCATCGGGATGCCGAGCACGTTCTCGATCAGGAGCTTCGAAGCGATGATGACGGCGGCGACGAGCACGATCAGGGCGAGCCAGCGTTTCATGCAGCGGTCCTTTGCGGTGCGCCCGAGGCGGCGTGGGCCGCGGCCGTACGTGCCGATGGTCTCGCCACCACGTGGGCGAGAAACGCGATCAGGGCGGCGACGGCCAGCAGCGGGCGCGTCGGGCGGCGATCGAGCGGGCGCGGTCCGCCGAACGGATCGTCTCCCGGAGCGAGCTGGCGGCCTCCCGACAGTCGCGCGATCTCGGCGAGCCTGGCGCGATCCACGTCGCCTCCGCGCTCCCGTGGGGCCGTCCAGTAGACGCCGCGCTGCACGCGCGCGTCCAGGCGGCCGTCCGCACTGACAGCCGCGATCGAGAACGTGTACGGCCCCGGGTCCGCGAGCGGCACCACCGTGTCGTACGCCCCGGGACCCGACGGGGTCAGCACGAGATCGATCGCCGCCCCGGCCGGAGTGCGGCCCGTCGCGCGCACGTCGAGCCCGGTCAGGAATTCGCCGCCGGCGCCGCGCGCGTCGACCGTGAGGTGCAGCTGCCCGTCGCGCTCCACCGCCTCGGTGTGCAGGAAGGGGTGATCCACACGGCGCGACACCCACCGCGCCGTCTGCGCCAGCAGCGCCGGCCCCTGCGGCCACGCGCGCAGAGCCGCCGACCACGGCGATCGCAGGTCCGCGGTGTACACCGCCACCTTGCCGAGCCCCCGCCGCCACAGCGCGAGAATCGGATCGCCGAGCGGCGAGCGCACGGCCACGTCGGCGCCCGCTCTCGCGACGCTGACAACGTAGCCTCCGAGCGAGGGCAGCGCCGTGGTGTCGATGCCGGTCAGCACCGGATGGGCCGTGGGCTGCAGCGCCACGGGCTCCTCGACGATCCGCCCGCCCGAGACCCGCACCGCCTCGCGCGCCGCCAGCGCCGGCAGCTCGTCGAGGCGTCGCGGATAGAAGGCGCGGCCGCCGGCGGTACGCGCCAGGTCGCTCAGAAACGCGCGGTCGGCCTCGTCGCCGAGCGCGACGGTCGAGAGCTCGATGCCGGGCCGCAGCGCCGCCCTCGCCCGTGCCTGATCCGCGGGCGACGTGCGCCCATCGGACACGAGGAGCACGAGCCGGCGGGCGAAGCCCGAGGCCGCGGGTGCCCGCAGCCACTCCACGGCGCGTTCGAGCGCCGGCGCGATGGCTGTCGATCCGGAGGGACGCACCGCGTCGAGCCGCGCGGCGAGCGCGGCCGGTTCGTGCCCGGGGCGCAGCTCCGCCACGTCGACGGCGGCGGCGTCGAACGCGATGACCCCGACCGCGTCGGTGGCCGGCAGCGACGCGAGCACGCGCCGCGCCGCCTGGCGCGCGAACTCGATGCGTGGCGCGCCGTCGATGCGGTCGTCCATGCTGCCCGACTTGTCGAAGACGACCACCAGCGCGAGACCGGGGGCGCGCCCGCCGCGGCGGGGCCGGAGATCGATGGGCAGCACGGCGTCGAGCGGGTCGGTGTCGTCGAGCGGCAGCAGGCTCCGCGCGCTCCCCAGCACGAACAGGCCGCCGCCCTGTTCGACGTGTTGCGCCAGCGCGCGGCGCTGCGAGGCGTCGAGGCGTGAGGCGTCCACGTCGTCGAGCACGATGGCGTCGAAGGCCGCGAGCGCGGTCGTCGTTCGCGGGAGCCGGTCGGGCGTCGTGGACTCGACGCGGTACCCGGCCGGCGACGCTGCCGGCGCGCTTCCGTCCGAGACGTTGAGCAGGCGGGGTTCCCCTTCGACGGCGACGACGGCGCCGGCGGTCTCGTCAGCGACGTCGGCGAACTCTTCCGGCATCTCGATCGCCGCGCGGTAGACGCTGAGGCCGCGCTGTCCAGCCTGGACGGTCACAGCCACAGTGGCCGCGCCGCCGGCAGGCAGCGTGACCGGCCGGCGATCGAGCACCGCGCCTGCGGCTTCGAACACGACGGTGGCGGCCGCGCCCGGAGCGCCTTCGACGCTGGCCGCGAGGTCGAACGGTTCCCCCTGGTGCACGGTCGGTGGCGCCACGAGCCGCGTGACGGTGGCCCGTCGGCCGGAGACCGCCACCGCCTGCGGCACGATCACGTCCACTGGAATGCCCGCGGCCCTGGCGGCCAGCGCCGCCGCGCGGGCATCGCCGGTGGTCTCGCGCCCGTCGGACACGAGCACGACCCGGTTGGCGCTGTCGGCCGGCACCGCCGCGCGCGCCGTCTGGATCGCCTGCTCGAGGTTGGTCGCGCTGGCGAGCGCCCGCGCGCCGGGCGCCGCGCCGGTGAGCGGCGATGTGTCGAGCGGCCGCTCCATCGTGGCGTCGGCACCGAACACCAGCAGGCCGGCCCGATCGCCGCGCTGCATCCCCGCGGTGCTGCGCGCCACGGCGGCGAGCGCCTCGGCACGCCGCGCCGACATGCTGTCCGACGTGTCGAGCGCGAAGACGATCGCGCGGGGCGCCTGCCCCCACGGCAGGCGCGGGTTCAGGAGGGCCAGCGCCGCCAGCGCGAGCGCGGCGCTGCGTGGCGAGGGCCAGCGGCCCGGCCGCAATCGCCATTCGATCGCGGCGAGCGCGAGCGCGGCGATCAGGACGTATCCGGAGAGATCCGCGAGCGACGAGGTGCTGGCGGCCGGGAGACGGTCGCGCAGCCGCGGGGTCGAGGCGGCGGCCACGGACAGGTCCGACTCGGCGCGCGTGACCGGATTGACGACGAATGAATCTTCCGCCGATCCCTGGCGCACGCGATAGACGCCCGCAATCGTCGCGGGTGCCACGGTGACGCGGGTGAGGTCGGCGGTCGCAGCCACGACCGTGTCGCCCGGCCCCACGACCTGCGGGGCGCCGGATCCGCCGCGCGGCAGCGGCCGCACGATCGGCCGGCCGGCGTCGAACGTCGCGGCCGCGAGGTCCCGTCCCGCCAGCCAGTCGAGGGCGTCGGCAATCAGGATGGGAAAGGCCGGCGCGAGCACGAGCGGCGATCGCGCCAGATCGAGACGCAGCTCCATCACTCGGCGGCCGTTGGCGTCGTAGGCCAGGATGGCGGGGCGGTTGCCCGCGCGAGCCACCACGGACCCCGGGGCCGGCTCGGCTCCCTCGACGGCCACGACGTCGGCGCCGTCGAGCGTGCGCGACGTTGCGAGCCCCTCAACCGTACTCTCCACGGTCAGCGGCGCCGCCGCGGCCGGCGCCGCCGCGGGCGGGGCCACGACGAGCGCGCCAGTAGTGGCGGAGACGCCTCCTGCCGCCGGCGCGGCGCATCCCACGCACACCGCGACATCGGCCGGCTCGGACGGCGGCACGAGTACGACACCGGGGCGCGTCCGCAACGCCTGCTCGAGAAAGTCGTTCGCGCCCGTCACGGCAACACGTATCGCGAGGGGCGGCTCGATAACGGCGTGGCGGGTGTTGTCGCCGGCGATCGCATCATCGGCGTCGAGCCGTGCGGTCACGATGCCGGCTTGTTCGTGGACGGACGCAACGACCGTCGCTCCGGCGTGCGCAGGGAGCGTCAAGGGGCGGCGGACGAGTTCACCGCCGTTGCGCGACAGCGTGAGCGTGGTGGACGCCTCGCGGGTCCCGAAATTCCACACGTGCGCCAGTACCTCGGCGTCGAGAGCGTCGGCGTGAGGCCGCCGCGCGCTCAGCGATACCAGGGCGAGGTTGTCTGCGGGCGAGCCAACCGTGGTCCATTCGGTGGCGTCGCCCTCCGGGGCCGCGGCGTCGGTCACGACCAGGAGCCGCCCAGGCGCCGGACTGGCGCTCCGCGCAAAATCGACCGCCGCGCCGAGCGGCGCACCGGCGTCGGTCGGCCGCAGCTCCGCCAGCGCGCGTTCGAGCTCGCGGCTTCGCGCCGGGAATTCGCCGACGAGGCGGGGTTCGGGCGCCGCGTCGACCAGCCGCACGCGCGTACGGCCCGGAAGCGTTGCAGCCCATGCCGCGGCGCGCGCGGTGGCCAGCGCCAGACGCGTGGTGCCGCCGCTCCGGGCGCTCATGCTGAGCGAGGTATCGACGACGAGCGCGGCGACCGCGGGCTGAGAGGGCCAGAATGGGCCCGCGACGGCAAGCGCGATGGCCGCCACGATCGCGGCCTGGAGCAGCGCGAGCCAGTGACGCCGCACGCGCCGGGCGAGCGGCGCGGCCTCGCGCGCCGCCGCCGCGGCCCAGAGATGCATCGTCGCCACGGGCAGGCGTCGGGCCGGCCGGCGCCGGAGCGCGAGCAGTGGCAGCAGCGCGAGGAGCAGCAGCCAGAGCGCGGCGGGAATCCCAAACTGCATCGGGCTACCCGTACGCGCTCACGAGGCCGGCGCCCTGGAGCGCGCCGAGCCGCTCGCTGAACGAGCTGTCCGAGACGAGGCGGACGAAGGGGATGGCGTGCTCCCGGCAGTAGGCGGCCAGACGCTGCCGGTGATCCTCGAGCTGGGCCCGGTAGCGCGCGATCGCGTGCTCGTCCACGAGCAGCGCCGGCGCGTCGGGCTGCTCCACGTCCACGAGCTCGGCCTCGCCATCGAGCGTGGGGTCGACTTCGTCGCGCGACACGATCTGCACGACGGCGGGCGCGAGCCCTCGATGCTGGAGGTACTGCAGGCCGTCGAGCGGCAGCGACGGCGCGAAGAAGTCGGACACGACGACGGCGAGGCCAGGCCCGCGCGCGGCGGCGCCGTAGTGGAGCAGCGCCCGGTCGATGTCCGACGGGCCGTGCGCCGCGGCGGCGTCGATCAGGCTGAGCGCGCGAAAGAGCTGCGCGCGCCCCGGCGCCGGCGGCAGGTAGGTGCGGACGCCGCTGTCGAAGATGGCGAGCCCCGCGGTGTCGCGGCGCTCCTGCGCGATGTAGCAGAGCGCGGCGCCGACGCTACGGGCGCACGACCACTTGTCGGGCTGCCCCACGCTCATCGACGCGCTGGCGTCGAGCAGCACGTGCAGCCGCACGTGTCCATCGGCGCGCGCCACGCGCACCACCAGCTGCCGCAGACGCGCCTCGACGGTCCAGTCGATCGACCGTGGATCGTCGCCCGGTTCGTAGTGGCGGTACTCCTGGAACTCGAGGCCGGCGCCGCGAACGCGCGCGCGCCGGACGGCGGCGGTGGCTGCCGTGGGTGCGGCAGGTCCTGCACCGAGCATCAGCCGATTGAGGACGCGCGCTTCTTCGGCCGAGAACATCGGCCGTTCAGGTCCGGCCGCCGGTGGCGGCGACGATGCCCTCCACGATGGCGCCGGTGGACACCTGTTCCATCTCGCCGTGGAAGTTGCGGATGATGCGATGGTTGAGGGCCGGCAGCGCCACCTGCGCCACGTCCTCGGCCGCCACGTGATAGCGGCCGTCGAGCAGCGCCAGCGCCTTGCCGGCCAGGATCATCGCCTGCGCGGCGCGCGGGCTGGCGCCGTACTGCACGTACTTGCGGACGATCGCGGGCGCTTCCTCGGCGTTGGGATGCGTGGCGCGGATGATCCGCAGCACGCGATCGAGCGCCGGTTGCGAGACCGCCACCTGCTTGACCACCTCGGTCATGGCGCGCACCGTCGCCGCCCCGTGGCGCGCGGCGACGCGCACGGTGCCGGTGCCGGTCGTGCGCGCGAGGATCTCGGCCAGGTCGGTGATGCTCGGCGTCTCCACCGTCAGCTTGAAGAAGAAGCGATCGAGCTGCGCTTCCGGCAGTGGGTAGGTGCCTTCCATCTCGATCGGGTTCTGGGTCGCGAAGACCGCGAACGGTTCCTCGATCGGATGGGTGACGCCGAACACCGTGACGTGCCGTTCCTGCAGCGCTTCGAGAAACGCCGCCTGCGTGCGCGGCGTGGCGCGATTGATCTCGTCGGCCAGCACGACGTTGGCGAAGATCGGCCCGCGTCGGAACGAGAACTCGCGCAACCCCTGCGGCGTTTCGGCCAGCAGGTTAGTGCCGGTGACGTCGGCCGGCATCAGGTCCGGTGTGCACTGGATCCGCGAGCACGAGAGGTTGAGCGCTTCGCCCAGCGTCCGCACCAGCACGGTCTTGCCAAGGCCGGGTGCCCCCTCGATGAGCGCATGGCCCTGGCAGAAGAAGCAGAGCAGCAGGTGATCGACGAGCGGCCGCTGCCCCACGAAGACACGGCCGATCTCACCGCGCAGGTGGTCGAACACCTCGCGGAAGACGGCGGCCTGCGCCTCGATGTCGGCAGGCGTCTGCATCATCGCGTTCCTCCCGGGCCTACAGGGCCGATCGCCCGGAAGTAGGCGCGCACGTGGTCGCGGTAATCCGGAGGGATCACGTCGCGCGCGAGCGCCGCCTCCGCGTTGGCGCGCGCCGCCCGGTACGACGCGGCGGGCGCCGGTACCGCCGCATCGCCGCCGGTGGCCGCCAAGGCGTTCCCCGGCGCGGCTCCGCCGGCTCCGGGTCTCACGGCTTTCCCCGCGGCGCCGCCCCCGGCGCCGCCACGTCCCGTTCGACCGGTCGTGCCCGCCGATGCCGGCGCGGCGGCTGCCTGACGGCTCCCGCCAGGCGCGCTCGCGGAGGGTGCCGGTGTCGCCTCCGCCGGCCGCGGAGCGGCACGCGGCCCGAGCGGCGACGCGGCCGGCGCGAACGCCTCTCGCGTCGCGTCGCCGCGGCCGTCGCTGCCGCCGTTTCGAGTTGGCGATTCTGCCGCGCGCGGTGTTGACCACGACCCCGTCGATTGCGATGGGGCAGTGGGCGAGACGCCGCGTGAGCCCCCGCGGGCGGGCGAGCCGGCGCTGGCGCCTGCTGGATCGCCGGCGGCCGATTGCATGGGCACCGCCGCAGGTCCTCCGGCGCGGTCGCTCGAGGCGAGCCATGCCATGCTGGCCACCGCCACCGCGATCGTCAGCGCCGGCAATCGACCGATCGCGAGCGGGAAGAGCGCGGTCATCCGGACCGGCGCCAGACGCGCGGCGGCGTCGCGCGCGACCAGCGCGGCGATCGGCCCGCCCGTCGGTTGAAGCTGCAGGGCGGCGGCGACGCGGTCCCGCAGGCCGAGCCGCGCATCGAGGAGTCGAGCGACCGCTGCCTGCGACGGCGTGCGGGCGGCGGCCCACGCCGTGGCCGCGGCCGCGCCAAGCACGCCCAGCGCTCCAGAGGTCCAGGCGGGAGCCCAGCCGGCGAGCGCAAGGGTCGCGCCGATGGTCACGCCGGCGGGCGCCGCGATGGCAGCGAGCCGGAGCATGGAGACGGTGCGCATGCGGCGCCGCGCGGCGCCCACCGCTCGCAGGACGTCAGCGGTCGCGTCAAGGGGGGATGCGATGGTCGATTGCACCGACATCGTCACGCCTGCTCCGAGAGGTACCAGAAACGCCGGTCCGCGCCGCTGACGAGCGCCACTCCGATGGCCGCGCCGAGCGCCGCCAGCACGGCGGCTCCCGCGAGCCCCGGCGGCACGGCGATCATCACCGCAAACGTCGCTCCCGTGGCGGCGGTCCAGGCCAGAAAGGGGTTGGCGACGACCAGCATACACGTCGCGGTCACGGCGGCCGCGCACAGGCTCAAGGCGTAGAGCGGCAGCTGCGTGCGCCACAGCTCCATCAGCGGCATCGCAGAAATCTGCTGCGCGAGCACGGCGAACGGCAGCCCCACCGCCGCCGTGGCGAGCAGCAGCACCGCCAGCGCCGCCACGCTTGCCGCGACGACCGACGAGGGCAGGACCGCGCCCAGCGCCGCCAGCTGCGCGACCTCGTCGCGTCGCCACGCCGCGCCCGAGCGTGCCGCCACCCACGGCAGCGCCAGGCCGAGAAAGATCCACTGCGTGGTGGCGAACTGTTCGAGCACGGGGCGCGCGCCGACGAGCGGCAGGCCGTCGCCCCACACCAGCACGTAGAGGGAGAGGAAGGCGATCTGCACGCCCATTGCCATCCACACCGCCGGCGTGCGAGCGGCGCCGAGCAGCGCGCGCCAGACGAGCGTGGTCAGATGGCGCTCAGTCACCGGCGCCTCCCCGTGTGGGCGCGCCGCGATACGCCGCAATCGTCGTCTCGCCGTGCATCACCACGGGCCGCTGGG
>DASYRM010000060.1:0-32762 GCA_036004405.1 Vicinamibacterales bacterium
GCCGGCGATGTTCTTCCTGCCGATCTGGTTCCTGATGCAGTTCCTGAACGGCGTCGGCTCGATCGTCCGGGTCGAGGCCGCCACCGGCGGGGTGGCGTTCTGGGCCCACATCGGCGGCTTCCTGTTCGGCGTGCTGGGAGGGTTCGCGCTGCAACGGCCGGAACGCCGGGGCCCGGACTGGTGGCACGACGACGTCGAGTCGCGCTAGCGCTGAACGGGCCGGCTAAAGCCGGCCCCTACTTGGTGCCGCCGGTGCCAATCTGCAGGAGCAGGTCCTGTGCGCGCTCGAACGACGGCGCGATTTCCAGCGCCTCGAGCACCTCGCGCTTGGCCTCGGCCGACTGCCCGTTGGCCAGCAGCGCTTCGGCGAGGTCCGCGTGCGCGGCGGCGGCGTCGGGCGGCTTCGTGGCCAGCGCGCTGCGGAACGACCGCAGCGCCAGGGCGGTGTCCTTGCGCTTGAGGGCCAGCCGCCCAAGCGCGGTCTGTCCGCGGCTGTCGAAGGGATCGGCCGCGACCAGGCGGCGGTAGGCGTCCTCGGTGCGCGCCGCGTCGCCCTTGGCCTCGAGCAGCCCCGCCAGCTTGCGCGCCGATTCGATGTCGGCGTTGTCGATCTGCAGCACCGCCTCGTAGGCGCGAATGGCGCGGTCGCTGTCCTTCTGTTCCTCGGCGATTCGCGCGATGTAGGCGTGCGGGTTGCCGCGGCCGTTGGCGGTCGGCAGCAGCTGTGCGGCGCGCTCGAAGGTCTTGATGGCCGCCGCCTTGTCGCCCGACGTGTTCAGCGCGTCGGCCAGCGCCATGTGGATGCGGAAGCTCTCGGGGTTGTCGGCCGCCAGCTTCTTCAGGTCGTCGAGCGACGGCTTCTCTTTGAGCTCCGGCGACTTCATGGCGCGCACGATGGCGCCGTAGTGCTTGTCGGTGTAGCCGTCGAACGACGTCTGCAGCTGCGCGATCGAGATGCCGTAGGCATCCTTCAACGCGTCTTCGGTTTCGAGGCCGCGGCCGTAGGCGCGCAGCATCTTCCACAGCGCCGGCTCGCCATAGGTCTGCACGAGGTGGTCGACCACGAGCGAGGCCTGGTAGTAGGCGAGCGAAATCGTCTTTGGATCGCTGAACGCCTCGTTGAGCACGTCGAGCTTGATCGCCTTGCCGTCCGAGAGCGCCTGCGCGAACGACACGTCGGATTCCTTGCCCCACTCCGGCCGCGCACGACGTTCCTCGTACACCGAGATGCCTTCGGTCAGCCAGCGCGGAACGCGGTTGCCGGACATCTGCAGCGTGATCACGTGCGCCAGCTCGTGCCAGAGCGTCTCGCCCCAGTTGAACTCACCGGGAGTGCGGGCGCGAGGCGAGTCGAGCGTCACGACGCGGCCGAAGCAGGCGCCGAGCGCGCCGATCATGCCGGGCAACCCGATCGTGCGGACGGCGAAGTCGTCGTGCTTGGGGAACATCTCGATGAGGAGCGGCCCCTTGGGCTGGAACTGATAGCGCTTCGACAACGCCGCCAGTGCTTCCTTGGCGAGCGGAATCGCCTGCTCGCGCATCACCGCCACTTCGTCGGGATGGAAGCGGAAAATCAGATCGCCGTCGGTGATCGTCTGGAACTTGTCGAGCGTGTCGAGCAGGTCGAGCGAGTTGAAGGTAGAGACGTTGAAGGGATCGTCCTTGAACGCGCGCTCGAGCGCGGTCCGCGCCTCGCGCTCATCGCCGGTTCGCAGCAGATACATGCCGAGGTCGGCGTAGGCCTGCACGTTGTTGGGATCGGCGATGAGGGCCTTGCGCGCGAGCGACGCCGCCTCGTCGAAGAGATAGCCGCGCGCCGCGTGGTCGGCCACCACACGGTACACCTCGCCGTACACCGGATTGATCTTCAACACGCCCTGCGCGTGGGTCTCGACCTCCTCGGGCTTGTTGGCCACGAAGGCCATCGCCGCCTGCAACGACCGCGCTTCCAGGCTGTTGGGGTTGACCTCGAGTGCCCGCTTGACCAGCGCCGCGGCGTCGTCGCGCTTGCGGTCGTCGAGCGCCAGCTCCGCCGAGAGCAGAATGCCCGGGACGTAATTGGGATTGGTCTTCAGCGCCTTTTCGAGCGCTTCCTTCGCCGCCGGCGGGTTGCCCTCGGCCGCGACGTTCGCCAACCCGACGAGCGCCCCCACGTTGTTCTCGTCCGCCTTCAGCGCGTCCTGATACGACTTCAGCGCGTTCGGCCGATCGAACTTTTCGAGAAACAGATCGCCCCAGGCCGTGTTGAGCGCGACGTCTCCCGCGGCGAGGCGGTTGCCGCGCCGGAAGTACTCGTCGTTGGCGACCTTGAACTGACCGAGGGCCTGCGCGGCCCGGCCGGCACGTGTGAAGTCGGCGACGGTGCGGAGAGCCGATCCGTCCATCACGCGTTGCAGCGTACGCCGCGCGTCCTGACGCCGGCCCAGATACTGCTGCAGCAGCCCGAGCTCGAGCGCCGCGTCGCTCGCCGGCGCCGAGCCCGCCGCCGGCGTCAGCAGCTTCTCGGCATCGCCGTAGCGGCCGCGCGCGATGGCGGCGCGCGCGCGCAGCGTGGTGGCCCGAAGGTCAGTGGCTCCCTTGAGCAGCGGGTCCACCTCGTCGTAGCGCCCGGTGTTGATCGCCAGCGACGCGAGGTCTGCCGGCGTGAGCGGCTGCCCGGCCGGCGGCGTCTGCGCCGACGGCAGCGTCATGCTCACCACGAGCAGAGCGGCGACGCCCACGCCAAGAACGAGCGCGCCCACGAGCCGCGGCAAGCCGACGATCCGGGTGCCCTTCGGTTCCATCGCGCTCAGTATAGCCCTCTATAATCGGGTCTCATGGCCTCGACACCGCGCCCGGCGGCGTCTGCCGGCTCGTCGTTTGCGTGGCTCGGCGCCGCACTCTTCGCCGCGTCGCTGGGCTGGTTCGTCTTCAGCTACTTCGTCCGCTTTCCCGCATTGCCCACCGCGGATGGCGCGGCCGGAGCCGTCGCGTGGGACGTCGCGCTCTTCACCGTCTTTGCCGCCCACCATTCGCTGTTCGCGCGCGACTCCGTGCGTGTACGGGTCGAGCGCTGGTTCCCCGGCCGCGAGCGCTCGGTGTACGTGTGGGTGGCCAGCCTGGTGTTTGCCGGCGTATCCGCGGCGTGGCAGGGTGTGCCGGGTACGGCGTGGCACGCCGGCGGGGCCGCCGCCTGGGCGCTCTACGTGACGCGCGCGGCCGGAATCGTCCTGACTCTGCGGGCCGCTGCCATCCTGGACATCTGGGAGCTCGCCGGCACGCGGCCGCCGCGCCATGCGCCCGGCCAGCAGGGCGGCGCGGCCACGTTCACGCGCCGCGGCCCGTACGGCTGGGTGCGGCATCCCATCTACTCGGGATGGTTTCTCGTCGTGTTCTCCGTGCCCGTGATGTCGGCCACGCAGCTGGTCTTTGCGGTGGTGAGCGGCGCTTATCTCGTCGTTGGGATGGTGTTCGAGGAGCGCTCGCTGGTCGTCGCGGCGCCAGAGGCGTACGGCGAGTATCAGCGGGACGTCAGATGGAAGGTGATTCCGGGGATCTATTGAGGCTGGACGGGCCGCCTGAAGGCAGCCTGAAGGCGGCCCCTACGTCACTCGTCGTAGTCGTCCTTCGGTAAACCTTCGAGCTCTTCGAGAAAGACGATGTTGCGGTGGGACGGGATCTCGAACCGCTTCCGGCAGGTCTTGCACGTGACGTGCTCGTCTACGCGCACGAGGTAGTCCTTGACCTTGTTGAACATGGCCCGCGCCCGCTCGTCCGAGCCCGCGGGCGGCTGAGCCTTCTTGGTTCGGCGGATCCAGCGGATGGAGTATTGATTGGTCCGCCGGCACTGCGGGCACTGATACGATGCCGGCCGCTCCTCGGGTTTCTCGGTAAAGAACTGACGTTCGTCCACGCTCGTAGCGTACATCGAACCGCTGATACACTGAGCACCTCTCAGCCGTCTTGGCGGCCCGAGACTCTCGCACAGGATGGCCGAGCCCACCCCGCCGCCGCTCCCAACCGAACTCTCCGTCCTCCCCCTCCGGAGCACCGTGGCGTTTCCGCTGACGCTGCAGCCGCTGGCGGTGACCCGCGGAGTGTCGATCGAGACCGTGAATCGGGCCCTCGGGGCCGACCGGCTGATCCTGCTCGTCCTCCAGGACAACGAGAGCGAGGATCCAGGGCCCGAGGACCTGCGAAAGATCGGCACCGTCGCCATTATCCGCCAGATGGCCAAGGCGGGAATGGGCATCAACATCATCCTGGAAGGGCTGGCGCGCGTGCGGCTCGACTCGGTGATGCGCACCGGCACCTCGATGCGGGCGCATATCACGCCGATGCCGGAGCCGTTCGAGCAGACGCTCGAAGTGGACGCGCACGTGCGGCGGATCCAGGAACTGATCGACAAGACCCTCTCGCTCGCCTCGGGGCTTTCCGAGGAGCTGCGCGGGCTGGTCATGACCATCGACAACCCGCTGCGCCTGGTCTACGTCCTCAGCACGCTGCTCGACCTGCGCCCACCGGACAAGCAGGCCATTCTCGAAGAGAGCGACCTCGTCAAGAAGCTGCAGGCCGTGGCGACGGCGCTCACGCGCGAAGTGTCGCTGCTCGAGCTGAAAGGCAAGATCGAGTCGCAGGCGCAGCAGGAGATGACCGACGCGCAGCGTCAGTACTTCCTGCGGCAGCAGATGAAGGCGATCCAGCAGGAGCTCGGCGAGGGCGAGAGTGCCGAGCTGACGGAGCTGCGCAAAGGCATCGACGACGCCAACCTGCCGGAAGCGATCCACACGGTCGCCACGCGCGAGGTGGAGCGGCTGTCACGGATGACCGCACAGTCGCCGGAATACCAGATGATCCGGACGTATCTCGACTGGATCCTGGAGCTGCCCTGGTCGGTCACGACCCAGGACCGCCTCGACCCGGTGGAAGCGCGCCGCGTGCTCGACGACGATCACTACGACCTCGACAAGGTCAAGGAGCGCATCGTCGAATACCTCGCCGTCCGGAAGCTCAAAGGCGACATGAAGGGTCCGATCCTGTGCTTCGTCGGACCGCCCGGCGTGGGCAAGACGTCGCTCGGCCAGTCGATCGCGCGCGCGATGAACCGCAAGTTCGTGCGCATCTCGCTCGGCGGCGTGCGCGACGAAGCCGAGATCCGCGGCCACCGCCGCACCTACATCGGCTCGATCCCCGGCCGCGTCGTCCAGGCGCTCAAGCAGGCCGGGGCGATGAACCCGGTGTTCATGCTCGACGAGATCGACAAGATGGCCGCGGGGATTCAGGGCGATCCGGCGGCGGCGCTGCTCGAGGTCCTCGACCCCGCCCAGAACCACTCGTTCCGCGACCACTACCTCGAGGCGCCGGTGGACCTGTCGCGGGTCCTCTTCATCGCCACGTCGAACCAGCTCGGGACGGTCCACCCGGCGCTGCTCGACCGCATGGAGATCATTCAGCTCGCCGGCTACACCGAGGAGGAGAAGGTCCACATCGCGAGGCGCTACCTGCTGCCCCGCCAGATGACCGAGCACGGCCTGGCGCCGGACACGATGGCCGTCTCGGACGGAGCCCTGCACACGATCATCAGCGAGTACACCCGCGAAGCGGGCGTCCGGAACCTGGAACGCCAGCTGGGGACCATCGCCCGGAAAGTGGCCGCCCGCATTGCTACCCGCCCGGCCGACGCGCCGCCGGTCGCACAAACGGTCGTGGACAGCGCCGAGGTGGACGACTACCTGGGGCCGGCCCGGTTCAAGAAGGAGGTGGCCTTCCGGACGTCCATGCCGGGGGTGGTCACCGGGGTGGCCTGGACCGAAGTGGGGGGTGACGTCCTGTTTATCGAAGTCACCTTGCTTCCGGGCGGAAACCAGAACATCATTCTTACGGGCCAGTTGGGGAACGTGATGCAGGAGTCGGCTCGGGCGGCCCTGAGCCATATCCGGTCGCGGGCCGAGGCGCTGGGGATCTCCCCCGAATTCCTCGCCAAGCACGACCTCCACATCCATGTCCCGGCCGGCGCCATCCCGAAGGACGGCCCGTCCGCCGGCATCACCATAGCGACGGCGATTCTGTCTGCGGCACGCCACCAGGCGGTGAAACCGGGCGTGGCGATGACGGGCGAAATCACGCTCAGCGGGCTCGTCCTGCCGGTGGGCGGCATTCGGGAAAAGGCTCTGGCGGCGCGGCGGTTCGGGGTGAAGACCTTCGTGCTGCCGGCGCTGAACGAGCCGGACTTGTTGGAACTGCCCGAGGAACTCCGGCGCGACATGACCTTCGTGCCGGTCGAGACCCTCGAGCAGGTGGTGAAGGTCGCATTCGACGAGAAGAGCTCTTAATTTGGCACAAGCGATCGTTTTCTATATTTCCGGCCACGGATTCGGGCACGCTTCCCGCTCGATCGAGGTCATCAACGCCATCCTGGCCAAACGTCCCGAAGTGCGGATCGGTGTCCGCACGTCGGCCCCGCGCTGGCTCTTCGACCTGTCGGTCAAGGGCAAGGTGGCCTTCAGCACGCTCGAATGCGACACCGGCGTCGTGCAGGTGGACGGGCTCTCGCTCGACGAAGCCGACAGCATCCGCCGCGCGGCGGCGTTTCACAGCGACCTGGTGACGCGCGCCGCCAGCGAAACGCGCGCGCTGCGCGAGCTGGGCGCCGGCCTGATCGTCGGCGACATCCCGCCGCTGGCCTTTGCGGTGGGCGCCTCGGCCGGGATCCCGACCTGCGCGCTGGGCAACTTCACCTGGGACTGGATCTACGCCGATTACCCGCGCGTGCGGCTGGCGCCGTCGCTGCTGCCAGCCATCCGCGGCGCCTACGCCAAGGCGTCGATGGCGCTGAAGCTGCCGATGTCGCGCGGCTTCGACAGCTTCGCCAACGTCAAGGACATCCCGTTCATCGCCCGGCACGCGACGCGCACGCGGGCCGAGGTCTGCAAGCTGCTGAAGATCCCCACCGACAAGCCGATCATCCTGGCGTCGTTCGGCGGCTACGGGCTGCCCAGCCTCGACACGACGAGCCTGTCGAAGTTCAAGAAGTACACGGTGTTGATGACGCAGAACGTGCCGCTCAGCCGCGCTGCCCGCAAAGAGGTGCAGGCCGCCGAGCGCAAGGGCTCGTTCGTCAGCATCAACGAAGAGGCGATGTACGACGTGGGCGTGCGCTACGAGGACCTGGTGGGCGCCGCCGAAGCGCTCGTCACCAAGCCGGGCTACGGCGTGATCTCGGAGTGCATCGCCAACGACGCCGCCGTGCTCTACACGTCACGCGGCCACTTCCCCGAGTACGACGTGCTCGTGGAGGAGATGCCGAAGCACGTGCGGTCGGCGTTCATCTCCCACGACGATCTGTTCGACGGCAAGTGGGAGACGCACCTCGACAAGCTGCTCAACCAGGCGAAGCCGAAGAAGAAGCCCGAGACCAACGGCGCCGACGTCGCCGCGGAGATTCTGCTGAAGGCGCTCGACAAGCCGCCGAAGAAGCCGCGCGGCCGCCCGAAGGCCAAGTTCTAACTGTACGTGGGGGCCGCCTTCAGGCGGCCCTTTCATCAGGGCTCCAGACGCAGGATGCGGGCGACCTCGCCAAGCCGCCGGTCGGCGGTCCACAGCCTGGCGCGACTGAGGACGGCGCTCGCCGCCAGATGCAGGTCGATCCAGCCAATTTCCCGACCGGCCAGGCTGCGCTGCTCGACGAACGCCATTGCCTCGTCGTGACTCACCATCGGCGCAGCAGGGAGTGATGCGAGCAGTTCGAGCACCTGGTTCCGGCGCTCGAGCGAACCGAGACCAATCTCGCCAATGACAAACGGGTGGCACAGCACTTCCCCGGCCTCGAGATGCGCGGCCAGAACCGCATCACGCCGGCGGAGATGATTCACCCAGATCGAAGTATCGACGAGAATCACCGGCCGGTCCGCCGTGCGATCCGACGCCGGGGAGCGGCCCGCAGACGCGGCTCCGAGCCGCCAAGCGCCGCCAACTTCCGCGCGCTCTCCCGCGCGATCAACGCGCGAAGCCCCTCGTGCACCAGTGCGGTCTTCTCCTGCATGCCGGTGACGCCGCGCGCCTTGGCCACCAGCTCGTCATCCAGAATCAGCGTCGTACGCATATGCATCAGTATGGCTGTTCGATGCATATGCGTCAACCGGGAGCGCGCGGCCGTCCAACGCCGACGTTCTAGCGCCTGCGGAACGTTCGCCAGCCGACGCTCAAGACGGCGATCACGAGAATCAGAAACAGCTCCGGTATTCCGATGCCGAAGTGGAATCCGTCTGCCACGGTGAGCGGTCAGAACTTCCAGGCGAGGCCGACGCTGGGGCGAATCACCCAGCCGTCGACAACCGACTGACCGAGCGTGTGCACGCGCAGGCCGGCGACGACCTGAGCGTGGTCCGTCATGCCCGCCCGCACTTCCACGCCCACCACCGGTCCGGCGGCGTACTGCGTGATCCGGGTGGAGTAGTTCTGAATCGGAGAGACTGCCGGCAACGGAATCGCGAGACGCGGGAAGCCGTACTCGATCTCGCGCACGACGCGCGAGAAGCCGATGCCGCCGAGATACACGAGGTCCACGCGACCCCCGAGCGACTGGCGCGCCGTAAGCAGCGCGCTCGTCGTGGAGGTGCGCACGTGCACCGTCTGCGCGAGGAACGACGGAACGAGGTCGTACAGTCCGCTCGCGTTCGCGCCCGTCGCGGTAAACGAATACCCGACGCCGACGGCATCGGCCAGATAGATCGGCCCCCCGGCGTCGCTCTCGATCTCGCCCGGGCGGAAGTGTTCGAGCTCGACGCCGAAGCGCTCCGTCAGGAAGGTGCCGATGCGAATCGCGCCGCCGAACGCTTCCCCGCTGCCGTTGTCGTAGGTCGTACCGCCGCTCTTCGAGGATGACGTACGCACGACTTCGGCAGCGACCGCGCCGCCCACATACGCCCCCTGTGCCCACGCTGCCCCTGCACAGAGCAGGCTCGCTACCACCACCGCAAACCGTGTCATCACCACTGTCATCGCCATAGGGGACTATTGTCCCATCACGGGCCAGCAGTGGCGAGGTCCTGACGCAGCGTCAGGCAATTACGTGATCGACACGCTGCCGACATCCGGCGCGCCGTGCCCGGCCGCGCGCTTGGCTTGATAGCGCCGAAGCAGCTCGCTGGCCAGCGCGGGCTCGATCGTGCCGTGCTCGAAGAACGAGGCGTACTGAGATTCGGGTAGGGCGTGGCGCATGCGCTGGCTCACCCGGTAGGCCAAGAAGCGCGCGGCCGTGTACTCGGTGGCGGGGAGATCCGGGGCGGCACTGCCCCGGTCGTCCTCGATCCAGTTGCCCTGGTTCGCGCCCATCTCCGTGGCGAGAAGCGCAACGAGTTTGGTTTCCATCGCCGCCGGATCGGCGACCGGGAAGGTCACCGTGCCAACCAGGGCGCGGTGATTCTCGGCCCATCCGCGCGTCAGGTCCTTGAGCGGTGTGCTCGCCTCGTCGATGTAAGGGATCCAATAGAGACGGAACTCGATCGGCCCCGTCTGCTGACGCCGCGACCAGTCCTCGGTCAGATAGTGCGCCCCGGCGGATGCCGGCCGCGGTGCGTTCTCGTCTCTGACTGGAACGAAGGTGAACTTGCCGAGCACGTCCCGGGCGCGCACCACGCCAGTCCAGTACGACTGGTAGGCCGTGCTGGAGTGCTGCGTCCTCGCGGTCTGCCGGATGACTTGGGTGGCAATCGCTGGTGCGCGGAGCCTCGCGTGGCGCAGCAATCCCGCAATGAGCCGGGCCTGCGACGCGAACATGTTGACGAGGCCCGGACCGCCACCCACCGCCGCATCCGCAGTGGCTTTGAGCAGCGCCACGAATTCCTCGGGCGTGTCGGTGGGCGCGCCTGGATCGTTGATGGTGATGAAGTCCACGCGGCGGCCGTCCGGCGCGCGGAACGCCACCATCAGACCGAGGAAATCGGCGTCGGTTTCCGCGTGCGGGCACCCGAGCCCGTTCGACATGCGGCCGATGCCAAGGCGCGGCGTGGCGCCGGTGGGCGAAAAGATGCCCAGCCCGGCGAGCTCCGGCGGCAGCGCATCGTTCACGTGCAGCAGCACCTTGCCCGCGCCGAGCTGCGGCTGGTGGGCACCACGATCCGGCTGTGCGAGCTGAGGATGATTGGCCACCAGCGTCTGCTGCACGCCGGCCACTTCTTCGGCCAACCGTTCGAGTGCGCGGCGTTCCTCGGGCGTCGGAGAGTAGCGCTGTACCATGACTCTTGCCTCCTGCGGGGACGTCAGTCTTCGTCCCTTTCAACGCGAAAGCAAGGTCTGTCGAACAGAAGCTCAGCCGCTCGTTACAGCACCGCGATGGCTTCGATCTCGACCATCAGGCCCGGGAAGGCGAGCGCCGAAATCTGTACCAGCGTCGAGGCCGGACCCTTCTTGCCGAAGAACTCCTCGCGCACGCTCGAGAGATCGGCGCGGTACTTCATGTCGGTGACGAAGGTCGTGAGCTTGATCACGTTGGCCATCGTGCCGCCTTGCGATTCCACGAGCGCCTTGATGGCTTGATAGGCGCCGCGCGCCTGCGCTTTGAAGTCGCCAGGAAAGGCCGTACCGCCCTCGGGCGTGTACGCCACTTGCCCGGAGAGAAACAGGATCGTCTGCGCCTGGGTGACCTTGATGCCTTGCGTGTAGGTGGGCGGTTCGAACAGACCGGGCGCGTTGAACGGGGTGACAGTGCGCATGCGGAGCCTCCTCGCGTGGGTGGCGAGAAGCTTACCGCTCAATCACCCGGCTCTCACGTAACGGCCGTTGACGAGCCTGAAACGGACGGGACCGCGCTGGAGTCCCTTCGGAGTCTGGCTCCACACGTTGCCTTCGAGATCGACTGTGCCGTTCGGCCCCTCCACGTACTCGATGTCGCCGTCGCGGTGGCCGGTGATGGGACACACGAAGCCGCCGCGGCTGTACGAAGCGCGCGTCCCCATGGAGTGGTGCCAGGGTTCACAGTACGACTGACGTGTCATCTCGTCTCCGCGAAGATTAAATGCCGTGAAGAGCCATCCATCTTGGCCGAGACGACCTCGAAGCGTGATTTCGGGTACGCCGTCGTCGTCGAGGTCGTAGTAATCGATGAGACTGGCGCTGAAGAGTGGCGAGTCCCATAGAGGCACGTAGCGCCCTTCGCGAAGCTCGCCGTAGACGATTCGAGCCAGCGCTCCATGTTGATACGCCGCCACCACGGATTCGTCCGTGCTGGCCCTGGACCTGAAGATGTCAACGGAGACTCCGAGGCGGATGGTGTCCACGGGCTTGCCTCCCTCCGTGCCAAGCGGCGCCGGGTCGACGAGCGGCGGTCGCGCGGCAAGACGCACGGCGGCCGCGATGCTGGTCAGTTCGTCGGAGGCGATTTCCCGATGTCCATCAATCATCAAGCTGGACACGCGGAAGTCGAGCTTCGGTTCGGTCCACATCGGATTTGCGAAGATCTCACGCGGCAGCAGCGTGCGCGTGTGCCAGGCGGACGGGTAGACGAACATCCAGTCCCCGGCTGGAACCGCCTTCAACGCGCGACGGCCAAGCAGCCCTGCAAGCTCCGCCGACGATCGGGGGCACGCTTCAGCGGGCGTCGGACGCGGCATTTCGGCGGAGAGCAGCACGGGCTTGCGCCACACCGCGCCCGCGCACTCGGCGAAGCGGTCGAGCGTGGAAGGATTGTGATGAACCGGGGTCGATTCGGGGCGCTGTGCCGCGGCGAGGCCACAGACTACGAGGCCAGCGGCGGCGGTGAGTGTGACGATCGGCCGAGACGAGGCTCTCGGAACGACGCTAATCCTTCGCGCAGGTGACGAGCGACCAGATCGGCGGGAAGCTGACTTTCTCGATGGAGAGCGGTTGCAGCTGCGCCTGCGCCAGGACGCCGTGCAGGTCGAGATCGGCGGTGAACCCGATATGCACGGTGAGCGGCGAGATCATGCGCTCGAGCGTGGCCACCACCGGGTTGGTGCTGCGGAAATGATTGAGGATGATGATCTTGCCACCGGGACGGCACACGCGGCTCATCTCGCGCACGACGGCGACGGGATCCGGCACGACGCTGATCACGTACGGCGCGTAGACGACGTCGAACGAGTTGTCCTCGAACTTCAGCTTCGTCGCGTCCATCTCCAAGAGCTCGACGTTGGTCAGGCCTTCCTTGGCGACGCGCTCGTGCGCCTTTTCGAGCATGGCGGGCGACAGATCGATGCCGGTCACGTGGCAGGTGCGCGGATAGAGCGAGACGTTGATGCCGGTGCCGATGCCGACCTCGAGCACGCGGTCGCCGGGCCGGACGTTCATCCGCTCCTTGGCGACGATGCGGCCGGGGTGCAGGGCGGGGCCGAAGGTCAGGTCGTAGACGGTGGCGAGCTTGTCGTAGACCTTCCAGACGAAATCGGTTTCAACGGCAGTCACCGAGAGGGCGCGCGTCGTGCCGTCTACCCCGTAGTCCTGGTCTTCACGCTCAAACAGCGCCATGCTGACTCCTCAGGCCGCTAGTGTCCCGGACCGGAACACTCGGAGAGCCGGGCCGCGGGGCACTATACCCCTCTGGCTGTAAGGGAACAACCGATGTCGCCACGAATCAGCGCTGGCCGGCCGCCGCGGGAAGCTGGGCGTTCGGCTGCGCGGTCACCAGCAGATCGCTCTTGTCCCACACGAAGTCGTCCTTGCTATAGACGGCCAGCTCGTAGTCCTTGCCCATGAATATGGCCGAGACGGGGCAGGCTTCCTCGCACATACCGCAGAAAATGCACCGGGTTTTGTGGATCTGGTAGACCTTGGCGTAGCGGGGGCCGGCCATCACGCTGCCGTCGTTCTCTGCCGCTTCGAGGTAGATGGCGTCGGCCGGGCAGGCCACCGAGCACAGGCCGCAGGCGACGCACTTCTCGAGCCCGTTCTCGTCCCGCATGAGCACCTGTTTCCCGCGATATTTCGGGAAAACCGGCACCTTTTCATACGGGTAGTTGACCGTGACCTTCTTCTTGAACAGGTGCTTGAACGTGAGGGAGAAACCCTTGATCAGGGGGCCAATCATCGCCAAATCATACCATCGTAAGATACTTCCGTGCCTCAGGAGCCCCGTTTCCTCTCCGCGGACCAGCTCCTCCTCACCACCCTGATCGTCAAGCTCGCGGTCATCGCCGTGCTGGCCACGATGCTGGCCCGCTTCCGCCGGTTCCGCCACATCCTGATCTTCGAGCGGCGCGGCTGGGCCGACCGTCTCGTCTTCACCCTGGCGCTCGCGGTGCCGCTCGTCGGCGGCGTGGTCGTACGACGCCTGCTCAATTACGACGCCGCCGACCTGACGCTCGAGGGGGCCTTCCTGGCGGGCTTGCTCGCGGGGCCGTACACGGGCGGGCTCGTCGGCTTCCTGGTGGGCCTGCCGGCACTCGCGTTCGGTGAGACTGCGGCCATCCCGTTCGCCGTGGGCTGCGGGTTTGCCGGCGGCGGCCTGCGCGAGGCGTGTCCGAAGGAGACGATCTGGCAGTTCTCGCCGTTCGTGTTCGTCGACCTGCCCAAGCACGTGTGGAAGATGCTGCGACGGCTCGAGACCAACTGGCCGCTCGTGCTGCTGCTTGCCGCCGTGGCGCTGGAGCTGCTGCGGCAGGCGCTCGGCGCGCGCTTCGGGGCGCATCGCCTGTTCTTTCTCACCTCCCCCTCGCTGGGTATGACGGTGCTGGTCATCCTGGCGACGGTGCTCGCCGTGGCCACGCCGATCAAGATCTGGAACAGCGCGCGCATCGAGCACCGCCTGCAGGAGCAGGAGACGTTGCTGCTCGCGGCCAAGATCGAGGCGCTCAAAAGCCAGATCAACCCGCATTTCCTGTTCAACACCCTGACGTCGATCTCGTCGCTCATCCGCTCGCAGCCCGATACCGCGCGGATGCTGATCCAGAAGCTGTCGGTGCTGCTGCGGCGGCTGATGAAGAGCCACGAGCACTTCGTGAGCCTGCGGGAAGAGATCGAGTCGATCGACGAGTACCTCGACATCGAGGTGGTGCGCTTCGGCCCCACCCTGCGCGTGCGCAAGGACATCAGCCCCGACACGCTCGACATCGTGGTGCCGAGCATGATCCTGCAGCCGCTCGTCGAGAACGCCATCAAGCACGGGCTGTCGCGCAAGGTCGGTCCCGGGGTGCTCACCATCCGCAGCCGCAGCGAGCACGGGCGCGCCGTGATCGAGGTGGAGGATGACGGCATCGGCTTTCTGCTCGACCGCCTCGCCCAGCCGATGTCGAGCGGCATCGGGCTGGCCAACGTGCGCGAACGCCTGCAGGTGATCTACGGCGCGTCCTATCAGCTCACGCTCGACAGCGAGCCCGGCAGGGGCACGTGCGCCCGGATCGAGGTGCCCGAACTGCAGACCGAAGCGCGGATCACGGCATGAGCGGCGGCGCGGCCTTCGGCGGCAGCCTCCGGGTGCTCGTGGTGGACGACGAGCAGCTGGCGCGTGAAGAACTGTGCTTCCAGCTCAACCAGGCTGGGGACGTGGACATCGTCGGGCAGGCGACCAACGGGCCCGAGGCGCTGGCCGCCTCCGACGAGCTGGACCCTGACGTGGTGTTCCTGGACGTGCAGATGCCGGGGCTGACCGGGTTTGAAGTGGCCCGGAGCCTGCTGGAGCGCGCTGAGGACTCCCCCGTCGTGGTGTTCGTGACCGCCTACGACCAGCACGCCCTGGAGGCGTTCGAGGTCAACGCGGTGGATTATCTGCTGAAGCCGGTCGATCCTGGACGGCTCCAGGAGGCGCTGGCCCGGGCCCGGCGCCGGGTAGGGACCGGCCGCCCGGAGGGCGACCCCCGTCTGTCGAACGAACAGGTCGAACAGATCGTCAAGATGATGGCCAGCCGTCAGAGCCGCCGGGAGCAGGTGGCGGTGAAGGCGGGCGAACGATTCTGGCTGGTACAGGCCGACGAAATCATCTACGCCTCCCTGGCCGACGAGTCGATTACCATAGTGACAGGGCAGGTGGCGGGAACGTCCAACTATCGGACCTTGGACGACCTGCAGGCGCGGCTGGACCCGGAAACGTTCTGGCGGGTCCATCGCTCGCACCTGGTCAACATCAACAAGATCAAGGAGATCGTCCCTTGGTTCAGCAGGAACTATATCCTCCGGATGAAGGACGCGAAGAGCACGGAGATCCCGGTCAGCCGGTCGCAGACCAAACGGCTCCGGGAGTATCTGAAGCTGTAGCCTTCCAGCCGGCGGTCGAACCCGAGGGGCGGCACGTCATCGTCGTCCAGCACCGCATCTCGGTGTGGCGGGACGAGCTCGTGGCCTGGTTCAAGACGCTGGCGTCGGCGGCCGTCTACGCCACGCTGATCGTCACGTTCGGCTTCCAGGTGGCGCGCGTGGAGGGGCTCAGCATGGCCCCCACGCTCGAGGATCAGGACCGCCTGATCGTCAACAAGCTGATTTACCGCCTCAGCTCGCCGCGGCGCGGCGACATCGTGATGCTCTACTACCCCGTCAACCCGGACAAGTCGTTCGTGAAGCGCGTCATCGCCGAGGAAGGCGACCAGGTGCGCATCCAGGACGGGCGGGTGTACGTGAACGACGTCCCGATGGCCGACGACTTCGTGCCGCCCGAATACCGGAGTCACGACGATTTCGGCCCGACGGTGATTCCCGACGGCTACTACTTCGTGATGGGCGACCATCGCAACAACAGCTCCGACAGCCGCCACTGGGGCATGGTGCCGAAGAAGTACATCATCGGGCGCGTCCAGCTCCGCTGGTGGCCGATTCCCACCGCGCGCGTGTTCTGAGCGACAGTCCGGGCCGCCCGCCCGAAGGGCGGGCCGATGGCGCAGCTGGCCGCTACGGCCAGGTCGCCCGGGTCCTGTACCAGGTTCTCTTCCTCAACCTCGCGGTCGCGTTCGCCAAGATCATCCTCGGCTCGTACACGGGATCCGTGTCGATCGTGTCGGACGGCTTTCATTCGCTCACCGACTCCGCGTCGAACGTCGTGGGCCTGGTGGGTATCTCGATCGCGCGGCAGCCGCCCGACGCCGAGCATCCCTACGGCCATCGCAAATACGAGACGATGGCGTCGGTCGCCATCCTCGTCTTCCTCATCCTGGTCCTCGTCGAGGTGGTCTCGTCGGCCGCCGACCGGGTGATGCACGGCGGCTCGCCGAAGGTGTTTCCCGAAGGCATCGCATTGATGACCGCCACGCTGGCGATCAACCTGTTCGTCGTGTGGTACGAGAAACGCGCCGGCAAGCGCCTGAACAGCGAGCTGCTGCTCGCCGACTCGATGCACACGCGCAGCGACGTCATGACGACCATCGCGGTGATCGGCGCGCTGATCGGCGTGTGGGCCGGCTATCCGCTGTTCGATCCGATGGCGGCGTTGCTGGTGGCGGCCTTCATCGGTCACGCGTGCTGGGAGATCGGTCAGCAGGCATCGCGCATCCTGGGAGACACCATCGTCATCGCCGAGCAGGACGTGCGGACGGTGATCGCCACGGTGCCCGAGGTGCTCGGGTGCGAGAAGATCCGCACGCGCGGGTCATCCGACTATGCGTTCCTCGACCTGCACCTGTGGCTCGATGGCGCCACCCCGCTCGTCGAAGCCCACTCCACGTCGCACGTCGTCAAGGACCTGCTGATGGCGCGCTTCCCGCAGCTCGCCGACGTCGTCATCCACATCGAACCCCCGCCGCTTTCTTAGGCGAGTACGTGGGCCCGGTAGGGGCCAATCGTTTTCGTAGGGGCACATCGTTTTCGTAGGGGCACATCTTTAGATGTGCCCGAAGTGCCCCAAGTGGCGAAGTGCCCGCAGTGGCGGTCGTATTGCCTTCACGACGGACATGGCCCGTCGTCCCACACGCATCCAAGGGTTCACGTACCGCGGCTGTCATCGCTATTTCGTGACCACGTACACACTCTGCGTGATGCCCGACCACGTTCACATCCTCCCGGAGGGCATGTCGGACGACGCCGATTTTCGCAACGCCGTCCGCGTCTGGAAGCTGCGCACGGGCTACGCGTGGCGGATGAAGCACCAGACCGCGCTGTGGCAGATCGGGTACTGGGAGCGAGTACTTCGAGAGAAGGACGACGCCCGGGCGGTGATTCGATACATGCTCGAAAACCCGGCGCGCCGGACTGGTGGCGCGGTTCGCTGACGACGAATCGAGCGGATCGGCGTGCTTCACGCTCGCGGAGCTCGCCGAGCACGCGGGGGAATGGGATCCTCCTTGGAAGACCAGTACAAGGCAAGGGCAGGTCTAAAGACCTGCCCCTACCAAGATCTGAGCGGGCACATCTAAAGATGTGCCCCTACAGAAGGCCGGTCGCTACTTCGGGCGATACGTGGTGCGCGCGACCCCGGCGTACGGCACCGGGCTGACGGTGACGCGGATCTCGGTCTGCTTGTGGCGCTCGACGGTGGTCTTCTTCGTGCCGCCGTTCTCCTCGCCCCACACCAGCGTCAGCTCCTCGCCGATCTGGATGTCCGGATCGACGACGCCGAGCGACAGCATCGACCGCTCGTTGTAGCTGATGCCGCCGAACATCGACAGGCCGACGGTCTTGCCGTTCTTCACGATCGCGTCGAACGACGAGGAGCCGTAGTTGGTCAACGGGAAGTCAAGGAACTTGTAGTGCTCGCCCTTGCCGAGAATCGACGTCATGACCCTGGCGACGTCGTCGGCGTTCCACGCAAACGTCACCTTCTTGCGCTGCGGCTCATTGGCCTTCTTCTCGAGCGCCTCGCGGCCGATGAAGTCGTGGTCGAACTTCACCATGATCCCGTAGCCCAGCTCGTACGGCGTCGAGTAGTAGTCCTCGATGTTCTTCGACACGAAGCTGCCGGCAATCGAGCACGTCGCCTCGTAGCCGGTCGCGGGCAGCCACTCGCGGTACTTCTTCATCTTCTCGCCGCTGTAGACGGCCGGCAGCGGCGACGGAATCCAGCCCGACTCGAGCGTGTTGGTCGCATACGCGCGCGCGCCCACCTGCACGAGGCCGAACTCCTCACCGGCGGCCAGGATCACGTCCTTCACCTTCTCGCGCTCGGCGTAGGGCCCCCAGATTTCGAGCCCGGGCGCGCCGGCCATGCCGTGCCGGA
Organism: Vicinamibacterales bacterium; assembly: GCA_036004405.1. Classification (GTDB taxonomy): domain Bacteria; phylum Acidobacteriota; class Vicinamibacteria; order Vicinamibacterales; family UBA2999; genus DASYRM01. Next base: position 18,068 of record DASYRM010000060.1, read on the forward strand.
GCGCACGCACCTTCTGGCCGCCGATCGTGATGTAGTCCATGTTGAAGAACTTGATGTCCGGGATGGGCCCGCCATTCAGCTTCTCGAGCAGCTTCCACGCGTTCGGCCCCTGCACCTGGTAGCGATAGTGCTGGCGCACGATGGCCGCGCCTTTCGGGTTGGACGGCGAGCGATCGTCGCGGCGCACCTGCACGTTGAACCCGCCGGTCTCGGCGTGGAACTGCACCCAGTTCACGGTCGGCGCGCGGCCCACGAGATTGAACTCGTTTTCGGCGTTGTAGAACATGATCACGTCGCCGATCACGTAGCCGTCATAGCTCACGGGCGCAAACTGCTTGGCTTTGTTCGGCGTGAAGCCCTTGAAGGTGTTGGAGGCCAGGTAGCTCAGCATCTTGAGGGCGTCGGGACCGGTGACGAGCAGTTCCGCCATGTGGTGCGACTGGTCGAACAGCACCGCCGAATCGCGCCACGCTCTCTGCTCGTCGCGCCAGTTGCCGTACTCGCTCGGCACCACCGGATACACGTAGGCGCCGATCTGCGAGTTCCGCAACATGTCCACCACGTTGCCGGCCTTCTGAATTACCTGCTCCAAATTCTGCTGACTCATCGACTCGTTACTCCTCTTTGGGCGGACCTGAAGACCCGCCTCTACAATCCGCAGGTCGGAAGACCTGCCCGTATGAAAGATCGATCAACTCTCAATGTGATGCCGGCGCGGGCACCGCGGCGCCTTCGCCGAGGCTCGACGTGCGCGGCACGTGGCGCTTGACGACCGCCAGGGAGATGAACACCAGCGCCATCAGAATCGCCCAGGACGTGAAGTAGCCGGGCGGCCCGCCGCGATCGAGCGCGTAGCCTCCAACGTAGACCGCCAGCACGTTGCCGATGCGGCCGAAGGCGACGGCGGTGCCGACGCCAGTACTGCGAATCTCGGTGGGATACACGTGCGCGGCCAGCGCATACATCGTCGTCTGCACCGCGTTCAAGAGTCCGCCGGTGATGAGGAACATCCCCATCAACGCCACGGGGTCGGTGGGATCCAGCTTCATGCCGGCCATGATCAGCGAGCAGACGACCGCAATCGCCGACATGCCGAGCATCGTGACGCGCGACCCGAGGCGCTGGATGATGAGCGCGCCAACCACCGCGCCGATGACCCCGCCCACGTTCACCCACTGCAGTCCGCCGGCGGCCGCCGCCGGCGTGAACTTGCCGCTGTCGCGCAGCATCGACGGCACGAGCTGGATGGCGACGTAGTTGACCATCAGGCAGAAGAAGAACGACCCGAACAGACCGGTCGTGTCGCGCAGGAAGCGCGGCGCGAACAGGTCGCCGATCGCGGGCTTGGCGGCCGGGGCCTCGGCGCCGACGCGCGCCTCTACGAACGAGGCGTCGTCCGGGACGTCGTGGCCGATGCGGCGCAGCAGCCGGACCAGCTCGGGCCAGCGCTCGCGCCGGCTCGCGAGATATCGCGGCGATTCGGGGAGCACCTTGGCCAGCACCGCGGCGAGGACCAGCGGCACCAGGCCGCCGATGATGAAGAGCGCGCGCCAGCCATACGTGGGGCCCACCCAGGCCGCCATGGAGCTGGCCGCGAAGCCGCCGAGCGGGATGCAGACGATTGTGAGCGTCACTGCGAACGGGCGCTGACGGCGCGGTACGTACTCGGAGGCCAACGTGGCCGCGTTCGGCATCGCGCCGCCCAGGCCGATACCGGCAATGAAGCGCAGCACACCCAGCGCGAACACGGAATCGACGAAGGCGATGGCAATCGTGAGGACGGCGAAGGCCAGGACACTGCCGAGGAGCGCCGTGCGGCGCCCATAGCGGTCGCCCAGGACACCACCGAGCAGCCCGCCGATCATCATCCCGAAGGGCCCTGTCGCCAGCGCGGGACGGAACGGCGCCCCGTTGGGGAAGCCCCACTCCGGCGCGATGAAGGGCACCGCGTTCGGCAGCAGCTGGTTGTCGACACCGTCGAGGACGATGGTGAGCGCCGTCCCGAGGATGAGCAGCTTCTGGTAACCGGTCCAGCGGCTTTCGTCGAGAACGTGCCCGACGTCGACGGTTTTCATCAAGAGTCCCTTCTACCTCCTTTGGGCCAGCGAAAAAGTATATCAGTCACGGAATATCATCTTCGGGTCCGTGCCCGAGACCGCACAGCTCCTGCTGGGGATTTTCGCCTCCGACATCCTGCCCATTTTCGTGATCGCCGGCGTCGGCTTCCTGCTCGCCCGTCATGTGGGGGTGCAGGTGCAGACCCTGTCCCGGGTCACGTTCCACGCCCTCGCGCCGGCCCTGGTGTTCAACGTCCTCACCACGTCTACCCTGACCGGCTTCGAATTCGGCCGAATGGCGGCCTTCTACGCGCTCGTCGCCGGCTCGGCCTTGCTCATGGCGCGCCTGGCCGCCATCCCCCTTCGGCTCGACCGCGCTTCGCTCTCCGCATTTCTGCTCGTCGTGGTCTGCTCCAACAGCGGCAACTACGGCCTGCCGGTGGCCCTCCTGGCCTTCGGGCGCGAGGCGCTCACTTTCGCCAGCGTCTATTTCGTGTCGAGCGCCATCTTCAGCTACACCGGCGGCATCCTGCTGGCGGCGAGCGGGCGCCGTTCGGTGGCCCAGGCGCTGGCGGGCGTGGTGCGTGTGCCCGCGGTCTACGGCGCGCTCGCCGCGGCCATCGTAATGGCGTTCGGGCTCCACGTGCCCGACGCGATCGCGCGGCCGATGACGCTCTTGAGCGACGCCGCACTCCCGATGATGGTGCTCGTGCTCGGCATGCAGCTCGAACGGGCCACGTGGCCCGAGCGGCCGGCGATGGTCGTGGTGGCGTCGCTCTTGTCGCTCATCGCCACACCGCTCGCGGCCTTCGGGGTCGCGCACCTGCTCGGGCTGAAAGGCGCGGCGTTTCAGGCGGGCGTGCTGCAGGCGTCGATGCCGACGGCGGTCATCACGACGATCCTGGCGCTCGAGTTCGACGTCTCCCCGAACTTCGTGACGAGCGTCGTGTGCGTCACGACACTCCTGAGCCCGCTGACGCTCACGCTGCTGATTGGCTACCTGCAGCGCGCTGCGTAGCGGGCATCGTGAGGTGCACGACGAACGCGCAGAGCGCGCAGCCGGCGATCACCGCCGCAAAGGGCACCGCGGTGCGGTTCCCGAACGCGCTCACCAGGTTCCCCGACACGGCCCCGAGCACGAACTGCAGCGTGCCCATCAGGGCTGACGCCGACCCGGCCATCGCACGGTACGGGCTCATCGCCAGCGCTGTCGTGTTCGGGCCGACGAAGCCGTGGCAGATCACGAAGCAGAAGAGCGGCACCAGGATGCCCGCAAAGCCGCCAAAGCCGGAATAGGCGTCCACGACCAGCGTCGCACCGGCCACGACCGCAAACGGCAGCACCGCTCGCACGATCGCCTCGGGATGCACGCGTCCGGCCAGATAGCGATTGATCTGCGACGCGATCATGAGCCCGACCGCGTTGGCGCCGAAGTACAGGCCGAAGCGCTGCGGCGGCACCTTGAACAGCTCGATGTAGACGAACGACGAGCCGGAAATGTAGGCGAGCAGGCCGGCGAAGATGAGCCCACCGGTCAGCACACTGCCCATGTACTGGCGGTCGCGCAGGATGCGCAGGTAGGTGGCGGCAATCGTCGCCACCGACTCGCGCCGCCGCTGCTCGGGTGGCAGGCTCTCGGGCAGCAGCCAGGCCGCCAGCACCAGCAAGATCATCCCGTAGCCGCCGAGCACGAAGAACATCGAACGCCAGCCGAATCGGATCAGCAGCTGTCCGCCGATGAACGGCGCCAGGATCGGTCCCAGCATCATCACCAGGATCAGCATCGAGAGCATGCGCACCGACTCGCGGCCGTCGAAGTAGTCGCGCACCACCGCCCGCGGCACCACGAGCGGCGCGCAGCCGCCGAGCGCCTGGAGAAAGCGGAAGACCACGAGCTGCGTGACGCTGGTCGTGAACGCGCAGCCGAGCGAGGCGCTCACGAAGATGGCGAGGCCGACGTAGAGCGCCGGCTTGCGCCCGAACCGGTCCGACAGCGGACCGTAGAGGACCTGCCCGAACGAGATGCCGATGAAGTAGCTGGGGAGACTCTTCTGCACCGCGGCAACGGGCACGCCAAGCTCGCGCGCGATGCCGGGCAGCGCCGGCAGGTACATATCGATGGCCAGGGGGCCGATGGCGGTGAGGGCTCCGAGGATCACCGCGAGCCGGTGACGGATGGCGTGTCCGTCGCCTCCAGCGGCGGTCATGCCTTGCGGTGATAGTGGCCGCTGCGGCCGCCCGACTTTTCGAGGACGCAGATGCCGCCGATGACCATCGCCTTGTCGACGGCCTTCACCATGTCGTAGATGGTCAGTGCGGCGACGGACACGGCGGTCAGCGCTTCCATCTCCACTCCAGTCGGGCCGGTCGTACGCACGCGCGATTCGATCCGGTAGCCCCGCCGTGTGGGCGTGAGATCCACGCTGACGTGCGTCAGCGCGAGCGGATGGCACAACGGGATGAGCGCCGCCGTCTGCTTGGCGGCCATGATGCCGGCGAGCCGGGCCGTCTGCAACGGGTCGCCCTTGGCGACCTTGCCCGATCGGATGAGGCGGAGAGCCGCCGCCGACATGGTGATCTCGCCGGCGGCGCGCGCCTCGCGCGCGGTGGCGGGCTTGTCGCCGACATCCACCATGCGGGCCTTGCCCGTCGCATCGAGATGCGACAGCGTCGGCCGGCGCGACGCGCGCCCTGCCTTAGCCACCGCTGCCCTCGGCTTGCGCCAGATAGAAGGACAGGCTCTCGAGCGACACGGTGAGATCGACGCTCTTGAGCTTCACGTTGGCCGGCACCGTGAGCGCGCCCGGCGAGAAGTTGAGGATCGCCTTGATCCCGGCGGCCACCACCTGATCGACCACCGGCTGGGCGCGCGGCGCGGGGACGGCGATGACGGCGATGTCGAGGCGATCCTTGCGCGCGACGCGGCGCAGCTCTTTGATGTCGTGAATGGGCACGCCGCTGCGCGACTCGTGGCCGATCTTCTCGTCGGCCGCGTCGAAGAGCGCGGCGATTTCGAACCCTTCCTGCCGGAAGCCGGGATAGTCGGCCAGCGCCAGGCCGAGGTTGCCGGCGCCCATGATCGCCACGCGCAGCTGCCGGTCGAGCCCGAGAATCTTGCGGAGGTGCCGGCGCAGTTCCTTGACGTAGTAGCCGACACCGCGGACGCCGAACTCGCCGAAGTACGCGAGGTCCTTGCGAATCTGCGCCGCGTTGAGGTGAAACCGCTCGGCGAGCGCCTGCGACGAGATGGTCTGCACACCGGTCTCGTCGAGCGTGTTGAGGCACCGGAGGTACACCGAGAGCCGGTTGGTGGTGAGCTCGGACACCTGGTCGGGCATCTGCCGGCGCTTGTTCGCCTCCTTCACAAGGTTCAATGCTACCATCTCGCGCCTATGGCGAATCTGACGGCAGAACGCCCCGCGAGCGCGCCCGAAAGCAGCTTCAAGCCGTACGTGCCCGCGTCGCAGTCGCCGCCGGAATTCACCGTCAAAGCCATCGTCCTGGGCGCTCTCTTCGGGCTGATTTTCGGCGCCTCGACGGTCTATCTCGGTCTCCGCGCCGGGCTCACCGTGAGCGCGTCGATCCCGATTGCGGTGCTCGGCATCTCGGTCTTCAAACGGCTCGGGGGTTCGACCATCCTCGAGAACAACATCGTGCAGACGATCGGGTCGGCCGGCGAGTCGCTCGCCGCCGGCGTCGTGTTCACGATCCCGTCGCTCATCTTCCTGCTGCCCGGCGGCCCCGCCTACTTCAACTACGCGCAGATCACCATGCTCGCGGTGGCCGGCGGCATCCTCGGCGTGCTGATGATGGTGCCGCTGCGCCGCGCGCTCATCGTCAAGGAGCACGGCGTGCTGCCCTACCCCGAGGGCACCGCCTGCGCCGACGTGCTGATTGCCGGCGAGCGCGGCGGCGCGCTGGCCAAGACCGTGTTCATGGGGCTGGCAATCGGGGGCGTCTGGAAGGCGCTTTCGTGGATCGTCCAGATCTTCCGCACCGCCGTCGGCTACTCGTTCGCCCGCACGAGCTTCTTCCCCAACGCCACCATCAACCTCGACCTGTCGCCCGAGTACCTCGGCGTCGGCTACGTGATCGGCCCCCGCATCGCCGGCGTGATGTTTGCCGGCGGCGTGCTGTCGTGGCTGGTGCTGCTGCCGCTGCTCTCGTATCTGGGCAACTTCATGACGGTGCCGTTGCCCCCGGTGCCCGCGAGCGGCCTGCGGATCGATCAGATGAGCGCGCCGCAGCTCTGGAGCGCCTACATCCGCTACACGGGCGCGGGTGCGGTGCTCGCGTCGGGCCTCATCACGCTGGCCCGCACCATTCCAACCATCATCACGTCGTTCCGCGACAGCGTGAAAGACTTCGGCGCCGGCGCCGGCCAGGCGGGCCGCGCGCGCACCGAGCGCGACCTGCCGCTAAAGGTCGTCCTCGTGGGCTCGCTGCTCCTGGCCATCTTTCTCGTGGTCGCGCCGGGCACGCCCACGCAGGGCAACATTCTCTCGGCTGTGCTCATCGTGGTCTTCGGCTTCTTCTTCGTCACCGTCTCGTCGCGCATCACCGGGCTCGTGGGCAACTCCTCGAACCCGATCTCGGGGATGACGATCGCGACGCTCATCCTCACCTGCACCATCTTCGTGGCGCTCGGACGCGTGGGCAACGACTACGCGCCGATTGCCCTTGGCGTGGGCGCGGTGGTCTGCATCGCGGCGGCCATCGCCGGCGCCACGTCGCAGGATCTGAAGACGGGCTACATCGTGGGCGCCACGCCGTCGTCGCAGCAGATCGGCCTGATGGTCGGCGTCGTCGTGTCGGCGTTCGTCATCGGACTGACCACGCTCTACCTGCACAACGTGATGACGATCGGATCGCCGTCGCTGCCGGCGCCCCAGGCGACGCTGATGTCCACCATCATCCGCGGCCTGCTGGCGCAGAACCTGCCGTGGGGGCTGGTGCTGGTCGGCGTCTTCATCTCGGTCGTGTTGGAGCTCTGCGGCGTGCGCTCGCTGTCGTTCGCGGTTGGCTCCTACCTGCCGATCGCCACCACCGCTCCCATCTTCGCCGGGGGCATCGTCCGCTGGTGGGTCGAGCGGCGCACCGGCAACAAGGGTGAGTCGGAGATCAGCAGCGGCACGCTGTTCAGTTCGGGGCTCATCGCCGGCGGGTCGCTCGCGGGCATCCTCTACGCCGGACTCTTCGGCCGCAACCTTCTTGCGGCGGCCGACGATGGCGCCACCACCGGCCTGATTCCCTTCTTCCACGAGGGCCTCGTCGGCATGCTGGCCGGCGGGGTGCTCTTCTTCGCCCTCGCCGTCATCGTGGCCCGGGTAGGAATGCGCAAGGTGGAATAACCGCTAGAATGGATATGTGAGACCGACCAAGGCGCTGGCACTTACAGCCATCCTGGTCGTGATCTGCGGCGCCGGTCCCGGCGCGCAAGGCACCCAGCGCCGGCTCACGACCGTTGACGCGCTGCGCCAGTTCCCCGGCTTCTTCCACCTGCAGAACGTGCTCGTGCACGGCGAGTTCGTCGAGAACGAACGCCGCATCTCGCTGCGCGGCGGCGACACCGAGATCCGGGTCGAGCTCTCGCAGAACGTGAGCACGGCGAGCGGCCCCGTCGAAGTGCGCGCACAGCTGATCGACGTCGGACGCCTGGAAGCCGGCGACCCCCGCGCCGGCAACTTCGCGCAGGGCCGCGAGTCGTCGTCGTGGCCGCGGCCGGGCGAAGAGCTGCTGCTGCAGGTCAGTGCGGTGACACCGTCGCAGCCGATGGTCACGGCCACGCTGCGGGCGCTCGCGCTCGAGCCCTGGAAGTTCGCCGGCCAGACCGTGACGGTCACGGGCAACTTCCGCGGTCGCAACTTGTTCGGCGATCTGCCCGACGCGCCGGGCAAGGGGCGCTACGACTTCATCGTGCGCGGCGGCGAAGGCTCCGTGTGGGTGACCGGCGTGCGGCCGCGCGGCTCGGGGTTCGACTTCGACGTGGATCGGCGAATCGACAGCAACCGCTGGCTGCAGATCACGGGACCGCTGGTGCACGACCGCGGGCTGGTGCGCATCGAAGCCACGAAAATCGCCCTGGCCAAGGCGCCGGACCGCTCCGAACCGGATCGCGACGACGGCGCGCCGGTGTCGGCGGTGCCGCTCACGCCGGCGGAAGTGGTGTTCAACTCGCCGACCGAAGGCGAGACCGACGTCAGGCCAACGGCGAGCATCCGCATCCAGTTCTCGAAGGGGCTTGCAGAGGCGTCGCTCGTCGGTCACGTGCGCGCAAGCTACCTGGGGGCGCCTGCCGGCACCGAGGGGCCGTCGCTCAAAACCGTCTACGACCCGGCCAACCGCGCCATCGAGATCAAGTTCGACAAGCCGCTCGAAGCGCTGCGCACCGTGAAGATCGAGATTCTCGAGGGCGTCACCGCATTCGACCGCGCCCCGCTCGCGCCGTGGACGCTGACGTTTACTGTCGGGGGATAACGAGCCGCCTGAAGGCGGCCCCTATGGGACGAGCGTCATCTCGAACGTCTGCTTCAGTGTCCCCAGCGTGACCTCGATCGCGTACTGCCCGGGCGCCAGCGGCGACAGCACCGCATCGGCCACAATCCACCGGAACTGCCCCGAGTCGTCGGGCCGGGCACTCACCAGCACCGGCACCTGAAGCGGCTGTCCCGCGCGATCGAGCAGCCGCGCCGCCGCGGTGCCCGGCACAGTGGTGGCCAGTTCCAATCGGATGCGCTCGCTGCGCGAGAACCGGGCATCGGCCGTCTGGAGGTGCCGCGGCCCCGTCGAAGGCCCGCGGCGCCACACGACCGGCGTGCCCAGCTCGTCGCCACGCGGCGCGCTCATCACCACGCGAGCGGTGTCGGCGAGCACCACGCTGTCGTTGGCGTCAGGGCGCAGCTGCACCTGCACGGCGTATTCGCCCGGCTTCACGGCCCCCCGCTCGGGCACGCGAACGGCAAACGCACCGTCGGCGGGCTTCACCGTCAGCGTCTGCGACAGCAGCTCGGTGCCGTCGGCCGCCAGCACCACCACATCGGCGGTGGCACCGGCCGTCCATTCCAGCTCCTGGCGCGTGCGGTAGTCGAGCTCCCCCACGATCCAGAACGTGCCGCCCTCGGGACCGGTCCACGATGACGTACGGATGCGGAAGGGCCGGCGCGCGTCAGGTGACGCGAAGGGGATGGCGGCCACCGCGCGGGCGGCGGCCGGCCTCCGGGCGCTCAAGAGCTCGTCAGACGTGAGACCGCGGTAGCCGCGCCGCGTCCGCACTCTCACGCCGGGACGTGTGACGCGCGCGGTCAGCGCACGGAACCGGCCGTCGAGCCCGGTATTGGACGACCGGTAGGTCACCAGGTAGTACGACGATTCATCAGCGACGATGCGCGGCAGCGCCTCATCCAACGCCGTCCGCTTGAGCACCGCCATGCCGTCGGTGCCTTCGGCCAGGAGTCGCAGGCTATCCATCCGCGCCGCCGTGTGCTCGACCTGCGGCACGGCGCGAGAGGCTCCCTCGACCGGCACCGTCACCTCGGGCGCGTAGAGCGAATAGAAGGAGACGTTCCCGCGATTGGCCGCCTCGGTCAGGTCGCGTAGGTGCTGGCTGTTGTCCACCATCGCCAGCCGGCGGCGGTCGGCTTCGCACTCGACGCGCATGACCGGCGTGGCGGGCGACCCTTGCGCCGAGCCGCGGTCGCCGAACCGGCGGAGCCGATCCGAGCGAGAGCTCTTGTCGTCGTCGGGTTCGCCGAGCGTACGGCTGGCTGTGAAGAGCTGCCAGCCGTCGCTGATCGTCAGCACCGCCTTGCGCTCTTCGCGCAGCGTGCCGAGGTGCGCAACAAGGTCGTCGAGCGCGCTGAAGGTCGTCTCCTCGCGCCAGCGAGCCTTCATCTCCGCAGCACGCGCCCGGTCGGCGGCGCGAGTCGAATCGAAGCACTGGTCGTAGAGCACCTCTTTCGAGCCCGGCGCGCGGCGGCGCCCGCGACGGGCCCACGCCCAGTCGGCCTGCATCAGGTCCGAGAGCACTTCGGCCTTGCGCCGGAACGTGAGATCGCCGGCGGCCAGTTCGGGGCTCGTGAGCGCGACGAGATCATCGCGGTCCAGCAGGCGGTCCAGCATCCGGACGAGCGGCAGGCGCGCCGACGACTCGTCCTCGATCGTCGTGTGGTAGGTGTCCACGAACACGACGAACACGCGCGAGCGGGGGCCGCCAGGGGCGACCGCGACGCGCTCGAACGACTCGATGCTCTGGGGAACGCCGTCTTCGAGCAGCTGCAGCTCGTCCTGGCGCAGATCATCGACCGCCGCGCCGTCGCGGACGGCAAACAGGTCCACGCGCTGCGTGGTGGCGGACGGAGCTTGCGCGGCGGCGGCCACACCGATGACGGCCACCAAGCCGAGGACGGCGCCAAACCTTCCGCCTACGCGGACGCTTCGGCGGACGAGCAATCGAGGCATGCACCCTCGAACGGGCAGAAACGCTGGCGGGGAGGATTTTAGCTCAGGACGCCACCAGGCTGCTCCGGCGCGAGGCGAACCGGCGGCGGACGGCGCGGACGATGGCGGCGGCAAACACCACGATGAGCCCGACCAGCACGGCAGTCACGAGCAAGGCCGCCACCGGATGCGTCAGGGCCAGCAGGCCCAGGCCCACCACCAGGCCGTCTTCGGCCACGCTCAGGACCCAGTTCGAGAGCGGCTCAGGGCTGGTGTTGGCCACGGCACGTGTGCCGGCCTTGGTCAGGTGGCTTCCCGCCGCCAGCGTGCCGCCAAGCAGCGCCGCCAGCCCCTGCGCCGCGGGCGACGCGTCGCCCACGCTGGCCACCGCCACGAACGCACCGCCGAGCGGGCGAATCGCCGTGTGCACCAGGTCCCACACCGTGTCCAGGTAGGGAATCTTGTCGGCGAAGAACTCGACCAAGTACAGCAGGAGCGCGACGACGATGACGACGTCGTTGTCGAACACGCTGAACTGCGCGGGCAGCTCTACCCACTTGAACCGCGACGCCAGCCCGAGGATCGCCACGGTGGCGTAGAGGTTGAGGCCCGCCGCGAACGAGAACGCCGCCGTGCGACCGAGCAGGGCAATCAACTCCATGCTGACCCCTGGTCGAGCAGCTCCCGCACCGCCACGCGCGCGCGCTCGATGAGAATGTCGCGGTCGTCGACGGTCATTCCCTCGGTGGAGATCGGCGCACCGATCCGGACCGTCACCGTGACGGGCCGCACGACGGCACTGCCCTTCCGCATCGAGGCTCGGCCGCCGCTCACAGCCACCGGCACCACCGGCACCTGCCCCTGCAGCGCCATGATGAATCCGCCCTTCTTGAACGGCAGCAGCTCGCCGGTACGGCTGCGCGTGCCCTCCGGAAAAATGAGGAAGGAGTTACCGCGGCGGAGCGACTCGACCGCCCTGTCCACAGACGCAATCGACTTCCGGCGGTCGGACCGATCGACCGCCACGAAGCCGCCGAGGTCGAACGCCATCCCCATCAGCGGGATCTGGTGCAGCTCCTGCTTGTAGAGGATGTGCATCATCGGGTGGAGGCCTTGAAACAGCACCGCCGGATCGACATTGCTTTCGTGGTTAGAGCAATAGACGACCGCGCCGGGGGGAACGTTCTGGCGCCCGACCACCCGGTAGCGGATCCCCGCCAGCATCAGCGCCAGCCCGACGCCGCCGTGGCCGGCCAGGTACAGCCCGCGCTTCCACCCGAACAGCTTTGCGATCAGAAGCGTGGGCGGTCCGACGACGACGATATAGACGACGATGACGACGTAGGTGAGAACGGAGCGGAGGGCCGCAATCGCGGTGGATGCGTACACGAAAAAGGGCCCGGACATCGCTGTCCGGGCCCTGAGCATAGCAAACAGCCGGGGTGGTGCCTAGGACGCGCGCGCGGCCGCGCGGCGGTTCGCGACGAGCGGCGGCACCGTGGCCTTCACCGTCTTGGCGGTCATGACCGGCTTGGCGCTCACCACCGGCTTGGCAGCGGTCGCCACGGCGGGCTTGGGTGCCGGCGCCGCGACCGGCTTGGAGGTTGCCACGATCGGCTTCGCTGCGGCCGCGGTCACTACCGGCTTCGCCGGTGTGGCCATGACCGGCTTTGCCGCCACAACGGGCTTGGTGGCGACTTTCGCCCGCGCCTGCGTGCGGTTGATGTTGCGAACCTTCGTGGTGAAGCACTTCTCGAGCGCGCGATCGACCTGCTCCTCGACCTCGAGCGCCTTCTGCCGCATCACTTCCGACACTTCGGAGATGATGAGCGCCTTGGCGCGATCGAGCATGCGCTTCTCGCGGAACGAGAGGCTCTTCGACTTGCTGAGGAACGTGAGGCTCTTGAGGACGTCGGCCATGTCGTAGATCGACCCGGTCCGCATCTTGTCGGAGTTGTCCTTGAAGCGACCCTTCCAGTTCTGATGGTTGTCGATCTTGCCGTCGCCGAGCAGCGTGAACAGGCGCTCCACTTCGGCATCGTCGATGGCCTTGCGAAGGCCTACGCCATCTACGTTCGCCACCGGCACCAGCACCGTGGTGTCGTTTGCGACGATCCGCAGGTGGAAGAACCCGCACGTCGTGCCGAGAATCGTCTTTTCTTCAATTCGTTCAACGATGCCGAGCCCATGGTTCGGGTAAATGACCTTGTCTCCGACCTGGAATGTCACGTGTCCCTCGTTCCGGTAGGTTGTGGTTGGCCGGTTGGTGACTGGAGCAGCCCACTGAGTATAGCGCATTCCGGGCGGCCCGACAACGTGAAATCGGCGAAAATGGCCGTGTTTTGGCCGTTTTTAGTCAGCTCTTCCGGATGCCCAAACCGGCCGGGGAGCGCTGGTGCGGACCTCCGGTGCGTAGCCTAAATATCACTTAGCACACGACTTGAAAGTCTCGCCGCGGGCGGATTCCCCAAACGCGCTACCGGGTGTGCGAGAGTCTCCAGACCGCCGTCAGGCGCGGGCCATCGCCAGCTCGACAATCTCCTCGACGAGCTGAGAATAGGTCCGGCCGGCCTTCCGGGCCGCCATCGCAAACTCAGCCTTGGAGCTGAGCCACGGGTTCGGGTTGGCCTCGATGACGTGGACGCGGCCATCGGGCTGCAGCCGCATGTCCACGCGCCCATAGTCCCGCAGTTCCAGGGCCTGATAGGCCGCCATCGCCGTCTGCTGGAGCGCCAGGGTGGTCTCCTCCGACAGGTCCGTCGCGACCGCGGATTTGGTGTCGCGGTAGGCCTTGGTGCCTTTGCCCCACTTCACTTCGGCGGCGGCAATGCGCGGCGTGCCGTCGGGCAGCTTCGACAGATCGAGCTCCACGACCGGCAGCGCCTCGGGCTTGTCGTTGCCGATGATGCCGACATACATCTCGCGCCCTTCGATGTACTCCTCGATCAGCACCGGCGAGTCGAAGTTGGCGTGCAGCCAGTCCATGCGCTCCATCAGCTCGCGGATGGAGCTGACCACGGCGCTGAACTCGATGCCGATCGAGCCGTCCTCGCGCGCCGGCTTGACGATGACGGGGAACTGGAGGTCGTGCGAAAAATCGAGGCGGCCGCGGAACGACCTGGCGAAGACGGGGGTGTGGATGCCGTGGAACGCGAAGATCTTCTTCGCAATCGCCTTGTCCTGCGCCAGCATCAGGCCGTGCGTGCCCGAACCGGTGTAGCGCTTGCCGATCAGTTCGAGGAAGCCGGCAATCTTGAAGTCGGCGGTGTCGTCGTCGTTGAACGACTCGGTGAGGTTGAACACTAGATCGCACTCGAGACGCGCCAGGGCGAGCAGGCTCTTGGGCGTGCCGTCGAGCTCGTGCTTGATCGCCTCGTGACCGAGCTTCACCAGCGCCTCGGCCACTTCGTCCTCGACTTCCTTCTTGTCGAGAGTGCGCGTCACCGGCGACTTGTCGGTGGAGGCGGTTGCCTCTGCCTCCTCGTCCACCAGGACGCGATCGTAAAGAACGACGATGTTCAATCTGCCCATCTAGTCGAACTGTCCTCGCGTGAGAAAGTTCATGGCGAGCGTGGTGGCCAGCGCCGTCACCTCCACCAGGTAGCGTGTCTCCTCGCCCACCTCGCCCCAGAGCCGCATGCGTTCACAGGTGCGGCACACCGAGTCGATGAGCCCCTTCACGACCGGACGCCGAACGCCGGTCCAGTAGGTGATCTTCTCCACCAGCTCTTGGGTGTATCGCTTCACGATATCGGCCGCAGGTTTGGATTCCTTTCGCCTCCGAGGCAGGAAGATCTGCCCCAGATGGGCGTCGAGGGCAATGTCGATGCGCGCCTGGCGCTCCTGGGCCGCCTGCTCGTAGAACTGCTCCACGGTGACGCCGATGTCCTCGGGGGTGATGTCCACCTCACCGGTCTTGACGATCGGCTCCACGGTCGCCAGCGTCCTGCCCATGCGATCCACGTAGCGCAGTTTCCGCATGGCCGGCCAGCCTTTGTACTGCCGGCGCCAGGGGCTGCGCGGTGTGAGCCAGACGGCAAACGTTTCCGCGAAGTCCTCGTCCGGATGCTTCTGCGCGTACCAACCCGGCAGGTGGCGCACGAACTCGCGGCTGAAGGGGATGGGGCGGTACTCGTCGCGATAGGCGCGAAAAAAAGGGCCGAAGAGGCGCCTCCATTCGGGCGTCGTGTACAGGCGGTAGG
>DASYRM010000061.1:0-117861 GCA_036004405.1 Vicinamibacterales bacterium
AACGAGCCGCCGCTGTTCACCGTGCGATACACCGCGCGCGCCGCACCGCCCGCGCCGTGCACGGTGACGGCAATGCGGGCGCCGATGGCCGCGCGGTTGGTCCGCGTGCCCACGAGCTCGAGACCGAGCCAGTCGCGTCCGTGGCCGGGGTTGGCGAAGAGCCGGAACGCGTGCGCGTCGCCAGGCGTCGCGCCGCCGACCCTGAAAAGGATGTCGAGATCGCCGTCACCGTCGATGTCGGCAAACGCCACCCCGTGCCCTTTGTGCAGCTCGCCCGTGCCCGACGACACGGTGACGTCCGAGAACGAACGACCCTCGCGGTTGTGCAGCAGCACCGCGCCCACCGTGGCAGCGTACGACGGGCTGCCGGAGCCGAGATAGATGTCGGGATAGCCGTCGTTGTCCACGTCGCCGAAACTGGACCCCATGGGCATGTAGACGCGATCGAGCCCCACCTGTGCGGTGACGTCGGCGAACGTGCCGTTTCCCAGATTGCGATAGAGCTTCATCGTGCCGGCGTTCGGCGGCCGCCCCAGATAGCGGCGGGCGGTCTCGTCCACCGACAGAAAGTAGCTCGAGACCAGCAGATCGTCCCAGCCGTCGTTGTCGTAGTCGAAGAACCAGGTCGGGAAGCCGCGCTCCGGCCCCGGCACGCCCGCCTGCTCGGACACCTCGGTGAACGTACGGTTGCCGTTGTTCCGGTAGAGGAAGTTGCCGCCGCCGAGATTCGTCAGGTAGAAGTCCACGTCGCCGTCGCGGTCGTAGTCGGCCGCCGCGACACTCTTCGTGAACGCACTGCGCGCCACGCCCGCAGCCGGCGCAATGTCCTCGAAGGTGCCGTTGCCGCGGTTGCGGAACAGCTGCGACGGCCGGTTCTCGTTGCCGACGAACAGGTCGAGGAAGCCGTCGTTGTCGACATCGGCCCACACGGCCGTTTGCGTGCTCGTGGCCGGGCTGGCCAGACCGCTGGCCACCGTGACGTCGGTAAACGTGCCATCGCAGTTGTTCCGCAGCAGCGACTTGCGCTGCGGCTGCTCCCACCCGCCGCGCAGCACCAGCACGTCCTTGCAGCCGTCGTTGTCGTAGTCGGCCTGCACCAGGTTCAAGCCGCCGAGCTCGCCTCCGAGGCCGGCGCGCGCGGCCCGATCGTGAAAGCGGCCATCCGGCCCACGGCGAAAGAGCTGCATGGCACCGCAGCTGTCGAAATTGGAGGTCAGAATCTCCAGCGAGCCGTCGTTGTCGAAGTCGTCCACAATGACGCCGCCCGCCGACGAGAACGAGTCGACGCCGAGCGCGGGCGCCACGTCGGTGAAACGGCCGATGCTCTCGCCCGACTCGAACGCCGACGGCGGGATGCGGTCGCCGGCCGGCACCCCCGTCGGATACGACCCTGCGGCCATGTGCGCCAGATTCAACAGCCAGGTCAGCTCGCCGTCGCCAGGCCGGCGCCCGAGTGCTTTCATGAAGTAGTCGATCGCGGTCTTGGCCCCGCGCGGGTCCGCGAGGGGCGCCGGCTTCGGCGACAACAGGCAGCGATCGCCCGGCGTGCGATAGGCGCCGTTGTCCATCTCCGCTTTGTGCAGGTACGCGACGCCGAGCATCTCCTCGAGCTGCGCGAGCGCCTCGGGAAAGTGCTTGAGCGCTCCCGGATACGCCTGCTCGAAGCGTGCAATCGTCTCGGCCATGCGGCCGTCGTAGGCGTGGATCTGGCCCAGGATGACGTCGGCCTGGATCACGTCCACCGGATCCGGCGCCAGCGAGCTGACGGCCGTCTTCATCGACGCCGTCAGCTCCGTCATCGATACGATCATCTCGGCCAGCGACGACCGGCGCACCTCGCAGATCTCCTGCGGGTGCATGTTCCAGTCGTCGTGCGCCTTCGGTGCTTCTTGCAGGATCGTGTTGGCTTCGGCAAAGCCGTCCACGCTCACGGTGGGCTGCACGGCGCCGCTGGCGGCGATGCCGGCGATTTCCGTGGAGCGCAGGCGCGGACGGCCCGTTCGCGGCTCGGCCAGCTGCACGACGCCGAACCCGGTCGGCAGGCGGATCACGCCGCTCGTCGCACCGGGGGCAAGCGCCGCCAGCGCGTCGCGCAGCTCGGCGCGCAGCTCGCCGAGGACCACGGGGCCGATGACGCCGCCGCGCGCCGCCGACGGATCGATCGATTCGCTGGCCGCGAGCGTGCCGGCGTCGGCGCCGCGCCGCAGACGCTCGGCCACCTCGCGCGCCGCGCTCTCGGTGCTGACGACGATCAGCCGGAACGTCACCTCGCGGCCGCCCGGAGGCGCCTGCGCCGGCCGCGCGGCGGCCGTGAACTGCCACACGACCAGGGCGGCGACGACGGCGACGGCCACTGCGCGGGTGGTGCGCGGCATTGCCGCGTATGATAGCCGCATGCCTCGAACGCTCACGATTTCCGCGTGTTTACTGCTTGCGCTGGCCGTGCCGGCCGTGGCGCAGGTACCCGATGGCGCGGCCACGTTCAACCGCGCGTGCGCCAGCTGCCATCGCGAAGGCCAGACCACCGCGCCCACGCCGACGGTACTGCGGCAGCTGACGCCGGAAGGCATCCTCAACGCGATCACGCAGGGGCGCATGCAGGTGCAGGGCGCCACGCTGTCCGACGCCGAACGCCGCGCGGTGGCCGAATTCGTGGCGGGCCGCGCGCTCGCAACGGCGACGACCGCGGTGGCGAATCGGTGCACGACGTCGCCGGCGATGAGCGACACGGCTACTACACCGGGATGGAACGGGTGGGGCAACGGCGTCGCCAACACGCGCTTTGCCGCCACCGCGGGCCTCACGGCCGCGGATCTGCCGCGCCTCAAGCTGAAGTGGGCCTTCGGCTACGCCGGCGTGAACGCGGCGCGCGCACAGCCGACCATCGCGGGCGGCCGGCTCTTCGTGGCCAGCGAGAATGGCGAGGCGCACGCGCTCGACCCGAAGACCGGCTGCACCTATTGGACTTTCCGCGCGCAGGCCGGCATCCGCACCGGTCTGAGCGTCGGGCCGTATAAGAACGCGTCCGGATCGGGCCAGGCGGTGTACTTCGGTGACGTCAAGGCCAACGCCTATGCCGTGGACGCGCAGACCGGCCGCCAGCTGTGGGTGCGCAAGGTGGACGACCACCTGGCCGCGTCGCTCACCGGCGCGCCTACCGTGTGGGGCGGCAAGGTCTTCGTGCCGGTGCAGGGGCTCAACGAAGAAGGACAGGGCGGCACCGGCAAGTATCCGTGCTGCACCTTCCGCGGCAGCCTCGTGGCGCTCGACGCGAACAGCGGCGCCGTGCTGTGGAAGACCTACACGGTGGATGCGCCGCAGCCGCGGGGGAAGAACAAGGAAGGCATTCAGATGTCGGGACCCGCGGGCGGCGGGATCTGGTCGTCCCCTACCGTGGATACCAAGCGCGGTCTCGTCTACGTCGCCACCGGCAACGCCTACGCCGATCCGCCGCAGAAGATGACCAACGCCGTGCTCGCGATGGACGTGCAGACCGGCGCGGTGAAGTGGGTGCGGCAGACCACGCCCAACGACAGCTGGACGCTCGGCTGCCAGGCGCAGAACCCGGACAATCCGGCCTGCCCCGCCACGCTCGGCCCCGATCACGACTTCTCCGCGTCGCCCTCGCTCACCACGGTGAACGGCCGCGATCTGCTGGTGCTCCCGCAGAAGTCGGGCCTCGCGTGGGCCATCGATCCCGATAAGAACGGCGAAGTGGTGTGGCAGCGCCGCATCGGTCAGGGCAGCGGCCTGGGCGGCCAATGGGGCGGCGCCGTGGACGGGCAGCAGGCCTACTTCGGCGTGTCGGACATGCTGTCGCCCAACCCGGGCGGCATGCGGGCGGTGAACCTGGCGACGGGCGAGATGGCGTGGAGCGTCGATCCGCAGAAACCGCTCTGCGGTGAGGGGCGCACGTGCCGTGCCTCGCAAGGCGCGGCCGTGACCGTGATTCCGGGCGCGGTGTTCTCCGGGTCGCTCGACGGCGGCATGCGCGCCTACTCCACCACCGACGGCAAGATCATGTGGACCTACGACAGCAACCGCGAGTTCCAGACAGTGAACAACGTGAAAGCGATCGGCGGCGGCCTCGAAGGCCCGGGCGCGATCGTCTCCGGGGGGATGCTCTACTTCAACTCCGGCTACGGCGGCTTCGTCGGCAACCCCGGCAACGTCCTCCTCGCCTTCGGGGTTGATTAGTCGAACACCCGACGATGAGGTCGTGGCATGACGCTCGAATCGATATCGTCGACGGCGGCTCGATCGACGCCACACAACGAACACTGATCATCGGCATCGTCACGGCGACGCTGCTGACATTGGCCGTCGTGATCGCCGACCTGGCGATCGGCGGACGCCCTGACCCGCCGACGCTGCGCGCCGCGGCCACGCTGCTGGATGGCGCTTGGCGATTCCACACCGGCGATGACCCACACTGGGCCGACCCCAATTCAGATGACCATGATTGGGAAACGGTCGACATGACCGCCCTGCCGGGCAGCCACGACGGCGACGTGGGTCTGCCCGATTACGTCGGCGGGTGGATGGCGCACGGTCACCCCGCTTATCACGGTTACGCCTGGTACCGGCGCGCGGTCACGGTGCCGGCCGGACGCGCCTCGTGGGAGATCCTCGGGCCGACACTTGTCGAGGACGGCTACGAACTCTATTGGAACGGCCAACGGCTCGGCGGGTCGGGCAGGCTGGGCGCCAACCCGCGTGTCGTCGGCACACGTCCGCTGCGGTTCGAACTTCCCGCCGATGCGGCGGGCACCCGTGGCGTGCTCGCGGTTCGCGTATACATGCGCCCCGGGTCCGGGAGCAGCGCAGACGGCGGCGGCATGCACAGCCCGCCCATACTGGCTCCCCAGCCGATCGGCGATGCGCTCCACCGCGTGCAATGGCATCGAACCATCGCCGGTTACATCGTCGATGTGATCGAGCCGCTCGCCATGCTGGCACTCATCGGCCTGGGGCTCGTGTGCCGGTCGCGGAGCAGTCACAAGGGTTTCCTGATCTGTGCCAGCGTCGCCCTGGCGCTGACGGCAGCCAGGCGCCTCAACAATGCGATCGTCGCGTGGACCGATCTGCAAGATCTGGCCACCTATGGGTGGCTGGCGTCCGTGATGTGGGTGCCAACCGTGGCCGCCTGGACGTTGGCCTGGAACCGCTGGTGCCCGGTTCCGTGGCGAAGCATCGATGTATCGGCGACAGTGCTGGCGGTCGCCGGGATTGCGGGCGCCGTGATGCATTCGGCGGTGGTGACGAGCGGCAGCCGGCTCGGGTCGCTGGCGCTGTTTGTCGTCATCGGTGCGCGCATCGCCGGCAGCGGACCCCTGCGGATCCTGGCGCCCATCACGCTAGCCTCGATCATGGCCGGAATCTTCGGCGGCGAGCTGCTCGATCCGATAGGGGTGCCAGGCATCTGGTTTCCGTTCGGCATCGGCGTGTCGCGAACGCAGTACATCTATGCGATCGCCGTCCCGCTCCTGGCCGTCCTGATCGTGCGGACGCTGCCTCTTAGCGAGAGACCGTCTTCAGCGCCGCGATGAGCGCGTCGGTGTGTTCCGGCTTCCCCACTGAAATCCGCAGGCAGTCGCGCAGGCCGTCCTTGTCGAAGTAGCGCACGAGCACGCCCTGCTTCTCGATCGCCTGCTTCACGGCCTTGGCGTCGCGGCCGCCGGTGACGCGGCACAGCACGAAGTTGGTTTCGCTCGGCAGCGGCTCGACCCACTCGAGCGCGCGCAGCGCCTCCGTCATACGCTGGCGCTCGGCCGTGATGGCCACCACGCTGCGATCGAGCCAGGGGCGATCCTGCATGGCGGCAATCGCCATCACCGTGCCGGCGACGTTGGGCGTGTACGGCTGCTTCACCTTCCACAGGTGCTTGATGACCGGCAGCGGAAACACGCCGTAGCCCACGCGCAGACCCGCCATGCCCGCGAGCTTGCTGAACGTCCGCAGCACGACGAGGTTGCCGCGCTCGGGTACCAGCGGCGCCAGCGACTGCTGGGTGCTGAAGTCGATGTAGGCCTCGTCCACCACCACCACCACGGGCAGATCGAGCAGCCGCAGCAGATCGGCGCGCGGGGTGATCGAGCCGTCGGGGTTGTTCGGGTTGGTCACGAACAGCAGCTTCGGCGGCACGCCCGACGCTTCCAGCGCGCGCACCGTACCCTCGACCGCATCGATATCCACCGAGAAGTCGCGGCGGCGCGGAACCGACACGTACTGGGCGCCGAGGACGTCGGCCTCCCACTTGTACATGCCGAACGTCGGCGGCAGATCGACGATCATCTGCCCCGGCTCGACAAAGGCGCGCGCCAGCAGGTCGATCACTTCGTCGCCGCCGGCGCCGCACATGATGTGCTCCATCGGCACGCCGACAAAGGCGCTCAGCGCCTCGCGCAGCGCCGTCTGGTCGGGATCCGGATAGATGTGCAGTTCACGGGACGCGGCCACCGCCTCCAGCGCCCGCGGCGAGGTGCCGTAGGGGTTCTCGTTCGCATCGAGCTTCACGATCCGATCGGCCGGAAGACCGAGCCGGCGTGACAGCACGTCGAGCGGCACGATGGGCGCGTAGGGCTGCATGCCACGCACGTGCGGGGCGATCAAGGACTCAACGTTCATGCGGCCATGGTACTTGAGGCCGCACGAACGTTGGGCCTGGCCTTGGGCCTTAGACCTTGGGCCTTGGCTATAATCCGCGCGGCTCATGACGAACGGAACTGGACGCGGCTCGCGGGTGCGCTACCGCGTGCTGTGGATGGCGTTCCTGCTCGCGATCGTCACCTTTCTCGATCGCGTCTGCATCTCGTTTGCCGCCCCCCACATGATGGACGACCTCGGGCTCACGATGGTCCAAATGAGCCTGGTCTTCAGCGCCTTCACGCTCGCCTACTCGCTGTTCGAAGTGCCTTCGGGATGGCTGGGCGACGTGGTCGGCCCCCGGCGCGTGCTCACGCGCATCGTCTTGTGGTGGTCGGCGTTCACGATGCTCACCGGCGCGGCTCAGGGCAACCGGTCGCTCCTGGCCATCCGGTTTCTGTTCGGCGCGGGCGAAGCCGGTGCGTTTCCGAACGCCGTGCGCAGCTTCTCGCAGTGGTTTCCCGCACGCGAGCGCGGCAAGGCGAACGGCGTGCTCTTCTTCGGCTCGCGCCTGGGCGGCGCGCTCACGGCGCCGCTGGCGCTGGCGCTGATTCAGTGGTGGGGCTGGCGGGCGAGCTTCGCCGCCTTCGGATGCATCGGCGTAGTGTGGGCCGCGGTGTGGTACTTCACCTACCGCGATCGTCCAGCCGATCACCCTGACGTGGACGCCACCGAGCTGGCGTGGATCACGCAGGACACGCCGGCCGCCGCGCATGCCGTCCACACGCCGTGGGCAGCGATCCTCTCGAGCCGCAACCTCTACGCGATCTGCGCGATGTACTTTGCGCTCGGCTACGGCCTGTATTTCTACTTCACGTGGCTCCCCACCTATCTCACGCGCGAGCTGGGCTTCTCCATGGCCACTGGCGGCTTCTTCTCGGCGCTGCCCTTTCTGCTCGCCGGCGCCGCCAACCTCGCGGGCGGCTGGTACACCGACCACCTGGCGCGCACGCGCGGCCTGCGGACGGCGCGTTGCACGCTCGGGTCGCTGTCATTTGCGACGTGCGCGGCGTTGCTGCTCACCTCGACGGCGGTCCCCTCACCGATCGTCAAGGCGTTGCTGCTGGCGCTGGCGCTCGCGTCGGCCGACTTCGCGCTGAGCGCGTGCTGGGCCGTGTGTCTGGACGTCGGCGCCACGCACGCAGGCGTGGTCACCGGGTTCATGAACACGAGCGGCAATCTCGGGGGGCTGATTGGACCGCTGGTGGTCGGCCTGATGGTCGAACGCTGGCAGTCGTGGACCTACCCGTTCTACGTCACCGCCGCGGTGTATGTCGTGGGTGCGGTTGCGTGGCTGTGGATCGACCCGCGACAACGGATTGCCTAGTCGAGCGAGAACGGCGGGTAGTCGTCGACCATGAGCAGCATGTAGGCCTCGACCCGCAGGCGCCACCGCATCGCGCCGACGCCGAAATCATAGAGCGCCTTCGGATACGCGCCGGTGAAGAGAATCACGAACCACGCCGCGATGGTGGTGAAGCACCAGGCGATCATCAGGAAGACCAGCACGACGGCGTGCGGGATCACATAGATCAGGCGCAGCGCGATGCTGAGGCGGTCGCGCGCGGCCAATGGCTCGAGGATTTCGATCGACGCCGGATAGGGCGCGTCGCCGAATGGGGGATAGGGATCCTCGAACAGCATCAGGTACGAGACCGCGCGCACGCGCCAGCGCAGGTAGAACGCCGTGAACTGGCGGATGCCGGTGATGTGGGTGCCGGCACTCACCAAAGTGAACCAGCTCACGATGGCCATGAAGACGGCAACCGCACCCAGCAGTCCGCCTTCGCCGCTGGCGCTGCGATTGTCGGTGTTGTAGCCGAAGGCGAAGCCCGCGCCGCCGACGAGAATGATGTGCGGGATTGCCAGGAGCAGCCGGAAGAACGTCGTGAGCCGGTTGCGGTTGGCATAGGTCGGCTCGACACCCACGATGACGGGATACGACATGGCGAGACTATACGCGCGCGGACGGTGGGGATCGAGCGGCGCCGCGGCCGGTCAGCGGGGCTCGAGCACCGTCACGGCCACCTCGGCCCGGCCGCCGTCGCCGACCGACACGCTTGCGGACGGCGCGACCAGCGACTCCAGGAAGGCCGGATCGCGCCACGCGTCGGGCCCACCCGCCGGGAGGGCCGCGACGGCCGCCACGTAGTAGTTGCCGGGCGGCAGTCCTTCCACGCTGAAACTCCCGTCGGTGCCGACGGTCGCCGCGCGCATGGAGCGGCTCTGCGCGTACCAGGTCTCGCGATAGGGCGCGAACACGATCGCGGTTGCACCAGCGGCTGCACGTCCGTCGCGGTCGCGCACACGCCCGGCCACATGCGTGACGCGATCGGTCAGCACCACCTCCACGTCGTCGATCGATTGGGCCACTGTTCCAAAGGCGAGCGGCCGGTCCGTGACGTCGAGGCCGCGCACGCGAATCTCCTTGAGGGCCCAGCCGGGCGGCGTGCGTGTCACTTCGAGCCGGCGCGGCCCGTTGATCCCGGTCAGGCTGAACGTCCAATCCGGGCGAATGTCCGCCATCGCCCGCCCGCTCAGCGGCGCGAGATCCGGATCCGAGGGCACCGCCTCGATGTCGATCCCGGCTCGCGGAGGCGCCGCTCCCGGCACCGATCCGATGAACGACACGCGCCCCACAATCGTGGAGCCACCGGTGGCCTGAATCGTCAGCCCCTCGATATCGCGATCGCCGACCGATACGGAGAGCACGCCAAACTCGCCTTCCGTCGAGCGATTCCTGGTTCCTCGATAGGCTTGCACGACATAGCGGCCGGGCGGGACATTCGGGAACTCGAATGCGCCCCCGTCGCCGACCCGCGCACCGACCGCTGTGGCCAGCGCCGACGCGGATTGACTCGGAAACAGGTTCAGGCTGCCCACCAGCCCCGGCCGCCCCTGGGCGTCGCGCACGATGCCCGACACACGCACCGTGCGCTGACGAACGAGCGTGATGTCAGCGTTCGATTGCACCTGTCCGGCTCCGATGGTGAGGAAGGGCGACGAGGCCGCGTCGGCGACGCCGGGATAGTAGGTCCGCACGTACCCGGGGAGCTCCGCCGTGGACACGTCGGCGGCGCTCGCAGACAGGATGTACTGCCCCGGCGGGACGCCGAAGATTCGGAACGCGCCGCGGTCGTCGGTCGATCGCGTGAATCCGGCCGACACCAGCCGCCGCCGGCCATCCTGGAACTGCAGACGCAGCAGCTGCATCGCCGCTCCTTGCACCGGGTCGCCGAGCTCGTCGACCACACGCCCGGTGACGCTGCTCCAGGGCGTCAGCGTCAGTTCGGCGTCCGCACCCGTCGCCGTCACGGTGATCAGCCGGCCAAGCGGCGGTACCTCGCTGGAGAACCCCGACTTCGACGCCGCGATGAGGAACGCGCCGGGCACGACGTCGGCGAACGCGAACCGCCCGTCCCTGTCCGACTGCGTCGACGCGCCCTCGCGCCGGGCCCGCTGCGTCAGCCTCACCGTCGCGCCGGCGACGACGCCGCCGGTGGCGCTGACGACCCGGCCACGTACGACGGTCACGGACTCGCCTGGGGCTGGCGGCCGCAGTGGCGGTGTCGAGGTGAACGCCACGCCGCCGTTGACCAGCGCGTCGTAGCTCGCGGGCAGGGCCAGACTGATCCTGTCGATTTCGTCGCCCGCTTTCACGTCGAGCAGTTCGGCCTCGGACGCCGACGCGACCCCGGGAAAATAGACCGTGGCGTCCCGTGTACCGAGGGCCTGTACCGACACCACGACGCGCCCCTCGCTGAGCGCACTGAGGCGGAATTCGCCGCGATCGTCGGTGATGCTGGTCGCCACCGCCGAAAAGGTCTGGCCGCCGGGCGCTGGGACTTCCGCGCGTACGGCCACGTTCGGGGCGGGTTCGCCCGTCGCGTCCATGACGCGGCCGGTGATGACCGCGGTCCGCGCCAGCCGGATGTCTCCGAGGACGCGACCCGACGGCATCGCCATGTCGCGACGCGCGTAGCCGGCCTTGGCGATGGTGAGACGCGGAGTGCCCGGCGGCGCGTCGAGCGCGAACCGACCGTCGTGGTCGGTCAGCGTCGCGCGTGCGGTGGCCGCGGTTGAAAGAGCGACTTTGGCGTTGGGAATCGGGTCGCCGGTGTCGTCGGCAACGGCGCGGCCTTCAATCCGGCGCGGCGCGGCCGTCTGCGCCTGCGGCTGCGCCACGAGCGCGAACAGCAGCGCTCCAAGCACTACGGCAACGACAGGCACGCGAGTCATGGGCGCGTCGCGGAATCTTAGACGACACGCCGGTCCCCGCGGCTGGTTGCGCCCGGGTCGGCCCGGCCCGCTTTCGACGCCGCCCCACGTACGAGCTACTGCGCCGGCAGCAGTTCGATCTCGACCGTGACCTCGGACTTCACGGGACGGCCGTTCTGACGCGCGGGTTGAAACACCCAGTCGCGGGCCGCGGCGAGGACCACGGGGTCGTAGGCGGGGTGGATCGTCTTTTTGCTGGCGGCGGCCACCACCCGCCCGCGCGCATCCACCTCGACGGCGATCGCGCCCGAGTATTTCCGCTGCGCGGCGCGCAGGTCGGGCGGCATCCACTTCGGCAACGGCCGCACCACCGCCACCGCCGGCTCGAACGCCACCGGCTCGCTGGCCGTGACGCGCATGGGAGCTGGAGCGGAGCTCGCCACGGCGGTCGGCACAGCGGCCGGCGGCGCCGGCTCCGGGGCCGCGGGCGCTGCCGAGAGCGAGGGCGGCAGCGGCGCGGCCACGATCGATCGTGAGATCGGGGCAATCAGCGGTGGGGGCGTTTGCGCGCGCGTCAGCTCCACGAAGGCGCCCGCCACGAGCGCCAGGTCCGACAGCGCCTGGTCGTTCTGCAGCGCCGGATCGTCGAGGAGCTTCAGCACCTGGTCGAACTGCTCACGGGCGCGCGCGGTGGCGCCTTCACGGTAGCGCGCCGTGGCCTCGGAAAAGCCCCGGCGGATGAGCGGCGGCAGCAGCCGGCGGCGGACGGCGGCAAACTGCGTGGCCACGCGCGGCGACGCGGCTTCGCCGTCGAGCACGAAGAACGGATCGGCCGCCACGATGTCGGACATGGCGCGCTCGGCCGCATCGGCACGGCCGAGGGCGATGAGGCACAACGCCCGGTACTGATGCACCGCCGCCGTCGGCTGCTCGAGCGCGATGGCATCGAGCACTTCGAGCGCGCGCGAGTACATCGCGTCGTCGTAGAGCCGCAGGGCGTCGGCCAGCCGATCGCCGGCCATGGCCAGGGACGCCGTGCCGATGAGCGCGGCCGCAATGAGTCCAACGATTCGAACGCGCATGGCTCCCTACTTTCCTGCCTTGAAATCCACGCTCACGCGCGCGGGCTGGCCCATCGTGACGAGCACCGGCACGCGGCGCTCGCCGAGCTCCGGGTGACGCAGAACGACTTCGTGGCGGCCGATCGTCCGCATCAGCGTGCCGATCGGCGTGTCGCCCACGCGCTCGCCGTCGACCCACGCTTCGGCCCACGGCTTCGCGTTGATGGAGATCGACGCGCTCGGCAAGCGGACCGGCAGGATCGCGCTCTCACCCGCTTTGATGGTGACCATCTGGTGGGTGGCAAACCCGAGCTCGTCGTTCCGGAGGTCGAGCACGTGGTCGCCGGTGGGCAGCATCAGGCGATCCACATCGGTCGTGCCGAGCAGACGCCCTTCTTCGGTGATGCGCATCGGCACTGGAACCTCGACGTGCAGCCATCCCGAGAGCGATCCAGCCGGCGCGGGCTTTGCGGCCGCGGGAGCGGCCGGCCGCGGGGGCGGCACCAGCGTGCGCTCGACGGGAACGGGAACGGGCACCGGCACGGCGCTCGCGAAGGCCATCGGGGGCGGGGTCACTTGAATCGCGATGGGCGCGCTGGCCGACTGCAGCGCCCAGAGCACCACGAACGGCGCCTGGCCCAGCGTCAGCAGGCCCAGCACCGCGACGCCGACGAACCAGCGGCCGCGCTGCACCGGCGCAGGTACCAGCGCGGGTGCCGGCGCGGATGTCGGCTCGGCGGATGCGGCCGGCTCGGGAGCTGCGGGAACCGCGGCCGAAACCATCACGGGAGCCACGTCCGGGACCACCACTGGAACCGGCACGGGCTCCTCGGGGGGAGGCGCCTTGGGCAGGGCGATACGCGACACGGCCGCCACGCGCTGGAACAAGGATTCCGACAATGGGCGCGTCACTTGGTCGTCTTCGGCGCCAAACTCGCCCATCGCATCAGCCAACGAGTTCTGACTCAACCAGACGACGTCCCCGAGATGACTCATGGCAATTCGCTCCATGGAGGTCAACGCGGGGACGCCGGTGAGCGAACAAGAGTGCTAATAGACCGTCAACCCGAAGTGGTCGCCCGCCACCGCGCTGTTGTGCAGGCCGGTCGTGTTCTCGGTGAAAAGCTGGGTATTGGTGGCGCTGAGCCCGGTGTTGGTCACGCCGTAGACCACGTTCACGGCCCCCGCCCCTGCCACGGTGCCGACCGCTTCGAACGGGACGCCGATCGCCAGATCCGCGCGGCTGGAATGGCCGAAGTTCCACGCCGTGAGCGACGACCCGAAGGCGTCGCCGTTTTCCATCACGCCCGACAGCTGAGTGACATTGGTCGGCAGCCCTTGGGCCGGCGCCTGCTGCGTGAAGAGCTGTGGCGCGCGACCCACCGTGCGTGACAGCCCGCTGACCGTGCCGAACACCACTTCGACGAGGCCGCTGGTCACGAACTGCGTGGGCTGGCTGGTGCCGTTGACGAACAGCGAGAATCTCCCGTTCGGCGCGCCGATCGCCAGATCTTTGATCCCGTCGCCGTCGAAATCGCCGGCCGCGAGCGCAAACCCGCCTTGTCCATTGCGCGCCAGGATCAATGCGCCCGGCGTGCCCACCGACTGCAGCCCGAAGAACGACCCCGGGATCATGACGACGCCGCCGCTCGCCGGCGACAGGTTGCCGCCCGCCGTGGCGCTTTCGAACGGGACCCCGATCGCCAGGTCGTCGAAGGTGTCGCCGTTGAAATCGCCGACGCCAAACGCGGCCCCAAACTGCTCCCCGACGTTCGGGTCACTTGGGACGCCGGCCGTGCTCTCGTCGAAGCTGACCCGCGTGGCCAGACTCAACCCCGTGGCCGAGCCGGGCAGGATATGGGCGCGTCCGGCCGAGACGAACCCGGATCCCACCGCATCCGCGAACGGTGCCCCGGCCACGAGATCGAAGAAGCCGTCGCGGTTGAAGTCGCCGGCCGTGAGCGCCAGGCTGGCGTTCGAGTGCCGGTCGAGCAACGCCGTGTCGACGACGAGCTGCTGCTTGCCGGTCACGCTCAAACCGGTGAGCGAACCGAACAGGATGGTGACCTGCGACTGCTGGGTGACGAAGTCGCTGGTAAATTCGGACGCCACGGCAAGGTCGCCGAAGCCGTCGCGGTTGAAGTCGCCCCAGGTGAGCGATCCCGCAGCATGAGGATTCCCGGTGCCCACGCCGGAGGGATAGAACACCGACGGCCCGAAGAACTGACTCATGGCCCCGAGCCCGGACGCCGATCCTTTGAAGACGGCCAGGCCCCCGACCGCGGGGCCCGAAGAGATCTTCTCCCCCGGAATACCGACGGCGAGGTCGGAGAACCCGTCGTGATCGAAGTCGCCGGAGGCCAGGGCAAAGCCGAACTGGTCGTTGGCTTCCACCTGTTTGTCGGGATTCTCCGGAAACAGCACCACCGAGCTGACCTCGGTGAGAAGGTCCGAACCCGGCGTGGTCGCGTTTCCGGCCGGGAGCAGGCCGTCGGCCGCCGTGCCGTAGATGATCTGCACGGCGCCGGCGTCGGTGATGAGCCTGGGACCGAAGAGGCCGTTGAACGTCACGTCCTTGCCGGGGATGCCGATCGCCAGGTCGGCCACGCCGTCGCCGTTGAAGTCGCCCTTGGCGATGCCGCTGCTGCTCCCGGCGCCGCATCGCCGCTCGATGCCATCCGCCCGTCCGGCGGGGCCGGGCATGTGGTCACACGGATCGGCGCGCTGCTCGGCGCCCTGCCCGGGCTCCTCGCGATCGGCCCGCAGCGTCAGTGAGCCGTAGAGTCCAACCGCAACCGCCAGCGCGGCCAGTGCGGCGCGCCGTCCCATTCGTACCTGTGTCAACGAGCTTCGCGTCATATGTACCTTCCGGGCTAGGGGGCCGGATCGGCCCGATCTGTCAGATCTGGCGCAGGGTCGCGACGGACTGGTCCAGGCACCCCCGGAGGGTGTCGTGCAGGAGCAGGAATTGCGGGGAAATGCCCGAGGCTATGCCATCATCCGAGGACCACGGATGAGCGACGTCACGAAGCTGCTCGATCGCTGGAACCGCGGGGACGCCGCCGCGCTCAACGACCTGATGCCGTCTACGACGAGCTGCACCGGCTGGCGGGGCACTACCTGCACGGGGAACGCGACGGCCACACCCTGCAGCCCACCGCGCTCGTGCACGAGGCCTATCTGCGGCTGGCCGGGGTGCGCGCCGGCCGCTTCCAGAACCGGGTACACTTTTTCGGCGCCGCGGCGCAAACGATGCGCCGCATCCTCGTCGATCATGCCCGCCGCCGGGGCGCCCGCAAGCGCAGCGCCGGGGCCGAGCACCTGGATCTGGAACGGGCGGCGCAAGTTGGCATCGATCCCGACACCGACCTGCTCGCCCTCGACCGCGCGCTCGAAAACCTCACCGAGGTGTCGCCGAAGGCGGCGCGCGTGGTGGAACTGCGGTTCTTCGGGGGGCTATCGATCGAGCAGGCGGCCGAGTTCCTCGACGTCGGTCCCAGCACGGTGAAACGCCACTGGTCGTTCGCTCGCGCCTGGCTCTCTCGCGAGCTCGAGGCCTGAGCCTACGATTTCGGGCAGGCGGAAAGAGCCGCGCGCGTTCGCGCGGCGTCATCCTTCACCAGATCCACTAACGGCGACGTCCGCTCGGTCTCGTCGAAGAGCTCGACCGACCGGTGATAGTCCGCGCAGGCTCGCGGCTGCTGTCCGGCCGGCGCGACATCGCCGCGAACCGCCAACGCCTCGGCAAACCGCCACTTCACACCCTCTGGCATCTGCCCGGCGCGGTGCATGGCGTCGTAGGTCGTCACCGCGCGGTCGGCCCACGACCGCGCCTCCTCGACCGCGCCGGCGCGGAGACGGTTGCGCGCCAGGTTGCGGGCCGATTCGCTGAACAGGATGCGCGCCCGCGCGTTGCCGTTTTCGCCGGTGAGCATGCCCTCGGTGAGCGCGATGGCGCGCCGATACTGGCGCTCGCCGTCATCGAGGCGCGCGGCGCCGTCGAGCATGGTTCCGAGCTGCATGGCGTCGGTGGCGGCGTCGAGCTGCAAGGCGGGGTCGGCCGGGCGTTTGGACAGCACGAGTTCGGAGGTGTCGAGCGCGCGCCGGCCGTGGTCGATCGCCCGCGCCTCGTCGCGGCGATCGTGATACAGCGACGCGAGATACCGCCCCGTGATCCCGACGTTGCGCACCAGGTTTTCCTTCTGTGGCCGCTCGGCGAGGAGTGCGCGATAGAGCGACGCCGCGCGCTCGAAGATGGCGACCCGCTCGGTCCAGTGCTCGGCGGGCTCGGCAACACCGAGATAAAACACGCTGCCGGCGAGAATCTCGCGGGCGTCGAAGTCGCCCTGCCGCGCCGCCACATTGCGCTCGGCATAACCGACCGCCTGCTGCGCGTGCCGGCTGGCATCTGCGCCGCGCGACTGCGTGTTGTCGAACCCGGCCAGCCGCCCGTACAACAGCGTCGCGTCCTTCAGTACAGCGGGATCGTTCGGGGCGATCGCCAGCGCGCGCTGCATCAGCTCGTCGGCCTTCGCGAAGCGCGCCGACGCGGTGGCCTGATTGCCGAGGTTGGCCACCGTCGCGTCGCCCTGCACCCGGGCCAGCTGCTGATACGCGTTCGACAGCTCGAGCAGCAGCGGAACGTTGCGCCCGGCATCGCGTGACACCGACTCCAGATAACGCATCGTGTCCTGGATCAGCGTCTGGCGCAGCGGCAGCGTGGCCGGAATGCTCTCCATCTTCGGCTGGATGTCGAAGATGACGGTGTGCACGAGCTGTCGGGCGTCCTCGAACCGGCGCTGCTCCACCTGCGCCTGACGGATGTACACCGCCGCGGCAGCCGCCGCGGCCACCAGCAGCGCGGCACCGGCCGCCGAGCGCGCCTTGTTGCGGCGAATCAGCTTGAACGCGGCGTCCACGCGGCTCGGCGGCCGCGCGACCACGGGACGGCCGGCGAGCAGCCGATCGACATCCGCCTTGAGATCTGCCACCGAACCGTAGCGGGACGCCGGATCCTTGGCCAGCGCCTTCAGCGCAATCGCGTCGAGATCACGCGACACGCCCGGCGTCCGCGCACTCGGCGGTTCCGGCATCTGCTCGACCACGCGCTTGAACGTCTCTTCGAACGACGCGCCGTTGCGGTACTGCGGGTTGACGCCGGTGATCAGCTGGTAGAGCAGCACGCCCAACGCATAGACGTCGGAGGCGAACGACAACGGCTCGCCGCGCAGCTGCTCAGGGCTGGCACAGACGAACGACAGCGGATGCAGCATGGTGCTGGCGTCGCCGGGAGCGCGCGTCCCGTCCTGCAGCACCTGCGCGATCCCGAAGTCGAGCACCTTCACGGCGCCCTGCGCGGTGACCACGATGTTGGCGGGCTTGAGATCGCGGTGCAGGATCAAGTGCTGGTGCGCGTAGTGAACGGCGTCGCACACATCGCCAAACAGCCGCAGACGCTGGTCGACGGCCAGCTCCCGCTCGACGCAATCCTGTGTGATCGGAGTGCCGTGCACCAGCTCCATCACGAAATAGCGATGGCCGCCGGACACGCCGGCATCGAGCAGCCGGACGATGTGCGGATGATCGAGACGGGCGAGGATGTGGCGTTCCTGGGCGAAGCGCCGGTAGGTCTCCGGTGGAAACAGACGCGCGTCGGCCACCTTGATCGCGACGTCGCGCTCGAAGGCCCCGTCCTGGCGTTCGGCCCGATAGACGACGCCCATGCCGCCGCGGCCGATCACCTCGCGAAGCACGTAGGGACCCAGCGCGGCGCCCGCCGACGGCGGCGGCACGTCGAGGGCCAGCAGCCCGCCGCTGCGGCCGAGCGCCTGGAGCAGCGACTCCACCTCGGCGCGGGTGTTCGGGTCGAGCGCGGCGAGCAGCGTGTCGCGTTCCTCGGGCGTCGCGCTTTCGATGCGCGCGAGCTCCGAGCTGACGACGCTCCAATCCAGCTGAGCCATGTGCGAGGGGGTAGTTATAGCCGATCGGCCTTCCAGCCCGAATGGGGTAGGTGTCCGGGGGGCCAGGCGACCGGCCGCAGCCCGCCTGCTAGAATCCCCCAACCGTGACGTCCCTGGCCGAGGCCACTCCTTCCCCAGTCGAAACGGCCGCGGTCGAGGGGCCCTGGTATCGCCAGGTCACCAGCGATCAGTGGCGGGCGTTCTGGGCCGTATTCCTGGGATGGATCGTCGATTCCTTCGACTTCAACATCCTGACCTTCATCGTCATCGATATCCAGAAAAGCTTCACCGTGGACAACGCGTTGGCGGGCGCGCTGGGCACCGTGACGCTGGTCATGCGGCTCGCCGGCGGCACCATTGCCGGCACGGCGGCCGACAAATGGGGCCGCAAGGGGCCGCTGCTGGTCTCGGTGCTCTGGTTTTCATTGTTCGCAGCGCTGAGCGGCTTCTCCACGTCGTACGCGATGCTCTTCGCCCTGCGCGCGCTGTTCGGACTCGGCATGGGCGGCGAGTGGGCGGCGGGCATGCCCCTCGTGCTCGAGCACTGGCCGACCAAACTTCGCGGCATCGCCTCGGGGCTGCTGCTGGGCGGGTGGTACTGGGGCTACCTGTTTGCCGCCGCCGCGTTCCAGTTCATCTATCCGCTCGTCGCCACGGAAAACCCCGACTTCGCGTGGCGCGCCATGTTCTGGCTCTGCGTGATCCCGGCGCTCTTCACGCTGTGGATCCGCAGCAAGGTGCCGGAGAGCCCGGTGTGGCTGGCGCGGCAGCGCGAGCTCGCGGCGCGAGGTCCCGCCGAGCGGGCCGCCGAACCGTCGTTCTCGCTCGCCCGCATCTTCAAGCCCGACATGATCGGCGTGACGATCCGCACCACCCTCGTGATCGGCGCCTTCATGTGCATCTACTATTCGCTCAACTTCTGGTATCCGACGTTCCTGCGCGAGGCCGGCCGGCCCGTGCTGCCGTACCTGGCGGCGTTCAACTTCGGCGCGATCGCCGGCACCGCCACGTTCGGGCGGTTGTCGGAAGGGCGCCTCGGCCGGCGGGGCGCCGCGACGATCAACGTCATTCTCGGCATCGCCTCGCTGCCGTTGTATCTCCACGCGACGGATCCGATGCTGCTCGGGCTCGGCGCCCTGATGATGGGCTTCTTCGGCATGGGCGTGTGGGGCATGGCGCCCGCCTACAGCAACGAGTCGTTCCCCACCGAGGTGCGCGGCGTGGGCCCCGGCTTCTGCTATCACGCTGCCGCGGCGATTGGCGCCACGATGCCGACCGTGCTCGGCTTTCTCAAGGACCAGGGCTTCGTGATGGTCAACGCCATGAGCCTCGCGATGGTCCTTTCGGGGATTGCCGCCATGGTTATCTGGCTCGGGCCCGAGACCCGCGGCCGGGTCTTCAAATGATGCGGGAGTTTCACGAGATCTACGCGGTGCGCTACGCGCACCACGATCGCAAGGCCCACGAAAACTACATCCTCGGCGATCCGCACGACACCAACGAGCCGCTCGCGTACTTCGTGTGGGTGATCAAAGGCGCGAATCGCACCTTCGTCCTCGACACCGGTTTCGACCAGGCGATGGCCGAGAAGCGCGGGCGCCGCATCGTGCGGCCGGTGGCCGAGGGGCTGCGCGCGATCGGAGTAAACCCCGACACGGTGACCGACGTCGTCATCAGCCACCTGCACTACGACCATTGCGGCAATCACACGCTTTTCCCGCAGGCGCGGTATCACCTGCAGGACCGCGAGATGATGTACGCCACCGGCCGCTACATGTGCCACGGGCACCAGCGCATCCCATTCGAGACCGAAGACGTGGTGGCGATGGTGCGCCGCGTGTTCGACGAGCGGGTGGTGTTTCACAATGGCGACGAGCAGCTCGCGCTCGGCCTGACGGTACATCACGTGGGCGGCCACTCGATGGGGCTGCAGTGCCTGCGCGTGGCAACACGGCGCGGCCACGTGGTGCTCGCCGCCGACGCCACGCACCTCTACTCGCACATCGAGCAGGGCCGGGTCTTTCCGGTGTGCTACAGCGTGGCGGAAACGCTGGAAGGCTACGCGACGATCAAGCGGCTGGCCGATTCGCCGGGGCACATCGTCCCCGGGCACGACCCGGACGTTCTGAACCGCTATCCGGCGGCAGCGCCCGGTCTGGAAGACTGGGTCGTGCGGCTGGATTGAACGGGCCGCCTGAAGGCGGCCCCTACTAGAGCGCGTATTCGCGGCTGACCGGAGCCTGCGCGCGCATGGTGTCGAAGAACGCCATCATCCGCTCCACGGCGCAGCGCGCGGCGTTAGACGTGCGGAACACCTGCATCACCGAGCACTCGCCATCCTGAATCACCAGCAGCCATCCCCGTTCGGTGGGGGCGATGCTGTAGTGCGGACGAGGGCCAGGCTCAGGCGACGGCAAGGTGGCAACGGCGTTACCCATGCCTGCTTGATCTACAAGGTCCGTACCCGCCTGTATCTGCCAACGCCGACACGGCGTTGCACGCGGAGCCGCCCCGCGAGCGGCGACAAGCCGACACACGCACCTTCAGATTTGTGAAACGCCTCTCGCAGGGCCACGTACGTAGAGGCGGACCTTCAGGCCCGCCTGCGCCTCACCTGCCGCCCCCACCTCCCTACCTGCCTGTGATCCTCGTGACACTTTCCGCACCTCGCTGGGGAACGCCCGGGCACCGACATCGCTGAATTTGGCTCAGTTCGCCGCAGGTGTGGTCATGGCATCGCTCGTGCGATGACATCCCTCGCCACCCCCACGGCACGCAAGCCGCGCCCTCGGCCGGCTCGCCAGGAGATTCTGTCAATGGAACGACACGACACGACAATGCGCGCCGCTCGCTATCTGCTCGGCGCGGGAACGATTGCGATTGCGATGGTGGCAACGACGACCGCACGCGTGTCGGCGGAGACAACGGCGTGCATCGGTGAAGTGCCGACCGTCTGCGGCCACGTCTTCTCAGACCAGGGCACGAGCGACGGCGATTTTCAGGTGGGTGAAGGCGTCAGCGACATCACCGTGGTGTTGACGACCTTGGGGGGCGAGTTGGTGGCAACGGCGACGCCGAACAATCCGACGATGACATCGTGCTCCGAAGGCGTGAGCGACCCCGGGTGCGGCTACTACAGCTTCGATATCAACGAACCCGGTGACTACCTCGTCTGCATCGTACTCTCGGGGCAGTCCATGGACTGCAGCGACACGATGGAACATCCCGAGACACAGCACGTCGCTGGCGGCACCCCCGGCCAAACCGCAGACTTCGAGCTGCCGTCGGACGAGCCTCCACCGCCGCCCGTGTGGGGCAGTGGCACGGGCACGCCGGGCTACTGGAAGAATCACAGCAGCGCGTGGCCGGTGGACACGATCGTGATCGGTGACCCGGCGCTCAAGACGTGGAGCTTCACCAAGGAGCAGGCAATCGCGCTCCTGAGCAAGCCCGTCGCCGGCGACAAGACCTACACTATCTTTGCGTCGCTGGTCTCGGCCATGCTCAACGTCTACGGTGACGCGAACAACCCCGTGTGCATTGCCAACGAGATCACCGACGCCCATCACTGGTTCAGCCTCTACGGCGGCACCGTGGGCGTGGGAAGCGGCGTCAAAGCCAAGAGCGACGCCTGGGTTGGTGGGCCAACCAACCCGTTCAAGGCAGCCGAACTGATTCACACCAAGATGGACGACTACAACAACGGCCTCCTCTGCGCCCCTCACAGGAACTAGCGCAGGCGAGCGAATCAAGAAGGGCCAGCCTCCGGGCTGGCCCTTCTATTTGGGGCTCTCGGGAAACGCCGTGCGGGCGGTTTTGGGTACGTGATCGCGCTTGTAGACCATGAAGGTGCGGAAGAACTCGATGACCACCGTGCCGTCCTGCTTCACGCCGGTCGTCTTCACCCGCACGATGCCGACGTTGGGGCGCGACTTCGACTCCCGCGCCTCCATCACCTCACTCTTCGAGTACACCGTATCCCCCTCGAAGAGCGGATTCGGCAGCCGCACCTCGTCCCACCCCAGGTTGGCCATCACGTTGAACGAGAGGTCGATGGTGGACTGGCCGGTGACGAGCGCGAGCGTGAACGTGGAATCCACCAGCGGCTGGCCGAACTCGGTCTGAGCCGCATAGGCGCGATCGAAGTGGATCGGGTTCATGTTCTGCGTGAGCAGCGTGAACCAGCTGTTGTCGACCGGCAGCACGGTGCGTCCCAGCGGGTGGTGGTAGACGTCGCCCACCGTGAAGTCCTCGTAGACGCGCCCCGTCCATCCTGTTTTCACCGCCATTGTCTGCTCCACCTCGCCGACGGCTTGAAGATTCCGCTGAACCGGCACCTCGATGCGGAATCTTCAAGACGTCCCGCCCCGCCGAAGGCGGGGCCAAAAAGACACTGCGCTAGCGAGGCTGAGCATCGAAAAAGCAGGAAAGGAGGATCGAGCGAAGCCTCGCTAGCCGTACCATAACGCAACTATGCGGACGCTCGAGGGGCGGTGCGCCCTCATCACCGGATCGACGCAGGGCCTGGGCCTGGCTGCGGCACACCGTTTCGCTGCCGCCGGCGCTCACGTCGTTCTGAGCGGCCTGGCGTCGCCGGAGGAGGCCGCTGCAACCGCCTCCGCCCTCGAGTCGGCCCACGGCGTGCGCGCGCTCTACGCGGCCGGCGACCTTTCGCGCCCCGCCGACATCGAGAGCATCGTCGATACGGCGAAGCGCGCCTTCGGCGCGGTGGACATCCTGGTGAACAACGCCGTGGTACGCCACGCGGCACCGATTGAGGCCTTCGGGGCCGACAGATGGGACGAGGGGCTGGCGGTCAACCTGTCGGCCGCCTTTCACCTGATCCGGCTCACGGTGCCGATGATGCAGGCGGGCGGCTGGGGCCGGATTCTGAACGTGTCGTCGATCTACGGGTTCAAGGGCGCAGCGAACCGCGTGGCCTACGTGACCACCAAGACGGCGCTTCTTGGGCTGACACGCGCGGTGGCACTCGAAGGGCTGCCGCACGGCATCACGTGCAACGCGGTGTGCCCGGGCACCACGGAAACGCCGGTGCACGAGGCCGCCATCCAGGCCTCGATGGCCACGCAGTCGATCACACGCGAAGAGGCCGAACGCCGCTTCTTCGCGACCAAGCAGCCGACAGGGCGGTTCATCTCCGCCGAGCAGGTTGCGGCGCTGATGGTGTTCCTGTGTGGCCCCGACGCGAGCGATATCAACGGCGCCGCACTGCCGGTCGACGGCGCCTGGTCAGCCTCGTAAGTCGGGCCGGGTGCAGCCGCAGACAGGCCGCGCCGTTCACGTTCACACGCGTTCAAAGTATCCCGACCAGAACGCCTTGCCCGTGGAGAGCGTCAGGCGCGCCTGATGCGTGAGCCGCAGCTCTCGCTGCGCCAGCACGCGCCGCAACTGATGCGGATCGACGAACGCGAAGTCCCCGGCCAGCGTAACCATCGACGGATACGCCGACGGCGTGACGGCCTCGTGCGCGTCGGACGGTATCTGCAGGACCACCGACAGGTGCCCACCGCGGGCCACCAGCGAGACGGCGGCGTCGAGGCACTGCCCGGTCCCCGCGTGCTCGAAGAGCAGCGCGGCGTGCACGAGCGACACCGGCTCCAGATTCAGTGTGTCGTGCTCGAGGTCGACGCAGTGGAGCTCGAGGCCCCTCAGGTCCGGGAACCGGGCCTTGGTGGCGGCGAGATAGCCGGGGTTGAGGTCGATGCCCACCACACGCGTCGTCAGCGTGCTGTCTACGTGCTCGAGGCCGTTGCCGCCCGCCACGCCCAGCACCGCCACCGAGCGCGGCCGCAGGCGCGCCAGCGCCTCGCCGAAGAGGTCGGCGAGCGGCGCCAGTTGATCGACGGCGGCCGACCCCATGTGGCCCTCGTAGTCCTCGAGCGGGAGGGCCAGCCATGGGTTCATCGTCTCGATCGTAACAAGCCGCGCTCCACCTCAGCTAGCGCTGCGGTCGGCAGGCGTCGGGTGGCCAGGATGGGATGGGGCGGTCTGACCGCCCCCGATATTCAGCGGACGCGGCCGTCCATCGACAGGCCTGAGAGCACGAGCGGCGACTTGGCGCCCATGCTGATATTGCCGATGTTGCCCGAGGCGCCCGACGGCCGATCGGCGGTGACGCGGAACTGGTGGCTCTGGCGCTCCACCATCGTGGCCACCTCCTTGCCCCACTCGGTCAGCAGCCCGGCGATGCGCGTGGGGCTGTTGATGTTTTCGAACTTGCCGCCGGTGTACTTGGTGACCGAGATGCCGATCTGGGTCTGATTCCCTCCACCGCTGGCCGAGCCGGTGCCGCTGTTGAATAGGATGACGTGAACGGTTGTGGGCCTCGCCTCGAGCCGCTTCATCATCCGCTCGACGTCGCTGTCCCTGACGTTCGTGTCGCCGGCGGTGGTGCCAACGCTGATGACCACCGGGAAGTAGTCGGTCTTGTCCTTCTCGATCCGCTGCGTTGCCTCGGCGAGGCTCTCGACGAAGCGTCCGGCGCCCGTGTCGGGGGCCAGCACGTCCATCGCCTTCTGCATCGCGGCTCGATCGGTGGTCGGTTTGGTGAGGAAGCGGGGCTGAGGTGCCGTGCTCACGATGGTGACTTCGAGGTTCTCGGGCATGGCCTCGAGCAGGGCCTTCACGCCGTTCTTCAGATGCTGGACGTTCCCGCTGCCCAGGCCGATGCCGTTGTCGAGCAGAATCTGGAGCTTCACCGGCCAGTTCACCGGTTCGATCTTTGTCACCTTGGCGTCGGCGC
Source organism: Vicinamibacterales bacterium (assembly GCA_036004405.1). Lineage (GTDB taxonomy): Bacteria > Acidobacteriota > Vicinamibacteria > Vicinamibacterales > UBA2999 > DASYRM01. Next base: position 24,648 of record DASYRM010000061.1, read on the forward strand.
CGTTCTCCATCACCCGAAGGTCGCCTGCCTCGACGGTTTTGGCCGGCGCACCCGTGCCATCGAGAATGCTGGCAAACACCTGAATTTGCTTCGAGTTCTGCGCCGCGACCAAGGCGCTGAACAGACTGACACCCGCGATCGTAGCGAGCAGCTTCACACGCATGACGGAGCCTCCTCCGAGATTCAGGGCGGACGCGCACTGACGCTGGACGCTGCATAAGACGCCAGATCCGGGCATTTGGTTCAGCGGGACCGCACTCTGACGTAGCGAGAGGTCTCGGCTCTAGCCCGTCAGCGCCCGCCCGGAGGGCGGGCAATTAGACACTGCCCTGGCGAGGCAAAGCCTCGCCAGCTTTATTCCCATTTGAAGAAGCGCGACGCCAGCGCGGTGAAGAGCGCGCCGAACAGCGCGATGGCCGCCACATCCCAGAGATGGGACGCGATCGGATCGCCACGCCAGACGCCCTGGAGCAGCGACACGGCGTATGTCATCGGCATGACGCGCGCCATCATCTGGAGCCACGGCGGCAGCAACGCGATCGGGAAGAAGAGGCCCGACAGCGCGATCATGGGGTAGAAGATCACGCCGGCCAGCGGCTGCGCAAACCGCGCCGTGGGCACGACGCTCGCGATCAGGAAACCGACCGAGAGAATGCCGCAGGTCGAGAACAGGAGCGCGGCGGCGAACCTCAGCATTTCGCCCGGCGTGTCGGGCGCGTAATAGCGACGCCCCGCCACCAGCAGCAACGCGAGCGTCACGGCCGTGAAGAGCAGCTTCACCAGGACGTGAGCGGTGAGGATGGTCGCGGGGTGCAGCGGCGTGGCGCGCAGACGTTTCAGGATGCCGCCCTCGCGGTAGATCGCGATGATCGTCACGAGCGAGACGACAGCGCTCGTCGCCATCAGAATCGCGGCCAGCACCGGCAGCCCGGTCTTGACGAACGCCGCTTCCGGCGATGCCGGGCCCGCGCCGCGCATGAGGCGCCCCAGGACGACGAACACCAGCACCGGCACGCCGATGGTGCCGAAGAGGCCGAGCGGTTCCCGCGCGAAGATCTTGATCTCGAGCCAGGTGAGCTGCCAGAGGCCGTTCATGTTCAGTCCCGGATGGAGCGGCCCGTCAGCCGGAGGAAGACGTCCTCGAGCGACGGCACCGTGGTGTGGAAGTCGGTGACCGTGATGCCGTGACGCGAGACGCACTGGATGACGTCGGCGACCAGGCCCGGGTTGCGACCGCGGATCGTCATCGACGCCCCGTCGGCGTCTACCGCCTCGACGCCGGACAGCTCCAGGAACCGCTGGCGCGCCGACGCGTCGGCGGTGGCCACGACCACGACGCGTTCGGGACAGTGCCGCGCCACCAGGCCGCGCGGAGTGTCCACGTCGATCACGCGGCCATGCTCGATGATCGCCACCCGATCGCAGAGCCGCTCGGCCTCCTCCATCAGGTGCGTCGTGAGCACCACCGTCTTGCCGCGCTCGCGAATGCCGCGCACCAGATCCCAGATCGCGCGGCGCGCCTGGGGATCGAGACCGGTCGTCAGCTCGTCCAGGAACACCACCTCAGGATCGTTGATGAGGGCCAGGGCGATGAAGAGCCGCTGCTTCTGACCGCCGGACAGCGTCATGAACCAGGCGTTGCGCTTCTCGTTCAGCCCGAGCTGCTCCAGCAGCACGCCGGGATCGACGGGCGAAGCGTAGAGCGATGCCCAGAAGCGCACCGCCTCGCCGACTTTGAGCCGCTTCTGCAGCTGAGCCTCCTGCAGCTGCACCCCGATCCGTACCTTCAGCGCGGCGCCGGCGCGGAACGGATCGAGCCCCAGCACGGAAATGGTGCCGCGGTCGGGGGCGCGCAGCCCTTCGAGGCATTCCATCGTGGTGGTCTTACCGGCGCCGTTGGGCCCCACCAGGCCGAAAATCTCGCCGCGCTGCACCTCGAACGACACGTCGTCCACGGCCACCACCGACCCGTAGGCCTTGCGGATGCCGGAGACGCGGATAACGGGATCGTTCATCGAACGTGGGGGCCGCCTTCAGGCGGCCCGTGTCAGGTACGGCGCACTCGATCGAGAATCGTCCGCGCCATGCGCAGGCTGGCGGCGTCGATCATCCGCCCGTCATGGGTGGCCGCGCCTTGTCCCGCCGCGACCGCGGTGTCGAACGCCTCGACGAGCGCGGCGGCGGCCGCGATCTCCGCCTCGGTCGGGGAAAAGATCGTGTTGGCGGCCGCGAGCTGGCCGGGATGGATGCACTGCTTGCCGTCGAACCCCATCGCGCGCGCGATGCGGCAGGCGCGCTCGTAGCCGGCCGCGTCCTTGTAGGCCGAGTACGGGCCGTCCATGCAGCGCAGGCCGTGCGCGCGCGCGGCCGCCACGATGCCGTGCATCACCGCATGCCAGCGGTGGCCTGGATAGACCTCGTCGCTGGCGTCCATCTCGCCGATGCCCGACGACGGCATCTTCATCGACGCGGCGTAGTCGCCGACACCAAGGATGAGCGCCTCGAGCCGCGGCGACGCCGCGGCGATTTCGCGCAGGTACACGAAGCCGGCGGCGCTTTCGATCTGCGCCTCGATCCCGATCGGCGCGGTGAGCCCGCGGTGCGCCTCGATCTGCGTGAGCAGCATGTCCACGAACACCACGTCGCGCGCGCCGCCCGCCTTGGGCACCATCACCAGGTCCACGCGGTCGCCGGCGCCTTCGATCACCTCGACGAGGTCGCGGTAGGCGTAGGGCGTGTCCACGCTGTTGATGCGGACGATACGCGTGCGCGCGCCGAAGTCGAGCGTCCGCAGCGCGTGCACCACGTGCGCGCGGCTCGCCGCCTTTTCGCCGGGCGCCACCGCATCTTCGAGATCGATGCACACCGCGTCGGCGGCGCTGGCAGCCGCCTTCGGGATCATGTCGGGCCGCGACGCCGGCACGAAGAGCGTGGTGCGCGACAGCCGCGCGAGACGGTCCATGGCCGCTATTCTAGACTCGGCACGCGAGCCTGACGAGCGAGCCGGCATCGTCGATCGCTTCGAGGCCGGCAACTCCCCGCGCAAGAAGGTCGCGCGCCCCAGCGTCGAGCACGCTGCTGGCGTTGTCGTCGAACTTCGCCCGCAGCTCCTCCGCCGTCATCGGGTTCTCCGCCGAGCCGCGGTTGTATTCCTCGACCTCGGTGAACACGCGGCCGTCCGCGAGCGTCATCGTGAGCGCGCCCTTGAAGCGGCCGGGCGGCGGGAAGTGGGGGTCGACACGATAGGTCACGCGCTTGGCGAGCGCCAGAATCACCGGATCGGTGCGATTCGCCTCGCCGTATGCCAGGCGCCCCAGCTCGCCGCGAACCAGCGCCTCGGCCAGCGTGTACTGCAGGCACACGCGGCAGTGCGCCTCGGTGGCCGGTGCGGTCTTTTCCGCCACCGGCTCGCACACGATCGACACGTTGAACTCGGCCACCGGGCACTCGATCGAGACGACATCGGCCGGCCGGATGCCGTGCTGCGCCCGCAGCCGCAGCACGAGGTCGATGTAGGGATGCAGCACGTGTGCAGCGGGAAACGGCTTGAACGACGAGTTGCGGCTGTCCCACCGCGTGCCGAGCCGGTCGGTGATGCGCGAGAAATTCTTCACCACCGCCGGGTCCTGCAGGTGCGAGGCGAACAGACCGAAGCGTCCCTCGAAGATCTTCGGTGGGCCCGACGCGCCGGCCTGCGCGAGCATGGCCGCCGCCATGCCGTTCTGCGCCGCAAACCCCGAGTGCATGAACTTCGACTGCGTGCCGTCCACCCAGCACTCGAGCAGCCCCGCGGCGGTGCTGCCGGAAATGCCCGCGGCCCACGCCATCGCCGGCGCGTCGAGCCCGAGCAGCTTTCCCGCCGCGTAGGCGATGCCAAACGGCGAGAACAGCCCCGTCGGGTGAAAGCCGCGGCGATGGAACGTGCCCGGCGCCACCGACCCGATGCGGCAGGCGATTTCGTTGCCGACCGCGACGGCCACGAGCAGATCGCGGCCGCTGATGTGGCGTGTCTCGGCCAGCGCGAGCGCCGCGGCCACCGACGGGCTGCTCATGTGGACGATCGACTCGTTGTGCGTGTCGTCGAACTCGAGCGCCTGTGCGAACGAGGCGTTGGCAAAGGCGGCAAACGGCGCTGCCGTGCGATCGCCCGAGCCCCACACCCGGCTCGGGCCCTGCGGCGCCATCGCGTGCACGCCCGCGCGCACCGAGTGTCCGAGCGCCGTCGCGGAACCCGCCAGCGACAGGCCGATCACGTCGAGGACGCGCAGCTTCGTGGTGGCGACGACGTCTGCGGGAAGATCGTCGAAGCCGAGGGCGGCCACCCAGGCCGCAACCTTGCTGGCAAGCGGCTCGCTCGCCGCAACCGACTGACTCACAACCGCTACTCCGCTTCGAAATGCTTCAGCGACCACGCCAGGAGCGCCGCCGCGAGCAGGAATCCGCCGAGCACGATCTGGCCGACGGCGAACCCGCCGGTCTGATCGCGCAAAACGCCGATGATGGTCGGGCCGACGAAGCCGCCCATCGTGCCGATCGAGTTGATGAACGCCAGCCCCCCGGCGGCCGCCAGGCCGCTCAGGAAACGCGACGGGATCGTCCAGAACAGGGCGCGGGCGGCGTTGACGCCGCTCACCGCTACCGTCATCCACAGCACCGCCATCCAGAACGACGTGCCGGCAAACAGGATGGACCCCACGAAACCGACGGCGGAGAGCGCGCACGCCAACGCCAGATTGCCCACTTTGTTGCCGTGCCGGTCGACGTGGCCGGCCCAGAGGATCATCGTGACGCTGGCCACGGCGTAGGCGGCGCTGGTGACGAACCCGATCTCGAGGTCCGACAGACGCCCGGTGTCGAGAATCTGCGGCAGGAACAGGCCGATGCCGTACGACCCCACGAGGAAGCCGAACTGGACGCCGGCGAGGATCAGGACGCGCGGGTCGCGGAACGCCGCCCAGATGTTCTTGACCTCCTTCGGCCGCCGTTCGGCTTCGAGCCGGTCGCGGACGATGCGCCGCTCATCGTCGGTGAGCCACGTCGCGTCTTCCGGACGATCGGGCAGCATGAGCAGCAGCACGATGCCCGCGATCGCCGCGGGAAGGCCCTCGACCAGGAAGAGCCACTGCCAGCCCGCGATGCCGAACTGGCCGTCGAGGCCGAGCAGATAACCGGAAACCGGGCCGCCGATCACCGACGAGATCGGAATCGCCACCATGAACCAGGCGATGATCCGCGTGCGGTACTCGCCAGGGAACCAGGTGGCCAGATAGAAGGCCACGCCCGGGAAAAAGCCGGCCTCGGCGGCGCCCAGCAGCAGCCGGAGCGAGTAGAAACTGTTCGGGCCGATCGCGAGGGCCATCGCCGCCGACGCCACGCCCCAGCTGATCATGATGCGGGAGAGCCAGCGGCGCGCCCCGAAGCGGTAGAGCGCGACGTTGCTGGGCACTTCGAGGAAGCAGTAGCCGAGGAAGAAGAACAGCCCGGAGCCCAGCCCGAACTGCGTGGCCGTGAGGCCGAGCGCCTGGTTCATCGTGAGCGCGGCAAAGCCCACGTTGGTACGATCGAGGTAGTTGAGCACGTAGGCCGTCGTCAGCACCGGCATCAGGCGCCAACCGATTTTGGCAAACACCTGGCGCTCGGCAGCACTGCGGGCGTCGGCCGGCGCGGCGGCGGCCAGGGATGAAGTCGTGCTCGAAGACAATGAGGACATAAGGTATACCGGACGCGACGGCCACACCTATGCTCATCCTGCTGCTCCTCGCCGTTGTTTCACTCGACACGCTCGCGGATCATCCGGCGCTGGTGGCCGGCGTCGAGCCGTTTCACCGCTACATCTCGAGCGAGTCGTCGCTGCCCGCACGCGATCGCGAGATCCTGATTCTTCGTATCGCCGCGCTCAGCCGCTCGGCCCCGATCTGGAACGACCACGTGCCAACGGCGCGTGACGCCGGGCTGACCGCCACCGACATCGCGCGTGCGGGTGGCATGCCCGATGCCCGAGGATGGAGCGGGTTCGACGGTACGCTGCTGCGCGCGGCCGACGAACTGCACGCGCAGTCGTTCGTCAGCGACTCCACATGGACCGCGCTTGCGGCGCGTTACGACCGTCACCAGCTGATGGACGCGGTCTTCACCGTGGCGCACTACTCGATGTGGGCCATGGCCTTGAACACCATCGGCGCGCCGGAGGGCGCGTCGGCGGTGGCGATGCCAGCGATGCAGCGCCCCACAGGCTCGCGCGACCACCGGCCACTCACGTCGCCGCGCATCCCCACGCTCGACCCGCCCGACTGGACGCCGGCGATCCGCACGATGCTCGACCCCTCGGGCAACGGCCGCCCGGTCGCCAACGTGTACCGCACCTACGCCCAGCACCCGGCGCTCTACGTGCCGCGGCAGATCCTCTCGGAGTACATCCGCACTGGCTCCACGCTCCCGCCGCGCGTCCGCGAGATGCTGATCCTGCGCATCGGCTACCTGTGCCAGTCGGAATACGAGTGGGCGGCGCACGCGCGCGCCGGGCGCGGCGCCGGCCTCACCGCCGACGACATCGCGCGGATCGCGAAGGGACCCGCCGCAGGCTGGAGCGCCGACGACGCGGCGGTGCTGCAGGCGGTGGACGACCTGTTCGACGACGACCGCGTGGCGCCGGGCACCTGGGCCCGGCTGTCCACGCGGTTCGACAGGAAACAGCTGCTCGACGTGGTGATTACGGCCGGCGGCTACCGCATGGTGTCGATGAGCCTCAACACCTTCGGTGTCGCGCCCGAGCCGAACAGCGAGCCGCTGCCTACTGGCACCAGATAAGTTTCGAGATCTCGCCGTCGAAGACCTCCGGCTCGAGGACCGCGGACATCGTGGACGTGCCTTTGCGCTTCGCAAGCGCGCGGATCGCAAACGCCTTGCACTCCCCTTCAATCACATAGGCCGCCTTGAGGAACGCGTCGCGGCTGATGAGGAGCGTGCCCGGCGCCGTGCGGTGAAAGCCTGCAATCGCCGCGGCAATCCGCCCGTGGCACTTCATCGCCGGCCCCAGCGCACGCCGGTGGTTCATCGACGCCGTCGCCGGATCGCTCATCACGCGCTGCAACGAGAGCCGGTAGCGCCGGCGGAACGTACCAATCGCGTCGTCGCTCAGCTTTGCGTCCTTCTCGACGGATCGGCAGCCAGCTTCCAGATCCTTGGTCAGGTCTTCCAGCAGCTTCATCGCGGCCTTCTGGACCGCTGGCGAGACATCGAACCCGTCGTCGTACTGCTTCTTCTTGCTCACGCGCGTACCTCCTGCAACAGAGAAAACGCTGGGGACAGCTGAACTGTTCGCGCGGAGCGAAAGAGCGGGTGGGACGGCTAGAGTTGCGCCAGAAGCGCTTCGAACGCCCCAGCGGTGGCGGGACGGTCCGCGACCTCGAGCGAGAGCATCGATGCCACGACCCGTTCGTGGGCCGGCGAGCGCTCGGCCAGCAGCCGGGCCCGCGCCGCGAGCACGCCCGAGGCCACGTCGTGGTGGCTGCGAGCGTGCGGGAAGGGATGCACACCCAGCAGCGCTTCGCACAGCACCACGCCGAGCGCCCAGAGATCGACTCCCGCGCCGCCGGCGGCACCGTCGCGCACCTCCGGGGCCAGGTAGGCCCACGTGCCGCCCAGCGGCGCACGGACCTCGCCGGCGCGGTTCTCGGATGTGTGCTGCGAGTCGGCCAAGGCCCGCGCCAGGCCGAAGTCCAGGAGCTTCGGCCGGCCGCCGGGCGCGATGCCGATGTTGCTCGGCTTGATGTCGCCGTGGTACAGCCCGCGGCCGTGGACGCGCGCCAGCGATCGCGCCACTTGACCCACCAGCGCCACGATCTCCCGCTCCGACACTCCTCCACGACGGAACTGCGCGGCCAGTGTGCCGCCGGGCAGGTACTCCATCACGAGCAGCGGCGTGCCGCGCCACTGCTCCAGTCCGAACACGACGGCGACGTCCTCGTGCGACAGGCCGGCCATCGTGCGCGCCTCGGCCATCAGGCGCTCCGCGGCCACCTCGGTCAGCTGCGGGAGCGTCTTCAGCGCCACGTCGCGCGCCAGGTTCAGATCCGAGGCGCGGTAAACCACCCCCATGCCGCCAGCCCCGAGCCACTCCAGGAGCTCGAAGCGCGCGAGCACCCGCTTGGGCAGCGCCGCTGGCACCCATCCACCGCCGCATCCGCACAGCGGCGTGGCGGTGTGACGGTCGACAATCCGCCGGCACCGCTGGCATTGCAGCGCCACCTCTTCGAGCACCTGTTCCGCGTGCATGTCGCGGCGACCTTCGGTGCCGATGGCGTCGCACGCCAGGCTCGCCGCGGCGGCGGCGACTCGCACGAAGCGGATGTCGTCGTCGGAGAAGCCGAGCGCGTTGCGGCGAGCGCTCAGCGTCACGACGCCCAGGAGACCGCTGCCGGGGCGGCCGGGCAACAGCGGCACGAGCAGTTCAATCTGGTTGCGGTCGATCCACTCGCGATCGGTGTGGAGCAGCAACGGGTAATAGGAGCGCCGGTGCGCGGGCGACACGCTGGACGGTTCGCGGGCACCCTCCAGCAGTGCCGGGATCGCCGATTCCACCGGCAGCACCGGCGTACCGCCTTCGGCGGGTACGATGGCGCCGCCGATGTACAAATGCGCGGCGGCTGGCGCCTGCATCGCCCGTTCGAGGGCATCGGCGAGCGTGACGGCGACCTCGAGCGGCGTCCGCGCCTGCTTCATCCGCTCCGCCATCGCGGCCAGCGCCACGGCGGGCTCCTCAACGCCCGGCAGTGCCCACTGATCGAGCCCCCGAATCAAGGTGCCTCTGAAGGCCAGCACAATCGCTCCCACGGCAGAGAACCACAGCAGGACGGGCGCCGGCTCGGTGGCCAGTGCCGCACCCAACGTCAGGTCCGCGTACCGATACAGATGTCCCAGCAGCAGGCCCAGCGGAACCAGCGCGCCCCAGAGCAGCAACCAGCGAGCCAGCAGATATCTGAGGCCCCGCTGAATGACCAGCCTGACGTTCAAAACGTCGCGCGCCACCACCGCGTACGCGGTGGCGATCGGCAGCAGGAACATCGGCGGATACACGAGCCACGCGGACCAGAAGAATCCCGCTGGCGTCTGGACGAGTTGGAAGAAGGACGGCACGAGGCTGGCCGCGACGATGACCGTCATGATGGGGCTGAAGGTGGCCACGACCGCGCAGAGAAACAGCCGGACGCGCGTCCGTTCGGTGCCCTCGGCTAACCGGCTCCGCCATGCGATGACGCCGAGGGCGGCGATCACCGCGCCGAACACCAGGAACGCGAACAGCATCTCCGCCGGGCCGAACGCCTGACGTTGCGGCGCCATCGCCACCGCCGGGTTCGTCGCAGGGAGCACCAGCGGCAGGACGCTTGCCGCAAAGAGTACGGAACCGACAACGCTGGCCGCGCGCACGCCCCACGCGCACAGTGTGTCGACGGATCCAAACCGAGTGACGCGGGGAAAGTCGCGCGCGAACTGCCACACGGCAAGCGCGAAGAAGGCGTCGGGACGCAGCGTGACCAGCAACCTGGGCACGGCGCCTGGCCACGCCCCCGACAGCTTCAGAATGCCGCGCATCGCAAACGCGCCGGCCGTGACCCAGAAGCATGCGGCCAGTGCCCGTGTGCGTCGATCGCGTCCGGCGGCGTCCAGGAAGACGGCGACACCGGCGAACGTGCCGAAGATGCCTGCAATGACGGCGTCGCCCGCGACCAACGACGTGGCAAAGCCCGCCAGCCCGGCCACGCAATAGCCGGCAGACATCAGCTGCGCGGCTTCCAAGAGCCACGGCAGGCGTCGGCTCGGCCGCGCGTGACCCGGCGGCACCGCGCTCAGACGTGAGATGGATTCGAGGCCTTCGGCTACGCTGCGGGAGTCGGGCGAGGTCAGCCGCGCGTGCGCTGCCTGCCAATCGATGTGGTCGCCGTCGGCTAAAGCGCCGGCGAGGTCATCGAGGTCCTCGGGCACCAGGCATCCTCTCCGCGAGTTTCTTCACGGCGCGTCGCACGGCTTGGCGCGCAGCCTCCGGAGTGGCCCGGCCCGAGATGAGCGCAAGCTGGTCGTAATTGAAGCCAAGCTCGATGCGTCCCACCACGAGCACGCGCTCTTCGTCGGTGAGCGTGGCCAGCGCGGTCTTGTAGTGCCGCGCACGCTCGCCGTCCACCGCCGCGTCGAAGGGAGTCGACTGCTCGCCGGGCAGGTTGAAGAGGCGTTCCTCGAGCTCACCCGTCGGCCGCCTGACCACCTTCCGCATCTCGTCGTGAATGCGGTTCATGACGCTGCGTCGGAGGTACCCGCGCAAGGCACCTTTGCCCCGGTCCTCGAAAGTCTCGATACGCTTGAAGGTGCGCAGCAGCACGTCCTGCACAACGTCGGTGGTGTCGGCGACGCTGCGCGCCCAGCGCGGGAGGCGTCCGCGCGCCCATTGACGCAGCTCCGGTCCATGCCGCTGGAAGAGCAGGCTGATCGCGCGCGTGTCCCCGGCCTTGGCTTTCGCCAGGAGCTCCGCGGACGGAACAGCGGATTTCGATTCGTTCTGCACAAGCACCTTCAAAGAAGCAGCACGGACGAGCTTGCCCGGCCATCGTCGCGCATTGATCGACGCTCGACAAGGCCGGTTGCACACAAAATTTGCGTGCGACGTCCGGGCCCAGGCGCCCGGGGAACTGGGGAGGGTCAGGGAGCGCGCTGGACGCTCCCTGGCGTTACACGGCGTTTACTGCTGGGTTGCGGCCGCGCCGCCGCCACCGCCGGCGAACACCTTCTTGCCGTCGGCGGTCGTGAGCGTGGCGACGCCGATGTTCGTCGACGTCGCGATCTTGGCGCGCAGCCCGCTCACCGTGACGGTGTCGCCTGGCTTGAGCGTGTCCTTTCGCCAGCCGGCGCGGTAGAGCGCGTTCGGCGGCCCGCCCTCCACCCGGTACTCCACCACCTTGCCGTCCGGTTCCTTCACCTCGACGTGGGTGTAGATGTGCGGATTGGTCCACTCGATCTTGGTGACCACGCCGGTGAAGGTCACCGGCCGGTTCGAGTCGAACTCGGCAGAAATCGAATGATGCGCGCTCAGCGGCGCCGCGAACGCCAGCGCCAGCAACCCGCCGATTAGCGTCGTCCTCATGCTGCTCTCCTTACCTCTTCCTAGTTCTCGTCGGGATCCGGCTTCCACAGCTTGATCGCGCCGTCGACGATGTTCTGCAGGTTGTTCTCTTCGCACGAGTACTCCATGAGCACGTCGTTGGCCGGCTTGAGCCGCCAGGTGCGCACGTTCATCCAGTCCTGCGTGTAGGCCTTCGGGTCGTGCACGGTCACGGTGTGCTGGATCGTGTTCGAGTCGGTCCGCAGGAAGGTGTTGGTCATCTTCATTTCCTTGCTGTGCGGATGACCGCTCGTGTCGAGCCTGGTGTAGCCGTTGAAGCCCGCGGTCTCCATCACCAGCGTATCGCCGTCCCAGCGGGCCGTGGACACACCGTTCCAGGTTTCCGGGATGTCAGCCGGCCACTTGAAGTTGGTCGCCATCGGCACCCACTGATGCCAGGTGTTCTGCTCGTAGAGGAAGGCGACGGCGTCCACGTGATGGAGGATCTGCGTCCCGTGCGGCGCATTGATGTTGCGCGACGTCCCGAACGGGAGGCAGTTGCCGGCGTAGTCGCCCTTGCCCACGGGGTCGTAGGTCTTCCACTGCTTGAGGCCCCACTCCGTGTACGGCAGATCGAACGTGCGTGCCGCGTTGCCCGAGGCCGGGGCGATGGCATCCGGCAGCGCCTCGCCCATGCGGGCGAACTTCAGCGGCTGCTTGGTCACCGGATCGACGGCCCGGAGCGCCATGTTCGGCGTGTAGGGGTTTGCCCAGTGCCCGCTCAAGTCCGGCTTGCCGTTCGACAGACGCGGTACCGGCCCGGCCGGCGGCAACGGCGCCCCGCGGCGGCCGCCTTCGGCGGCGGGCGCACCCGCGGCGCCGGCACCCTGGCCGCGCTGGCCGGCCCAGACCGCAACCGTCGTCAGGCCGGCGAGGCACAGAACCACGACCGCACGTGTGATGACGCTGTTCGAAGTCTTCACAACCGCCTCCCTACAACCCGGACAACCCTTCGGTCAACTCTATCGACGTGCCCCACGGATCGGTCAAGCTCGCGCGTCCGATGCCGTCGCGCCCCTCCGCGTAGAGCTGGTCGAAAACGACGCCCATCGTTTCGATCCGGCGGCAGAAATCACGCAGCCGCACCACCTCGAAGCCGACATGGTCGAGCATACGCCCCTTCGTCGGCAGGGTCGGACTGGGCCCCGCCGAGAAGTTGAGGTTGATGCCCGGCACGTCCGTGGCGTCGTATTGTGCCCGCTTTCCCGGAACGCCGCCAAACACCTTGGCGTACCACGCCTTGGCCTGCCCGGCGGCGGCCGCGTCTGGCAGATAGAGGTGCACGTGATGGAAGGCGATTGGCACGGTGAGCGGCCGGTTATGGCGCTCGGCTGCGGTATCTCTGGCGTTGCCGTCCGGAGTAAAGGTCAGGTTGGTCGCCGTGTTCTCGAACAGCTCGATGCGCTCGTTCTCGGGCGACATCACCGACGAGACGCCAGGGAACTGGGCAAGCCGCGCCGGGATGAGCCCCGCCTTCTCCGCGGGAGCCAGTGACGGAATGCGGAACGCCACGTGGTTTACGACCGATCCCTCGGTGCCGCCGGTCGTCTCGCCGGGATCGAGCACCACGAGCACATCCTGGAAGCGGAGGATCTCGCGGCCCGGCGCGGCAAAGCGCTTCGACGCCGCAACGGGCTGGCCGCCGAGCGCGAGCCAGAAGCGCGTGTTGGCCGCCACGTCACGGACGCGGTAGTGCAGGTGGCCCATCGAGACGCCGGCCGTGTTCGGCGACGCGAGCGAAGGCCTCGGCGCCTGTGCACCAGCCGCAACGCAGCCAAGAGCCGCCACGACGACCACGACGAGCCGCCGAGCCACCCACTTCATGAGGCCGGCTCGATCTTGAGCAGTGCGCCGTTCGGCTCGTCGGTCAGCACATAGAGCAGGCCGTCGGGACCCTGGCGGACGTCGCGGATGCGCTGCTTCAGCTCCGCGATGATCGGCTCCCGCTGGATGGGGCGCCCCTTGTTGAAGGTGATGCGCACCAGGTGGCCGGTGGCGCGCGTGCGCCCGGCGAACATCGACCCCACGAAGACATTGCCCTTCCACTGGGGAAAGCGGTCGCCGGTGTAGAAGGTGATGCCCGAGATGGCAATCGACGGCACCCAGTACATGAACGGCGACTCGAGATCGGGGCGCGTCGTGAGGTCGCTGATCTTGGTGCCGTCGTAGTCGGTGCCGTACGTCACGAGCGGCCAGCCGTAGTTGGCGCCCGGCTCGAGGATGTTGAGCTCGTCGCCCCCGAGCGGTCCGTGTTCGTTCTCCCACAGCTCGCCTGTCTCGGGATTGAGCGCCAGCCCCTGCGGGCTGCGATGGCCGGTGGTGTAAATCTCCGGCAGATAACCCGGCTTGCCGGCGAACGGGTTGTCGGGCGGTGTGGTGCCGTCGTCGCGCAGCCGCAGCACCTTGCCGGCGTGCTCCTCCGGCTTCTGCGCTCGGTCCTGCTCTTGCCGTTCACCCACCGTCAGATAGAGGAACCCGGCACGATCGAAGGCGATCCGCCCCCCGTAGTTCGTGTTCGAGACGCTCCAGGTATTCGCCACGAAGATGTCCTTCACGCCGACGAGCGCCTTGCCGTCGAACGTGCCGCGCGCGAGCGCCGTGGTGGAGCGCTTGTCCTCGGCGCGCCCCTTCGAATACGTCAGATACACCACGCGGTTCTCGGCAAAGCGCGGGTGCAGTGCGATCTCGAGCAGCCCGGAGAGCGCGGCGACGTGCGGCACGGGCACCCCCGCGATCGGCGTCGGATCGAGTACGCCGTTGTGCACGAGGCGCAGGCGTCCGGCCCGCTCCGTCACCAGCATGTCGCCGTTCGGCAGGAACGCCAGGCTCCACGGGTTCACGAGCCCCGTGGCCACCGCCGACACGCGGATCTTCTGCACCGCCGTGTCGAAGACCTGCGGCAGGGCCGGCATCGCCGGCGAGTTGCGCAGGGCCGCCGGTGTCACCGGCCCCGGTTGTTGCGCGACAACCGTTGCTGCGAGCAAGCCAGCTGCCGCGCAACCGAGGATCGTTCTCCCCACCCGACCTACCTGACCCACCTGACTTATCTGACCTCTCCTCATTTCTCTGGCACCGCGAACGCAATCATCGTGTTTCCAGACTCGATCAGCACGTACTGCCGGCCGTCGAGCATGTAGCTGTTGGCCGCCGCGCCCCAGATGGGCGAGCCGGTGCGATACGACCACAGCTTCTTGCCGCTCCGGCCTTCGAACGCATTGAAGTTGCCTTCGTTGTCGCCCGCGAATACGAGACCGGACGCCGTGGACATCACGCCCGCCAGCGACGACGTCGGGAATCGGTGCTCCCACTTGATGTCGCCGGTCTTGGGATCGATGGCCCGCAGCGCGCTGAAATCGGGCTCGGCGAGCTTGCGCATGCCGCCGCTCATGAAATTGCGGCCGAGCGTGACCTCCATCTTCTGCGGGGTGTAGTAGGCGCAGGTTTCGCGGGCCATGACGAAGAACAGCTGCAGCGCCGGATCGTACGACGGCGGGTTGAAGACGGTGCCGCCGCGGAAGTCGGGTATACACGGCGTGGTGGCGTCGGAGCCGCCGTCGGGGATCACGCCGTCGTTGAGAACGACGGGGCCGTCCTTGCCGACCTCGCGCGCCCACTTGGTGGCGGTGTACGGCTTGGCCACGAGCAGCTCGCCGGTCGTGCGATCGAGCGTGTAGAAGAAGCTGTTGCGATTGGCCACCATGACCACCTTGCGCGGCCGGCCGCCGATCGTGACGTCGGCCAGCACCGGCACGTGGTTGGAATCCCAGTCGTGGAGGTCGTGCGGCGTGAACTGGTAGTGCCACTTGAGGCGGCCGGTGTCGGCGTCGAGCGCCACGAGCGACGCGGTAAAGAGATTGTTGCCCTTGCGATCGCCGCCGTAGTAGTCGGGGTTGGGGTTGCCGGTGCCCCAGTAGATCAGATTGAGCTCGGGATCGTAGCTGCCGGTCACCCACGCCGCGCCGCCGCCGCGCGGCAGCACATCGGAATCCGACCACGTTTCGCTGCCCGGCTCGCCCGGCGCTGGAATGGTGTAGAAGCGCCAGAGGCGCCCGCCCGTGCGCGGGTCGTAGGCGTCGATGAAGCCGCGGGTCGGAAAATCGCCACCGGAATTGCCGACGATGATCTTGTCGCGGACGACGAGCGGCGCCGCAATGAGCGCGTGGCCGCTCTTGTAATCGTCCACCACGACGTCCCACGCCACGCGCCCCGTGTTGCGATCGAACGCCAGGAGGTGGCCGTCGAGCGTGGACATGAACAGGCGATCGCCCAGTGCCGCGAAGCCGCGGTTCGAGGGGTTGCCGGCGCCGTAGGTGAGCCCCGGCGGCAGCGGCCGGCGGTAGCGCCAGATGTGGCGGCCGCTGCGCGCGTCCACCGCCCAGGCCACGTTGTTGTTGCCGGTGATGTACAGCACGCCGTCCATCACGAGCGGCGTCGACTCGAAGCCGCGGCCGATCACCATCCCCTCGGCCTGGAAGGTCCACTGCGCCGCCAGGCGGTGGGCGTTCTCCATCGTGATCTGCTTGAGCGGGCTGTGGCGGCGCCCGCTGTAGTCGCCGGAATAGGTGAGCCACCGGCCCGGATGCTTGAGACCGTCGAGCAGGTCCTGGGTGGTGACGAGCGGCAGGACCGGCGGCGGCAGCGGCGGCAGCCCCGCCGGCGGGGGCGGTGCTTCCTGTCCGGCCGCAAGCACGGCCACCGAGGCAAGGGTAACGGCCGCCGTGAGGGCGCGCGCGCGAATCCGGTTCATCGAGATGCTGACTCCTTTGTCACGAGAATCTTCCGCAGGGCATCCGGCTCGCCAGGGAGCTCCGACGGGCCCGCAGGGCTGCCGTTGCTCTTCAGCAGGTAGCTGACGATGTCCACGTAGGCGGGCAGGCCCAGGCTGTCGGGCGCCTCCTGCGGCATCGACTGCTTGATCACCTGCACCATGTCGAACACGGTGGACCCGGTCCAGCGATCGAGAAACGCCTGCCCCACCAGCGCCGGCCCCTGCGCGCCGAGCAGATCCTCGGCATGGCAGGCCGCACAGGCCGTGCGGTAGCGCCCCTGCCCGCGCGTGGCCTGCGCCTCGGTGAACGCGCCGTCCCAGATGGACTTGGCGGGCGCAGCTCCTTGCGCGCCAGCCGCGACGAGCCCCACTGCTGAGAGCAGCAATACTGCGGCTGCGATAACCAGCGTTCTCCCCACTCTGCCTACTCTGCCCACTCTGCCCACTCTGCCTACTCTGCCTACTCTGCCTACTCGGTGCCGCTCCTCGATTCACCGGAGGGCGGCGGCGCGTGCGGTTGCGGCCGCGCGTACGACTTGGCAAATCCGTTCCGGCCGTTGGTGACGCGGAAGCTGCCGTCGTCTTGCGCGCTCAAGTGAATCCAGTTGCCGTCGGCGGTGTTGTCGAAGTTGGCGACGAAGTCGTCGGCGGCGTTGGGTGCTACGCGCGAGGCGTGCAGCTGCCAGAGGTTCTCGAGGTCTGGCAGGGCGTGCAGCGTACGGAAGGCGTCGGGGGACCCGCCCTTGGCGGCACTGCTGTTCAGCACCGCGACGCGCGGCCGCAGCGCCTCGTAGAGCGCGGCGACGTTCGAGTCGTAGTCGCCGTGATGCGCAACCAGGTATACGGACACCGGGCCCAGCCGGTTGGTGGGGCAGACGATGCGGGTCAGGGTGTTGCCGCTCAGATCGCCAAGGGCCAGAAAGCGGAAGGCGCCGAGCTCGAACATGACGCCGACGCTGCGGTAGTTCTCGGTGCCGTCCTCGGGCTGATCTTCGGCACGCGCGCAGGACGCGACGGCCTCCCCGCCTCCGGCGAGGGGCTGCTCGATCAGCTCGCCGCCGGCGCTGACGACGTCGGCCCGCATGCCCATCAGCGGCAGCCGGTCGCCGGGCTTGACCTGCAGCGCGTCGTGCGCGTCGCGCACCGGTTTGTAGGCGCGGATGGCGTTGGTGGCCATGCGGTCGGTGCCGAGCGGTTCACCGTAGTCGACGAACGTGCCGATGCGCACTTTCTCGGCCAGCTCGGGCAGCCCGCCAACGTGGTCGTTGTGGAGATGCGTGGCGACGAAGTAGTCGAGATGGTCCACGCCGGCGTCGCGCATCGCCGCCATGATGCGTCCCGGGTCGCGCCCTTCGCGCTGCCCGTACCCGGCATCGATCAGGATCGACTCGCCCGCCGGCGTAACCAGCAGCGTGGAGGAGCCGCCCTCGACGTCGATGAAATAGATTTCGAGGGAGCGTCCGGCCGCCGCCGCGACGGCACCCAGCCCCATTAGAACAGCCGCCATCAGCAGGCGTTTCACTGCGTGGCGAGTATACTTGCGCCGCCTTTCGCCGGTCCCTCGCCCGATCGGGGGAGCCGATTGGGCAGAGCGGGTGGAATGGCACCTGGCCAGAGTGGGCGGAGTGGGCAGAGCAGACGGAGCAGGTAGAACCGCTTCCCGGGCGCTCCAGCGCGTGCGCGGCCTGTGCCTGGCGCTGCCAGAGGCGCACGAAGCGCTGGCGTGGGGACACCCGGTGTTCAAGGCCGGCACCAAGACGTTCGCCGCCGTCGAGCACGTCAAGGGCCGCCCGTCGGTGGCGTTCCGGCTCGAGCCGGTGGACGTGGATCTGCTGCTCAAGCGGAAGCCTTTCTTCGCCACGCCGTACGGCCGCGGGCTGTGGGTCAGCGCCTGGGCCGACGGGCCGCTCGACTGGCCGCTCATCGGCAGCCTGGTCGAGCGGAGCTATCGCGTCGTGGCCTTGAAACGGATGCTGAAGGCGCTCGACGGGACACAATAGGATGGCACACATGAAAACATCCCCTCGTCTCGTGCGTTCACATTGGTGGTTCGCATCGCTCGCCGCCGTCATGGTGACGGCCGCGGTGCCGCTGGCACAGGCGCCGGCCGCGCGCCCCGCCGCAGTCACCGCGACACGCTCGGGGTTCTCGGTCGAACGGCTGAAGCGCGTCGATGCGCTGTTGCAGCGCTACGTGGACGAGAAGCGGCTCGCGGGCATGGTGGCGCTGGTCTTGCGCGACGGACAGCCGGTGTACGAGCGCGCCGTCGGGTGGAGCGACAAGGAAGCCGACCGGAAGATGTCGACGGACACGATCTTCCGGATCGCGTCGCAGACCAAGGCGCTCACCAGCACCACGGTGCTGCAGCTCATGGAAGAAGGGCGCCTCGGCCTGACGGATCCGGTCAGCAGGTTCATTCCCGCGTTCGCGTCGACCACCGTCTCGGTGGCCGGCCCCAACGGGCCTGCGATCGTGCCGGCCAAGCGAGCCATCACGATCAGGGATCTCCTGACCCACACCGCGGGCATCTCCTACGGAACCGAGCCGCGACTCGCCTCGGCGTACGAAGCCAAAGGTCTGGGGCCGGCGGCCGGCCGCGGCTGGTATTTCGCCGACAAGGACGACGGGGTGTGCCCCAGCATCGAACGGCTCGCCACGCTGCCGTTTCTCGCGCAGCCGGGTGAGGAATGGGTGTACGGCTACAACACCGACATCCTCGGCTGCGTGGTGGAGCGCGTCACGGGCCAGTCGCTCGAGAGCGTGATCAAGAGCCGCATCACCGGGCCGCTCGGGCTCGCCGACACACAGTTCTTCCTGCCGGCGGCGCAGCGGACGCGGCTGGCCGCCCTCTATGGCAGCGGGCCCGACGGCACCATCGTGCGCGCGCCCGAGGGCGCCTCAGGCCAGGGGCACTACGTGGACGGCCCGCGCCGCAGCTTCTCGGGCGGCGCCGGCCTGCTGTCCACCGCGCGCGACTACGCGCGCTTTCTCGAGACGATGCGTCTGGGCGGCGCCATCGACGGCGTGCGCATCCTGTCGCCGCGCGCCG
Source organism: Vicinamibacterales bacterium (assembly GCA_036004405.1). Lineage (GTDB taxonomy): Bacteria > Acidobacteriota > Vicinamibacteria > Vicinamibacterales > UBA2999 > DASYRM01. The sequence goes on from DASYRM010000061.1 coordinate 43,614, forward strand.
TGCAGCTGATGACCACCAACCAGGTGGGGACGCTGCATTCGGCCACCGGCCTCGGCTTCGGCCTCGGCTTCGAGACGACCGATCGCTACGGCGCCAACGGGATGGACGGGATCGGCTCGTTCGGCTGGGGCGGTGCCTACGGGTCGATGTACCGCGTGGACCCGGAGGCCCGCCTCGTCATCGTGCTGATGATCCAGCTCCTGCCCAACACGTCCGATATCCGGACCACGTTCCCGACCGCGGTCTATCAGGCCCTGGTCGATCCGGCCGCGCGGGCAGTGCCGAAGGCCGCTGGAACGAATTAGGAGGAAGGCGTTTTGAACAAAGTGGTGGCGCGGTTCCGTGACGGACAGATGGTCAAGGGCTCGACGAGCGACTTCGTGCCGGCCAAGGAGTTCTTCCACGTCGCGCCGGCCGACGCCCCGAAAGGCACCAAGCCGACGCTGGTGCACGTCAAGGACCTGAAGGCGATCTTCTTCGTGAAGGACTTCGTGGGGCGGCCCGACTACACGCCCAAGAATGAGTTCGAGGGCGACAAGACGCCGTCGGGCCGGAAGATCAAGGTCGTGTTCGCGGACGGCGAAGTGATTGTCGGCACGACCCAGGGCTATCAGCCCGGTCGTGCCGGCTTCTTCATGGTGCCGGCCGATCAGGCCGGCAACAACATCGAGCGCTGCTACGTGGTCTCGGCCGCGACGAGCGAGATCACGCTGCTGTAAAACCCGCGGCCGTCAGAAGACGACGGTCGCGGTGTTCGAGCAGGTGGACGTGCCGGCCGCGCACACCTTGTAGGTGTAGGTGGCGCTGCCCTTCTTGTTGATCGCGTCGGTTTCGGTGCCGTCGTTCGGCGTCGTCCACTTGGTGGAGTTGCGGTAGACGTCGAGCGACGTGCCGCTGAGGCCGTTCCAGGACAGATCCACCGCCTGCAGTCCTCGGTTCTTGCGGCCTCTCGCCGTGAGCGTGCCGCCGGTCGACGGCGCGTTGACGGTGACGGTGATCTGGCGCACCGTGGTCAGACCGCCGCTGTCGGTGACCGCGGCCTTGATCGTGTGGCTGCCCGCGGTCAGCACCTTGGTGAACGAACCGCCGGTGCCAATCGCGCCGTCGATGTTCGACGTCCACGCCAGGGCCGCCGTCAGCGAGCCGTCCTGGGTGTCGGTGGCCGAACCCGAGAACGACACGGCCGTACCGCTGGCGTAGCTGGCGCCGCTGGCCGGGCTCGAGATGGTGACCGACGGGGCCGCGTTGCTCGACGCCACCGTCACCGTCACCTGCCTCACGGTGGTGAGACCGCCGCTGTCCACGGCCGTCGCCTTGACTGTGTGGGTGCCGGGCGACAGCACGCGGCTGAACGCGCCTCCGAGGCCGATGGCGCCGTCGATGTTCGACGTCCACGCCAGCGCCGACGTCAGCGAGCCGTCCTGCGCGTCGCTGGCCGAGCCGCTGAACGACACCGAAGCACCGGTCGCATAGCTCGAGTTGTTGGCCGGCGTGGCGATGGTCACCGAAGGCGCCGTGTTGGACACCGTCGGGTAGAGCGCCTTGGCGCCGTTGATGTCGTCGGCCGCCAGGGTTCGGAACGCCTGCGAGCAGTAGCTGTAGCTCGGATACATCGTGGCGTCGGTGCTCGTCGAGTGGTTCAACCCGAGCGCGTGCCCCAGCTCGTGCGCCGCGATATCCTCGATGTAGGCCGCGTTCGACACGACGCCGCACCCCGAGGTACCGGTGAAGAAGTTGAACCCGCCATCCCAGAAGATGATGTCGCTGTCGAGCAGCTCGTTGCTGCTCGACCACCACGAATATGTGGTGGCAATCGTCGAGCCGTTGCTGACGTTGCGGAAGAAGATGACGTTCCGGTTGTCGTACGCCGTCGCCGTGTCAGAGGCGGCGCCGCCGTACTGATAGCGGAACGAGGTGCCCGACTGCGTGTTCCACACGTCCATGCCCGCCTGCAGCGCCGCGACGGCGGCGGACTGACTGACGTCGGCGTTGACGGGGTTCACGTAGAAGGTCACGGGGCTCGACGCCCAGTGCGCGTAGGACGAGTAGGCGCCGACGGTGCTGTGGAGCGCGGCGGCGCCGGCGATAGCGACTGCGACAGCCGCGATGGTACGAACGGCGCGCATTAGCGGCCTCCCCTTGCGTTGGCGCCGCGCACGGCGTCTTTCACCTGTTCGAGCGTGAGGTTGCTGCCCTTGACCTTGTCGTCGTCATCGAGCTTGAGGATGCCGCGGCCACGTCCGTGCGGGACGTTCCCGAGGCCGTCCGCATCGAGGAAGAACACGGCGCGGTCGCCTTCCTTCAACTCCTGCATGTCCGACACGCGAAGGGTGAGATCTCCGACCGTGCCGCCTTCGACGGTGACGGTGGTCACGGCCTGCGGCGCGCCCTTCAGTGTCTCGAGCACTTCGAGCACCGCGTTGGAGACGATCAGCTGGTCGCCGAACCGGTTGGTGGCGAAGGTCGAATGCACCCCGGAGATGCGCGCCACGACCACCTTGCCGGCTCCGCGTGAGTGCGCCGCGAGATCGGTGGGCGGCCCCACTTCGGCGCGCACCGTGGACGCCGAGACACACACCAAGGCAACTGCAAGCCAGCTTTTCATCGAGGAGACTCCTTCACTGGCACCAAATTGAGCAAAGCCAGCGCCACGCCGCTGGCCCCCCCTGGGGCGCGCCGTAAGGTGCTGAAGGGCCGTCGGTTGACGGAATCAGGACAGACGAGTTGTTAGGGAGATCTCCGGGGGAATCCGCTTACAGGGGCGGCGGTAAACTGACGAACCTGTCAGCGCCGGTGACGGCGTACCGCCAGGGGATTGCCGTGAAGAGACGGCGAGATCTGTGCGCCGCAGGGGCCGCCTTCACCGTAGGGGCCGCCTTCAGGCGGCCCGTCCTGAGTGCCTCAATCGCGAACCGGCGTCAAGCCGGTTTGCCAGATACTGCGCGCAACCCGCGCCTTTAGCGGGTTGCGCCTGCCATCATGTCGCGCTCGCCACTGAGACGCTTCATGGTGACGAGCGTGGTCATCTCCTCGCCCTGCTGGTTCCTGGTGACGGGAAAGCGCAGGTTCACCTCGTCGCCCGACGGAGCGAGGTCGAAGAAGCGCTTCAACGTGGTCGGCCCCTGCGGGCTCACGCCGCCCAGAATGTGATGGAACACCTGGCCCGGATAGACCGTGAGCGCGCCGAAGTAGCCGACGAACCCGCGCAACACCTCCCGCGCTTCCTGATCGGTGGGATCGGCGGCGGCAAACGGCTTGGCGGCCCACATCGGAGGAAAGTAGACGCCCACGTAGCCCGACGGGGTGTAGACGATCAGGCTCGGGGCTCGCGAGGTGGTGGTGACGTCGGTCTTGAGCGTGAGGTTGACGCGCTTTTCGACCACGTGCTGCCAGAATCCGATCACCTTGCGGTAGCTGGGCGACAGGTTCTCCACCGGCGGCACCCGCTCCCAGACCCAGCGCGTGGCGGCGCGCTGATGCGCTTCGACGCCACTGGAGTTGATCGTCAGCCGGTCGCCGTTCAGCGTGAACGTGCGCGTGACGTCCTTGCCCATCACATTCGGGCTGAGCGCGCCCTCGGCGTGTGAGGTGATGGTCTTTCCGGACGCGTCCACCTTGTAGCGGCCCCAGAATCCGCCGTAGATCGCAAACACGCGCTGCGCTTCGGTGAGCGCCTTGGTGTCTTCAGTCGGCCGCGTCCGATCGCCGCGCACGACCGCTTCGAAGACGAGCCCGGCGCCGTCGAGCACCAGCAGCCCCCGGGGATTGGGCACGCGCACGGCCTCGCCAGTGGGACCGACGTCCTCGACCGACACGAGCGTCCACGTGCCGGGCAGCGCCGGCGCACCGGGCGCGTCCTGCGCGCGCGCGTCCGCGGCCGAGCCGGCGAACATGGCGGCAGCCAGGGTCGCGGGGACGAACAGGCGGCAAAAGCGGATGCGGAATCCCGGGATGGACACGGTGGGCCCCCTCGCGTGCGGTGAGTTCAGCGGCGAGTATACCCGTCTGGATTTGTCGGAGGGCTCGCTGTAATCTTCCCCCCCCCGCATGAGCACCGTGTTCAACCTGGACGATCGCCTCACCCTCGCCCGGCGGATCGACGCGCTGTCGCTCGATGCCGCGCCGCGGTGGGGGCGGATGGACTGCCCGCAGATGCTGGCGCACTTGTCCGAAAGCGTCCGGATGGCGCTCGGCGAACTGGTGATTACGACTCGTGGTCCCAGGCCGCTCCGCCTGCGCCCGATCGCGCATGCCGTGATCCACTGGCTGCCATTTCCCAAGAGCGCGCCCACGGCGCCCGAACTGCTCGCGCGGCGCCCTGCCGATTGCGAGGCCGAACGCGCCCGGCTGAAGCACCTGCTCGAGCAGCTGGGGGCCATGGAAGGGGCGCGCGAGTGGCCGGAACATCCCGCCTTTGGCCGCCTCAACTCGCGCGATTGGGGCACGCTGACGCACCGCCACGTCGATCATCACCTGCGCCAGTTCGGCGCGTAGAGCCGCGCGTTTGCGCCTGACGTAATTGACTCCGCGGGACGCGGGTTGATAGCGTACGAGGTTGCTTCGTACGAGGAGACTCCCAATGTTGAAGGCCACCGCTGGAAAGATCATGCCGACGACCATCACGGGCTCGCTGCCGCGCCCGAGCTGGTATACGGAAAACCTGGGCACGCGCTCGTTCCTGGACGCGATGGTGCTGTCGCGGTTCCGCGAGCAGTACGTGGACGCCCTGTCGGTATATCTGCAGGAGCAGGAGGTGGCCGGGCTCGACATCGTGACCGACGGCGACTGTCGCTTCGACGCCGACATCGGCGGGCAGAGCTGGACGAGCTACCCACCGCATCACATGAGCGGGTTCGATACCCAGCACCCGAAGCTGGCGAAGATGAACGCGGGGGGGCTGCAGTTTCCGCGCGGGCACATCCTGCACGACTACCTGGAAGCGCGGGTGATGCCGAAGATCACCGGGCCGATCGGGCGCGGCGAGATGCAGTATGCGGAGATCTGGAAGGCGGCGCAGCGGCTGACGCCGAAGCCGGTGAAGTTCGGGACGGTGACGCCGGAGCTGGTGGCGTTTGCGGTGCAGGACGGGCACTACAAGGACATCCAGGCACGCATCTGGGCCATGAGCGAGGCGTTCAACGAGGAGCTGCACGACCTGGCGGATGCCGGCTGCCCGGTGATTCAGATGGAAGAGCCGCAGATTCACCTGCTGGCGGCGCGCGGGATCGTGGACGCGGTGATCAACCCGGAGTTCATGCTGAAAGTGTTCAACAACACGGTGAAGGGGCTGCGGGCGAAGACCGAGGTGTGGTGCCACACGTGCTGGGGCAATCCGTCGCAGCAGCGGATGTTCGGGAGTGTGCAGACCTACAAGCCGGCGCTGAAGCTGTTGAACCAGGTGGACGCCGACGTGATCACGTTCGAGATGATCAGCTCGGGGGCGCAGGACCTGGAGGACGTGGGGCGGGAGATCACGGACATGAAGGTGGCGATCGGGGCCATCGACCACCACACGCTGCAGGTGGAGTCGCCGGCGGAGATCGCGGCGCTGATTCGCAAGGCGGTGAAGCTGATTCCGCCGGAGCGGCTGATTCTGTCGTCGGACTGCGGCATGGGGCGCGAGGGAATGAGCCGCCGGCACGCCTTTTACAAGATGGTGTCGCTGGTGCAGGGGACCAACATCGTCAAGAAGGAGCTGGGGCTGCCGGAGACCGAGTCGCTCGGCGCCGACGCCAAGCTGTCTCTGATTCGGACCACGTAGGCAGAGAAGGCGGAGAAGGCGGAGAAGGCAGGACGGGGTAGACGCGAGGTAAGATCAGCGCATCCTCCTCCCGAGGACCGGTGTGGGCCCCGAGGCGCTCCGAATCCTCATCGTCGACGACCACGAAGACACCGCGGAAATGCTCTCGATGCTGCTGGGCGGCCGGGGGCACGACACGCAGGTGGCGCTCGATGGTACGACCGCCTTGATGGCTGCGGCCTCTTTTCAACCGCACCTCGGCCTGCTCGATCTCAGCCTGCCCGGCATGAGCGGTTACGAGCTTGCCCAGCGTCTGCGCGCGCTGCCCGGGCTCGAGCGAATCCGGCTCGTGGCCGTGACGGGCCACGGCAGCGATGCCCATCGCGCGCGGGCGCGCGCCGCCGGGTTCGACGATCACCTCCTGAAGCCGGTCGATCTGCAGGCCGTGGACGCCGTGATCGCCTCGGTCCGTCAGGCGCTCGGCAAATCGCTCTGAGACGAGGCGCCCACCGCGGCGCCCACCGGTTCGGCTGGCACATGCCCCGCCGTGCGGTACTCGCTCAAGCGGTTGTAGAGCGTCTTGAGGCTGATGCCCAGCACTTCGGCCGCGCGGTTCTTGTTGCCCTGGCAGTAGCGGAGCGTGGCCAGGATGGCGCGCCGTTCGATGTCTCCGAGCGACGACCCGAGCTCCACGCGCAGCACGCCCGTGGCCGGTTCGTCCGCCCGGGGCGGCTCCGAGCGCATCAGGGTCACCGCCTCCGGCAGGCTGTCCACGTCGATGATCTCGTCGGCCAGGATGTAGGCCGACTGGATCACGTTGCGCAGATCGCGCACGTTGCCGGGCCAGGTGTAGCCGGCAAGCGCCTCGATGGCGCCCGGCGTGATCTCCTTGCGGACGCCTTCCTTCTGCGCGAGCTCGTCGAGGAAGTGGCGCACCAGCGGCTCCACGTCGTCGGGTCGATCGCGCAGCGGCGAGACGTTCAGCTCGAAGACGCGCAGTCGGTAGTAGAGGTCCTCGCGCATCTGGCCGGCAGACATCGCCCGCATCACGTCGCGGTTGCTGGCGGCCAGAATACGGACGTCCACCGAGATCGGCTGTTCGGCGCCGACCCGGAAGAAGGTGCCCGACTCGATGACCCGGAGCAGCTTCACCTGCAGTTCGAGCGGCATCTCCGTGACTTCGTCCAGGAACAACGTGCCGCGATGTGCCCGTTCGAAGTAGCCGCGGTGCCGCCGGTCGGCGCCGGTGAAGCTGCCGCGTTCGTGGCCGAACAGCTCGCTCTCGAGCAGTGCCGCGGAGATGGCGCCGCAGTTCACTGGGACGAACGGACCGTGTCGCCGGCGGCTCAGGGCGTGGATCGTGCGCGCCACGACGTCCTTGCCGGTGCCGCTCTCGCCGGTGATCAGCACGCTGGCGCTCGAGGGGGCGATCCGCCCGATCAGCTCGAAGGTCCGGCGCATGTTGGCCGAGCGGCCCACCAGCAGGCCGAACCTTCCGGACTGATCGCGCTCGGTCTGCAGCGTTTTGATCTCTTCGGGCAGCTGGCGCGTGTGAGAGATGTTGCCGAGAATGGTCCGCAGCCGATCGACGTCGACCGGCTTGGTCAGGTAGTCGGTGACGCCGCGGCGCAGCGCTTCGACCACCGTGGACACAGAGGCGTGCCCGGTGATGAGCACCACCGCCGGCGCGCGCAGCCCCTCGATGCCGTCGAGCAGCGTCATGCCGCTGCCGTCGGGCAGGTTCAGATCGAGCAGCACCACGTCGGGGGGCTGCCGCGCCAGGGCGGCCTTGGCTTCGTCGAGGTTCGGCGCGGCGCAGGCGGTGAAGCCTTCGGCGCGCAACACCTCCGTGAGCGCGTCGAGCGTATCGGTGTTGTCGTCGACGAGAAGCGCGTGAGGCATGGCAGACCGTCCTGTCAGCGGACTGTGAGCCGGGTGAATTCAGCCGTGAAGCACGCTCCCTGCCCGCCGCTGGCGCGATGGTAGACGATCCGGCCGTCGTGCGCGTCGATGGCCGCCTTGACGACGGCGAGGCCGACGCCGGGGCCGTCAACGGTCTGCCGCGGTTCCCAGGGATCCGACCGCACTTCGTCGGACAGCCCGGGGCCGGAGTCGATGATGCGGAAACGGGCCGTCGGTCCGTCGGCCGATACCTGCAGGTCGAGCGTGCCGCCGTTGGGCATGGCATCGAGCGAGTTGACCGCCAGGTTGAGCAGCGCGTTCTGCAGCTGCGCCGGACAGGCTTCGATGAACACTTCAGCGTCGGGCACGCTCAGCCGGACGGTGACCCGCTGCCGCGCCGCCCGGGCGGCAATCAGCAGCCCGACGCGCTGGCAGCAGGCGCTGAGGTCGACGCGCTGCCACCCCTCGTCGTCGCGCCCGTGCGCGCGCAGGATGCCGTCGATGTAGTTGTCGAGCCGTTTGAGCTCGCGCCGCATGACGTCGCCACTGCGGGCGGCGAGCTCCAGATCGGCGCGCGTCGGCTGGCCGGTGGACGCCACGCGCGACAGCAGCGCGAGATTCAACGCGACGACGTTCAGCACGCTCTTGATCTCGTGGCCGAGGTCGCGCGACACCGCGGAGACGCTGCGCTGGCGTGACGCGTCGGCCATCAGGCTGGCGACGATGTCGGCGGCAGAAGCCCGGGGCCTGCTCGACTGCGCCGAATCGGGGTGCACTCGCACTTCCGGACCGCCCGGCGTCCGTTGCTTGCCACCGGCTCGAAACTCGGCTTTGTCACCCATCGTCACATCCCCGTCCCCAAGCCCCGCGCCCTCGGCGGCAAGCCTCCTGCACCGGCGTCATGGCGGAGGGTGCCATGGTCCGGAAGCTCGCCAGCGGAGATTACAGGCTTTACAGCCGCAAAGTGGACCCCAAGACCGGCCGCCGACGCAACCTGGGGACGTTCAAGACGCGCGAAAAGGCTGAACAGCACGAGCGTGCCGTCCAGTTCTTCAAGCGCCGGGGGTGAACGCTCCGATTGTAGAGACTTCCACGCCGGGGGCTGGCGGGAAGTCGGGCGTGCAAGGCGCCAGCCAACCTCGAGCTTCGGTCTCGGCGCGCCCCGCGTTCGCGTCGGCGCTCCCGCGCCGGCTCATCAGTGGGGTCGTTCGACGATGGCGTCCCAGGCGGCGGAAGCGCGCTCGCGCACGAGGGCGACGTCGCCGTCGAGCATCAGGCGCTGTTGCACCAGCGTGCGCGCGGCGCGTTCGGCCTGGGCCAGGTAGGCCTGCCGGCTGGCATAGCGCTCGGCGAGGGCGGGGCGCGGGTCGCCTGACGCCATCCGTGCCTCGCGCGTGGGCGCAAACGGCACGAACGAGCCCACGAGCCCGGCGAGGTAGCGCAGCCCGGGCAGCGGCGGCAGCGTCACGTTCCACCCGGTGTGCGTGTCGAGCGGCACCGCCACTTCGGGCAGCGCCACGCCGCCGGTGTCGTTGCCGTCGGCGTTCACCTGGGGCACCAGCACCGGATACGGCGCGCCGAGGGCCGGCGGTTCGCGCGTGATGACGCGCGCGTCCGTGAAGCTGCCGCCGAAATCCATGCGCCAGACCGGCGGCAGGTACTCGGCGAACGGCATCGCCGGCAGGCGCGGAAAGACGACACCGGTTCGCGGCACGAGCTCGCCGCGGGCGATTGTCGGGTAGCGCGAGGGGGGCGGCAGCGTGCCGTCGCGCAGCCAGTCGTCGAGGTCGAGCAGGAGCGCGCGCAGCACCCAGCGCTGGTCGGCGAAGTTCAGGTCGTGGCGGTACTGCTGGCTCCCGGTATCGCGCAGCGGCGGCAGCGGTCCCGATGCGTGGGGCGTGCCGGTCAGGAAGTAGAGCCGCGACGAGGGGTCCGGCGGCAGGTCGGCACGGCCGTCTTCGGTCGTGTGCGTGAGCGAGCCGGCGCGCGCCCAATACTCGGTGGAAGAGAACGTGTAGAAGATGCGCGGCACCACGCCGTCGGTGCGGGCCCGGGCCAGCAGTCCGGCATCGGTGAACGGCGGCAGGTCCACGGGGCGGAGGATGGACAGGACGGAGTTCCCCGCCTGGCCGGGCATCGCGAACCGATGGTTGAAGCTGCCGCCGCCGGCCCCGGCCGACGCGATCATCAGCCCGTCGAACGCGGCACGGCCACGCTCGTCCTGGTTGAAGCCGTCGCGAACGAACTCGCGCAGCAGCCGACCACTCTGCGAGTAGCCGAAACCCAGCACGCGGCGGACGAGCCTGGGCCGCTCACGAAGCGTGCTCACGCCTTCGGCGCCGAACTTCAGATACGACGCAAAGTCGCGGATGGCTGCCAGCCCGAGTCCAGCGACCGGCGACCCCTCGGCCTCGTAGACCGCCTCGTACAGACCCGGCTTGAAGCCGCCCGGCATCTGCACCGCACAGCCCCCCTGGGCGAACTGCCAGGCGCTGCGCGGCACCGTTTCCGCGGGGCCGTCGATCGCCGTCCGGAACGTGAGCAGCGCATCGGGCTGCGCCGGATCGCGGGCGCAGTACTGGACGCCGAAGCCGCTGTAGCGGGGGCCGCCGCCGTCCTCGACGTAGCTGGCGCGCACGACGCCGCGGACCGGCGCGATGGGCGCCTCGAACGTCAGCCCCTGCGCGGGGCGGACGTCGAACTGCCACCCCAGGAACGCCACCGCGAAGCCCTGCGTCAGCACGAAGCGATCGCCCATGTCCCAGCGTTCGGGCGAGAGGTCGCGCTGTCGCGCGCCGCTCATCAGCCCGAGCGACTGGTCGCGGCCACGGTTGACGACTTCCAGGAACACCGTGCCGCGCGCGCCCTGCTCGCGCTTCGGCATGAAGAAAAGGAGATCCGAGGAGAACTCGACGCGCCCGGCGTTGCGCGGCGCCAGCGCCAGGTCGGCGATGCCGCGATTGGCGCGTGCGGACGGATCGAGGGCGAAGTACACGCGCCCGACGATGCGTTCGTGCGTTTCGAAGTCGTCGCGCTGCCGCACCTCGATCCGCACCACTTCCGCCGCGGCCGTGCCAGCCATGAGCAGAAGGGCACAGGCAGCCGCCACCCGGATCCGAGTCATCGGGCTGCATCCTACTCCCGAAGAGCCTGATCGGGCATGGCGATTGAATGCTCGCAGGCCTATGAACCTTCCTCCTCGCTACGACCACCCCGACGATCCGTCGGACGAGTTCCAGGGCGACATGCACGCGGCCGACATCGTCAGCCCGACGGGCGAGGAAATGCCCATCGCCACGCATGCGGAGGTGCATCGGGTCCCCGAGCCGCGGTCGCTCGAGCCACGGCCGCATCGCGGCGGTTCCGGGGACTGACGCCGTATGGCTTCCATTCACGTCGAGTCAGCTGTTGACGTCAGCGCGGACACGGCCTGGGAGGCGCTGAGACGGGTAGGCGATGCCCAGGCGCTCTTTGCGCCGGTGCTCGCCGGCTCGGAGATGCGCGGCGACACACGAACGGCGCGCTTTGGTAACGGCCTCGTCGTCCACGAGCGGGTCATCGACGTGGACGATGCGCGCCGGCGCGTGGCGTACAGCGCCATCGACAGCCCCGTGCTCACCTACCATCACGCCTCGATGCAGATTGTCGAGGACGGGGCCGAGCGCTGCCGGTTCGTCTGGACGACCGACTTTCTTCCCGGCGACGCGGCCGGCGATCTCCGCGGGCTGATCGAAGCCGGAACCGCGGCGCTCAAGACCAACCTCGAACGAGTGGGAAGCCACGCTCGCGCCGGCCGGGGCTAGGGCCTGGTCAAGGCGCGGCGAAGCTCGGCCGCGCGCGCGGCGCGGCGTCGCGCCCCAGGGAAGCCCGGGGCGCCCAAATCCATCGCCCTCATCTGTTTGCGGTAACGCGCCAATCCGATAAGATCGCTGAACGCGACGGCATTCGAACCGCTCGGGCCGCTTCGCGTTCCTCTACAAACCTCTCCGTCCGGACCGCCGCCGCCCCGCGGGTGGGGGACAAGCGTGTTCTGGCGGGGCCTCTGACCGCGTTAAGGGGAGCACTGTGTCCGCTCGCAAGCTGCCTCGCACCCGTGTCCTGTGGATTGCGGCCGGCGTGACTGTCGTCGTCCTTGGGGCGATGGTGGGGATTGCGCTTCGCAGCCGCACGGCGACGGTCCCCTTCTCCTCGTTCCTGCGCGACGTCCAGACCGATCGCGTGGCCGCGCTGACCGTCGATGGCGACGGCTTCACCTTCGAGCGGCGCGACGGCGCGACCACCGAAACGGTAGCGCCGCCGGGCTACATCGCCGCCAACCCCTCGTTCGTCCCGGCCCTCATCGAACGGGGAGTGCGCTTCGACGTCCGCCGCGCCGCGGCCCTCGACGCCCGCGGCTACGGCGCGGTGGCGCTGACGCTGCTGGGCGGCCTGCTGGTGGGGCTGGTGCTCTTCCGGCAGCACTTCTCGGGCCGCGTGCCGACGTTCGAAAAGCTGCAGGCGATCGATGCCGAAGGCGTCACCGTGACCTTCAGCGACGTGGCCGGCGTGGACGAAGCCAAGGACGAGGTGCGCGAGATCGTGGACTTCCTCAAGCAGCCAGCGCGCTTCGCGTCCGTCGGCGGGCGCATCCCGCGGGGCATCCTGCTCGTGGGGCCGCCCGGCACGGGCAAGACGCTGCTCGCGCGATCGATGGCCGGCGAAGCGGGCGTGCCCTTCATCTCGGCCAGCGGATCCGATTTCGTGGAGATGTACGCCGGCGTCGGCGCGTCGCGCGTGCGCAAGCTCTTTCGCGAGGCGCGGCGCCACCCCGCGTGCATCATCTTCATCGACGAGCTCGACGCCGTGGGCCGCAACCGTGGCGGACACTCGCTCGGGCACGAGGAGCGCGAGCAGACGCTCAATCAACTGCTCGTCGAGATGGACGGGTTCTCGCGCTCCGACTCGATCGTCGTCGTGGCCGCCACCAATCGCGCCGACATCCTCGATTCGGCGCTGCTCCGGCCCGGACGCTTCGACCGGCAGGTCACGGTCGGCAATCCGGACCTGAAGGGGCGCGAGCAGATCCTCCGGGTGCACACGCGCGCCATCGCCCTCGAGCCCGACGTGGATCTGCGGGCCATCGCGCGCGGCACCCCAGGGTTCTCCGGCGCGGACCTGGCGAACCTCGTGAACGAAGCCGCGCTGCTGGCGGCACGCGGCGGCCGCGCCGCCGTGAGCCACGCGGATCTCGACGCCTCGCGCGACAAGGTCCTGATGGGCGTCGAACGCAAGTCGGTGGTGATGAGCGACCACGAGCGCGTCACCTGCGCCTACCACGAGGCGGGCCACGCAGTGGTGACCGCGCTCCTGCCCGACGCGGACCCGCTTCACAAGGTGACGATCATCCCGCGCGGCCGCGCTCTCGGCGTCACGATGCAGCTGCCGGAGGCCGATCGGCACAACCACTCGAGGCCGTTCATCGAGGCGCAGATTGCCATCCTGATGGCCGGCCGCGTGGCCGAAGAGGTGTGCCTCGGGCAGATGACGAGCGGGGCGTCGAACGACATCGAGCGCGCCACCGAGCTGGCCGCCAAGATGGTGTGCGAGCTCGGCATGTCGTCGCTCGGCCCCATCCACTTCCGCCGGCCGTCGAGCGCCGCCGAAGGCGACAGCCGCGCCGCCGGCTTCAGCGAAGACACCGCCCGCCGCGTGGACGACGAGATCCGCGCGATGGTGATGCGCGGCTGCGAGACCGCCCGCGGCCTCGTCGAACGGGAGCGCGCCGCCGTCCGGGCGCTGGCGATGGAGCTCCTGGACGTCGAGTCGGTGGACGCCGATCGCATGAAGCAGATCCTCGCGCAGCATGTGCTGCCGCCGGCCAACCGCCCGGCCGCCTGAGGGCGCGCCGCCGTCCACGGAATCTGGTAGGCTCCTGACCATCTCGAGGTGGTCAGGATGAGCTCTCGCACTTACTCCTCTTGGCGCCGCGCCGCCCTGCCCGCGTGCGCGGCCGTGTTCGCTCTGACGATGGTTGCCGGCCGGTCGGATCTGGCGGGACAAGGGCGCGGCGCCGGCGCCCCGGGAGCGCCCCGCACGGGCCGGCAGTTGGCGCCGGTGGACATCACGGGCACGTGGGTGTCGGTCGTGACCGAGGACTGGCGCTGGCGCATGGTCACGCCGCCGAAGGGCGACGTCGCCAGCATCCCGGTAAACGGGGAGGGCCGCAAGGCCGCCGCGAGCTGGAATCCCGAGGCCGATGCCGCGGCCGGCAACGCGTGCAAGGCGTTTGGCGTCGGCGGCATCATGCGCGAGCCGGGGCGGCTGCGGATCTCTTGGCAGGACGACCAGACCCTCAAGTTCGAGTTCGACGCCGGCACCCAGACCCGGCTCCTCAACTTCGATGCGGCGAAGCAGCCTCCGGCGGAGCGCACGCTGCAGGGCTTCTCGAGGGCGCTGTGGGAGGGCCCTGGCGTGGGCGCGGGCCCGGTCGGTGATGGTCGTCCCGACACGCGGGTGACCGGTGGCGGGCTGCTCTCGCGCGAACTGCCCGGCGGCGGAGGCCAGGGGCTGCGCGGCGGACCGCCGCCGAGGCAGCAGGCGCAGATCAACCGCGGCGGCGATCTGCGCGTGGTGACGACCGGTTTCCGCGACGGCTACCTGCGGAAGAACGGCGTCCCGTACAGCGAGCAGGCCACCATCACCGAATACATCCACCGCCTGCCGACGCACCCCAACGGCGACAACTGGCTGCACGTGGTGACCGTGGTGGAGGACCCGCGCTACCTGGCGCAGCCGTTCTACACCAGCACCTCGTTCCGGCTCGAGCCGAACGACGCCAACTTCAAGCCGACACCGTGCGCGACGCCAGCGCCGCTGCCGGTGAAGACGTCACGCTGAGGCCGGTGCATCGCGCGGTCGCAGGCGATCCACTCGCGCAGGCGCAGGAGGAACCGTGCTGCCGCGTGCGCACCAGCCCGGGTTGTCCCATTCGTCAGGCCGCGCACCGCTAAACCCGATCCAAACCTCGCCGATACCAGCTGAGGGGGGCTCGCCTGCACTCGCTGTCAGAGTGCGCAGCTATGGACTCGGGACTGCGGCCGCCGGACCGTGATCTACTCGCACAGCGTCTGACGCGCTCGATCGAGCGCGCCCGCCGCTATCCCGGCTTTCACTACGCAATCCTGAGCATCGACCTCGGCCTCGGCGCCGGCGGTGACGCCGTGCTGTCGGCCGACGACGAGGCGGTGCTGGCGGCCGCCGTGCGGCGGCTCGAAGCCTGTCTGCGCGTGAGCGATCTGCCGCCCACCTTGCGCCACGGCGATCTGGTCGTGCACGTGCACGACGCCGAAGTCGCCGTCCTCCTCGACGGTCTGAAGGAGGTGGGGCACGCGGTCATCGCTGCCGAGCGCATCCTGGCCGAGCTCTGGCTGCCGTTTGGCCACCCCGCCGGCGAGGTGCGCCTGTCCGCCAGCATCGGCATCGCGGTCAGCGCCTCCGGCTACGAGCGGCCCGAGGACGCGCTGCGGGACGCCGACATGGCGATGCAGCGCGCCAGGCATCTGGGCGGTGGCTGCTGCGAGGTCTTCGACCGCGCCGCGCTGCAGGCGGCGCAGACCGAGCTGCGCCTCGAAGCCGACTTTGCCGGTGCCCTCGAGCGCGGCGAATTCGCGCTCGTCTACCAGCCGATCGCCTCGCTGGCCTCCAATCGCATTGCCGGCTTCGAAGCGCTCGTACGGTGGAATCATCCGGGCCTCGGCCTGATCGCGCCGCTGGAGTTCATCCCGCTCGCCGAGAAGACGGGCTTCATCGTGCCGCTCGGGGCGTGGGTGCTGCGCGAGGCCTGCCGTCAGCTCAAGACGTGGCAGAGCACGATCCCTGGCTCGGCCGATCTGTGGATGTCGGTCAACCTGTCGAGCCTGCAGTTCCGCAGCGCCACGCTCGTTGACGACATCACCCAGGTACTGACCGACTGCGGCATCGAGGCACGCAGCCTGGTGCTCGAGCTCACCGAAGGCATCGCGATGGAGAACCCGGTCGCGGTCCGCGCGCTGCTGCTGCAGCTGCGCGCCATCGGCGTGCGCGTGAGCGTGGACGACTTCGGCACCGGGCATTCCTCGCTGGCGTATCTGCGGCAGTTCCCGCTGCACTCGCTCAAGGTCGATCGGTCCTTCGTTCGTGGCATCGAAGGCAACCGCGACATGGCGAGCATCGTGAGCGCCGTCACCACGATGGCGCAGCAGCTGGGGCTGCGCGTGGTGGCCGAGGGGATCGAGAAGGAAGAGCAGCTGGGGCTGCTGCGCGCGCTCGGGTGCGAATTCGGCCAGGGCTATCTGTTCTCGCGCCCGATCGACCCCGAGGCCGCGGCGTCGCTGCTCACCGCGGGCCTGCCGGCCCGGCAGGGCGCGCCGCTCGGCGACGCGGCGGCCGCGATGCTCGCGTCGCTCGCGCCGGCCCCGCACCTGGCCTCGCGCCAACGCCGGACCACGGCGATCCGCTGGCTGTATGTTGCCGCCGCGGCCGTCATTCTGCCCCTCGCCGCCGGGCTGCCGGGCCAGTTCCGCAACGCGGGGTCGACCGGAGACCCGGCGACGGCGGTGGCCTCCGGCGCGGCGCTCACGAGAGACGTCCCCTTGCCCGCGCCGCCGCTCGCCGAGGTGGCTGCACCGCTGCCCCCCACACGGTCGGCGGTGCCCTCCTCTGCGCGTGTGGCCGTGCCCTCCGCAGGTCCGGCGGTGCCCGCCGCAGGGCCGGCCGTGGCGGTCGCCCGGAAAGACACGGCAGCTCCGGCGGTTCCAGGAATCAGCGCGGCCGTGACGCCGGTGTCGGTCACCTCGCTGCGTGTCGTCCACCAGCATCGCCTCGGCAGCTGTCGCGGGCAGTTCGTGGTCAGCCGGGACGGCGTGGCCTACATTCCCGAAGACGCCACGCAGGGGAAAGACGGCTTCCGCTTGAAGTACACCGAGTTCCTCAACGAGTGGAGCGGCGACAACCTGCGCATCACCTCGAATCAGCGCGACTACCGGTTCCGCGTCGCCGAACCATCGGCCCACGAACACGAACAGCTCGAGCGCGTCGCGGCGGCGATCGCGCGCTTCCGCTGAACACGCCAGGCGTTGGTCGGCCGGCTACGGGCCGCCTGAAGGCGGCCCCCACTTTGGCTGGTCCATGGGCCGCCTGAAGGCGGCCCCTACTTTGGCGTGCACGTCAGCAGCACGCCTGGTTCGCCGACGCAGTCGCCGGGGCGGTAGAACGTCAGCATCCGCCCGCAGACGATCACCGTCATCCAGGCGGTCAACGACACCAGCGCAATGACCTTGGCCCGCCGGGGCGCGTCGAGCGACGGCGAAGCGCCAAACACCTGCCGGTACGACGTGGCGTAGAAAAGGCCCGCGTTCACACCGGCAATGCCCAGGGCCACTACCTTGAAGTGAAACGACGGGTTGTAGATGTACTGATCGGGCTCCGTCAGCAGGAACAGCAGACCGGTCGAGACGTTGATCGCAAACCCGAGGAGACCCCACGGAATCAGACGGTGCATCGCCGCGATCGGCACGCGGCGGGCGACGCCGAGCAGCCGCAGGTCGAAGGTGCCGATCGCGCCGACGAGCAGGCAGAGGCCGAGAAAGTGCAGGCTCTCCGCAATCGGCCAGGCCCAGTGCGTCCGCATGAGGGTGGCCACCGGCGAATGCTGTTCGATGGCGGCGACGAGCCAGATCTGCCCGGCGTGCAGCATCAGGCCCTCAGCCGGTGGTAGGTGTAGGCGAGGAGCCGGCCGGCGGTGATGGCGCCGCTCCAGCACACGAGCGACGTGATGGCCAGCCGTCGCAGCGACCGCGCCGCCGCCGGTGTGGCCGCCGCACCCGAGCGAACGATCCGGTCGATGCGGACGAAGAGCACCATGGCCACCGCGATCAGCAGCAGCTTCAGATAGAAGACCGGGTTGGTCAGCGCCTTGGTGGGGTAGCCGACGAGCAGCAGCACGCCCGACACGGCGTTCAACCAGAACCCGCCCCAGAGCACCGGTTGGAAGCGGCGGAACTCGACGAGCGGCACGCCCCGCGCCACGCCGAGGATTCGCAGGTCGAGCACCGCCGCCAGACCGGCCGCCAGCCCCATGCCGATGGCGTGCAGCGCGAGGATGCCGGGGAAGGCCAGCAGCGACGGGGAGCCGACCACCCATTCGCTGAGGGCGGTGGACTCGAGCCAGACGAGAAACGGGTCGATCGACATGCCGCCGCGGCCGAGGATGCCGAGCGAAGATTACCGCTTTGTTACCGCCGAGGCGAGCGCCGCCAATTGAATCCCCGTCGCGACGCTGCCACACTTCGAGCCGCGTGACCTCGCGGCTCTTCGCGCTCCTCGTGCTCCTCACTCTGGTGCCCGCCGCGTTCGTGCTGTGGTTCATGAACGCCGCGGTGACCGCCGAGCGCGAGTCGGCGCAGCAACGGGTGCGGGAAGCGTATCGCGGGCAGCTGCGTCTGGTGCGCGCGCGTCTCGATCCGCTCTGGCGTGCCCATGCGGCGCGGCTGTCGGCCGCTGGTGCCCCCACCGACCGTTTCGAAGAGCTGGTGACCGGGGGCCTCGCCGAGGGCGTCGTCGTGCTCGACGCCAGCGGCAACGTGCGGTTTCCCGACCGGGAGGCGCGCCGCCGGCTGCAGCAGATGGACGACCTGCGCGCCCGCGACCGCAACGTGTTCCTGCCGACACAGGCGGCGTTGCGGCTGTCGGTCGATCTCGTGGACGCCGAGCGTGTGTCGCCGCTGCCGGGGACGCTCCGGGAGACGTCGATCGCCGGCGTGTGGGCGCTCTCGTCCGACGACGGCCGCGTCGTGGCGCTCTATCGCACCGGGCGGCTCGAGGAGATGATGCACGACTTCCTCCACCAGGTGGAGACCCCTGGCGTGGCCTTCATTGCCTTTCCCCCGGACGAGCCCCCGGAGCCCGCCGACAGCGAAGCGATCGCCGCCGGTTCTTGGCTGCCAGGCTGGCAGCTCTCGTACGTGCCGCTCGACGGCGATGCGCGCGCGGCCGACGCCGCCCGCCGGCGCACGTTCTACATCGCGGCGGCGCTGACCGGCATCGTGCTGATCGTGCTCGCCGGCCTCGCCGTGACCGCCGGCGTGCGGCGGCATCTGCGGCTGGCGCGGCTGAAAACCGATCTGGTGGCGGCGGCGTCGCACGAGCTGCGCACCCCGCTGGCGTCGACCGCCGTGCTCGTGGATGGCCTGCTGGCCGATGCGCACCCCGACCCGATCAAGATGCGCGAGTACCTGCAGCTCATCGCCGCCGAGAACACGCGGCTGAGCCGTGTGGTCGAGAACTTCCTCACCTTCGCGCGCGCGGATCGCGGCGCCGTGCGCCTGACGTTCGGCCCGGTCGATCCGGCCTCGGTGATCCGCGCCGCGATCGACAGCGTCGGCGCGCGTGTGCCAGGCGACGGAGCGCTCCGCGTGGAGGTGTCTCCGGATCTGCCGCGGTTGCTCGCCGATTCCGAGGCGCTGCGCGGGGCGCTCGTGAACCTGATCGACAACGCCCTGAAATACACCACCGCCGAGAAGCGCATCGTCGTGCGGGCGCGGGCCGACGGTGCCGATCACGTCCGGTTCGAAGTGGCGGACAACGGCATCGGGATCCCGCGCCGCGAGCAGCGGCGCATCTTCCGCCGCTTCCACCGCGTGGACACCCGTCTGGCCGGCACGACGACCGGTGTGGGACTGGGGCTGAGCATCGTGGACGCGATTGCGCGCGCGCACGGCGGCAGCGTGTCGGTGCACAGTGCACCGGGCGCCGGCAGCACGTTTGCGCTCCGCCTGCCGTGCCTGCCGCCAGGGGCGGTGGCATGAGCCGCCCGCGCGTGCTGCTCATCGAAGACGAGCCGGCGCTCGTTCGCGGCGTGTCCGACCTGCTCGCCGCCAACGGCCTTCACGTGCAGGTGGCCACCGACGGCCAGGCCGGTCTCGACGCGGCGCTCGCCGCGGGCGCCGACGTGGTGCTGCTGGATCTCATGCTGCCCGGCGTCAACGGCTACGAAATCTGCCGCGCGGTCCGGCACCATGGGCTCGACGTGCCGATCCTGATGCTCACGGCCAAGGGGCAGGAGGAAGACGTCGTGCTCGGCCTCAACCTTGGCGCCGACGATTACTTGATCAAACCCTTCCGGCCGGCCGAACTGCTCGCCCGGGTGCGCGCGCTGCTGCGCCGCCGTCGCACCCCCGCGGCGGTGTGCCAGTTCGGCGACTGCGAAATCGACCTGGCTGCGCGCCGGGTGCGGCGGCAGGGAAGGGAGGTCGCGCTCACGGCCAAGGAGTATGCGCTCCTGGCGTTCTTTGCCGGCCACTCCGGACGCGCGCTGCCGCGCGATCTGATCCTCGACGCCGTCTGGGGCAGCTCGGTGTTCGTCACGCCGCGCAGCATCGATCGCTGCGTGACCACGCTGCGTGCCAAGGTCGAGCCGAATCCCCGCGAGCCGATCTACATCCAGACCGTACGCGACATCGGCTACCGGTTCGAACCCGGTGGCGACGGCTGAGCGCTAGAGCAGCACGAGCAGCAACAGGCCGACGAGGGCGGCGCCGGCCGGCAGGCGCGACCACAGCGTGAAAGGCCGCCGCACGGGCGGCGGCACGTGCGCCTCCCGCACCAGACGCGCCACGTCGTCGTTGCCGTAGATCCGGCCGTCCATGTCCATGGCCACCGTGCGCCCGGCGCGCACGGCGGCAATCACGCCCGCGGCGCTGCGCTCGTGCGCCAGCACCAGCGTGCGGCAGATGCCCGGTAAGAGCCCGGTGTGATAGTCGGACGATCCGATGGTCGCGATATCGGGATGAAGCGCGGCCGCCCGTGTGGCAAAGATGGCAAAGTCCGCCCCGTCCTCGGGACGGCGCATGCTGGGATGGGCCCGCTCGTAGCCATCGAGCAGCGCCACCGATTCGTCGTCCCATCCCTGCCAGTAGTCGCGGCTCGGGTGCGCGGCAATGGCCACGCCGCCCTCGGCGTGCACGGCGCGGATGGCGGCGGCCGCGCCGTGAGTCCACGCCACGCGCTCTTCAATGCCCGCGGCCGCGATGTGGAACCCGCGCGCGGTGATCTCCTGGCCGACGATGACGATCGGTCCTGGTGTACCGGCGCTGAGGCGGCGCGCCCTGCGGGCCGTGGAGACACGATTGTGGTTGGTCAGCACGAAGGCATCGAGCCCGGCCCGCGCCGCCTCGTCGCGCAGGAGCCACGGCGCCAGCGCTCCATCGCCGGGGAACCCGTGCACGTGAAAGTCCACCGCGAGAATCCAGTCGGCGCCGGCGCGGACGGGCTCGTGGAGAGGCGCCCGCGGTGCGAGACTCCCGGCCGCGAGGCTCGCAGCGACGACGGCGGCCGCCGCCCAGGGGACGCGGCTCACAGCCCGACCTCGGCGAGCACGCGGTCCCAGCCGCCAATTGCGAAGGCGATGTAGCAGAGAGTGAGCCCCCAGAGCACCGCCTGATGGACGACGGTGACGAGATCCGCACGCCGCGATCGCAGCACGCGGCGCGCGAAGGCTCGCATCAACAGGGCGGTCCACGCCATCGGGATCAGGGCCGCCGCCATGACGACGTTGTCGCTCACCCGCCGTCCCACGAGCACGAAGTAGAGCGGCGGCAGCAGAAACCACAGCGACCACGGCACGTGCGCCTGGAACCAGAGCTCGAACGCGCGCAGACCGGTCACGATGCGCGCGCGCGCCGGCAGAATGACCACCGCCGCGGCCAGCGCCTGGATCAGGAGCACGAAGCTCCACGACGCGGCAATGGTTGCGACCAGCTCGACCGACACGCGGCTGGCCGCGGAAATCGCCACGCTGGTGCCCAGCACCGCCAGCGCCAGCAGCAGCCGGCCGGCAAGTGCGCTCACCCGGCCGGTGCTGCGCGCCCGCGCGAGCTGGTCAAAGGTGTCAGCCGGCTTGAGGGCCAGATCGACGTCGGCGCTCATGCGGTGTGGCGCGCCGGCAAGTTTAGGAAGGCTTCGTTCATTGGACACTCGACCGCCGCAAGCCATCATGCTCCCGCCTCGCGCGGCGGCTGCTCCCGAAACGTGGCAGAAACGAGATTGTACTGATGGAAACGGCCATCACCGGTATGTGCGGTGCTCCGTGACGCCGGAGCGGTGGCGGTCCGACTATCGCGTGGTGCCGTCGGTGGTCCAGTCCGACGACGGGGGCGTGCGCACGCTGGCGTCGTGGGTCGTCGAGCAGGGCAGGGCCGGCGCCGAGCAGATCTAGCGAGGCTGCGCCTCGGTGGCTGCGCCTCGGCAGTTGCACCGCGGCCGAGCCGGGCGACCGGCTCAGCCGCGGAAATTCCCGCGACTGGACGGGCAAAATCAGGCGTCCGCCGGCGATTTCTCGCTGCCAGCACGGCGGCGCGCGCGGCACGCGGCTTGCCTCTGATTCCAGCGGAGGTGGGCCATGGTGACCATCGACCGCATCCTGTGTCCAGTCGATCTCTCGCCCTGCTCGCGTACGGCGCTGCGATACGCGGCGGCGCTCGCGCGCTGGTACGAAGCGTGGGTCACGGTCGTGCACGTATTCCGCCAGACGCCGATTGTCGATACCGCCGCGGCGGCTCTCGGTGGCAGCGTCTACGCGCCGCCCCTTGCGCTGGCCGAGGTGGAGCGCGACGTGCTGACGCACCGCGTCGCCGAGTTCGTCGCCCAGACGCCTGACGCCGGCGGTGTAGCCCTGCACGTCTGTGAAGGTCTGAACGTTCGCGAGGAGATCCTGCGTGAAGCTGGCGCGCTGCCCGCGGATCTGATCGTTCTCGGCAGTCATGGCCTCACGGGTGTGAAGCGGCTGGTGCTCGGATCCACGGCTGAAGATGTCCTGCGCCACGCCACCACGCCGGTTCTGATCGTGCCGGCCCACGCTCCAGAGGCGCCGGCGGCCGGAGTGCCGTTCAAGCGCATCGTGTGCGCGGTGGACTTCGAAGCCGACTCCTATCGGGCCCTGCGCTACGCGCTCGACCTTGCGCAGGAGTCCGATGCGCAGCTGAACCTGCTGCACGCCGTCGAGATGCCGGCGGTGCATGTGGGGGCCGAGGAGCTGGTCTACGACCTCGAATCGGTGCGCGAGACGGTGATGCACGATGCCCGCGAGCGACTGGAGGCGCTCATCCCCGAGGCGGCCCGCTCGTACTGCACTGTTCACGCCGTGGTTGCGGAGGGGCAGGCGCACGAGGCGATTCTGCAGTTGGCCACCGAGGTGGAGGCCGACCTGATCATCATGGGCGTGCGCGATCGCGCCGCCTTCGACGTGGCCGTGTTCGGCTCGCACGCGCAGGCCGTCGTGCGGGCGGCGCACTGTCCCGTGCTGACCGTTCACCAGGAATGAGGTTCGCGATGGCTATCGCTACTTTTCCGCCTCTCTACCTCCGCCGCCTGGCGGGGGCGATGGTGCTCGATACCGCCACCTACGAGGATGTCGAGGCCGATCGCCGGGCCACGCTGCAGGCCGGCCTGACGGTGCTGCTCGCGAGCGTCGGCGAAGGCGTGGCCCTGCGCGCCTCGGGCGGCCTGACCAACGTGGCCCTCATGTCTGCCGTGGCGCTCATGGGGTGGGCGGCGTGGGCCCTCCTCACCTTCGAGGTCGGGGCGCGGATCCTGCCCGGGGCCCGCACGCACAGCGATGTCGGCGAGCTGCTGCGGACGCTGGGATTCGCGGCCGCACCCGGCCTGGTCGCCTATCTGTCGCTGGTCCCCGGGTTGATGATGCCGGTGCTGCTGGTGTCGAGAGCGTGGATGCTGCTGGCGATGATCGTGGCAGTGCGACAGGCGCTCGACTACACGAGCACGTGGCGCGCGGTGGCCGTGTGCCTGGTCGGCTGGCTCCTGACGTCGGCGATCATCCTCGCGCTGGCGCTGCTCGGCGGCACCACGGTGTCGTAGCGAGGCTCCACCGATCCCGCCCCTTCGAGACTCTGGCCCCCGTGGTAGGCTCGCGCCCACCAGGAGGCGGGTGTGATGCGGCTCACCACATCGATCTGTGTAGCGACGCTCGTGCTGGCACTGCCGCTGACGGCGGTGGCCCAGGACGTGGCGATTACGAACGCCCGCATCATCGTGGGCTCGGGGCAGGTGATCGAGTCGGGCACCATTCTCGTGCGCGGCGGCCGGATCGTGTCGGTGACTGCCGGGGCGGCGCCGACGCAGGGGCTGCGCGTCGTCGACGCCAAGGGGCTGTCGGCCATGCCCGGATTCATCGACAGCCACAAGCACGTCAACGATGGCGCTGACGCGAAGGGGCAGATGCAGTCGCTGCTCGAAGCGGGCTACACGACGGTGCTCTCCGGCGGCAGCAACAACGGCGCCGACGTGGCGCTCCGCGACAAGATCGAGAAGGGTGAGTACAACGGCCCCCGCATCATCCCGTCGGTCCGCATCCCGCTGACGCAGACTCCGGCCGAAGCCCGTGCCGCGGTGCAGGCGATGGCGGCCAGAGGGATCAAGCACACCGCCGAAATCGGGCTGACGCCGGAGCCGGCGCCGCCGCAGGCGGAGATCGAAGTCCTGAAAGCCATCGTCGACGAAGCGAAGAAGGTTGGCGTGCAAGTGAACGTGCACGCCGTGAGCACGCCGGCCATGCTGGCGGCCGTGGATGCCGGCGTGACGCGGCTGGTGCACCTGCCGAACAAGGACTGGACCAGCTACGAGGCCGCCGAGTCGGTGGCGAAGACCGGCTCGATCGTCGCGGGGCTCATCGCCTTTGGCGCGCCCACCATCGACCGCGCGTCGCCGGCGCCGGCGGCGGTGCAGTTTCCCCGCGACAACACCACCCGCTTTCGCGACGGCAAGCCGTGGCCCGAGGCGATTGCCGGCGCCAACCGCGACCCGAAAGGCCGTGCCGTGGGCACCGAGGCCGGCTACACCATCGTCAACGCCCGCCGCATCTGGGACGCAGATCCGAATCACCAGACGATGGCCTACTCCACGGACCAGAACTTCACCGACATCGTGGTGCTCGAGCACGAGCTGAAGTCGTACAGCATCGTGTTCTCGATGGCCGACATCCACCGGCTCATGGGGCCGAACTCGGCACGCTACGTGGGGATGGCCGATCAGATCGGCACGCTCGAGGCCGGCAAGCTCGCCGACATCATCCTGATCGACGGCAACCCGACGCAGAACATCTACGAGATGCTGAAGACCAAGGTGGTGCTGAAGGAGGGGAAGATCGTCGTCGACAAGCGATAGCGGTCGTAGGGGCCGCCTTCAGGCGGCCCGTTCATCGGACGTCTCGTCCTCCGACCCGCGGGCAGCCAGAGGTTCTGTCGGGGCCTCCGCCGGGGCCCCCGCCGCGCGGACTGTGCGCGGTGGGGTGGAGGTCACACGCCGCGGAAAACTCCTCGCAGGCACGAGCTTGTCAGGCCATTCTTCGGAATGCGAAGGGTTTTACCGCCCCGCGAATCCGCTGGTTAAAATAACCGGATGCACATCACGAGTCTTGAAGACGTAATACAGGCGGCGGGCGACCCGGTGTGGCTGCTGCGCAACATGCAGTCGGGTCCGAACGTCTACCCCGGCATTCCGCCCGAATACACCAATTGGCGCGACGAGACGCGGGCGTGGCAGAAGACCTGCGTGCTCTTCAACCAGTCCTACCACATGGCCGACCTCCTCGTGGAAGGGCCGGACGCCCAGAAACTGCTCTCGCACCTCGCGGTCAACAGCTTTGCCGGCTTTGCCGTGGACAAGGCCAAGCAGTTCGTGCCCTGCACGCCCGACGGGTACGTCATCGGCGACGTCATCCTGTTCTATCTGGCGCCGAACTCCTTCAATCTGGTCGGTCGCATCCCGTCGCTGAACTGGATCCAGTTCCACGCCGCCACCGGCGGCTACGACGTGAAGGTGGAGCTCGACGAGCGCTCCGCCGCGCGCCCGGATCCGTTCAACCGCAAGGCCTACCGCTTCCAGCTGCAGGGCCCCAACGCCATGCACGTGCTGGAGAAGGTGATCGGCGGCAAGGCGCCGGAGCTCAAGTTCTTCAGCATGGGCCACGTGACCATCGCCGGGCGGCCGGTGCGCGCGCTGCGGCACGGCATGGCCGGGCAGCCCGGCTACGAGCTGTTCGGGCCCTACGCCGAGCACGATCTGATTCGCGACGCGATTGCCAAGGCGGGCGAGGAGTTCGGGCTGCGTCTGGTGGGTGGCCGTGCCTACTCGGCCAACACGCTGGAATCCGGCTGGATCCCGTCGCCGCTCCCGGCCGTCTACACCGGCGAGAAGCTGAAGGCGTACCGGCAGTGGCTGCCGGCCGATTCCTATGAAGCGAAGGCGTCGATTGGCGGCAGCTTCAACTCGCCGAACATCGAGGACTACTACCTGACGCCGTGGGACCTCGGCTACGGACCGCACGTCAAGTTCGACCACGACTTCATCGGCCGTGAGGCGCTCGAGAAGAGGGCGCAGGGCCAGCACCGCAAGAAGGTGACGCTGGCGCTCAACACCGACGACGTGATGCGCGTCATCGGCAGCCAGTTCCAGCGCAACGGCCGCGCCAAGTTCATGGAGTTCCCGTCGGCCGTGTACTCGATGCACCCGTTCGACAAGGTGACGAAGAACGGGAAGACCGTCGGCGTTTCGACCTGGGTGGGCTACAGCGCCAACGAAGGCCAGATGCTGACCCTGGCGATCCTCGAGCCCGAGCACGCGACGGTCGGCAATCAGGTCACTTTCGTGTGGGGTGAAGAGAACGGCGGCACGTCGAAGCCGGCGGTCGAGCGCCACGTGCAGGTGGAGATCCGGGCGACGGTCAGCCCGGTGCCGTACAGCGAGGTGGCGCGCACCGAGTACGCCGACATGGGCTGGCGTACTGCGGCTACGAGATAGGGTACGTGGGGGCCGGCTTCAGCCGGCCCGTCACGGGCCGCCTAAAGGCGGCCCCCACGTACCGTCGGCACGATGCCGAAGCGGCGGTCGTTGCGCGCCATCCGCCCGGCGACCGCCTCCATCGTCCACTCGAACTCCGCGTGGGCCGTGTCGATGTAGAGCCACTTCCGCAGCACTGCGTGCGGCATCAGGGCGGGGAAGTCGGCTCGGATCGACGCCTGGTGCTCATGGCCCGTGCACACGAGCACGCCGTGCCACTTCCAGCGCCCGGTCTTGGTCGGCTGCACGAGCACCAGCATCTGGCGCTCGTGCAGATACGCCGCGAGCCCGCCGAACATCCGCTTCGTGAAGAAGGTCGGGCGCCCGGCGAAGGCGTCGAGGATCCACTCGTTGTCGAACGGCTTCAGCGGAGCGGCAGCCAAATCTCGGTCTTCAGCGCGGTGGGAGGCACGGTGCGGGCGTCGTTCAGGTATGCCTCCACGACCGGCGCGTCGGCCGGTTCCTCGCCGCTGTGGGCGAGCCAGGTTCCGTACAGCCACTTGTAGCAGCGATCGAGCTCGGCGTAGGGCCCGACATGGAGCGCTGTGGCGTAGCGTCCGCCGCGGATTTCCTGCAGCTCCAACTCGCCCGTTGGTGTGAGGCCGTCCCGCACCATCACGCACGCGTCGGAGCGCAGCGCGTGGGCCGGCGTGACCGACGGGTCGTCGTAGTAGATGCCGAACGTCCGCGGGTCGGCCCCGAGCAGGCCTTGTCCCCCGGCCAGGACCATGAGCCGCTCGAACGTGCTGCCGATGGTCTGGTACTCCCCGCGGTGGCGCAGGGCCGCTACTCGCAGCGTGGGTGAGGTCGTGATCGTGGTGTCGTAGCTCATCGTCGTATCCATCGCATCCTCCTGTCGGTGTGGTGCGGGAACGAACGACGCGCGATAGCGTGCAGGTGGCACTCCGTACGCGGCCTTGAAGGCGCGGGTGAAGGCTTCCTGACTGCCGTAGCCGGCGCGGCGCGCCACCCGGGTCAGGGGCAGCTCGCCGGTGATCAGCTCCACCGCCGCCCGGTGCAGGCGCAACCGCCGCACGGTATCGGCCGCCGTCTCGCCCTGCATCGCGCGATAGACGCGATGGAAGTGGTAGGGCGACAGGCAGGCCACGTCGGCCAGCCGCGCAAGGTCGAGCGTGTCGTCGAGGTGGTCGGCCAGCCACCTGAACACCCGCTCGAGCCGCTCGGCGTAGTCGCTTCGCGTGGTCGTCCGCTCGTTCATTGAGGCTCGATGGTAGAGCCCTGATTTTGACTTGGATTGCGATGTTGGCGGAATCCAACGAGCGGCGGGCCAAGGGGGTCGCGGTGCCAGCCGGCCCCGCAGTGGCGGAACCGCTGGCACCGCGTGATTCGAACGAGGCTACGCCACTCTCGATTCGGCCGCGGCGACGACGGCCTCGAAGGGGGTCTTGAGCAGCCGGCGCATGATCTTTCCGCTCGCCGTCTTGGGCAGTTCCTCGATGATCTCGACCACGCGCGGGTACTTGTAGGCGGCCAGCTGCGCGCGGGCGAAGGCTTTGAGGTCGTCCGTCGTCGCGGTCTGACCCGGCTTCAGGCTCACGACCGCCTTGACCGTCTCGCCGCGATAGGCGTCCGGAATCCCGACCACGGCGGCCTCCCGCACGGCGGGATGCAGATACAGCACCTCCTCGACCTCGCGGGGCCACACCTTGAAGCCCGACGCGATGATCATGTCCTTGGCGCGATCGACGAGATAGAACCAGCCGGCCTCGTCCATGAAGCCCACGTCGCCGGTGCGCAGCTCGCGATTACGCAGCGCGACGGCGGTCTCCTTCGGCCGCCTCCAGTAGCGCGGCACGATCTGCGGCCCGGCGATCACCAGCTCGCCGATCTCGCCGGGCGCTGCATCGGTGCCGCGGTCGGTGACGACGCGCACGTCGGTGTTGAACACCGGCACCCCGATCGACATCACGCCGGTCCGTGGATCGATCGGGGGAACGACCCCGTGCGGCGTCATGTGCGTGGGCGACGTCGCTTCGGTCAGGCCGTACATCGGCTGGATGCGGGTGCCCGTGCGGCCGTGCCAGTCGGCGAGCACGCCCGGCGGCGTGGGGGCGCCCCCCGTATACACCTTGGTCAGCGACGTCAGGTCGAAGCGTGCCATCGCGTCGCTGTTGAGCAGCGCGATGAAGGCAGTGACCGACGACACCGTGAAGGTCGCGCGATGCAGCTCGATGAGGCGGCAGGCTTCCTCGGCATCGAACCGGTAGAACAGCACGAGCGGGCTGCCCGTCAGCATCGAGAGCGTCACATGGCCGACCAGGCCGGTGACGTGGAAGAGCGGGGCCAGGCCCAGCACGGTATCGCCGGCCGTCAGACCGATCCAACGCTCGTACACCGTGGTGGCAAACACCACGTTGCGGTGCGTGTTGAGGGCCGCCTTGGGTTCACCCGTGGTCCCCGAGGTGTAGACCATGAACGCCACGTCGTGCGGCGCGATCTCGATCGCCTCCGGGATCGCGCCCGCGTGTTCGGCGATGAGCTCGAGGAGATCGTTCCCCTCGGCGCACGGCTCGCGGGACGAGCCGGCCAGCACCCGCGGGAGCACCGCGTTGCCCGCGAGGAAATCGAGCGCCGAGGTGGTCAGCGTGTGCTGGACTGCCGTCGACGGCAGCGCGGCGTGGGCGACGTCCCGGTACAGATCGTCCTGGCAGATCAGGACGCGGGCGCCCGAGTCGCGGAGCACCGTGGCCAGCTCGCGTTCGCGCCACATGGGATTGCACGGGACCACCGCGGCGCCGCACTTCCACGCGGCGAGCACGGCGATGACGACCTGCGGAATGTTCTGCAGATGGACGGCGATGCGATCGCCGGGCTCGGTGCCGCGCTGCTGCAGGGCCACCGCCAGGCTGTCGGACATGGCGTCGACCTGCGCCGCGGTGATCGACTGATCGAAGTAGTGCACCAGCGCGCGGTCGCCCTGCCGTGCGGCGGTTGCGCGGAACATCTCCAGCGCAGTGGAGCTCGCCGGCTCGATGATGCCGGGTCGCCCATCGTAAAGGTCATGCCATCGACGGTTCGGATTGGCTTGCGTCATTGCTGTCACCCCTGCTGCTGCGCATTCACGGTCACGCGGGTCGCTGTTCCCACGGTAGCGACCGCGCGTGTCGTTACGATCTCGCCCGGTAGACCTGGTGACCTCGGGGTCGTTGCGGACACGTTGCGTGGCTCGCACGCGTGTGCCGTGATGCGCGTCGGGGCGCAGGGTGGATGCCGAAAAGCAGAGCAAGAGCCGCGCCGCTTTTGCGGACAAGAAGCTCGTCGGCGTCCGCACGCTGATTCAGGCGCGAATCACGCGGACGACCGCTATGTGAGGGCGCGGCAGGATAGCGATGCGCGGCGACGCGAATGTCTGCTGCGTTGCGGCGTCACCGCAAATCTGTGGGAGTTGGTCCTGGCGCCGACGGGCTGGTATCGATCGCGATTGCCCGGTCCACGCGTGTCTTGGGCCAAACTTGTCGAGATGGCGATCGGCCACCACATTGTTGTGACCCCTGGCGCATCACGCCGCGCGCGCCTCATCAGCGCGGCCGTGCTGTGTGGGCTGTGCGCCTGGGTCACGGCCGTCGGCCGGCGTCGGCTCACGCCACCCGAATCGGGACCTGCTGGATGGAGTTGTTGCCATACCCCAGCCGGTTCCACTCTGCATGCTCGGGCTGAACGCGGCCCGCCAGGTCGGTGGCCCGCGCGCGAAGGACGAGATCGCCTGACGCCGCGACGCGCGTAATCAGCTCCCACCACTGCCAGCTGTGGCGGTTGCGCTCGCTCACCAGTCGCGCGTCCTGCCAGTCCGCGCCGTTGACGCTCACCTCGACGCGGGCAATGGGTGCCGCGCCCGACCAGGCCACGCCGCGGATGGCCAGCTCGCCCCGGGGCACGTCGGTCTGCGGCGACGGCTCGGTGATCAGGGCGCGGACCCGCTGCAGGGTGACCGGCTCGCTGACGATGCGCCCGTCACGCTCCCATTCATACCGGTACTTGTCGCCCTGGTAGTGCCCGGTGAAGGCGCGGTCGATGAGCTCGATCTCCGCCAGCCACTTGACCGACGCGACGGCGTACCAGCGCGGCACGATGAGGCGCAACGGATATCCGTGTTCGACCGGCAGCGGCTCACCGTTCATGGCGTAGGCGAGGAGCACCTCGCTGTCGCGCGCGTCGTCGATCCGCAGGCTGCGTTCGAATCGCATCGGCTCCTGTCGTCCGTCCACGGCGCCGCCGTCGGTGCCGCGGAACAGCACCTCGAGCGCCTCGGGCCGCACGCCGGCGCGATCCAGCAGCTCGACGAGCGGCACGCCGGTCCATTCCGCCGTGCTGACGGCGCCGAGTCCCCATTTCTCGCCGTCGGTGGGCCGATCGAACAGTGCCCGTCCGTTGCCGGCACACTCCAGCGTGACGACCTGCGTCTTCGACGGCATGTTCTGGAGATCCCGCACCGTGAAACGCTGCGCCCGCTCCACCAGGCCGCCAATCGAGAGGCGGAAGGCACCGGCATCAAGATCGGGCATCCGGAAGTTGTTGCGCATGTAGAAGCGTGCGTTGGGCATCACGACGCCGCCCACGAGCGCTGCCAGAGACGTCTCGCAGTTCAGGGGATGCGCGCGGTGCACGACCATGCCTCCGTCGATCGCCTGCTGGCACGCCTCCTCCGGATCCAGCGTGGGCGTGTCGGCGCCGGCCGGAAAGGGCGCGGCACAGCCGCCACTGGCCACGGTCCGCACGCACGTCGACGCGGGGTAGATGTCCAGGCTGCCAGCCATCTGGAACGGCTGCAGGAATTCGCGGAGGCGGTTTTCGTCCGCCGCCTCCGCGATCAGGTACATCGTATGCGCCCCCTGCACCACGGCTTCGCCGTGAATCTGCAGTCCGAACTTCCTGACGTTCGGACGGCTCAAGTGATTGAGCAGGCGGGCGCCCAGCAGCGGATCCTGTGCCGGACACCCGTCGGCGGCATGCTGATGCCGGACGATGAACAAAGGCATGATGGAGTCTAGTCCTTCAGCCCCGCTCGGCGCAGCACCGCCATCATCGGACACCAGTTCGTGAAGCCGGACTGCAGCAGGTTCGCGCCGACGAACAGCGTCAGCCAGAAGAACGCCGGATTCACCCAGATGCCGAGCGCCGTCGTGACCACCACGAACAGCCCGGCCATCAATCGATACGTCTGTGCCAGACCCATGATGTCCTCCTCAGACGCCGGGCTGCGGAACGAAACGCATATACGGCTTGGGTGCGCGCCATCCCTGCGGATAGACCTTCTTCGCGTCGTCGTCCGACACAGAACCCGCGATAATCACGTCTTCTCCCGGTTCCCAGTTGGCCGGCGTGGCCACCTTGTGGTTCGCGGTCAGCTGCAGCGAATCGATGACCCGCAACACTTCGTGGAAGTTCCGGCCCGTCGTCATCGGGTAAGCGATCATCAGCTTCAGCTTTTTGTCCGGACCGATCACGAAGACCGTGCGGACGGTCTGGTTGTTCATTGCCGTCCGGCCTTCAGAGGTCCCCTCGGTGGAGGCCGGTAGCATCCCGAACTGTTTCGAGACTTCCAGCGTGGGGTCGCCGATCATCGGAAAGTTCGGCGAGTGCCCCTGCGTGTCCAGGATGTCGACGGCCCAGCGGGCATGGCTTTCGACCGGATCGACGCTCAGGCCGATCACCTTGGTGTTGCGTTTGTCGAACTCCGGCTTCATCCGCGCCACGGCACCGAGCTCGGTCGTGCAGACGGGCGTGAAGTCCTTGGGGTGGGAGAACAGCACGCCCCAGGAGTCGCCGAGCCACTGGTGAAAGGTGATCGGCCCCTCGGTCGTGTCGGCGGTGAAGTCGGGAACGGTCTCGCCAAGCTGCAGTGCCATAAGTCCTCCGGTTTCTGTCGGTTACCTGCCGGCGGCACCCTGCCGCCGGCGAACCGCGGCCATAGTGCTACGCTTCCGGAAGCCCTTCCATAGTTGCGGGATGAGTTCGGGATGAGTTTTCGATGAGTGCGCAGTCGGTCCTGCGGTTCGCCGCCTTCGAGTTGCACCCGGCAACTGGCGAACTGCGGCAACGCGGCGAGCTGCTCAAGCTGCCGCCTCAGCCCTTCAAGGTGCTGGAGCTCCTGGCTCGCCGCGGCGGCGACGTCGTCACGCGTGTCGAGATTCGCGATCACGTGTGGAGCGGGGACACCTTCGTGGACTTCGACCAGGGCTTGAACTTCTGCATCCGGCAGATTCGCGACGTGCTGGGCGACACGGCGGACGCTCCCAAGTTCATCGAAACGCTGCCGCGGCGCGGGTATCGATTCGTGATGCCCGTCGCCGAGGTCGCGCCCTCGACGCCGGTGCGGGTGACGCGCCTCATCGTTCTGCCGTTCCGCATGCTGCGGCCCGACCCCGAGACCGACTTTCTCGCCTTCAGCCTCCCCGACGCGCTGACCGGCGCGCTCGGCGGCCTGCAGTCGCTGGTGGTGCGATCGAGCATGACAGCGGCGCGGTTCGCGGGCGACTCGGTCCTCCCGAGCCAGGTCGGGGCCGAGGCCGACGTCGACGCCATCGTCACCGGCACGTTGCTGCGCGCAGGGCAGGAGATTCGTGTCGCCGCGCAGCTCACCTCGGCCACGAGCGGCGCGTTGTTGTGGTCGCAGGTGGCCCAGACGCCGGTCGGGGATCTCTTCCGCGTTCAGGACGAGCTGACGCGCCGGATCGTGGGCTCGCTGTCGTTGCCGTTGACCAACCACGAGCAGCAGATGATGCGGCGCGACGTGCCGTCGAACCCGGCCGCCTACGAGTACTTTCTGCGCGGCAACGAGCTCAGTCGCGACGCGAGCCAGTGGAGCGTGGCGCGCGATCTCTATCGGCAGAGCGTCGAGGGCGATCCTGACTACGCACCGGCCTGGGCGCGTCTCGGCCGGATCCATCACGTGATGGCCAAGTACCGCCCCGGAGACACGCAGGAGCCGCTCGAGCACGCCGAGGCGGCGTTCCGCCGCGCGCTGGAGCTCAATCCCGATTTGGCGATCGCGCACAAACTGTTCGCGCAGCTCGAGGTGGACCTGGGCCGCGCGCACGAGGCGATGGTCCGCCTCATCGAGCGAGCGCACACCGCCGATCCGGAGCTGCTCGCCGGCCTGGTCAGCGCCTGCCGCTACTGCGGCCTGCTCGACGCGTCGGTGGCGGCACACGATCGGGCGGTCGAGCTCGAGCCGAAGATCCGCACCAGCGTGGGCCACACCTGGTTCCTCCAGGCGGACTACGCGCGGGTGGTCACCCTTCCGATCGCGGACTATCCTTATTGCGCGTCGATCTCGCTGGCGGAGCTTGGGCGTGGAAAGGACGCGCTCCCGGTGCTGCGCGAGCTCGAACACAAGCTTCCGGGCCGGCTCCGGGAGTTTGCGGTCGTGGCCCGCACGCTGCTCGACGGGCAGCCGACAGACAGCGTCGCGGCGGTCGGGCGGATTGTTGGCTCTGATTTCCGGGATCCCGAGGGGCTCTTCTACTTGTCGCGACACCTGGCCCATCTGAACGAGCTCCAAGCGGCGCTCGACCTGCTCGAGCGCGTGGTCGCGAGCGGCTACGTCTGTTTTCCGACCCTGGCCCGAGATCCGTGGCTCGATTCGCTGCGCAGGAAACCGGCCTTCACCAAACTGCTGCGGCGGGCGGAAACGCTGCATCAGAGCGCCGCCTCGGCCTTCGAACGGCTCGGTGGAGATCGAGTGCTCGCGGCCGCATCGGTGCCTGCGTCATGACCCGGACACGCGCCGCGCTGGCGGCGCTTGTCGCAGCCGTGTGGCTGGTCGGCGGCGCGCCGCTGGTCGTCGGGCAGTCCGCACCCGGCCCGGCGACGACGGTCGGTGTGCCGGATCGCGTCAACGAGTACGCCTCGGTCGCGAGCGAAGGCGCGTGGGTGGCCCTCGCATGGGCCGCGTCCTCCGACGCCACGGGCACCAACGTCTACGCGGCCGTGAGCCGGGACGGCGGCGCCTCGTTCGGTACGCCGGTTCGGGTGAATGCGGTCGAGAAGCAGGCGAGCGTCAACGGCGAGCAGCCGCCGCGCATCGCCTTCATCCCGGGAGACAGGGTCCGGGGGAGTGGCAGCCCGGCGATCGTCGTGGTGTGGACCGCGAAGGCGGCGGCGGGAACGGCGCTGCTGAGCGCGCGATCGGGCGACGGGGGCCGCTCGTTCGGGCCGTCCACACCGGTGCCAGGCAGCGAGGCCGCGGGCAATCGAGGGTGGGAGTCCATTGCCGTAGACCACGCCACCGGCCGCGTCTACGTCGTGTGGCTCGATCACCGCGACACGGCCGCCCAGGCAGACGGCGCTCATGCCATGCACCAGCATGGTGCCGCCGCGGCCGCGCCCTCCGGCGACGGTGCCGCGCGGGCGCAGCGGTCTCAACTGTTCGTCGGCTCGCTCGGTGCCGACGTCGCCGTGCGCGGGATCGCGCGCGGCGTCTGCTACTGCTGCAAGACCGCGGCGACGATGGGAGCCGATGGCGCGGTCTACGTCGCGTGGCGCCATGTGTATGCCGGCAATCAGCGGGACATCGCCTTCGCTACGTCTCGCGATCACGGCCGTTCGTTCACCGATCCGCAGCGCGTCAGCCAGGACGCCTGGCAGCTCGATGGATGTCCCGAGAACGGGCCGAGCCTGGCGGTGGGAAGTGGAGGCCGCGTGTTCGTGCTCTGGCCGACGCTCGTGAAGGCAGCCGCCGGTGAAACCCTGCGGCTGTTCCTGTCATCGACGACCGACGGCGCCCGGTTCACGCCGCGTGCGCCGCTGCCGGCGGCCGGCGCTGCCTACCACCCGCAGCTCGTGACGGCCGGAGACGGGACGGTGATTGCCGCCTGGGACGAAGTGGTGACGGGCGCGCCGCGGCGCGTGAGGCTTGCGCGCGGGCGGCCGGACGGCAGCGGTCAGACGCGGTTCGACGCAGTCGATCTGGGGACGGACACCGAGGGGTCGTATCCCGTCCTGGCCGTCACCGCGGACCACGTCGTGATCGCGTGGACGATGCGCGGTTCGTCCGCCAAACCGCTGCGTGTGCTGCGGCTCCGTCTGTCAATCCGTTCGTAACGCCACCACCGGCGAAATCCGCGCCGCGCGACGCACCGGGACGTAGGTCGCCGCGATGCCGCAGGCTGCGAGCAGTAGCGCCACGGTTGCGTACGACAACGGGTCGAGCGGGCTGAGGCCGAACAACCGTGCTCGAAGGCCAATCGAGGCGGCCAGTGCGCCGACGAGCCCGGCGCCGACGCCCGCGAGCACAGCACGCGAATGTCCGGCGATGACGAGTCGGACGACAGCCGCCGTCGGCGCGCCGAGCGCCATGCGGACCCCGATTTCCCGCGTGCGCTGCTGAACCGCATACGAGAACACTCCGAACATGCCAACCGTGGCCAGGAGCAGTGCGAAAGCGCCGAGCACGGCTGCAACGATTGGTCCCCATTTCATCGACGCGCGTGCGTTGTTCAGTTGGTCGGCCAGCGGTGTCAGCGTCACTGCGACCCGGCTGTCGATTCTTGCGGTCAGGGCTCTGATGCCCGCGGCGGAGGCGGTGCGACCTTTGACGAGCAGCGTCGGTGCTTGGCTCGCCCGTGGATCCTGACCGATGAAGTCCAGCACTTCAGTACCGGGAGCGACGGCCCGATAGAACATCGGCCGTGCCAGCGCCGTGGCGCTTACCGACACGTTGCGAGCGATGCCGATGACCTCCTGCGCCACCATCTCGCCCGCCGGGCCGCGCCGGCGCATGACGAAGCTCTGTCCCACCGGATCGCGTCCGGGCCAGAGCGCCTGCGCCATGGCTTCGTTGACGATCACCGCAGGCTGGCCGGTATCGCGTTCGCTGAAGGTACGGCCGGCACGAAGCGGAATCTCCAGCAATCCCAGATAGTTCGGCGACACGTCGGTGTAGAGCACCTCACGCAGCCGATCGTTGGCGTCCCCCGGCAGGCGGACGAACGTACCCTCGCGATAGAGCGAGAACGGGTCCCGCGACGCGAAGGCGAACTCGGTGTCCGGCTGGCTCCGAACGCCTCGGTCGAGGCCCGCGAAGAACGTCGTGGCGCGCGCCCGATCGTAGGTGCGCTCCGGGAGCAGGAAGTTCACGGCAACGATTCCGGCGACGCGAAACCCCGGATTAAAGGACGCGGCACCCAGCTGGGCGCCGCGTACCAGTAGCCCCGCGCTGAGGAGAAGCGTGACGCTGACGGCCACCTGCACGCCGAGGAGCAGGCTGCGCAGCCGCAAGCGGTGCACCCGGGCCTCGACGCCGCGTCCCATCGCATTTCTGCTCGCGACACTGGTCGCCAGCATCGCTGGCGCAAGCGAGAAGACGAGCGCCGACAGAAGGCCGAGAACAATCACATAGCCCAGAACCCAGACGTCAGGAGCGACGGGAAACGGAAACTGCACTCGCGTCGAGGCATCGGCCACGAGCGCGAACAGTACGCGGGGCAGTTCTGCCGCCACCGCGATCCCCGCGCTGCTTGCGAGAATCCCGAGCACCGCGCCCTCGGTCAGCAGCAGTCGCAGGAGCCTGACGCGACTGGCGCCCAGCGCCGCGCGGGTGCCGATCTCGTGCATGCGCCCCATCGTGCGCGACAAGAGCAGATTGCCGACGTTGGCGCACGCGATCAGCCAGACCAGGACCAAGCCGCCGGCCAGCATTGTTGCCGTCAGGAGCGCCTGAGGGGAATTCGAGCGGCCGGGCTGTGAGAGAAGGGCCGTGTCGCTCACGAACGCGCCCCGAGCCGGGAGGCCGGACATCGCCGTCCACTCTCGTGACATGACGCTGAGCTCCGCTGCCGCCTGCGCGCGCGTCACGCCGGGGCGCAGGCGTGCTACGACGTCGGCGCAGCAGGCGCGAGGATCGGACAGCAGTCGCAGCGCGTCGGCGCCAGGCTTGATGAGCGCGAATGCGCCGGCCGGCAGAAACACGTCGATGTCGTAGGCCGGTTCCGCCGCTTCGAAGTTCGCGGGGGCGATCCCGATGACAGTGAACGGGACGTCGTCGAGCCACAGTTGTGATCCCACGATTCGTGGGTCACCGCCAAATCGCTGAACCCAGGTCGTATGCGCGAGCATCGCCACCGGCGCAGGGCTTCCCGGGCGGTCGTCGTCGGAGACGATTCGCCGACCCAGTGTCGGCGCCAGCCCCAGGAGATCCATCAGATTGCCGGTGATCAAGAGTGCGCGGGCCGCGCCGATCCCTTTGATGTCGACCGAATCGCCGCGCATGGCGCCGACGCTCAGCAGCGTCGTCGCCCGGCCAGCCAGCGCACGTGCGTCCGTCAATGACAGGCCGTTCGGTTGTCCCGACGGATCCTTCGCGTAGATCCGGATGACGGCGCCGGGATCGGTGACGCCGCCCCAGGGCCGCCAGGCCACTCCGGCGATTACCGTGAACAGGGTCGCATTGAGACCGATCGCCGCGCCAAGCACGATCACGACCGTGGTCGTGACGGCCGGGGACCGTCGTAGACCTCGGAGGGCACAGGCGACGTCAGACCGGAGCGCGTCGAGCCAGAGAGTCATTGTGCTCGGCGCAGCAAGCTATCTGCCAACTGAACCAGACGGCCTGGAAGACTGCTCAGGATCGACCGACCGACTTTCGTGTTCGATTACGGACAGATCTGTCCCGGACTCGCGACGAGCGGTGGTGCCTTCAGCGGCCGCGATCGTCGCCGTTGACCTTCTCGAACACGCGCTCGGGCGGCGGCAGCCCTTTCCGCGCGTTCTCGGCCGCCTGCCGCTCGTACTCCCGCTCGCCGCTGAGCGAATTCGCCACCGAGCGGTTCCCCTCGTGACAGCCGTACTCGTAGATCTCGTAGCCGGGTTGACTGGTCAGGGTCATCCGCAGCGTCCACGGCGCCACGTAGGTCTTCGGGTCCTCGACCCGGATCTCGAACTCGACCATCTGCGGATCGATCCGGGTGATGCGCTCCGTCGTCTTCATCGCGTCGCTGTAGCGGACACCGCCGCCGTTGGCGGCAATGCGATCGGTGAAGTTGGTGGTTTCGATGACGAGCGTGTTGCCCTCCCAGTGGCCTCGGGAATCGCCCATCAGCTGACGCAGGCCGGTGCCGACGTGCGACCGTCCGTCGAGCGGGATGACACGAGCCTCGTGCACCATCTCGTGCGCGATGATGACCGTGTCCGGCGTCTGCATGATGCGCGTGCCGTTGCCGTACACCACCGGGAGCCACGATCCGGCCACGCCGCGGGTGATGCAGCGGTCCCACAGGCTGAAGTCGTCGATGGTATTGAAGGGCCCCACGCCGGCGGTGCCGCGCGGCGCCGGGCGCGTCCGTGCCTCGGCGGTGAGGGCCGGCATGCGGCCGTCCGCCGGCTCGACCAGCATCGAGGTGTAGCCAAAGTCCCGCGAGCCTTCCTCGTTGCGGAAGGTGCCGGTTCGCGCGTTGTCCACCTTGCGCGCGTCCGCCCGTTCACGAGCGCGTTCGGCGAATTGCTCGTCGGTGAGATAGCGGTGGCTGCCGAACTGCGCCGGGCGGGCCATCGGCACGCCCCGCATGTCGTCGCTCGTCCAGATGCCTTCGAGATCGGGATGTCCCCACGCCAGCTTCGGGGGCGCCCATTTCGGGTTGACGAAGGCCGCGGCTGACGCTTCGGCCGACCCCTTTGCCTGAGCCGATGCGGGTGCGGCAAAGGCGCCGACACCGGCCAGGATCACCACGGCTGCGAAGACAGAACGACGCATGGGGCAGGGCTCCTTCCGTTGGCTCACTGGATGCGGATGATACCGCGGCGGATCGCCTTGGCCACGGCGGCGGTGCGGTCGTGGACGTCGAGCTTGGTGTAGAGGTTCTTCACGTGCATGCCGGCCGTATCGGTGCTGATGCCGAGCGCCGCGGCAATCTCCTTGTTGCGCATCCCTTCGGCCACGAGCTCCAGCACCTGCTGCTCGCGCACGCTCAGGGAGGGCAGCCGCGCCCGCTCGTCGAGCGCGTGCTGGATCTCGGGCGTCACGACGCTGTGGCCGGCGTGTACTTCGCGGATGACGCGGATCAGATCGTCAGAGATCGCATCCTTGAGCACGTAGCCCATGGCCCCGGCCTCGAAGGCGCGATGGATGTCCTCGTCGCCGTGGTACATCGTCAACACGATGATCCGCGCGGTGGGATCGAGCTGCCGGATGCGGCGGGTCGCGTCGGTGCCGCTCGTGAAGGGGAGCTGCAGGTCCATGAGCGTGACGTCGGGCCGGATCGCCAGGAACTGGGTGACGGCGTGCTCGCCGTTGCTGGCCTCGGCCACCACTTCCATGTCGGGTTGAACGCCGACGATGCGCGCGACGCCCTCGCGGATCAGGCGATGGTCGTCCACGCACAGCACGCGAATGCGCCGCTTCGCTACAGCCATCGATTCGTCAATCCCGCCACCGCGTGGACCGTGGTGCCCGTGCCCGGCGCGCTCTCGATGCGCAGTCCGCCGCCGACCTGCTCGGCGCGCTCGCGCATGGTGATCAGGCCGAAGTGCTCGTTGTCCGGGGCGGTGCTCTTCGGCGTGCGGGCGTCGAAACCGCAGCCGTCGTCGGTAATCGTGAGCGCCACCTCGCGATCGTCGTAGGAGACGCCGATCTCGATGCGCGTCGGGTGGCCATGGCGGACGGCATTGGTCACGGCCTCCTGCGCGATGCGGAAGAGCTGTAGATCCACTTCCGGCGACGCGTTGTCCGGGCGGCGTCCCACGACTGCCACCGTCGGGCGGACACCGTGCCGTATCTCGATGTCGTCGGCGAGCTGCGCCAGCGACTCGGCGAGCCGTGGGGTGCCCATGGGGTGTCGCCGCAGTTCGAGAATCGACTCGCGGGCGTCGCGCACCGACCGGTCCACCTGTCGGCGAAGGCGCCGCAGCTCGGACGTCAGGTCGGCCTCGCGGGATGGCGCATGCGTGGCCAGCGCCTCGAGCTCGGGGGCGAGCGCGGCCAGGCTCTGAAGCAGCGTGTCGTGGATCTCCCGGCTCAGGCGTGTGCGCTCGGCGATCACCAGCGCGTAGCGGGCCCGGACGGCGCGGACGCGCAGCCTGGCGGTGGCGCCGATCCCGCCGACCAGGAGCGTCCCGGCCGCGATCAGAAACCAGCCGCTCAAATAGAACGGAGGATCGACGGTGAAGGCCCACAGCGACGGTTCGGTCCACGGCCCGCCCTCCGTGGTACTGACGCGGAATCGATAGTCGCCCGTGCGCAGATTGGTATACGTGGCGCCCTGGCTGTCCGCGTCGTACACCCAGTCCGCGTCGGCACCGTCGAGCATGTGCCGGAAGCGCAGCTTAGACGTCGCCGACAGGCTCAGGGCAGTGTAGTCGATGTGCATCGTGCTGCCGTTCGCGAACCGGCGGACGGCCGCCTGGTTGATGCGGTCGCCGTTGACGGTGACGGCGTCGACGCTGGCTGGCGCGGCGCGGTGCGTTTCGCGCAGCTGCTGCGGGTCGATGATCGTCATGCCGGGACCGTCCGCCACCCAGATGCGGCCCGTCATGTCTCGCACGCCCGCCGCGCCGCTCTGCCACACCTGCGTGCCGGGCTGCAGTCCGTCGCTCTCGTCGTAGAGCGTATAGGTGAGACGGTGGCGGGGCTCCTTCTCGATGGCGTCCATCTCGCTCGCATGGAAGCGCATCAGGCCGGCGCCCGACTGCACACCGACCCAGACGTAGCCGTGGGTATCCACCACCAGCACCGGGACGACCGCGGCGATGGGCGCCTGCGCGGCGGTGACGGAGGTGAAGCGGCCGTTCTGGTAGCGGCTCACGCCGCCCGACATGGCGAACCAGACGGCGTCGTCGTT
This sequence comes from Vicinamibacterales bacterium, assembly GCA_036004405.1. Classification (GTDB taxonomy): domain Bacteria; phylum Acidobacteriota; class Vicinamibacteria; order Vicinamibacterales; family UBA2999; genus DASYRM01. The sequence goes on from DASYRM010000061.1 coordinate 84,915, forward strand.
GCCCTGCACGATCTGCCAGACCGACCCGGGCGCGAGGCCGTCACGCTCGGTCAGCGCGCGGCCGGTGTCGTGCTCGTACAGCGTGACGCCGCCGCCACCGAAGCCAGCCCAGACGCGATCCTGCCGATCCGCGAGAATGCTGGCGCACTGCCGGCCGGAGTCGGCGGGCAGCTGGTGCGAGGTGATCGTGCTGCCGTTCCATGACAGGACGCCGCGGAACGCGGTGCAGAGCCAGAGCGTCCCCGCGGTCGTCGTGGTGAGGCCGTTCACCCGGCTGGCCTGCACGTCCGGGATTCGCTCCTTGACCAGATGGCCCATCGTGTAGCGGCCGACGATCTGGTCGGTGGCCACCCACATGCCGCCCGAGCCGTCGGGGTGCAGCGCGCGCGTCTGCGAGAGAGGAAACGCTTGCCGGCTGCTGCCGGCAAGACGGTTGAGGGCCTGCGTCGTGGCGATCCAGAGGCTGCCGTCGGTGGCCACCTCCGCGGTGCGCACGCCGTCGTGATTGACCCCGTCGAGGGGGCCCGTGAACTGGAACGTGTTTTCGGACAGGCGCAGCAGGCCGCCGCGCATCCCCACCCAGATGTTGTCGTCGCGATCGCGATAGAGCGCCCGCGGCGAGCCGCGCAGGCGCTGCTCGTATTCGACCGGCTCGAGGAGCGGGTGCGCGCTGGTGGGATTGGCGAGATGGAACAGGCCACCGCTGAACGACGCCACCAGCAGCCCGCCGCGGCCGTCCGGAATGATGCGCCAGCCTGGCAGCGGAAGACGGATGCGCGGGTCGAGGCGGAGCGCGGTGGCCCCGCCAAGCTTCTTGACGATCGCCGCGCGGTCGGTGAGCCACAGGTTGCCCGCGTCGTCCTCGACCATGCTGTCCACGTAGCTGGCCGAACTGTCCACCAGGCGGAGCTGCGTGCCGTCGTGACGGTAGAGCCCGCGAACGGCGCCGATCCACACCCGGCCGGCCCGGTCCTCGTAGACGCTGAACGCCTGCTCGCCGTCGTAGCCGTCGGCCTCGGTGACGCGCGACCAGCGGTTGCCGGTGTAGCGGAACAGCCCGTGCGCGGTGGCGGCCCACAGCGTGCCGCGACGATCCTCGAGAAGCGCATTCACGCCGTCCGGGGCACCGTCGGCGGCCGACGACAGGGCGATGCTGCCGCGAGAGATCCGCGCCACGCCGCCGCCGCCCGCAAAGCCGGCCCACACGCCGCCCTGCGACGAGACGGCGAGCGCGGCGGTGTGGGCGGGCCGCTGGCCGCTGCTGTTCTGGGTCCACGGCTGGAAACGGGTGCCGTCGAATCGGACCGGCCCCGCCGGCGTCCCCAGCCACAGGTAGCCCTCGAGATCCTGAGCGATCGCGAACACGTCGCCGGACTGTTCGGTGGACCAGGCGGCCAAGGCGTAGTGGACGGCCGGAGGAGCGTCGGCGCCGGCGCTGGCAGCCGGCGGCAACGCGCAGACACAGAGCGCCAGCGCGAGCGCGGGGATCGGTCGAACGAAGGCCGAGGGCATGGATCGGCCCATTGTCGCTCTACTTCGCTACCTCGCCGACGCCGGCCAGGGGGTGCCCTGATACTGCTTCGTCACCGGGCCGAGCCCTTTGAAGGTGAACTTCTGAATGCGCTTTCCGTCGTAGGTCTCCGTCGTGTAGATGTTGCCGCGCGAGTCGGTAGCGATGTTGTGCACGCCGTGCCACTGCCCGGGCTGGCGTCCGCCCTCGCCAAACGACGTCAGGATGTCGAGGGTGTCGCGCCGCAGGATGTGGATCTTCGCGTTCTCGCCGTCGGCCACGTATAAGAAGTTCTGCTGCGGGTCGCTCGACAGCGCCGCGTCCCAGACCGAGCCGGCGTTCATGGTCTTGGGCTCGATGAGCTTTTCCTTCACGAACTTCCCGTCCTTCGTGAACACCTGAATCCGATCGCCCTGCCGGTCGCAGACGTACACCAGGTCGTCCTTGGAAATGATCACGCAGTGCACGGGGTTGCGGAACTGCTGCGGCGGCGGCGCCGCGGGATCGTGCGCGGCGCCCCGATCGGCGGGCTGCGCGGCGTTCGGGTTGCCGCGGTGCGGGTTCAACGGCCCCACCACCGGCGTGTCGTCGGGCTTGTTGCCGTAGGCGCCCCACACGCGCTTGAACCTGCCGCTATCGGCGTCCATCACGACCACGCGGTGGTTGACGTAGCCGTCGGACACGTAGGCCTCGTTGGTCTTGGCGTCGACCACGATCTTCGTCGGCTGGCCGAAGCTCTCCATGTCGAGGCTGTTGGGATCGTTGATCGGGCGCGCGGCGCCGGCACGGAGCCGGGCCCCCTTCTTCCCGACCTGCAGCAGGAACTTGCCGTCCATCGTGTATTTCAGAACCTGGGAATCGCCTCCACCGCCGCCGCCCAGCCACACGTTGTTCTTGTGGTCGATGTGGATGCCGTGCTCCTGGTCCATCCACGGATCGTTCGGTCCGGGATTCCAGTGGCGGAGCAGGTTGCCCTTCTGGTCGAACTCCAGGACGAGCGGCGCGGTGGCGCAGCACATCTCGCTGTAGGGCGGCTTCATTTCCAGACCCTTGAGCGTGTTGGGGTTGTCGCCGCGATGCACCATCCAGACGTGGTCCTGCGCGTCTACCCAGACGCCCACCGCGGCTCCGAGCACCCAATGATTCGGCAGCGGCTTGGGCCAGAAGGGGTCGACCTCGAACATCGGCGCCTGGACCGCAGTTCGCGTCTGCGCCGCCAGCCCGAGTCCGATGCTCACCGCGAGGACTCCCGTACAGATCGCGTGTGCAGCTCTCATAAGCGCGACGGAGCATAGCGCGCGCTCAGCGAAACCGCGACACACCTGATCGCGTGTATTGACCCCCCGTGTCACGCGACCCAAGATTCGCCCGCCCTCACCTGTCGGGTCTTGCGCCATTCTCGGCGAAGGAGAAAGCCTGTGCGTGTTCTGAAGGGAATCCTGCTCGCGCTCGTGTGTCTCGTGCTCGTTCCAGCGGCGGCGTCCGCGCAGGCATCCATCGCGGGTGTCGCGAAAGATACGTCCGGCGCGGTTCTGCCCGGTGTGACAGTCGAGGCGGCGAGCCCCGCCTTGATTGAGAAGGTCCGGTCGGTGGTGACCGACGGGAGCGGCCAGTTCAAGATCGTCGATCTGCGCCCCGGCACCTACAGCGTGACGTTCACGCTGCCCGGATTCAACACCTTCAAACGCGACGGCCTCGAGCTGGCGGGCACGTTTACCGCCACCGTGAACGCCGACATGCGCGTGGGGGCGTTGGAGGAGACGGTGACGGTGACCGGGCAGGCATCGGTCGTCGACGTGCAGAGCGTCACGCAGCAGGTCACGCTCGGGAAAGAGGTCCTCGATGCGATTCCCGCCGGGAGGAACCAGCACAATTTCGCCAATCTGATTCCCGGGATGACCGGGCCGCTCGACTACGGCGGCCAGAACAACCTCAATCTGAACACGATTACCGTCCATGGCAGCCGCGCGGATGACCAGCGCGTGATGGTGGACGGCATGTCGATCAGCGCCACCTCCGGCAACGGTCAGTTGAGCAACTTCATTCCTGACATGACGTCGACGCAGGAAGTGGCGGTCAGCTATTCCGCGGGCTCGGCCGAGCAGGCGTTCGGCGGTGTTCAGATGAACCTGATTCCGCGCGAAGGTGGCAACAAGTTCAAGGGGTCCTTCTTTGCCACCGGTGCGAACGAGGGGTGGCAGTCGAGCAACTTCACGGACGAACTGAAGAACGCCGGCCTGCGGACGCCCAATTCCCTGAAGGTGGTCTACGACGTGAATCCCGGCGCCGGCGGCCCGCTCGTGAAGGACAAGCTGTGGTTCTATTCCGCGGCCCGCTGGCAGACGACGCAGAGCTACATCGCCGGCCTCTACGAGAACAAGAATGCCGGCGACCCCACCAAGTGGACCTACGAGCCGGATCTCGACCGCCGCGCCTACCAGCCGCTGGTCCAGAGAAGCTTCAACACACGCCTGACGTTCCAGATCAGCCCGAAGAATAAGATCGCCGTGTTCGGCGAGCATCAGTATCGCGTCTGGGAGCAGCTCAGTCCGACCCTCTCGTACGAGTCGGCGACGAAATACGACTTTCCGGAGAACGAGTTCTTCACCGGAAGCTACACGTCGACGATCAGCAACAAGTGGCTGTTCGACGCGAAAGTCTCCGACATCGTCCAGGGCTGGAAAGACCGGTATCCTTCAGGCGGCGACAGCCTGGACTTCACGAAGCCGCTTCCGGACGTGTTCAAGACGCTGATTGCCGTCACCGAGCAGGGTGGCCTCATTCCGGGCCTGCTCTATCGTGGCGCCGGCCAGACCGGCCTGGGTCCGTTCATCCGTGTGAAAGGGCACATCGCCTCGGCCCAGGCCTCGGTCTCGTACATCACGGGCTCCCATGCGTTGAAGGTCGGCGCGCTCGACACGTTCGGGACGCGGCGAGAGGATTACAACAACATCCCGGCCAATGTCCGGTATCGCTTCAACAACGGCGTGCCGAACCTGATTACCGAAATCGCGACGCCCTACGGCTTCAGAAGCAACCTCGGCGCGGAGCTCGGGGTGTTTGCCCAGGACAAGTGGACGTTCTCGCGGCTCACGCTCAACGTGGGCATGCGGTTCGACTATCTCAATATCAATTTCCCCGAACAGGGTCTCGTGCCCGGCGGCCTCGTGCCCAACCGAAACATCACGTTTCCGCAGAACGATTACCTGGGCTGGAAGGACGTGTCGCCACGGCTCGGTGCGGTGTACGACCTGTTCGGCAGCGGGAAGACCGCCGTCAAGTTCAACCTCGGTCGCTACGTCCTTGCGCAACGGCTGACGAGCAACTACACGAACCTGGGGAATCCGGTCAACGCGATGGCCAACTCGGTGACTCGATCCTGGGACGATCGCGGGGGACTGGGTATCAACGGCGACTACATCCCGCAGTGCGATCTGGTCAATCCGCTGGGCAACGGAGAGTGCGGTCCCATCAGCGACCTTCGGTTTGGCCAGCCGATCCCAAGCACCGTGTCCGATCCAGCCATGCTGCACGGCTGGGGCCTGCGGCCGGACCAGTGGGAGGTGGAAGCCAGCGTTCAGCACCAGCTGATGCCACGGGTGGGCCTGGACGTCGGCTACTACCGTCGCACGTACGGCCACTTCACCGTGACGGACAACACGCTGACGGGCGTGTCCGATTACACGCAGTTCAGCATTCCCGCGCCGGCCGATTCGCGGCTGCCCGGCGGCGGCGGGTACACAGTCAGTGGGCTTTACAATCTCAACCCGGACAAAGTGGGTCAGGTCAACAACCTCTTCACGCTGGCCAGCAACTACGGGGACTACAAGGAGACCTGGAACGGCGTGGACGTCAACCTGAGCCTCCGGCTGGGGAAGGGAGCGATCCTGCAGGGCGGAACGAGCACGGGCCGCACGTCCTTGGACGTCTGCGATCTGCGCGCCAAGCTGCCCGAGCTGACGGTGACGGCTCCCTACGTCGTCAGCGCGACGTCGCCCAACTGCAATATCCCTGGCAAGTTCCAAACCCAGGTGAAGTTCCTCGGCACCTATGCAGTGCCGAAGGTGGACGTTCAGATCGCCGCGACCTACCGGAGCCTGCCGGGGGTGAACATCGTATCGAACTACGTCGCGACGAACGCGGTGACACAACCCTCGCTCGGCCGTCCGCTCTCGGGCGGCAACTCCAACGTGACGGTGAATCTCGTCGAGCCCGGCACGATGTTCACCGAGCAGACCAATCTGCTCGATCTGCGCTTCTCGAAGATTCTCAGGTTCGGCGGCTACCGGACATCCGTCAATCTCGACCTGGCGAATGCGTTCAATTCCAGCGGGATCACCTCCGTCAACAACGCTTACGCGGCGTGGCAGGTCCCGACGGGCATTCACCAGGCCCGCATCGCGAAGATCAGCGCCCAGTTCGACTTCTAACTGCGGAGGCCTCCATGTCAGTGTCAACTCGCCGCGGATTTCTGGGCACGCTCGGGGCCGCGGCGGTTGCCGTTCCGGCGCTCGGGTCGACCGCGTTCGGCGCCGGAGGCCAGGCGGCGGCCTCCTACGATCTGTTGATCAAAGGCGGCCGCGTCATCGACCCCTCGCAGAAGATCAACGGGCCGATGGACGTCGCCATCGCGGCGGGCAAGGTGGCCGCGGTGGCGGCGAACATTCCGGCCAACCGGGCCAAACAGGTCTTCGACGCGGGCGGCAAGCTCGTGACCCCCGGACTCATCAACGTGCACGCGCACGTCTACAAGTACGTGTATCCGATCTCGGTCGACCCGGACGCGGTGGGATTGCCGGCGGGCGTGACGACGATCGTCGACGCGGGATCCGCCGGCGCGAGCACGTTCCCCGGCCTGCGCAAGTTCATCATGGAGCCGGCCCCGACGCGCATCTACGCGATGCTGAACATTTCCCAGGTGGGGAATTTCGGCAACGAGCTGTATCTCAGCCCCACGTTCCAGCCGATCAACGTCAAGGCGGCCATCAACACCATCATCAACAACAAAGACAAGATCGTCGCCATCAAGGTGCGCATCAACGGCGACCATGCCGAGCTGATGCACGATCTGGAGGTGTTGAAGCGCGCGTGCATGGTGAGGGACGACACCGGCCTGCCGATCATGCTGCACTGGACGACCGACCGTGAGCTGCTGGCGCTCTTGAAGCGGGGAGACATCCTGACGCACACGTTCACCATCCCGACGCCGAGGGTGGACAACCTGTTTGGCGGCCCCACGCAGGGCGACAAGGTGCTGCCGCAGATTCTCGAGCTGAAGGAGCGCGGCATCTTCACCGAAGGCCAGATGGTGAACTCGCACCACATGTTCGATGTCTCCGAAAAGGCGTTCGCGCAGGGATGGATTCCCGATCTGTTGGGGACGGATATGGGCGCGGTGGGCAAGGACATGCCGAACGGGATTCTCCTTCCCTGGGAGATGACGCAGTACCTGCATCTCGGCCTCAGCGTCGAGCAGGTCATCGAGCGCGTGACGCTCACGCCGACCAAGGTCTTCAAATTCCCGGAGCAGGTGGGCACGCTCCAGGCCGGGGCACCCGCCGACGTCACCGTCATCGATCTGCAGCAGGGGCAGTTCCAGCTCTTCGACCAGAAGGGGCAGACGCGCACGGCGAAGCAGCGCTTCGTGCCGGTGGCCGCCGTCCATGGCGGGACGCTCACGAAGATCGATCCGGCGGTGCACGAGACGAAGTTCGCCGGCGTCAAAGTGTAGGTGTTGTCGAAAGCTTCGCTGATCGCCGCAGTGGTGTGGGGCGCGGCGCTGGCGACCGTGCTCGCGCAGGCGCCCGCCTCCGTGCTGGACGGCGTCTTCACGACGGCACAGGCCGAGCGGGGGCATGTGGCGTACGAGAGCCGCTGCGTCCGGTGCCACGAGGGGCTGGAGGCCGATGGGCCGGGGCTGATGGAGAAGGCGTTCTTCGATCGGTGGCGCGAAGACACGCTCGAGCCGCTCTTCACGTTCATGAAGACGACCATGCCCGGCAACACGCCTGGGAGCCTCGACGACCAGGTCTACGCAGACGTCCTGGCCTTCCTGCTCGAAGCCAACGGTCTGCCGGCCGGCGAGGACGAATTGAAGCCGGCCATGGTCGGACGCATTCAGCTGGTCGGGCCCGACGGTCCCAAACCGCTCTCCAACCTCACGATTGTCCGGACGGTCGGCTGTCTCGCGGTTGCGGGAGACGGCTGGACGCTGGTCAACGCCGCCACCCCGCGCCCGGTCCGCGCCCGGGTGGTCGATGGCACGACGCCGGAGGAGCTGAAGGCCTCGGCGGCGCAGCCGCTCGGCACGCAGACGTTGCCGCTGCTGAGCGTGAAGCCGCAAAGCACGACGATGGCGGGGCACAAAGTGCAGGTGAAGGGCGTGCTGAATCGACAGAAAACGCTCGAGCGAATCAACGTGATGTCGCTCGACTCCGTAGGCGCGACATGTGGAGGGTGAACGGATGCGGGTGCTTGTCTACTCGCTCGGCGTTGCCATGATCGCGCTCGTCACGACGCCCGACGTCCTCGCGGACCTCGCGGCGGATCGGGCCGCGAACGCGCGATTCGCCGGCGTCTGGAAGCTGGTGGCCGAGGAGACTCGCGACGCGAACGGCCGCGTCGTCCCGGGACCCAACGCCGCCAGCGGCGGGCGCTTCGGGTTCATCACCTACGACCCGGCCGGCTACGTGGGCGTCACGATTGCGTGGAACCGGCGGCCGGCATTCACGGGCAAGGCCTCGACCCCGGACGAAGCGCGGGCCGCGCTGGCCTCGTACAACTCCTATTGGGGGGCGTTCGTGGTGAACGACGCGCGCGGCATCGTCACGCATCAGACCATGGGCGCCGTGAGCCCGGCGTTTGCGGGGACCAATCAGGAGCGCGGCTTTTCGATTGACGGCAACCGGCTGACGCTTCGGCCGCCCAATCTGACCAACGGCGATCGGCGCGCGCTGACGTGGGAACGCGTGCCCGACCTGCCGAACCTCACGCCGACGCACCGGAAGCTGATCGGCTTCTGGAAACTGATCTTGCTCGAGCGCCGCAACGCGAAAGGCGAGCTCTCGATCTCGAACCCGGGCATGACCGGATTCCTCGTCTACACGGCGTCGGGGCACGTGATGGTGCACATGATGGACCCGTACCGCCGGCGGAACGCCGGCGAGGCGCCGACGCCGGAAGAGACGATGGCGACGTATCGGAGCTACACCAGCTATTTCGGGCCGTACACGGTGAACGAGGCGGGTGGCTATGTGGTCCACCACCTGGCGGCCGCCTTCAACTCGGGCGTCGAAGGGACCGACTTTCAGCGGTTCATCGAGTTCGCCGGACGCCGCCTGACCCTGAAACCGCCGGTCACGAAGGACGCCAACGGCAACAGCGTGCAGACGTCGCTCATCTGGGAGCGGCTGAGCGAGTGACGTTGCCCACGCGAATACGTAGGTTGACCGTCTGGATGATGCGCCCTACAGTCGTTTTCGCAGGAATGCAGCAGATGTCCCACAGGGTTCTGGCCGGCGGTGTTGCGGCGTTTCTCGCGGTGGCGGCCCTGTCCGCGCAGGCGCCGTCGCCGCGCGCCACGGCGGCGTCCACCTCCGCGCCTGGCGGGGCGACAGCGGATACGCCGCGCGCGGTGATCGACAAGTACTGCGTCGGCTGTCACAGCGCGCGGGTGAAGAGCGGCGGTTTGGTGCTCGAGTCGCTCGACCTCTCGCGCTTGTCGGATCACGCGGAGATCGCCGAGAAGGTCGTGCTGAAGCTGCGCGCCGGCATGATGCCTCCGCCGCGGATGCCGCGGCCCGATCGGGCGACGCTCGACGGCCTCATCACCTGGATGGAAACCGAGTTGGACAACCACGCGGTACCCAACCTGGTGGCCCCCGGCATTCATCGTCTCAACCGGACCGAGTATCAGAACGTCGTCCGCGATCTCCTCGGCCTGAAGATCGACGCTGCGAAATTCCTGCCGTCCGACAACTCGACTCACGGGTTCGACAACATCGCGGGGGCCTTGACCACGTCGCCGGCACTGATGGAGGCGTATCTGGGGGCGGCGGGGAAGATCAGCCGGCTGGCGATGGCCTCGAGCACCGGACCCACGTTCGTCGAGTTCAGCGTCCCCGACGACGCGACGCAGAACTACCACGTGCAGGGGCTGCCGTTCGGCACCCGCGGTGGGACGCTGATCGAGCACGAGTTCCCGGCCGATGGCGACTACGAGTTCAAGATCGTGCCGATCTTCGAAGGCAACATGGGTCAGGCGAACGACCCGTTCGGTCAGGTCACGGGCGAGCGGCTGACGCTGACCATCGACGGCCAGCAGGTGCACCTCTTCGACTGGGACAAGGGGATGGTGGGGGCGCCCCGCTCTGGCGTGCCCACTCCGCCCATCCACGTGAAGGCGGGGCTGCACCGGGTTGGCGTGACGTTCCTCGCCACCAATTACGCGCCCGACAGCAACATCAACCGCGTCTTCGAACGCGCGACGATCGAGACCGGTGGGATTCCCGGGTATGTGTTCTTCCCACACGTGGGCAAGGTGAAGATCGAAGGGCCGCTCAACGCGACCCGCGCGTCCGACACGCCGAGCCGCCGCAGGATCTTCGTCTGCCGTCCGCCTTCGCCCTCCGGGCTTCGGCGCGACGAGGCCGCGGTCTCGTCCGAAGAGATGGCATGCGCCAGGCGAATCCTCTCGACGCTGGCGCGCCGCGCCTACCGCCGGCCGGTGACGGCCGCCGACGTCGACGTGCTGACGGAGTTCTACACCTCGGGCCGCCGCGACGGCAGCTTCGATGACGGCATCGAGAAGGCGCTGCGCCGCCTGCTGGCGGATCCGGAAGTGGTCTTTCGACGCGAAGCGGCGCCGGCGAGCGTGCGCGCCGGCGGCAGCTATCGCATCAACGATCTGGCCCTCGCGTCGCGACTGTCGTTCTTCCTCTGGAGCAGCTTTCCCGACGACGAGCTCCTGACGCTGGCGGAGCAGGGCAGGCTGCGCGAGCCGGCGACCCTCGAGAAGCAGGTCCGCCGGATGGTGGCCGATCCGAAGTCGGCGGCGCTGATCGAGAACTTCGCGGGGCAGTGGTTGAATCTGCGGGCGCTGGCCACCGTGGCGCCCAACCCCAGCGTCTATCCCGACTTCGACGACAACCTGCGGGTGGCGTTCCGCCGCGAAGTCGAGCTGCTGTTCGACGCGATCGTCCACGAGGATCGCAGCGTGCTGGACCTGCTGAACGGCGATTACACCTTCCTCGACGAACGGCTCGCGAAGCACTACGGGATCGAGGGCGTCTACGGCAGCCGGTTCCGGCGGGTGACGCTCGGCCCGGAGCTCGACATGCGGCGCGGCCTGCTCGGGAAGGGGGCCTGGATGCTGGTCACCTCGCAGGCGACGAGGACCTCGCCGGTCACCCGCGGCAAGGTCTTCCTGGAGACGTTTCTCGGCGTAAGTCCTCCCTCTCCGCCGCCGGTGGTGCCGATGATCAAGGCTCCGGCGCAGGACAACACCGGCAACAGCAAGGAACCCACCATGCGCGAGCGCATGGCCATGCATCACATCAACCCGACGTGCTCGAGCTGCCACAGCCTGTTCGAGCCGATCGGGCTGTCGCTCGAGAACTTCGACGGCGTCGGCGCCTGGCGGGTGAAGGACGAAGGGCAGCCGATCGACGCCACCGGCGTCCTGGCCGATGGGACGAAGATCGACGGCGCCGCCAGCCTGCGCGAGCTCGTGTTGCGAAACAAGGAGATGTTCCTCCGGGTGGTGGCGGAAAAGCTCCTCACCTACGGACTGGGTCGCGGGGTGGAGGTGCCAGACATGCCACTCGTGCGATCGATCGTACGCGACGCCGCCGCTACCGACTACCGCTTCTCGACGCTGGTGCTCGGGGTCGTCAAGAGCGCGCCGTTCCAGAACAACACGAAGGGCGCCGAGACGTCGCCGCGGGCGACGCATTGATGTCGTAGTTGCGGGTCTTGGGACCCGCCCGGAAGAGGAACCATGTTCATCCCGAAGAAGCACATTCCCCGGCGGACCTTCTTGCGCGGCGCGGGCGTGACGCTCGCGCTGCCGCTGCTGGACGCCATGGTGCCGGCGGCGACCGTGCTGGCGCAGACGGCGGCCACGCCGAAGCCGCGCTTCATCGCCAACTTCATTCCCCACGGGATGTCGCCCGGTTTCTGGGTACCGGATACGGTCGGAACCGGCTTCACGATGCCACCGATCTTCGAGCCGCTCGCGCCGTTCCGGAAGCAGACCGTGATCTTGAGCGGCCTGCACGCCCGCTCGGCGGAAGCGCCGGAAGGGCAGAGCCCGCCCGACCACTGGGTGGCGTCGGCGTTCCTGTGTGCGAACAAACCGAAGCGGACCGCAGGAGCCGACATCTACAACGGCACGACCATCGACCAGCTGATTGCCCAGAAGATCGGGCAGGAGAACCTGCTCCCGTCGATGCAGTTCGCCGTCGAAGATCCCGGCGCCAACTCCAGCAACTGCGGCGAGGGCTACAGCTGCGCCTACACGAACAGCATCTCGTGGTCCTCGCCCACCACTCCGCTGCCGATGGAACTGAACCCGCAGCTGGCGTTCGAGCGCATGTTCGGGAGCGGCGGTTCGGCTGAAGAGCGGGTGATCCGCCGGCAGGACGACCGCAGCATCCTCGACTCGCTGATGTCGAGCCTGTCGCGGTTCAAGGCCGGGCTCGATCCGGCCGATCGGCTGCGGCTGGACGAATACGCGCAGGACGTGCGGGAGATCGAACGCCGGCTGCAGATCGCGGCCAAGGCGACGGCGGCCGTGCCGGCCAACACCGCGGTTCCGGCCGGGGTCCCGGAGTCGTTCGACGAGCACATCAAGCTGCACTTCGACCTGCTCGCGCTGGCGCTCCGCGCCGACATCACCCGCGTCGCGACCATGCTCTTCGCGCGCGACCTCACCATCCGCTCGTATCCCGAGAGCGGCGTCACGGTTGCGTTCCACGCCGGGTCGCATCACGGCGAGAACGAGAAGCGCAAGGCGGAATACGCCATCCTGAACCGGTACCACATCTCGATGCTGGCCTACTTCATCGACAAGCTGGCCAAGACGCAGGACGGCGACGGCACTCTGCTCGATCATTCGCTGGTGCTCTACGGCTCGAACATGGGGAACTCGAATCAGCACCGCCACGAGGACGTCCCGCACGTGCTGATCGGAGGCGCCAACGGCAAGCTGAAGGGCGATCGTCACCTCGCCTATCCGAGCATGACGATTCCGACCGGCAATCTTCTGCTCAGCCTGCTGGATCGCTTCGACATCCATCAGGACCGCATCGGCGACAGCACGGGACGGCTGGAGGACCTGTGATGAAGGTCCGCCTCTACGTACTGGGTGTGTTCGTGATGCTGGCCTCTTTCGGCGTGGGCGCCGCGACGAGCGACGTGGCCGACGCCGTTCAGCGCGGCGATGCCACCGCCGTCCGCAGGCTCCTGACGCAGAAAGCGGACGTCAACGCCCCCCAGGCCGACGGCGCCACGGCGCTGCATTGGGCCGTGTATCGGGAGGACGTCGAGATCGTCGACGTGCTGCTCAGGGCCGGAGCCAACGCGAAGGCGGCCAATCAATACGGTGCGACGCCGCTCTCTCTGGCCGCGGAGAACGGCAACGCGGCCATCGTGAAGCGGCTGCTCGAGGCCGGCGCCGACGCCAACGAGCGCATGGCCAACGAGGACACCGCGCTCATGATGGCGGCCCGGACCGGCAACCTCGCGGCACTCACGCTGCTGGTCGATCACGGCGCCGACGTGAACGCTACGGAAAAGACGCGCGGCACCACCGCCTTGATGTGGGCGGCCGCTCAGGGGCACACGGCGGCCGTGCAGCTGCTGGTCAGCCGTGGGGCGGACGTCGGTGCGGTGTCGGCCCCCGCCTGGCAGGACCGGCCCGTGCGCTACGGCAAGGCCACCGATCCGAGGCCGTCGCAGGGGCGGAACCAGGACCTGGTCGTCAGTCAGGTCGGTCCCCGGAACTCACGGGCGAGGGATGGCGGGGGACTCACCCCGCTGGTGTTTGCGGTGCGCGCCAACAATCTGGAATCGGTGCGCCTCCTGCTCGTCGCCGGCGCCAACGTGAATCAAGTGACGCGCTACGGGTGGAGCCCGCTGCTGGTCGCCACGCAGAACAAGTACTACCAGCTGGCGTCGTATCTGCTGGACCACGGGGCGAACCCCAACCTGACGAACAAGGGCGGCTGGTCCCCGCTGTATCTCGCAGTGGACAACCGCAACATCGAAGGCGGGGACTATCCGATCCGCAAGGCGGACATGGATTCGCTGGAGTTCATCACCCGGCTGATCGACAAAGGCGCCGACGTCAACTGGCGCGTGCAGGAGTCCACGTGGTACCGCACGGTGTTCACGTCACAGTGGGTCCATGAAGACGGCGCCACGGCCTTCTGGCGGGCGTCGCAGTCCAGCGACCTCGCGGTGATGAAGCTGCTGCTCGCGCACGGCGCCGATCCGAACATCGCCACCAACGTTGGTGTCACGCCGCTGCAGGTCGCGGCCGGCATCGGCTGGGTCGAGGGTGTGACCTACGAGTGGTCGAAGGACGCCAACGTCGAGGCGGTGAAACTGCTGCTCAGCCTTGGCAACGACCCCAACGCGCAGGCCGAGACCGGGCGCACGGCGCTGCACGGCGCCGGACACAAGGGGGCCGCCCAGGTCATTCAGGTGCTGGTAGACGCCGGGGCTCGACTCGACCTGCGCGATTACGGACAGACCGGCAACGACGCCGGCGGCCGGCTGGCGTTTCACAAGTACCTGCCGGTGGACTACGCCGACGGCCTGATTCGCATCGGCACGCAGTCGGCGATCATCCAGCCCGAGGCGGGGGCGCTGCTGCGGAAGTTGATGGCCGCGCGCGGCATGCCGGTGCCGCCGACGGGACGGAGCATCGAGAGCGTCTGTCTGGCTCCCGAACTGTGCGACGACCTGATCGCCGCCGAGCCGGAGATCAAGAACCTGGAAAGCCCCGAATTGACCGACGAGGAATTCCAGAAGAAGAACAACCGCCGCCGGCGGCCCTAAGGCTAGAGCGTTTTGTACTTGTACGTAGAGGCCGGCCATGGTACTTCTCGCGCGGGGAGGTGCCATGGCGGCCTACTCACTCGATCTACGCAAGCGAGTCTTGCGAGCCTGGGATAGCGGGATGAAGCCCGAGGGGATCGCCACGACCTTCGATGTGAGCGTCGCCTGGGCCTATCGCTTGGTGCAGCGCCGTCGAGAGACGGGCTCGATCGCGCCGCGAAAACAAACCAAGTTTCGCGGACGCGCCCTGTCGCGCCGCGAAGAGGAGCGCTTGGTCGCGCTGATCACGGCGAGGCCGGATGCGACGTTGGCGGAGTTGCAGCACGCGCTGCCGACCCGCGCCGCGCTGAGTACCCTCGGGCGGACGATCGATCGGCTCGGGCTGACCGTCAAAAAAAACGGTACACGCCGACGAGCAGCGCCGGCCTGACGTCGCGGCCGCGCGTCGCCGCTGGCAAGACACGCAGTCGCTCCACGACGCCCGCGGCTACATCTTCATCGACGAATCCGGCGTCACCACGGACCTGTTGCGGCGCTACGGGCGCAGCCCCCGCGGCGTGCGCCTGCGGGATTACACCCCGTACGGCCATTGGCAGACCCACACGGTCGTCGCAGGCCTCCGAGTCGACGGGCTCACCGCCGCCGCGGTGTTCGATGGCCCGATCGACAATCCCACGTTTCTCGCCTACGTCGAGCAAGTCTTGGTGCCGACGCTCCAGCCGGGCGACGTGGTCGTGCTCGACAACCTCGCGATGCACAAACAAGTGGAGGTCCAGGCGGCGATCGAACGCGCCGGCGCTCGCCTCCGCTTCCTGCCACCCTACAGTCCCGACCTCAATCCGATCGAACAGGCCTTTGCGAAGCTGAAGGCGTTTCTGCGGGCCGCGCGGCCGCGCACTTTCGACCAGGTGGTCGAGCTCATGGCGATGGCGCTGGAGCTCTTCTCACCGTCCGAATGTCTCAACTTCGTCCGTCACTGCGGCTACCGCGTATCTACGGCGCTATGAAAAACGCTCTAACGGCCCGCCGGCCTCGGTACCCCTTGCTCGGCCTTCTTCACCGGGCCGACGCCTTTGTACAGGAAGCGCTGCACGCGCGCGCCCGTGTAGGTCTCGGTGGCGTAGAGGTTCCCCTTCGAATCGGTGGCCAGGTTGTGGACGCCGAAGAACTGGCCGGGCCCCCGCCCGCCATCGCCGAAGGACGTCACCACTTCGAGCGAGCTCCGCAGCAGGATGTTGATCTTCTCGTCCACGCCGTTGGCGGCGTAGATGTAGGTCTGCTGCGGATCGCGGGAAAACGTCATGTCCCACACCGAGCCGGATCGATACGTGTTGGGGTCGATGAAGGCTTCCTTTACGAAGGTGCCGTCCTTGCGGAACACCTGGATCCGATCGTTGACCCGGTCACAGACGTAGACGAAGCCGTCGTTCGAGGCGATGGCGCAGTGGACGGTGTTGAACTGCTTCGACGGCATGCCCTTGGGGTTGTAGGGCGGCACCGCTTCGTCGCTCGGTCTGGCGCCGTAGGCGCCCCAGTGGCGCTTGTACTTGCCCGTGGCCACGTCGAGCACGATCACGCGGCGGTTGCCGTAGCCGTCGCCGATGTACATCTCGTTGGCCGCCACGTCCTCCCAGATCTTCGTCGGCTGCCAGAAGTTCTCGACGTCGTTGCTGCCGTTGTGCACGCCGTGCTTGCCCATCTGCAGGAGAAACTTGCCGGCGCCGTCGAACTTCAGGATCTGCGTGTCCTTGGCGCCGTTGCCGGCGAGCCACACGTTGCCCTGATGATCCACGGTGATGCCGTGATTGCTGTCGGGCCAGTCGTAGCCCTTGCCCGGCCCGCCCCAGAACTTGACCAGCTTGCCCGCCTGGTCGTAGACGAGCACCGGCGGCGCCACTTTGCAGCAGACGCCGATCGGCGTCGGCGAGGTAGGACCGGCCGCGGCGGCACCGGGCCGCGCCTCGTCGTCGCGCCCTCGGGCGTCGCCGACCATGAGGTCGGCCGCTTTGAAGTTGTCCTCGACCGTGTTGGGCCGGTGGATGGTCCACACGTTGTCCTGCGCGTCCACCGACAGGCCGATCGTCGAACCGGTCACCCAGTGGTTCGGCAGCGGTTGCGGCCACCACGGATCGACTTCGAAGACCGGCGCCTGCTTGCTCTGCGCGCCGACGGAGTCCCGGCCGGCCACGATCCCGACGAGCGCCGCGACGACCCCCGCCGCAGCCGCGAGCGAAAGATGCAATTTCATGGGCCGATTCTAAACCGCCCGCCGGCTCAATCGATGTGAATGATCCCCCGCCGGATCGCCACGCTCATCGCCTCGGTACGGTCGCTGACGCCGAGCTTGGCGAAGATGTTCTTCATGTGCACCCGTGCGGTCTGGCTGCTGATCGACAGCGCCACGGCAATTTCCTTGTCGCGCCGCCCGGCCGCGACGAGCCTGATGACTTCGATCTCGCGCGGCGTCAGGGTGGGGGCGGCGGCGCGCTCCTCGAGGCGGGCCAGTACGTCCGGCGGCAGCATCCGCCGGCCCGCGTGCACTTCACGCACGATACGTGGCAGATCGTCGGCCAGGGTGTCCTTGAGCAGGTAGGTGCGGGCGCCGGCGTCCATGGCGCGGTGGATGTCTTCGTCGCCCTTGTACATCGTCAGCACGATGATGCGCGCGTCAGGGTCCAGCGCGCGGATGGCGCGAATGGCATCCACGCCCCCCATCTCCGGCAGCTGCAGATCCATCAGGGTGATATCCGGGGTGTGCGCTTCGTAGCGCGCCGCCGCTTCGCGGCCGGTGCCCGCCGAATCAATGACGACCATGTCGGGTTCGCTGTTGATGATCATCCGCAGCCCCTCGCGGACGATGCGATGATCGTCGACGCAGAGCACCGTGATGCGCTCCGCGGCGGCGCTGCCGGCGGCGGTCACGCGCGGGTTCCGGCGCATGGAACCCGTGCCTCCACGCTGGTGCCGCGGGCCGAGCTCGTGATGGTGAGCTGCCCGCCGATCCGCGCCGCTCGTTCCCGCATCCCGGTCAGGCCGTAGTGCCCGCTGCTGCCGGGCAGACTCGCGCCGGCGTCGAAGCCCGCGCCGTCGTCGGTCACGCGGAGTCGAACCGTGCCGGCGTCCTGAGACAGGTGCACGTGAATCTGCCCCGCGCCGGCGTGGCGCGCGGCGTTCGTCACCGCTTCCTGCGCGATACGCAGCAGCTCGCCTTCGACCACGGCCGGCAGACCGGCCAGCCCCTCGGCCGACACGTCGAAGCGCGTCGGCGGAGTGACGGTGCGGCGGCCGATCTCCTCGATCGCTCCGGCGAGACCGCACGCGTCGAGCATGGGGGAGCGCAGGTTCTGAATCGCCTGCCGCGCTTCGCGGATGTACTCCTCGACCTGGCGTCGCAGGGCGACGAGCTGCGACTGCGGTTCCGACGCCTCCGGCGCGCAGCGGCGGGCGATCGCCTGCACCTGCAGGGCGATGCCGACGAGGCTCTGGAGCATGGTGTCGTGAATCTCGCGGCTCAGGCGCGTCCGCTCGGCGAGCGTGGCCGCGAATTGCCGGTTCAGCAGCCACACGCGCGTGTGGGCCACACCCCACGCCGTGAGCAGGAGCGCCGTGGCGCACAGCGCCAGGAACCAGCCGGTCTGGTGGAACGCCGGCCGGACGGTGAAAGGCCACTGCGCCTCCGGCGCGGACCAGGTGCCGGCGTTGTCGTTGGCCTGCACGCGGAAGACGTACGGTCCCGGCGCGAGATTGGTGTAGTACGCCTGCCGCCGTCCGCCGGCGTCCACCCAGTCGCGGTCGAATCCCTCGAGGCGATAACGGAAACGTGTCTGGCGCGGCGACGTCAGACGCAGGGCGGTGTAGTCGATCTGCACCTTGCGCGTTCCGGCCGGAAGGGCCGCCGTGTCTGCCGTGGCGACGGTACGATCGTCGATAGTCGCGCCGACGATGCGCGCGGGCCCTTCGGCGTGCCGCCGCTCGCGGGTGAGCTCCATCGGATCCACGACCGTGAGGTTGCCGCCGATGACGAACCACAAGCTGCCGTCGGCCGACCGCGCCGCCGCCGCCGCTCCCAGCGGAACGCCGGCCAGACCGTTCATCGCGTCGTAGAGCCGGTAGCCGGTGAGCGGCGCCTTCGCGCTGACGGCCTGCTCGAAGTCGGACGGGTGCAGCCGAATCAGCGCCGACCGCCGGCCGGCGTGGGATGGACCGCGGTCCGCGGCGAGCCAGAGGAACCCGTCGGCGCTCTGTGTGATGGCCAGCACGCGCTGGGCGGGCAGCCCGTCGCGTTCGCCGCGATGCGCCACCTCTCCGTCGCGGATGCGCCAGATGCCTCCGGTTCCGCCCACCCACATGGCGCCGTCGGCGTCCTCGAAAGTCGTGTCGACCATGTACTGCCCCGACGTGGCCACCGGCGACGTGTCGATCGTCGCCAGCGTCCGCTCGCCTCGGCGGAGCGTCACCGAGCCGGTCTGCGTCGCGGCCCACACGACATCTCGCGCGGCGCAGACCGGGCGCCACACCGTCGGCGTGACGCTGGCCGCGGCCGGCGGCGCGCCCGCCGGGCACGGCGGCACGGTGTCGGGCCGTCGCGGCGAGGCGACGAGCCGCCCGCGGCTCAACACGCGCAGCCCACCGTCGGTGACCGCCCACGCGACGCCCGAGGCGTCGCGAAACAGCGAGCGGATATCGGCTGCGGGACCCAGGCGCTGTCCCCGCCAGCTGGTGCCCACGTGCCGGAACCGCAGCAGGCCGCTCGCGGTGCCCACCCACACGCTTCCGTCCTCGTCGGGCAGCAGCGTGCGCACGACGGTGCCGGCCGCCAGCGGCGTGAGCTGCTGCGGCGTCAGGCTGTGCAGCCCGAGCATCGTGCCGACCCAGATGTTGCCGTCGCGATCCTCGAGCAGCGTCTGGACGGCGTTGCTCGAGAGTCCGGTCTGATTGGTGGCAAGCTCGACGAGCGGCGCCTCGGCCCCCGCGCCCGACCGGAGACGCCAGAGCCCTTGTCCGGTCGTACCCACCCAGAGGTTGCCGCGCGAATCGTGAAGGAGCCGGTTGCCCCAGCCGTCCATGCCGACGAGCGGCGCGGGCGCGCCGCGCCGTCGTACGCCGTGCGCCGGGTCGGTCATCCACAGCGTCCCGTCCGCGCTCTCGCTGGTCTCGCGTGCGATCCCCTCCGCGACGAGCTCGAACGACTCGCCGTCGGCGGTGCGGAACACGCCCTGGCGCGTTCCCACCCAGAGACTGCCGCGTGCATCCTCACGCACGCTCACTACCGCCGCCTGGTCGAGCACGCCGTTCCGGATGACGTCCCAGGCGCCGCCGCGCAGGCGGTACAGCACGCTGTCGCTGACCGCCCACACCGTTCCGGCGTGATCCTCGATCAGCGACGTCACCACGTGGTGCGGCGGCGAACCTTTCGAGACCGACACCATCGTGCCGCCGCGGAGCGCGGCGACGGTCACGCTACCGTTGCTGCGATCGAATCCCGCCCACAACGTGCCATCGCGCGACAGCGCCAGCGCGCGCACGTCGGCTCGCAGGATCGGTGCCGCATAGATCGTCTCCCAGCGCGTGAATCGGGCGCCGTCGAAGCGGACGACGCCGCCCGTGGTGCCGATCCACAGATAGCCGTCGCGGTCCTGCACCAGACTGTAGACCGGCCCGATCGAGCTGCCGTCGGTCGCGGTCCACGACGTCATCGTGTAGCCGGTCAAGAGTGCGTTCGCGTCCGTGCTCACCGGGCGAGCCGTTGCGACGGCCATCGCCGCCGTGAGAAAGACGCACGTCCAGGGGGTGTGCCGTGGCATCGCAGGGCCCGTGAGGGGCGGAGTCTATCGCCGATCCGCTCGCGAGGCCAACTGGGTGTGTGCCCTTACCGCATATGCGGTATTGCCGCCAAGGCCCTCCTGCCCCGATAACAACGCCGCTCTGGAGCGCTATATGACAACACTCACGAAGTCGCTGTCGCTGGCGGCCGTTTTGTGCCTGCTCACCTCGAGTCTCGTCTCGGCTCAGACACTGGCCGGGACCGTACGCGACACCTCCGGTGCCGTGCTGCCTGGAGCGACCGTGGAGGCCTCGAGCCCGGCGCTCATCGAAAAGAGCCGCACGGCCGTCGCCGACGGCAACGGTCAGTACCAGATTCCCAACCTGGCGCCCGGAACCTACAAGATCACGTTCTCGCTCCAGGGCTTCGGGACCCTCGTGCGCGACGGCGTCGAGCTCACCGGCGGCGGCGTCACCGCCATCAACGCCGACCTGCGCGTCGGCGCGCTGGAAGAGAGCGTCACCGTCACCGGCGAAACGCCGGTCGTGGACGTGCAGTCGGCCCGGCAGCAGACCGTCTTGAGCGGCGAAGTGGTGCGCGCGCTCCCGGCCGCGCGCGGCTACGGCAACTACCTGGCCGCCATCCCCGCCATCCAGGCCACGGGGTTCAACACCGGCCTGGCAACCAACACCAACTTCTTCACGGCCCGCGGCGGCCGCGCCAACGAGGGCGTGGTGCAGATCGACGGGCTGAACGTCGGGTCGCCGTTCAACGGCGGCGGCGTCTCGAACTACGCCTACGACATGAACAACGCGATCGAGGTGCAGGTGTCGATCTCCGGCGGTCTGGGCGAAGCCGACCGTGGAGCGCCGTCGTTCAACATCATTCCCAAGACCGGCGGCAACAACTTCAGCGGCAACTACTTCGGGAGCTGGGCCGGCAAGTTCGGCCAGGCGTCGAACATCGACGACGAGTTGCGGGCGCTCGGTTTTGCCGACGCGCCGGCGATCTTGAAGAACTGGGACAGCAACTTCTCGCTGGGCGGCCCGATCAAGCGCGACCGCCTCTGGTTCTTCGTCAACACGCGCACGACGGGCAACTACGCCGAGACGCAGAACCAGTACGCGAACAAGAACGTCGGCAACGCCGGCGCGTGGACCTGGGCGAAGGACGACGGCGTGCGTGTGCGGAACGATACGAGCCGCTGGGTGAACAGCGTCCGCCTCACCAGCCAGGTGAGCGAGAAGAACAAGGTGGGCTTCTACTTCGACTACACGATGAACTGCAGCGGGTCGTCGATCAAAAAGGACGGCGACGAGTGCCGCAGCCCCGGCGACAACTGGACGGCCTCGGGCCCCGGCATCGGTCCTGGCGTGGCCACCACCTCACCCGAGGCGGGCACGATCTGGAACGCGCCGCTCAGCATCATGCAGGGCACGTGGACGTCGCCGCTGTCGAACCGGCTGCTCTTCGAGAGCGGCTACTCCGAGTTCCGCGTGCGGTGGGGCGACGTGATGCCGGACGGGGCGATCACCAACCTGATTCCGGTGACGGAGCAGTCGACCAACGCCGGCGTGCCGTTTGCGAACTATCTCTATCGCGGCTGGCTGGCGCAGCCGTCGCAGAACCAGAAGCACGCCACCTGGCGCGCGTCGGCCTCCTACGTGTCGGGCAGCAACAACCTCAAGTTCGGCCACCAGGGCGGCTTCATGGTGGCGAAGACCACCACGCAGGTGGCGCAGCAACTGAGCTACACCTTCAACAACGGCTTGCCGATTTCGTTGAGCACGCGCGTCGGGCCCACCCGTGTGAGCGACCGCCTCCGCTACGGGGCGTTCTTCGTGCAGGACGCCTGGACGCGCGGGCGCCTCACCCTGCAGGGCGCCCTGCGCTTCGAGCTCGCCTCGAGCTGGAGCCCGGACGGCGAGAACGGCGTCCTCGACGCGCACCAGTTCGGGAACGCGAATCTCTTTCCGCGCACCGACGGCGTGAAGGGATACCGGGATCTGACGCCGCGCGGCGGCGCCGTCTACGATCTGTTCGGCACCGGCAAGACCGCGGTCAGGATGAACTTCGGAAAGTACCTGCAGGGCGTCTTCTCCGGCGAGGCGTACACGATCAAGAACCCGGCGACGACGCTCGTCTCGAACATCACGCGCACGTGGACGGATCCGAGCGGCGACAAGGTGGCGCAGTGCGATTTCCTGAACCCGCTCGCCAACCAGGAGTGCGGGGCGTGGTCGAACGTGAACTGGGGCGCGTCGGTCGCCACCACCCGCGTCAACCCGGATGTGCTCGAGGGGTGGGACACCCGGAACAACGACTGGCAGTTCGGCATCGGCATCCAGCACGAGATCCTGCCGCGAACCTCGATTGACGTGAGCTACAACCGGCGCTGGTGGAACAACTTCTTCGTCACGCACAACGCGGCGCTCACACCGGCGGACTTCGACGAGGTGACGATCACGGCGCCACAGAACCCGCGCCTGCCTGGCGGCGGCGGTTATCCGGTGACGTTCCTCGTGCGCAACAACCGCAACCCCACGATTGGCGCCAGCGATCCCTACTACACGACGAGCAGCGACTTCGGCGACGAAGTGCACTACTGGCACGGCGTGGACGTGTCGGTCAGCTCGAGGCTACGCGGATCGCTGTTCGTGCAGGCGGGCACCAGCACCGGCCGCGGCGTCAACGACAACTGCGACGTGTGGCAGGGCCGGTTCGGGCGGCCGATATCTCCCACGGCGGGCATCGTCATCGCGCAGGGCATCATCGACGGCAAGCCGAGCTGCGACTATGCCGAACCGTGGCTGACGCAGGCGCGCGCCATCGTCAGCTACACCGTGCCCAAGGCAGACGTGCTGGTCAGCGGCATCTTCCGCTCGCAGCCGAACGCACAGCCGGCCAACACGACCGTCGGCACCAACGGCGCCTCTCGAACCGCCAACTACCAGATGACGCCGGCGCAGTTCCTGGCGGCGACCGGAGTACCACTACGGGCAGGGCTCGCCACGCAGAGCGTCGACCTTCTGCTGCCGGGCGCCGTCTACGGCGAGCGCATCAACGTCACCGATCTCCGCCTGGCCAAGGTGCTGCGATTCAAGAACAAGCGCCTCAACGTCGGTCTGGATCTGTACAATCTCTTCAACGCGAACAAGCCGACGACGTATGAAGCGGTGTTCGACGCGGCCACCGCGGGTGCCCGCTGGCTGCAGCCGACGGCCGTACTCACGCCGCGCGCGACGAGGTTCAACGTGCAGTTCGATTTCTAAATGGCTCAAGGCTCACGGCTCAAGGCTCAGGCAGTTGCGGTCTTCTGTGCCGCGGCGATTTCGCTCGCGGCACAGACCGTCTATCCCACCGGCACGACCATCTACGACCCGGCCCGCACCTGGAGCGGGTACACGGTGCTCTCGCCGCTCCAGACGCAGGCGGTGATCGTCATCGACATGAACGGGACCGTCGTCAAGCGGTGGGACGGGTTCGTCAATTCGGCCGGCGGTCCTGCGCGCGTCTTCCCGGGCGGCTTCGTGATGGCGGCCAACGGCGCCAATCCGCCGCGTCAGGAATCGCTCGAGCTCGTCCAGCGGGACTTCGACGGGAAGGTGCTCTGGAGGTTCGATCGCAACCAGGAGATCCAGACGCGCGACGGCAAGACGATCTGGTCGGCGCGTCAGCACCACGACTGGCAGCGGGAAGATTACCCGGCCGGGTACTACTCTCCCGAGGCCAGGCCGTCACTCCAGGGTGGCAACACGCTCGTCCTGACGCACATCAACCACAGCAAGCCGAACATCGCCGACACGACGCTCGAGGACGATCGGCTGATCGAAGTGTCGCCGGCGGGCAGCATCGTGTGGGAGTGGGTGGCCAGCGACCACGTGGAGGAGTTCGGCTTCTCGCCGGCGGCCCGGGCCGCGATCAAGGCGGCCTCGGTCGCCGCTCCCGGGCGGGGCGGCGGGGCGCCCGCCGCAGGCGCCAACGCCGGGCGGGGCAGTTTCGATTGGCTCCACATCAACGCCGCCACGTACGTGGGGCCGAACCGCTGGTTCGACGAGGGCGATCGACGGTTCGCGCCGAACAACGTCATCATCAGCAGCCGGCAGTCCGGCTTCGTGGCGATCGTCGGTCGCGACGGCAAGATCGCCTGGCGGATCGGGCCCGACTTCGTCGAATCGAAAGCGCTCAGCGCCATCCGCCAGATCATCGGCCAGCACCATCCGCATCTCATCCCGAAGGGGCTGCCCGGGGCGGGAAACCTGATGGTGTTCGACAACGGCGGTTCGAGCGGGTACGGCGCGCCGACGCCGGTGTCGCCCGACGGCTCAGCGATCTACCAGCGCGCCGGTTCGCGCGTCCTCGAAATCAACCCGAAGACGCTGGAGCTGGTCTGGTCGTACACCGGGCCGCGGTTCTTCAGCACGAACATCAGCAGCGCGCAGCGGCTCCCGAACGGCAACACGCTCATCACCGAAGGGGCGCCCGGTCGGCTGCTCGAGGTGACGAACGATCGCAAGGTGGTCTGGGAGTACATCTACCCGGTGTTCGGCGGCGCGCAGTCGTCGAATGCCGTCTACCGCGGCTATCGCATCCCGTACGACTGGATTCCGCAGCTCACGCGACCGGCCGAGCGCCCGGTCGTGCCGCCGGTGCTCGGCGACTTCCGCGTGCCGTGACCGGGGACCGAGACCCGAACAACATGCTCCTCGAGCTCGCCGAGCGCGAGCCTCGCTGATCTCTCCCAATAGACGAGCTAGCGGCTCGCCCAAGCCCGGCCCCTGTGCGGATCACCATGACCCGCCGTTGACGTCTGTGAGGAACGAGCAACATGGGTGTCGGGCGATTCGCATTCGTCGTCGTCGCGGCGTCAGTCGGAGCCGGAATGCTGAGCGTCGACGCCGCCGACGCGCAGACGGCCCCGGCCCGTTTCGTCACCGTCGACCAGGGCAGCGACGAGCTCAGAGCCGATGGCGCTCTGGCCGCTCGTCTCGGCGTGAAACTCGTCCAGAATCCCGAGCAGCTGTCCTACGACGCCGTGATCAAGGCGCTGCTCGACGACGCGCGCCGGGACAAACCTCTGGCGAGGACCGGCGGCGTCGTGGCGCGGGTCACCCCCTACGCCTTTGTCGTCGCCGAAATGCGTGGGGCGAAGGTGGAGCTGCTCGCCACCTGCCGCAGCCGAAGTACCGGGCGCACGGTCACCAACGCCTTCATGGTGGTGCCGCAGTCCGCTTTCACGGGCCCGACGCCGCCGACGTTGGATCAGGTGCTCGATCATCTGAAGACGCTCAGCGACGCCGAGCGTCCCGCGCGGTTCATCTATCACAACAAGTACAGCACCTCGAGCTACTTCCTCCCGTCGCTGCTCTTTCGTGCGCGTCGCGTCTTCGGATTGAACGACCGCACCGCCAACCCGGCCGGTGTGACGACGATTGCCGTCGAACGGAATGAGTCGCCGAGCAGCGCCGACTTGATTCGCGCCGTCGCGATGCAGGCCGGCGGACGAGAGACCATCGCCTCGGTCTGGAACGGTCCGAGGTCCGGCTTCGCCGACCCCAGCGGCACCAACTACGCGGCATACGGGAAGAAGGTGCAGTTCGTCCCGCTTCCAGACGACCTTCCGTGCGACCTGCTGGTGGCGACGCGGAAAGTGGACGACGCGACGAAGGACGCCATCACCGCGCGGCTGCGCGAGCCGCAGCCTCACGGCCTGGAGGTTCCGGGGTCGGACGTCGACGCCTGGGTGCCGTGGGCCAACGTGGAAGCGGAAGACGCCCGCCGCGCGCTGTCGGACCTTCGCCGGCAGGCGGGCGCGTCCACGCTGTCGGTCGTGGTGGACGTGCAACCCAATCAGTCGTCGCCGGTCGACGGCGACCTGCTCGACGCGGCGCGCCAGGCGATCCGGCTGGCGGGCACCGAGCTCGTGGACCGGAGCCAGTACTTCGACTATTACAAGAAGAGCGACATCCGCTGGGAGCTGGAGCGGATTCACGACGGCGCCGTCCGGCTCACCGTGCGCTACGAGAACTTCCGTCTCGACGACGCGGAAGTGACGCAGCAGTTCGACATCAGCTTCCAGGCGCCTGCGGACCTGACTCGCCGTCTGGTGTCGCTGGTTCACTCGCGGTTGCACCGGATCCGGCCGGTCTGGCTCTACAACGACAGCGCGCCCACCGTGCTGCGCGACGTGGATTTCACCGTCGCCCGGCGCGTTCCGTTCCAGGAAATCCAGTGGAACGAGCCGCAGCGCAACGACTACCGGCTCGAAGGGGAGTCGCGCGTCGCGAACGTCGAGATCGAGGAGACGTTCGAAATCCAGCTGGCGAGGGACGAGTTCCCGCGGCGTCCCGACAATCGCAGCCTGGACTTCGAGCCGATGGGGCGGCAGGGATTCCGCGTGCTGCTCATGCGCGTGACCCCCGAGCGGACGCTGTTCCGGGCGCTCACCCTTTCGTTCGTCGTATTACTGGTTCTCGGAGCCGCGGCCCTGGTGTGGGACGCGTGGCGCTGGCGCGCCCGTCAGCGGCCCCCCACGGTTCCTCCGGCCGCGGCGCCGGCGCCGGCGCGCAAGCGCAGCCCGATGCACGCGCCGGTGCCGGTGGCTGACGTGATGCTGGAGAGCCGGTAGTGGCCGACATCTTCCTCAGCTACTCGCGTGTGGATCTGCCCAGGGCGCGTCAGTTCGAGCAGGCGCTCGAACAGTGCGGCTGGAGCGTGTTCTGGGACCGCGAGCTGGTGCCGGGAACAGGCTACCGCGACGTCATCGAGCGCGAGCTCAACGAGGCCCGCAGCGTGATCGTGCTGTGGTCGCGCGCCTCGGTCGACAGCGCGTGGGTGATCGACGAGGCCGAGGAGGGCAACAAGAAGGGGTGCCTGATCTCGGTGCGCCTCGACGACGTCGAGCCGCCGCTCGGATTCCGGCAGCTGCAGGCCGCGACGCTGGTGAGCTGGTCGGGGGACGTCGCCGACGACGAATTCCAGCTGCTGACGCGCCGCCTCCAGGCGCTGAGTCCACAGGCATCCGACCCGACGCCGTCGCCCACGCCGGCGTCGCCGCCGCTCCTGCCAGTCAAACCCGTCGTCGCGCCGCCGGTGGAGCCGCTGGTCGTCCGTCTCGCGCGGCGTCATCCGTCGATCGAGCCGACGCTGCTGCTGGCGGTGGTGTTCCTGATCAACTACGCCGAAACCACTGTGGATGCGGTGCTCACACCAGCCCGGCTCGGGGCCGAGGCCGGCTATCCCATTGCCGACGCCTTCCGATGGTTCGAGGGCGATCTCAGCTTCGAGCTGCACGACACGATCAGTGCGATCGCGTACTACGGGTATTCCGCCTCGTACTTCGTGATCTTTCCCGTGCTGTGCCTCTATGCGGCCTGGGTGCTCGCGCGCCGTCGAGACCCGCGGGACTTTCAGACCGTCGGCCTCGCGGTCGGGATCGACTATCTGATCAGCCTGCCATTCTTCGTCTTCTTCCCGGTCCCCGAGCGGTGGTCGTCTCCCGAGACCGAGGCGATGCTGCTGTCGGACAAAGTCAGCGACCGGTTGATCGAGCTGGTTCGGCCGATGAGCGGCGTCGACAACTGCTTTCCGAGCTTTCACGTGTCGTTGACGGTGCTGGTCGTCGCGGCCTGCTTCATGTTCCGCGTCCCGATGCGGATCTGCGCGGCGGCTCTCGGCGCGACCATCGTGCTGTCCACGTTCGTGCTCGGCGTGCACTGGGTGCCCGACATGATTGCGGGCTTTGCGGTGGGGATCGTCAGCGTGCTGCTGGCGTGGCGGATCGTGCACCGAGGCCGCTCGCCCTTTTTCGTCAAAGGCCCTGTGGCCCGGATGCTTCCCGAGCCTACCGGCCGCCCAGCGTCAGCGTGAACCGGCGCTCGTCTGTGGCGATCAGCTTGGGCGAGGCGTCGCGCAGGGGGCCAACCCTGAGGCGCTCGCGCTGGCGTGCCACCCGCGACTCGTGCGGCCCGGAGGACAGGCGCACGAAGCCCCAGCGCAGCGCTTCGGCCAGCGCGGCGGCCCGGCCGTGCACGCCCAGCTTCTCGTACACGCTCTTCATGTGTACTTTCACGGTGTGGTCGCTGATGCGAAGCGTGGCGGCGATGGCCTTGGTGCGCAGCCCCTGTGTCAGCATGTCCAGGAGCTCCACTTCACGGGTCGTGAGGGCCGGCAGGTCGCCTCGAGCCTCGAGCTTGCTCTTGATGTCGTCCAGGTGACCCCCGCTTCGACCGTGGACCTCCCTGATGACACGAATGAGATCGGCGGACCCGGCGTCTTTGAGGACGAAACCGGCCGCTCCAGCATCGAGCGCCAGGTAGACGGCTTCGGTCTCGTCTCTCGCATACACGACGATCCGCGCCCGCGCATTCACGCGGCGAATCCCGCGGACGATCTGGAGATAGTTCAAGCCTCGAGGCTGCAGGCTCAGTAAGGTCACGTCCGGCTTCAACTCGGTGAAGCGCTCGATGGCGCCCTCGACCGTTCGGGCTTGCGCGGCCACGCGCAAGCCGGGCTGCTGTTCGATGATGGCGACCACGCATTCACGCACGAGATTGTGGTCATCGACGCACAGCACCGTGACCTGAGAGCCCCTCATAGGCAGGCATTATGAGAAGCGCGCGGGCCGCGAAGCAAAGCAGGAATTGTTAGCAATTGTCTGCGCCCGGCGGTGGCGGCAGATTTGCTGCTGATTTGTCATGCCCGAGCCGCGAACGGACTTTGCGCGCTTCGCAGCGGAGAAGACTCTGCGGGCCGCGGCCGCGTCGATCGCGCGGCTGAGCACTGTCTTCGACCGCAGCGACCGTGAATCGGTCCGGCGGATCGGCAACGCGTGGAGCCGGACGCATTACGGCGGCGACTTCACCCTGTACCTGCCTCCGGACGCCCGCCCGGCGGTGTCGCTCGTCTTCGTCCAGTCGAAGAATGGCAACACCGGCGCCGCCAATCCCGGAGCGCTGGGCGGCGGCGCGACGGATGAGCATCTGCTGTATGAGGGGTTGTCGCGTGTGGCGGCAGACGCCGTTCTTGCCGGCGCGGGGAGCATCCCTCGCCGTTCGTTGTTCTCGGTCTGGCATCCGGAGCTGGTCGCGCTGCGTGCGTCGCTCGGCCTGCCGCGTCATCCAGCCCAGATCATCGTGTCGAAAGACGGGCGCCTGGATTTCACGTCGCTCGTGTTCAACATTCCCGACGTGCCGGTCTTTGTCATCGCCGGCGAGGGGTGCGTGTTACGCCACGCGCCGGCGCTGCGCACCCGCCCGTGGGTCCGGTGTGTTCCGCTCGAAGGGGGCGACATCCGCGGGGCGATCGATCGTCTGCAAGCCGAGGCGGCAATTCAGCGGATCTCGGCCATCGGGGGGCGCCTCACCGCGTCCCGGCTTGTCGACGCCGGTGTGGCGCAGGACATCTATCTCACCACGGCTGCCCGCGAGGGGGGAGAACCCGGCACCCCCTGGTACACAGGGGTGCCGGCGCCGCCGCTCAGAACCATGACTCAGAAAGAGTGGACCGACCTCGGCGCGAGGATTCTCTTCGAACACATCCTGATCGAGCCGTAGGACCTACTGCAGCCGCTTCGACGCCGTATCCCAGTTCGGATTCGTACAGAGGCCGCAGTCCTTGCCCACGAACATCTTCGCGGCCTGCTTGTCCTTCTTGAACTGCCACCGGAGCCAGTTCGAGGCGACGTTCGCCCATTCGCCGCCGCCGGGATGATCGACAGTGGCCGTGTGCCCGGCGCCGTGACGTGCGCCGTAAAACGCGGGCAGCGTTTCGATCGCGTCGTAGGTCGCCTTGGACGAGGCCATCAGGAAGTCCCGCTCGTGGCCGTTGATCAGCAGCACGGGACCATGTAACGCGGTCAGCTGCGCGGTGTTGTTGCCCTGCAGGCCCGAGTTGAACACCCCGATCGTATCGACGCGCGGATCTCCTCCCAGTTCGAGCGACAGGAACCCGCCGCAGGACTGGCCCATGATCGCCACACGATCGACCGCGATCTTGCTGTTCAGCGGCGACCCCGCACGCGTGTTCTCGGCTTCGGCCCAGTCGACGGCCTTGCGCAGGTTGTCGGCCGTGGCCCGGCCACCGGTCGCGCCCGGCTCGGCCGCCGTCGCCAGCACGAGGAAGCCGTGGGAGGCGATGGTCGTCAGGAACCCGCCGTAGCGAGTGCTGTTGATCGCGCACCCGCCGTTGCCCCAGACCATCACGGGCAGCGTGTCCTTCGCCGGAAACGCGGAGAGATCCGCCGGGCGGTAGACCACATGGCCAGGGGAGCCGAAGGCCGGGCCGGAGTCCACTTTGTAGGGACCGGGCACGGCGAGAGGCGCGCCCTCCAGCGGCAGCGCCGTGGCGATCATCTCGGCCGTGATGCCGGCCGGACGCTGTGCGTGGCTCACGGCAGTGAGCGCAAGCGCGATGGTCGTTCCCAGGACGATTGATGCGTGTCGCACGGTGCTCTACTCCTTCGGGTTTCAGCGAGTCGCGTTCTGCCGATCGGCCGGAGCGAGTCTACTCCGTGAGGGTCCGCCGGCGCCGAGCGCCTCCGGCAGGCGCTCGAGCCCCACGAGCTTCCAGCCTGCGCCCTCCCGGCGGAAGTGCGTGCGCACCGGCTGACGCCAGGTGGGATAGGGCTGGCTCTCGGCAGAGATGTGGACGGCGATCATGCTGCCGGCGCCCGTCGGCAGGCCGGCGGGCGGCTCGAGGGTGGTCGTCGGACTCTCCGTGGTCGACAGCGGCCGCGTGGTTCCCGTGGCGTTGTCGAAGAGCGACCAGGCGGCGCGATAGGTCACCGGCCGCGGCGCGACACCGGCCGCGAAGGCGGCATTGTCGAAGGTGAGACGGCCGCTCGCGTCGAGGCGCGGGGAGACGACCGGATTCACCGCCGTCAGGTAGAGGCTGGTGATCTTGTTCCGCCGCTTGATCAGGACGTCGCCCAGATACCGCTCTGCCGCGGGGTCGCTGAACTCTCCGGTGTGCACCGCCGCCCTGATCAGGTCGTCGGTGAAGGCGGCCACGCGACGTGCGGCCCAGAATGCGTCGTCGGCGCGGGTTTCCATGTAGGCCGTCGTTGGCGTCTGCGGCCGCCACGTCTTCGGGTCGAACCGATCGCCTTCGAATTTACCGACCGACGGATATTCCACGTAGTCGATCGTCTGCCACGGGCTCAGCGCGAAGCCGAACGAGAACAGGCGCCGCCGCGTGGTGTCGGCTTGATAGAAGTGCTCGTAGCTGAGGTCCCATTCGTGCAGCTCGTTGCACATACCGAAGGTGGAGCCGACGTCCTGCAGGTAGTGTTTGACGACGGACCGGCCGCCGGCCGAGGTGAGGGCGTCGAGGGTGTTGGCGGCCTTCAGGTCCGTGAGGTTGGTCCACGCTCCGAAGACGCGGAGCGCGCGCAGCTCACGGCGATGCTCGTGGGGAACGAGGTCATTCGGATCGTCTGAGCGCGTGTCCTCGAAGCGGAAGTTCCCGAGAATCTTGCCCGGAATCAGCCGGCCGGCAATCACGCGATAGGTGCCGTCCTTGCGCCGCGCCACGCGTTCGAGGATGGCGTTCATGTCGTCGCGGCTGAACGGCGTCCGGGCTCCAGAGGGGCGGCGCAGCGTCGCCTTCGGGTCCATCTCGGCGCGGGCGGGATCGAAGGTCGTGAGATAGCTCTCGACCTGGCTGTAGCCCAAGGCCCAGAAGATCTTCGTGGCCACTGCCACCGCGGCGGTGGCGCCTTCGGGGTAGTAGGGCGGATCGAACTCGAGGAACCAGGTCTCGCCCTTGGCGTCTCGGGCCGTGAAGCCCGGGTGGGCACCGGCCGTCTTCTCCCGGATGAGCACCCAGCGCGAGGGATCGGGCGGGGCGCCGACGTTGTCGCCGCGAGTGATCTGGTCAGTCGTGATGGTCGTGGTGCCGATCCGGTTGGTAAACCAGTGCGAATCCGGAACCTCGTCGATGGTGTTGATGTTCTGCGCGCGCCGGCCCGAGGGCTGGTAGCCGGCGGTGACGAACAGGTTGCGGACCATCTCGTAGTTGGTCTCGATGTTGTTGGGCTTGGCACCGGCCGCATCCTGCGATTCCGGTTCGCGGGCGATCGGATCGTCTGGATAGAACCGTGGGGACTGGGTCGAGACGGAGCCCGCCAGCGCACCAAACGTGACCGCGAGCAGAATCAGGCGTCTCAAAATGCGGCTCCGGTGGCGAAAATGAGGCGCGTTCCCTCGGTGCTGCGCGCCACCTCGACGCGCAGCGCGGTGGCGAGCGGCCCATGGAAGCGCACGCCGAAGCCGTAGTCGCTCTTCAGCGCCCTGAAATCGAGGTCGGACTTGCTGGCCGTGACCTTGCCGGCATCGTAGAACACAGCGGTGTCGACGAACCGGTTCACCATGATCCGCCATTCGGCCTGCAGGAGCAGGCTGTTTCGATCGCGGAAACGCCAGCTGGTGAACCCTCGCAGGTTCGAGCCGCCGCCGAGCGACGGCAGCATGAAGAACGGAATCTGCTGGCCGTCCTTCTCGAACGCCGTTTGCGCCAGCCCTCGCAGCGAGATTGCCCACGCCTCGCGCAGGATCGGAAAGTGCTGAACGACCTCGTAGTCGACCTGGGTGAACCCGAACTCCTTGTCCCGG
>DASYRM010000062.1:0-95263 GCA_036004405.1 Vicinamibacterales bacterium
GTGATTCTCGCGCTCCAACGCCTTCAATCGCTGCCGTTCGTCGGTCGTCAGCCCTGCCCGCTGGCCGCCATCGCGTTCCGCCGGGCGGACCCAGCGTCGTAACGTTTCCGTCGTGCATCCCAGCTTCGGGGCGATCGACGCAATCGCCGCCCACTGCGACGGGTGTTCCGCGCCGTGGTCTCGCACCATCCGGACCGCGCGCTCACGTACCTCGGGGGAATACTTACTCGGTCGTCCCATGGGCTCCATCCTCTCAACGAATGAGCCCTCCGACAAACCCGGCGCGATTCAGTCTTCGGTGGGCCGCTCGATGTGGTCGATGACTAAGACTTCGACCGGGCCTCGGGCTGGTTCGAGCTTCAGTCCGAGTTGCTCTTGAAGTGCAGTCTGCAAGGACGGCAAGTTCTGGCTCGCGTCAATCGAACTGCCGTCGGGTAGAAAATCGAGGGTGAAGTTAAAAGCGCCCGACAGTCCAGTGCGGTCAAGGACCGTGCGGCTCACCGGACTGGACAACGTCGTCGCGAGTTGACTCATCGACGTATTACCACCAGCGATTCTGTCACCACCCATTCTGTTTGGTCCGGCAATCAGCCCGCAGGCGGGCCGTTCACCCGGCGGGGACGCGCGACGCTCGCCCTTTCTCTCCGCTGCGATGATGGCGGCGCAGTTATCATGTGCGGGCACCAAGCCTGCGCCAGGTTTCCCGTCAGCGCGGGCCGCGACCAGCGCGAAGACCGGTCCATCCCTCGTTTCCAAGCGCGCCTTCAGCTTGAACCGATCGATCAAAAGAGACCGCAGCATCAGGAAATGAGCACGAGGTGCCCCCGGACTCACGGGGCGAAGATCGCCTGACGCCTTGGCCACAACGTCGTAGTGCTCCGTCTGCGCCCAGTCTGGCGCGCCGACGATCTGAAAGTCCTGCACGCGATACGCAGTGCGGATCAGCGCACGCGTCGGGACGTTGGTGAGATGCCAAAGACCACCCGGTTGCACGTTCTCGATCATCGACCTGCTTGCGCCGGATTTGTTGGGTTTGACGGAGGCAACCTCGAATGTCGGCAGTGGATCTGTTTGGATCCGATTGGGCGCCTGTGATGCGCGCGCGGTGATTGAGAGGGCCGCCAGGACCAGCATGGCCGCGCTGCTCAGCACGATCCCCACGCTGGCGCGCGTTCGTCCGAATCTCAGGCGACCGCGTTCCTGACGATCGTTGAGCAGGGCGGCGACGCGAAGGGAAAGATCGCTGCGCGCGGCCATGGCAAGTAGCGGCCCACTTTTCAGCACTCGATCTCGCTGTGCCATCGCCACCAGCAGCGAGGCGTAATTCCGAGCATCATCCCTGGCAAGGAGGACCGCGTCGTCGCAGGCACGCTCCGCCTCGAGACGGAGCTGGCGCCATGCCATCCATACCAGCGGGTGGAACCAGTACAGGGCGCAGATCGTCCGCGACAGGCAATGTATCAGCCAGTCGTACCGCGCCACATGTTCGATCTCGTGGGTGAGGGTACGTCGCAGCGCGGCGGAGTCCCACGAGTCGGCATCGATCGGACATACAATCGCCGGAGTGAACAGCCCGCAGGTCATGGGCCCGGTGACCGCTTCGTGACGCAGCACGTCCACGTGACGACGGACACCATGTGCCTCTGCGATGGGCCGTAGACACACCTGCCCCTCCATCCACGGTAGCGCCCGGAAGCGAAGGCGACGCATCTGCCAGAGGCCCGCGCCAACGGGGATGAGAAACGTCACCACACCCGTGAGCCACATCACCACAATCACTCGAGTCAGTGTGAGGGACGCAGAGCCCGGGACGGCCGGAGCGAACGGTGCGCGTTCCTGGCCTGTTTCGATCGGCGTGCTCGCAACAGGGATTGCGGTCACGGCGGGCGCTTCACGCTGCTGCGGTACGGGGATCGTGACAACCAGGAGCGGCAGTACGGCGCTGGCAACTGGGATCACGACCAGCGCGGCGAACGCGAGCGCAAAGATCAAATGACGAATCGAGGCACGACGCTGGCGGCATATCCGCGCGAAGGCCAACGCGGCGCCGCACACGAGGGTCGCTTTCAATAGGATCAAGACGGCGAAGGACATCTGTCTATTTCTCCTTGCGCGCCCGTTCGATTTCTGCCGCTAGATCGGCGAGTTCCTGTTTCGTCCACGAGCCCTGGCGCACGAGCGACATCACCATTTGCGCCAGCGAGCCTTCAAAGAAAGTCTGGATGTGCTGCTGCAGTGCCGCTTTCTTCGCTTTCTCTGGCGAGACAGTCGCCGAGTAGATGTAGCGAACTCCCTCTTCCTTGTGCCGCAGCACGCCTTTCTTCTCGAGGCGCGTCAGCATTACGCGTACCGACGATCCGCTCGGCGCATCGACGAGCTGCGCGCGGATTTCCTCGGCCGTGGCGCGATTACCGAGCGCGAAGAGCGCGTTTACGATCTCGCGCTCGCGCCGCGCGAGCCGCTCCGGTGTGACTTTCGGCATCAGGTTCAACGTGCGACAGGAGTCGCATGCTAGTGCGACTGCCGTCGCATGTCAACAGTGATCGTGCTGTAGGCACCGGTTGGCGCCCGCACGGACTGACGCTGCCAGACGAGCTGAAATGGCCGTCCGCCGCGCTCGAGTTGAACGGTAGCGATCAGTCCTGACAAGTCGCCAAGTGGTTGCCGATCCAGAACTCGAGAATTCGGTCCACGGAGACGCTCGTTGCGAGAGACATTTCGAGTGACATCGCGCTGGCAAAGGACGAAAACGAGCGCCAGCGGACGAAGGTCGACGCAGCTAGATGAAGACGCCAAATGATTGCCGCTCCGCGACTTGGGGAGAAACGGCCGCATTCGTTGGGATTTCGGCGAACCGGATCGAAGACTCCCACCCTCTCCGCCAATCTAGTACTCTGATTTTCTGGGTCCTCTCCCGAGAGACGAATTCTCTCAGCCATCCCGGCATTTCTCTTGCTCTAGGCGGGCGCTCAGCGAACCGGCGGGCTCGCTTGCGGGGCGTGGATGACATTTCCGCGTGACATTCCGATCGAAGTCAGTCGGCGCGAAGCAGCCCTCAGGCGTCGGATGAGGTTCCCACGTCGTCAGCGCTCATGCCGGCTCTCACGGCCAGTTTCCCCATGAGTGTGAACGTCACAAGTAACTGAGCCACGCGTCGCTCCGCCGCTGCTTGAGCCGGCCGAACCACACGCAGAGCGGATACATCGCGAGCACCACCGACGCCCACCAGATGTATACGAGCGGCAATGTGAATCCCCAATCAGGTGGCGGGCTGAAGGGATAGTGCGCGAGGTCCGGCGATTCGAACATCCAGTGCGCCGTTCCGTAGCGCAGGTAGCAGACGACGACCGCGAGCAGGTGGAGCAGCGCGAAGTGCGCCAGGTAGTAGAACAGCGGCACGCGCCCGAACGTCAGCGCCGCCCTGAGCAGACGGGGCGTGCGCCCGTCGACGGCCCACAGAAGGAGCAGCGCCGGCCCCAGCGTCATCAACAGATAGAGCAGTGACGGCGGTTGCTTGGTCGCGTTCAGGAACGAGAGCGCGGTGAAGAGCGTAGTCGCTTGTGGCTTCCAATGCGCGGGATCGCCGTACACGTTGATGCCGCGGATGACGACAAAGGCCAGACTCGCGGCGAGGCCAAGGCGAAGGAGCAGGGCTCGACGCGCGTCAGCAGTCCACGAATAGAGCGCTCCCAGTCCGTATCCGACAGCGGTGACGGCTATCCAGGGAATCAGCGGATAGGCGACGAACACGACGTGATCGCCGCTCAGCACGGCGCGCTGCTGATGCAGGATCGTCCACAGCGGATCGGCCGACTTCACTGAGTCGAACAGGTTGTGCCCGGCGACGAGCAGCGCGCCGATCGCCGTCACGACCGACACGGGAAGATGCACCAGCGCCGCCAGCGCGATCATCCCCCAGCCGGCCGCCCAGAGCACCAGCAACAGCGTGATTTGGTAGTCGGCATTGAACTGGTAGGCGAAGCAGCGCGCCACCACCAGCTCGGCCACGATCAACCAGAGGCCACGCGTCACCAGGAACCGCGACAGATCGCTGACAGATTGTCGACGCAGCGACAGACGCGCACCGGCTCCAGCGAGCAGGAAGAACGCTGGCGCGCAGATGTGCGTGATCCAGCGCGTCAGGAACAGCGGAGCGGACGTCTGCGCCATGTTCGTCGGGCTCGGCCCCGGGATCGCGAAGAAATCGCGCGTGTGATCGAGCGCCATCAGGACCATGATCACCCCGCGCACGACGTCGATGGCGTCGAGCCGGGCGCGCGGCGACACGCTCTGGCGGGTCTCGCTCAACGCGTGGCCTGAACGTTCCGCAGAGTAGCGACGCGCTCGGCCTCTGACCACACGCGAAGCAGGTTTTGTCCCCACAGTTTGGCGATGTCTGCTTCGCGATAACCGCGGCGCACGAGCTCGATTGTTACGTTCGCCGTGTCGGCGGCGCTGTCCCAGCCCTCGATGCCGCCGCCACCGTCGAAATCCGACGAGATGCCGACGTGCTCGAGTCCAATCAGCTTGACCGCGTAGTCGATGTGATCGACGAGCTCTTTCACACCGGGCCGTCCTTCGACCGATAAGGGCTTGGCAGACGCCGCCTCGATAGGACACGCTGCCAGCGTCCCCGCCGCCACGGCGTTGCGGATCGGTGCCCGGCCACTGCGAGCGCCGGCTCTCAGATAACCCGCGTATGCCACGACCTGGACCACTCCGCCGTTCTTCTTCACCGCCAGCAGCTGCTCATCATCCAGATTGCGGTTGTGATCGACGAGCGCGCGGACGGAGGAATGCGACGCGATCACTGGCGCCTTCGAGAGCGCGATGGCCTGCATGGTGGCCGCTTTCGACAGATGTGAGAGATCGACCAGCATGCCCAGGCGGTTCATCTCCGCAAGCACGTCCCGACCCAAGGCGCTGAGCCCCTCATTCGGCGCGTCTTTCGTCGCCTCACCTGAATGAGAGTCGGCGAGCTGGTTGTGGCCCGTGTGGGCGAGCCCCATGTACCGCGCCCCCCGCCGATAGAACTCCCGCACGCGCGCGACGTCGGTGCCAACTGGATACCCGTTCTCGACGCCAATCACCGCGACCGTGCGCCCACTCTGGGCGATCTGCGACACGTCCGCTGGCATCAACGCGAGCCCGATCTCTTTCGGCGCGAGCTGCTCCGTCAACCGGTGCACGGCATCGAACTTCGTCAGCGCTTTGCTGTAGGCATCCGCGTAGCCCGCGGCGGTGAGCGGTCCCTGGGGCACCTGCACGGCGAAGAAGGCGGCGTCGAGCCGGCCGTCCCGCATCTTAGGCAGATTCGCTTGCGTCACCAGGCGCTGCGTGTAGTTGCACGAGGGTATGAAATGCGCGGGCTCGAAGTCGATGTGCGTGTCGATGGTCAGCACACGCTCGTGAACTGCGCGGGCTCGTGTGACGAGCGCGGCATCCGTTACCTGAGCCGCCAGTGGCGCGACGGCAACCGCTGCCGCACACGCGCTCAGAACTGCCCTGGTCATTCGCCCATTCGACACGCGACGATCAGTGCGCCGGCCCGAACTCTGGCGGGGGCTCGCGGTGGTGGGTGGCGCCCTCGTAGGCCGAGGCGATCTTGAAAAGCATCGGTTCGCTGAACGGGCGCCCGAAGAACATGATGGAGAGCGGCAGCTTGGCCGGCGTCGGGCCCGTGAGACGCGTGCCGCCTACCGCGGCAGCGTCCCGCACGCGGTCGTAAACCTTCGTGGTCCAGCCCGCAGGCACACCCAGCTCCGGGAATCCCTGCGTCCCGAGAAAACTCCAGATCGACGGGCCGCGCCCGTTGAGGGTGGGCTCGAGCGGGCGGCCGAGGATGTAGGGAGGGATGTTCCCGGTTGGCGAGATCATGGCGTCGAGCTTCATGTCCTCCATCGCTGCCAGCACGATCTGCTGCACAGCGTAGCGCGCCAGCCAGCGATCCGACGTGTCCATCGTCAGCGCCGTGCGGTTCTCGCCGCCGCCGCTGCCGCCCCTGGCGTTGCTGCCCGCGTCGGGATTCGTGTCCGTCAGCGCCTTGGAGTGCGCGTTCAGGTCCTTCACCGTCCGGATCTTCGCGTCGTTCCGTTCCTTCAGGTACAGCTCGATCATGTAGCGGGATTCGCCGATCGACTCGCCGCGTCCCAGGTTTCGCAAGTTCAGACCCTGGGCCCCCTCCGGGACTCGTTCAGGCGCCTTCGCCATGTCGACGAGCAGGGCGATATGGTCCGACGTCGGCTTGCCGGTCTCGCCGATCGGGAACGCCGTCGGGAAGCGCTCGATGAACAGCTTGTTCATCGCCGACGGCGCGTACATGTCGATGTACTTCTGCAGCAGCGCGCCCTTTTCGCCGGGGTCGACGATCGTGGCGCCGAGCTTCTTCAAGTCGAGGAGCGCACGCTCGGTAGCCGCGATGCTCTCTTCGTCGGCCTGGTTGAAGAGCGAGCGGTCCATGTATTCGCGAATCACGCCGATGCGCACGCCGTCGAGCCTGGTGGCGCCGGCAAAGCTCGCGTAGGGCTCCGCCGGCGTCCGGCCGACGCTGAAGACGGTGAGCTCGTCCTTCGGGTCGTACCCGGCGATGACGTCGAGGATTCTGGCGGCATCCTTGACGGTGCGGCAAATCGGACCGGTCCGGGTGTTGTAGCCGGCGCCGTACATGCCGTTGCGGCTCACCAGCTCCTGCGTCGGCGCCAGGCCGACCACCATGTTGTTCTTGGTGGGATGCAGGATTGATCCGCCCGTCTCCTCGGCAATCGCGCAGGTCACCAGATTGGCGGCGACCGATGTGCCGGAGCCGCTGCTCGACGTGCCCGCTGAGCGCTCGGTGTCGTACGGATTGCAGCTGATGCCACCGAACGGACTGCGTGAGATGCCGGAGCCCACGTTCGCCTTGGCCAGGATGATGGCGCCGGCGTCCCGGAGCCGCGTCACGAACGTCGCGTCCCGCGGTGGGCGATCGTTGGCGTACGCGGCGTCGGCGCCCGCGGTCGTGCGCATGTCAGCGGTGTCGTACCAGTCCTTGATGGCGAGCGTCACGCCGTGCAGGGGACCCACCAGCTTGCGGGTCGCCTTGAACTGGCCGTCCTGTTTGGCTGCCACCTCGAGGGCGTCGGGCAGGGCCGGGTTGTCGTCGGCCCGATCGGTGAGGCTTCGTGCCTTGCGCGGGCCGAGACCGAGCGCTTCACGTGCCGCGGGCCGGAGATTGACGGTAATGAGCGAGTTGATCTGTCCCGCGTGCGGGATGGTGGTGAACGGCCCGAGGATGCCCTCGGGCTGTGAGACGCAGGGGCCGTCGTAGGCTTTGATGCGCTGGAGGTACATTTCCACGACCTGCGTCGACGTCAGTCGGCCGTCGAGGATGGCCGACTGGATGCCGTCGATGGTGGCTTCCTCGATCTGAAACCCCTTGGCCGCGGGCGCCGCCGCCAGCCCGGTGACCGGCGGCATCACCCCGTTGACCACGAGGAGGAGCGTCGCTGCGGCGGTGCGGAAGGCGCGCGCCCGCATCTCAGAAGCTCACGCGTACGCCGAGCTGACCCTGCCGCGGAACGTAGGCGTTGCCCGAAGTGGCCACCGGCAGGCCGAAGTTGGCGGATGTGATCGTCGTGGTGTAGGCGCCGTAGTTCTTCCGGTTGAACACGTTGAAGAGCTCGGCGAGCAGCTCGATCCGGAACTCGTTTGACAGCGTGACGGTCTTCGTCACGCGCATGTCGACCTTGTGCAGCGGCAGCCCCTTGAGCCCGTTGCGCGTCCAGGTCGTCCCGGTAGCGATCACGGCCGGACCGTCCCAGCGCTCGACGACCGCGGCGGGAATGGTGATCGGTGCGCCGATGTTCAGCCGGTTCGTGCCTGGCTTGCTGTAGGGGCGGGTCGAGCTGGTCGGGTTGTAGCGGGCGCCCGAACCGTAGAAGTAGGAGCCGGACAGCGAAACCTCCCACGGCAGGCGAACGATGCCGTTCGACCGGAACGTGTGACGCTGGAAGCCCGTCGAGGTCGCCCAGTCGGCGTTGGGGTTGAACGGGTTGTCGGCCTGGTAGCCGAACCCCGTGGTGTTGTCCTTCATCGACAGCGCCAGGGTGTAAGTGGAGCTCGCCTGGAACATGTTGTTGAAGCGGCGAGTGAACGAGCTGGAGAGGAGACGGCTCTGGGTCTTGCCGTCGCTCGTCAGCCACTGATCGAGGCCGTATGCCGGGTTCGGGCGGCCGAAGAGCACCGGGTCCTTGACGTAGCCCGTGACCGGGTCGAAGAACAGGTTCACGTCCCGGCTGCGGACCATCGAGCGCTCTTCGAGATCGGTGAAGTCCACGTCGAAGCCCATGAGCGAGCCGAGCTGTTTCTGGAAGCCGATCGTGCTTTGCCAGCCGTAGGGATCCACGTAGCCGGGCGAGATGATCGTCGTTTCCTGGGGCGGCGCCGGGACCGCGCTCGAGAGATACGCATCCGGCGACACGCCGTTCAACGGGTCGTTGAGGAAGTTGGTGCCGCTTGGCAGGAACACCGCCGCGACGGCGTTGTTGTAGAACTGCTGGCGGTAGGTGACGTTGGAGACGGGGAAGTTGTAGTAGAGCCCGGTCCCACCGCGGATCACCAGGCTGTTCGTGCCGCCCACGTTCCACGCGAAGCCTACCCGCGGTCCGAAGTTGTTGGTGTCGCGCACGCCGGGGTGGTAGCCGAAGTCACCCTTGTCACGCCCGTTGTCGATCGGAATCGCAATGTCCCGCACGCCCGGCGGGTTGAGCCCGTTCCAGTCCAGGTCGTAGCGGATTCCGAGGTTGACGGTCAGGTCGTCGACCGGCCGCCAGTTGTCGCCGAACCAGGCCGCGGTCTGCGAGCGCGGCACGTTGACCAGATAGTCCTTGTGGAAGAACACGGAGTACTGCTGCAGGTAGGGCTGCAGCAGGCTGAGGTCCCATCGCGAGGGGTCGTCCCAGGCATCCTGCGGGAACGCGGCCTCCAGGATCGCGGTCGACGGCTGCCGGTTGAACGTAAAGGTGCCGCGGCGGTTGAGATCCCACACTTTGGTGTGCCGGTCTTTCAGGTACTCGGCTCCCCACTTCATATCGTGTCGGCCCGCGTGCCAGTTCATTTCGATGCGCGCGGGGTACTGCTTCATCCACGAATAGTTGGGAAAGTTCTGCTGCCCGCCGAGCGACAGGTTGGGGAACGAGAACACCGGCACGCCGAACGGCAAGTTGCGGAATGCCTGCGAGTTCGACGGGATCGGATCGTCGTACCACGAGAACCGCGCGGTGCCGACGTGCACCTGCATGGTGAGGTGGTTCGTCGGCACCCGCGTCCACGTGCCGTACAGATTGGTGGAGTAGTAGCGCTGGTGCTCCGCCATCGTCGGGTGCGTCGTGCCGCTCGAGATCTGAAACGGGCTGTCGAGCTCCCAGCGCTGCAGCCGCACGCTGACGTTGTCCTTCGACGACTTCACCAGATCGCCGCGGGCGAGGTAGTTCTTCTGGATGGTGTTCGAGGGCAGGGACCAGCTCTGGTTCGGCAGCGCGGTGGGGGTGAGCACCGCGGTCGAGGGGTTGCGCTCGTACTCGTACGATCCGAAGTAGTGGAGCCGGTCCTTGACGATGGGCCCGCCGAGCGTAAAGCCGGTCTGCTGGTCGGAGTAGGGGAGTACCACTTTCCTCACCGGGTCGGCCGCATTGAACTTATCGCTGCGGAAGAACCCGAAGGCCGAGCCGCGGAGGTCGTTGGTGCCCGAGCGCGAGACGGCCTGCACCTGCACGCCCGTCGACCGGCCCTGGGTGATGTCGTACATGTTGGTGACGATCTGGAACTCGGCGATCGACTCGCGGCTCATCTTGGGCTGCCCGAATCCCGAGCCGGAAATCCGTTGTGACACCTGCTGGCCATCGAGATTGAGCTGGAACTGATCGTCGCTGACCCCCGGCGTGTTGCCGATGTTGTTCGCGGTGATCCCCTTGACCATCAACGACAGCTCCATCCAGTTGCGGCCCTGGAGCGGGAGCTCCGCCATCTGGCGGCGGTCGATGTTGCCGCTGACCCGCGCCGACGAGAGGTCCACGATCGGCGCCTGGCTGCTGACAGTCACCGTCTCCTGCAGGCTGGCCAGTTTGAGGGTGACCGGCGGCACGGTGGCGTTGACTCCCACCAGCAGCTCGATGTTGGTGAGTTCGGCGGTGGCAAATCCCTGCAGCTCGATGCGGAGCGTGTATTCGCCCGGCGGCAGGTTCTCGAGGCCGAAGCGTCCATCCACACCGGTGACGCCGGCGGTCTGGCGGCCCGTCCTGGTGTCGATGGCGGTCACGGTGGCACCTGGCATCACGCCCTTCTGATCGTCGAGGACGGTACCTTGCAGGGTCGCGTTCTGCTGGGCGAAGGCGAAGGACGCCGGCAGCAGGAGCGCGCAAACGGCCAAGAGAATGGCGAAACGACGTGGCATCGATGCGTCTCCCGGGTTGTCGTCGATGTCGCGGGTGTCCGGCCCGCGGAACGGCCGTACGGTCTCCCGGGCTAAGAGCAAGCGCGGGGCCACCACACGCGCAACGTGCGGGTGCCGCGTTTGTCGAAGAAACCTCATCGATCGAGAGCGGCGTCGCCTGCTCGTGGCCGACGCGTCGATCGGAGAAGTCACAAGATTGCGTGAACGCCGGGTGGGCGCGTACACGCGTGTCGATCCCGGCCCTGTGATCGGGCCAACCGGCGCGCGACGGGTTGCCAAATACGAAGGGTCGCGCGGTCCGCATGTCCACGAATGTCTCCGGCGCCCGATCCGGCCGGCGCGTCGAGCGCAGAGTCCGTTCCATCTTCAACGAATCGTCGTGGGATCGCGGGTCGAGTCCGGCGCGGGTCTTGCTGACATCGCTCCGTCGGTAACCGCGCCGCGTGGCGCATCCTTCGAACGCAGAACGAGAGGAGATCGCATGACTGGAGGCAGCATGCGCGTGTGGCGTGCAGCGGCGCTCGCCCTCGCGCTGGGTCTGGTGGCGCGGCCACTGTCGGCCCAGACGTATCAAGGTGGGATGCGGGGCGTGGTCAAGGACGTGCAGGGCATCGTGCCCGGCGTCGAGGTGACCCTGACCAACGAGGGGACCAATTCCGCCCGCTCCGCCGTCACCAACGAAGTGGGTGAGTACTCGTTCACCGGCGTGCTCCCCGGTCTGTACACCGTGCGGGTCGCGCTTGCGGGCTTCAAGACCGAGGAGCGAAAA
This sequence comes from Vicinamibacterales bacterium, assembly GCA_036004405.1. Lineage (GTDB taxonomy): Bacteria > Acidobacteriota > Vicinamibacteria > Vicinamibacterales > UBA2999 > DASYRM01. The sequence continues at coordinate 11,199 of DASYRM010000062.1, forward strand.
GGACTTCGCATCGCGACGCAGCAGATCGTCACGATGGATTTCGCGTTGGAAGTGGGCGGCCTGGAAGAACAGATCACCGTACGGGCGGTGGCGCCGGTCGTCGAGCGATCGACGGCCAGCGTGAGCACAACGCTCTCGGCGGCGCAAATCACCGCCATCCCCCTCTTCGGGCGCAACACCTTCTATACCGCGATTGCGACGCCCGGCGTTGTCCAGTCCGGCGACCCGCAGTTCGTGCGGTATCAGGATCAGTCCGGCGCCTCGCTGCTGTCCCTCGGCGGCGGTCCGCGCCGAGGCAACGCCTATCTGATCGAGGGCGTGTCGATTACTGACATGCTCAATCGCGCGTCATGGGTGCCCTCGACGGAAGGCGTCGAGGACATGAAAGTGCAGCTCAAGACCTACGACGCCGAGATGGGTCGCGCGGCTGGCGGCGTCTTCAACGTCACCGCTCGGTCCGGCGCGAACCAGACGCACGGCAGCGGGTTGTTGATGAACAAGCCGGGCTGGGGCACGGGCAAGCTGTTCTTTGCCAAGCGTGCCGGCACACCCAACCCGCCACAGTACTACTACTCGTGGGCCGGGTCGTTCGGCGGCCCGATCGTCAAGGACAAGACGTTCTTCTGGTTCAGCACCGACGACTACAAGCAGAAGAGCACCCGCAACAACGTGCTCACGTTCCCCACGGCGCTCGAGCGCTCGGGCGACTTCTCGCAGTCGACCGTCACCATCTACGACCCGTTGACGACGCGGTCCAACCCGAGCGGCACCGGCTTCATCCGCGATCCCTTCCCGGGCAACAAGATTCCGCTCAACCGGATCAACCCGATTGCGCTCGCGATGATCGGGCAGATGCCGCTGCCGACCTCCGGGCGGTCCTATAACGGGTCGGCCAGTCTCGACGACGGGCCTCAAGACCAGGAGACGCTCAAGATCGACCAGCGGTGGAACAACAGGTGGACCACCACGGGCATGTATGCCCACCAGCACACGGCCGAACCGGGGTCGGCGTTCTGGGGACCGCACGGGACCATTCCCGCCGACCCGTCCGGCACCGTGGGCTACCGCACGATTCACTTCCTGTCGTCGAACCAGGTCATCGTGCCAAACAACAACACGGCCCTGGCGGTGCGCTACGGCTACTATCACTTTCTTGGCGACGGCACCAACTACGTGGCGGGCTTCGACCCGTCCACGCTCGGATTTCCTGCCAGCTATTCGAGCGTGCTGACGCCGGGAGGATTCCCTTCCACCACCATCAACGGCTACAGCAGCATCGGCCACGGCGCCCACAACATCACCTTGTTCGAGGGGCACACCGCCAACGCCTCGCTCACGAAATTCAAGGGCAAACAGTCGTTCAAGTTCGGAGCGGACTACCGGAGGCTGTCCGGCTACTCGCAAGCGCCGAACAACGGGAGCTTCACGTTCACACAGGGCTACACCCAGGGGCCCAACCCGAACACCGCCAGCAGCACCGCCGGCGACGCGTTCGCGAGCTTCCTGCTCGGCTATCCGGCCAGCGGCGACGTCAACGTCGCGACGCCCGGGAAGTACTACACCGACTACTACTCGGCCTTTGCGCAGGACGACTGGCGCGTCACCGACAGGCTGACGCTCAACTTCGGACTCCGCTACGAGTACGAGCCGGGCGTCTCGGCGCGGGACAACCGCTTTACCGTAGGCTTCGACCGCGACGCGCTCTTCCCGGTGCAGGTGCCAGGCATGACGCTCAAGGGTGGCCTGATGTACGCCGGCGTCGACGGTTACCCCTCGCGGCAGCAGCAGCCCCTCAACAACGTGGCGCCCCGCGGCGGCTTCGCCTACTCGCTGTCGGAGAAGATGGTCGTGCGCGGCGGCTACGGTCTCTACTTCGTGCCACCGATCACCGACATTGCCGAGGCGACGATCGGGGCCCGCGGCTACTCGGCGTCCACCACGTTCCTGGCGAGCACCGACGGCGGGCTGACGCCGGTGGGCACGCTGGCGAACCCGTTCCCAAACGGCGTCACCGAGCCCCAGGGCAACTCGCTCGGCCTTGCGACCGGCGCCGGCAGCGTCATCGATTTCGTGGATCAGAATTCGAAGCCGGGCTACGTGCAGCAGTACTCCTTCGACTGGCAGCGTGAGCTGCCCGGCGAGATGGCCATTGCCGTCGGCTACATGGGCAGCCGATCCGAGCGGCTACTGATCGGCGGCACGGTGGACGCGACGGTCAACCTCAACCAGCTCGATCCCCAGTATCAGTCGCTCGGGACGGCGCTGCAACAGACGGTGCCGAACCCCTTCTTCGGTATCGCCGCGTTCGGCAATCTGAGCCGATCGGCGACCATCACCCGCGGGCAGCTGCTGCGGCCGTTCCCGCAGTTCGACAACATCCTGATGCACCGCTACAACGGGGCCCGCGCGCGTTATGACGCGCTCATCACCCGCTGGACCAAGCGGATGTCGAACGGCTACGCGCTCGACATCAGCGAGACCTGGGGACGGCTCGAGGACAACCAGTTCGGCGAGAGCAACACCTTCTCGAACCGCGCGCTCGGGGCCCTCGACAACTACGACATCGGCCGCGAGTACGGCGTCTCGCTGCTCGACATCGCCCATCGCGTGAACGTCAACGCGACCTTCGAGCTGCCGTTCGGCAAGGATCGGAAGTGGCTGCACGGCGGCGTGGCGAACGCGCTCGCGGGTGGATGGACCGTCACGGTGGCCGGCCGCTACCAGACCGGATTCCCGCTCAACATCAGCCAGTCGAGCAACAATTCCAACCTGCTGGGCAGCCAACAGCGTCCGAACCTGGTCGAGGGCGTCGATCCGATGACGAGCGGCAGTCAGGAAGAGCGGGCGGTGAACGGCTGGATCAATCCGGCCGCATTCAGCTTGGCGCCGGCGTTCACGTTCGGCACCGTCCCACGCACCAATACCGAGTGGCGCGGTCCGGGCCAGCGCACGACCGACCTGGCGATCTCCAAGACCGAGCGGCTGGGCACCAAGAGCCTGTCGCTGCGGGTGGACGTGCTGAACCTGTTCGACGATCCGCTGTTCATCGGGCCGGTGACGACCTTCGGCACGTCGACCTTCGGCCAGATCACGCAGGTAGGTGGCTTCGCCCGATCGCTGCAGTTCCAGGTGCGACTGGGCTGGTAGGGGGTCAGTGCCCGGGCGCCCACGCGAGGGCGCTCGGGCCGGAACCCTCTCGGTCATCGGGAGACGCGCGTCCACCTTCAACGTCTTCAGGTCGACCACGACGCCGCCATCGAGAATCAACACCTTCCCCCGTCGCGCCCGCCGCTGAGCTCGCCGTCGCACCGATGGACGTGCCGCGCACAGAGCCTCGGGCGCCGTCGGCGCCTGGACATCGATGAACTGAGCCGGGCTGTTGTCCACCGTATTTGTGGGATCGCGTGATCGGCGGTCCGTCGCCGCTCTTCGCGGCGGCCACCGGGTGCACGCGATCCGAGCACGAAACCTCCGGCCCGGCGCGGCCTGGCCGAAGAAGTGTCGATCGCGTGACGCCGTGATGCGTGGTGGTCCCGGAATTGCTGCTGCCCGCCGCCATGAACCGTTTCAGCATTCGTCTCGCTCTTGTTCTCGCTCTCGCGACGTCGCTCGACGTCTTCACCGCGCGCGGCATCGCGCAAGACGCGCCGGAACGGGGTCAGGCCCGCGAAACCAGGCCCGAGGCCCCCGCTCCCATCGTCGGCGGCATTCGCCCGCCGATTCTCGGCGCATCGGGAGGCGTCTCCGCGGGTCATCCGCTGACGTCTGCCGCTGGGCTCGAGATACTGCTCAAGGGCGGCAATGCATTCGATGCCGGCGTCGCCGCCGTGCTCGTCGGCGGCGTCGTCGAACAGGATCTCTTCAGCCTCGGTGGCGAGTCGTTGATCCTCGTTTACCCGGCGAAAGAAGCGAAGGTGACGTCGGTCGTGGGCCAGGGCTGGGAGCCCAAGGCCGCGACCATCGAGTACTTCAAGCAGAAGGGGCGGACGCTCGAACAGGACGGCATCCCGCCGTCCGTCGTGCCTGGCGCGCTCGCCGGTGCCCTCACCACGCTCGAGAAGTGGGGCACCATGAGTCTCGAGCAGGTGGCGGCCCGCGCCATCTCCTACGCGGAGGACGGCTTCCCGATGCGGCCGCGCACGTTCACCACGATTCAGCGCAACCTCAAGTTCTTCGAATCGTGGCCGGACAACCAGAAGTACTGGCTGAAGCCCGATGGTTCGATGTATCAGCCGGGCGAGACGATCAAGCTGCCGACGCTCGCCGATACATTGAAGAAGATGGTGGAGGCCGAGCGGAAGGTCGCCAAGAAGAAGGGGCGCGCCGCTGGCGTCGCGGCTGCGCGTGATCGCTTCTACAAGGGCGACATCGCGGACCGCATGGTCGCCTTCCTCAAAGCTCACGACGCGCCGTACGACAAGAGCGACTTCGCCGAGTTCTACGCCCGGATCGAGGAGCCTGCCTCGACGACCTACCGCGGGTACACCGTCTACAAGCAGGGCTTCGTCAGCCAGGGGCCTTCGCTGCTGCAGACGCTCAACATCCTCGAGAACTTCGACCTCCACGCGATGGGGCACAACAGCCCCGATTACATCCACACGCTCATCGAGGCGATGAAGCTCTCGTACGCCGACCGGGATACCTATTACGCCGATCCGGAGTTCGTACAGGTGCCGGGCGAAGGTCTGCTCTCCAAGGCGTACGCCAAGGAGCGCGCCAAGTTGATCGACCCGCACCGGTCGTCCACCACGTTCATCGCCGGCGACCCGCTCCCGTTCGACTCCAAGGTGAAGGCGTGGCCGTTCTGGAAGGCCCAGGCCGAAGCCGATCTCTCGACGGAGCTGACGCCGATGCCGTTGCTGCTCGCCAGCATGGGCATTCCCAAGGACACGACACACATGTCGGTGATCGACAAAGACGGCAACATGTTTGACACCACGTCCAGCGGCGGCTGGATTTCCGGCTCGGTCATCCTCGGCGACACCGGCATCGGGATGAGCACGCGCGGCGAGCAGTTCTGGCTCGACGAGACCCGGGCCAACCAGCTGCGCCCGCGTGCCCGGCCGCGCTACACGCTGACGCCCAGCCTCGTGCTGAAGGACGGCAAGCCCTTCATGGCGCTCGGCACGCCGGGTGGAGACAACCAAGAGCAGACGATTCTGCAGGCGTTCCTCGACGTCGTCGAGTTCTGGGACGACTGGTATCCGAACCTGCACACGGCCTTCGCCTGGCCGCGCGTGCAGACGGCGCACTTCTACGGTTCAGTGTCACCGCATCGCGCCGGCTTCAACCGCATGAACGTCGAGGCCCCGATCTCGAAGGACGTGCAGGACCAGCTCAAAGCCCGCGGGCATTCGCTGAGTCAGATCAACCAGTACGGGATGAGCGGCTGCGCGACGGCGGTGATGATCGATCCCAAGAGCGGCAATCGCTTCGCGGCCGCCGACGCCCGCCGGGATTGTTACGCGATGGCGTACTGAGGCTTGCGGGCTTAGGGCTTAGGCAAGAGTATCGGCTTAAGCCCTGAGCCTGGAGTCAGTCACTCGTCAATCTCTTGATCAACCGGTAACTGAACTCCAACCCCTCGTAGAACCAGACGTCCTTGATCCGCTCGTCGCCGCCGTGCGCCCGAATGTCCTCGACGTCGTCGAACACGCCGGAGGCTCCGTAGGCCGGGATTCCCGCTCGGCGCAGGTAGAAGGCGTCGGTGGCCGTCGTGCTCATCGTAGGAATGACCGGCACACCAGGCCACATCTCCGCAGTGACGGCCTCGATTGGCTGCAGCACGTCGCGTGCGAGTGGCGAGTCCGGCGCTGACTCGGCGTTCCACAGCGGCCGGATCGAGATGGCCGTGTCAGCGACCAGCCGGTGGAGCGTGGCCTCGACTTCCGACGGCAGCTGCCCTGGTACCAGTCGGCAATTCACAATCGCGCGGACGCGCTGGGGCAGCGCGTTGTCGGCGTGTCCGCCGTCGATGCGGGTGGGCACGCAGGTGGTGCGCAGCCGCGCGTTGTACTCGGGTCGTGCGGCGAGGCGAGCAATCGCGGAGGCGTCGGACGAATCACGCGCCACCGCGCGCATCGCCGTGCCCACGGCTGGCTCTTCCAGGGGGGCCGTGCGCTCGAAGAAGGCGCGGGTCACTTCGTTCAATTGCGCCGGAAACGCGTAGCCGCCGATGCGGGTCAGTGCCGCGGCGATCTGTGTGATCGCGTTGTCCGGTCGGGGTAGCGAGCTGTGGCCACCGATGTTCGTAATCAGCAGCTCGAAGCTCAAATATGTCTTTTCGCTCGCCTGGACGCCGTGCGACAGCCGGCGGCCCTGCTTCACGACACCGCCTCCACCTTCGTTCAGGGCAAACGAAGCGTCCACCAGTGGCCGATGGTGCGCGAGCAGCCAAGCGGTGCCGTTGTTCGGGCCGCCGACTTCCTCGTCGGCTGTGAGCATCATCACGACGTCCCGATCGGGCACGTAGCCCTCCCTGCGAAGGCGGATGAGCGTGGCCGTCCAGATCGAGGCTTCGTCTTTGTCGTCGGTGGTGCCGCGTCCGTAGAACCACCCGTCGCGCTCGAGAAACATGAAGGGCGGCACCGACCAGTCCTGCGGCTGCGCGTCCACCACGTCGAGATGCGCCATCACGAGAACGGGTTTGCGGCCGGTGTCGCGGCCGCGCAGACGAGCCACGAGGTTGGCGCGCGCCGGAACCGGGCCGAGGATCCGGAGGTCGCGCTCGGGAAAGCCAGCCGCGCGTAGGTGCGCCGCCACGGCCTCCGCTGCCGGCGCGGTGGTGCCGGCCTGCGTCGTGTCGATCTCCACCAGCTGTTTCAGCAGGGCTTTGGCAAACGCCTCGTGGCTGGCCGGTCCGCGGGGAGGAGTGCCCTGGGCGCCACGTGCGGTGGCGGCCATTGCGGTCACGAGGACGACGGCGACGAAACGGAGCATGGCGCTGGCAGAGCAATTCACGCGCCGAGTGCAGGCGGTCGCTCGCGACCTCCTGAATCAGGCACATCGGGAGGACGCCCATCCGCCCGGCGGTGGCCGCGCGCCGCGCGGCGCCACACTTCTGTGCCCGCTTCGAGGCACGTGAACGCCGATGTCCAGGCCTCCGCCGCCTCGAAACGCGTCCGTCGGAGGATGCGCGCCGCCTTCAAGTCGCTGAGGTCCAGCGTGTTACCGCGCACGCATGCGCGACGCCGCGGCCGGCCCTGGCTCCGGAACCCCCCTTGCACAAGGCCGGACGAGTGAGAGATCGCTCGCGCGTTGCGAACGCGAGAGGTCTGCGCCGTCGTCGGGGGCACGCACGTCGGGCGTCGGAGGGTTCATGAAAGTCAGTTGGGGGCGGTTCTTCCTTGCCTGTTGGGCGGTGCTCGCATCCGCGGCGGTTGGCACCACTCCCGGAACACCGCCGCAGCAGGCGCCTGCCGCTGCGCGCGCCCCGCGGACGGTGTCCGCGGCCGAAATCAAGCCGGTGGCGGCGCACCCGTCCGCGGCTGTTCCCTCGAAGGCCTTTCTCGATTCCTACTGCACGACCTGTCACAACCAGAAACTGAAGACGGGCGGGCTGGCCCTCGACACGCTGGACGTCGCCAACGTGGGACGCGATGCCGAGGTGTGGGAGAAAGCCGTCGTCAAGCTGCGAGCGGGCCTCATGCCGCCCTCGGGCCTGCCGCGGCCGAAGGCCGATGTGCTGGAAGCCTTCACCGCGTCGCTCGAGTCGGCGCTCGATCGTGCGGGTGCCGCCAGCCCGAACCCTGGGCGCACCGAGCCCTTCCACCGCTTGAACCGCGCGGAGTATCAGAACGCGGTTCGCGATCTGCTGGGCCTCGACGTGGACGCGACCGACTGGCTCCCGACCGACGAGGTCAGCTACGGCTTCGACAACATCGCCGGCGTGCTCAAGCTGTCGCCGCTCCTCACTGAGCGCTATCTCAACACCGCGCAGAAGGTCGCACGCCTCGCGCTCGGCACCCCCGCGCCGCCGGTCGGGGCGCTCTACCGGGTGCCCGATCAGCTCGATCAGGACGTCCGCCTCGAAGGCATGCCGGTCGGCACACGCGGCGGGAATTTGGTGAACTTCATCGCGCCGCGCAGCGGCGACTACGACATCAAGGCGCGAGTCGGCCGCGGCATTGACTCCGACATCCCGCACTTCATCGGCCAGCAGGATCTCGAAATCAGCATCGATGGCGATCGGGTGCACATCTTCACGCTGCCCGAGACGCCCGGAGAGGATCTGAACATCGAGCGCCAGGTCGCGCGCGCGCCCGGCCAGGCCCGCGCGCGCAACATCCAGCGCGACGCCAACGGGGATCCTATTCCCGACGAGGCGGCGCTGAAACGCCGCCATCTCGACGACGACTGGGTCATCCGGGTGCCGATGACGGCTGGCGAGCACGAGATTCGTGCCACGTTCATCGCCAAGACCAACGCGGTGTCGGAAGGATTCCGCAAACCGTTCCTCAAGCCGTATATCGGACGCGGACCCACCGACAACCGCGAGACGCGCGAGGGCGCGGCCCTTCGCGAGCTGGAGGTGATGGGACCGCTCAACCCGGGGGGGGCCGAAACCTCGGCCAGCTACAAGCGCGTGTTCATCTGCCGCCCGGCGACGGCGGCTGAGGAGACGGGCTGCGCAAAGAAGATTCTCTCGACCCTCGCGCGCCGCGCCTACCGCCGTCCGGTCACCGACGACGACATGGGCGTGCTGGTGGACTTTTATGCCAAAGGCCGCGCCTCCGGCGACTTCAGCGCCGGCATCGAGCTGGGGTTGCAGCGCATTCTCGTCGCGCCGTCGTTCCTCTTCCGCACCGAGTTCGAGCCGGCGGCGGGCTCGGCGGCGGCGGCCGTTCCGGGCGCCTATCGCATCAGCGATTTGAGCCTGGCCTCGCGGCTGTCGTTCTTTCTCTGGAGCAGCATTCCCGACGACGAGCTCCTCGACCTTGCCGTGCAGAACAAGCTGCACGAGCCGGCGGCGCTCGAAAAGCAGACGCGACGCCTGCTGGCGGACCCACGGTCGGCGGCGTTCACCAAAAACTTCGCCGGCCAGTGGCTCTCGCTGCGCCGGCTGCCCGACATCGTCCCGGATCCATTTCTCTTTCCCGACTACGGTGACACGCTTGCGCGGGCCTTCGGGCGCGAAGTCGAGCTCTTCTTCGACAGCATGGTGCGCGAAGACCGGCCGATCGTGGATCTCCTCACCGCCAACTACACGTTCGTGAACGAACGGCTGGCGCAGCACTACGACCTCCCGAACGTCAAGGGCATCAGCTTCCAGCGCGTGAGCCTGGCCGACGACAGCCCGCGCCGCGGCCTGCTCGGCAAGGGCGCGATCCTCACCGTGACCGCGCTCCCCAACCGCACCTCGCCGGTCGTGCGCGGCAAGTGGGTGCTGCAGAACATCCTCGGTGCGCCGCCGCCAGAGCCGCCGCCGAACGTACCGTCGCTGCAGGAGAACGGGGACCTCGTCACCAAGGTGAAGACCCTGCGGCAGCGCCTCGAGGCGCACCGCGCCAACGCCGTGTGCGCGTCGTGCCACAAACTGATGGATCCGATCGGGTTCGCGCTCGAGAGCTTCGATGCCGTGGGCAAGTACCGCACCTACGACGAGAACTTCGAGCCGATCGACAACTCGGGCGTCTACGCCGACGGCTCACGCATCGACGGTCTCGTCGGCCTGCGGCAGGTGCTCGTGAACCACTCCGACCAGTTCGTGAGCAACGTCACCAAGACGCTGCTCACCTACGCTCTCGGCCGCGGGGTCGAGTACTACGACATGCCGGCGGTGCGCGCGATTCTCCACGATGCGGCGCCGCAGCAGTACCGGTTCTCGTCGATTGTGCTGGGCATCGTCAAGAGCACGCCGTTCCAGCTGAGGAGATTCGAGTCATGATCATCACGAAAAAAGCGCTGTCGCGCCGCACGGTGCTGAAGGGGATGGGCGTGTCGCTCGCCCTGCCGATGCTCGACGCGATGGTGCCGGCCCTGACCGCGGCGTCGAGCGCGGCCGCGCCGGCGCGCCGCTACGGATTCTTCTACATGCCCAACGGCGTGGCCATGAACCACACCGGCGCCAACTTCTGGAAGCCGCAGACCGTGGGCGCCGACTTCGAGTTCTCGCCCATCCTCCAGTCGCTGGAGCCGTTCCGCAATCAGGTCACCATCGTGAGCGGGCTCCACAACCGCGCCGCCGAGAGCCTGGGCGATGGCAACGGCGACCACACCCGCAGCACCGCGTCGTGGCTGACCGGCGCGCACATCAAACGGACGGAAGGCTCCGATCTGCGCGCGGGCACGTCGGTCGACCAGGCGATCGCGGCGCAGTTCAAGAAGGACACGCCGCTGCCGTCGCTCGAGCTCGCGATCCTGCCGAACTCGGTCACCGGCGGATGCGACACCGGCTATAGCTGCGCCTACGGCACCACGCTCGCCTGGGCATCCTCGACGACGCCGCTCCCCACGCAGAGCAGCCCGCGACTGGTCTTCGAACAGCTGTTCGGCGACGGCGGTCCCGCGTCGGCGCAGCTGGCTGCGACGCGGCAGAAGAACAGCATCATCGACTCGGCGATCGAGGAGATGAACAAGCTGAAGGCGAAGCTGGGCGCCAAGGACCGCGGCGCCGTGTCCGACTACCTCGACGTGCTGCGCGAGGTCGAACGCCGCATTCAGCAGACCGAAGCGAAGAACGCCGCGTCACCGCTGCCCGAGTACGACCGGCCGGGCATCGGCACACCGGAGCGCTTCGACGACCACGCCAAGCTGATGTTCGACCTGCAGCATCTGGCGTTCCAGGGCGACATCACCCGCGTCACGACGTTCATGTATGGCGGGGAACAGCGCGCGCGGATGTATCCCGAGATCGGGTTGAACGAGTCGCACCACTCAATGTCGCACCACGGCGACAACCCGGAGAACCTGCGCAAGTACGCCAAGCTGTGCACCTGGCACGTCGAGCTCTTTGCCTACCTGGTCGAGAAGATGCGCAACACGCCGGACGGCGACGGCACCCTCCTCGACCATTCGATGCTGATGATCGGCGGCGGCATGAGCAACGGCAACATCCACTCGCACATGGACGTGCCGATCGCGCTCGTCGGCGGCGGCATCGGTCTCAAGGGCAATCGCCACGTCGCCACGCAGATGGGCACACCGCTCTCGAACCTGCTCGTCACGCTGGCCAACGGCGCCGGCGTGCCGATCGACAGCTTCGGCGACAGCACCGGGACGCTCGACTTGAATGCGGGGCCGGCCGGAAGAAAACCGCCGGCCAGCAGCGCCTAGGGCCGAACCCGTGTGAGTGGGTGAGGAACAGAGTGGGTAGCGAGGCAGGGCGTTGGGTGGGGCCGCAGCCCCGCCGGGGGTGACCATGAAACGGACCGTTCTGTGGGGATTGACGGCGCTGCTGGTCGCGGCGCCGGCGCTGGCGGCGTCGAACAGACCGCCGCTCATCGAAGCGATCAAAGCCAAGGACGCCACGGCGATACGGACGCTGCTCAAGCAGCCGAACGCCGCCAACGTGGCGACGCCGGACGGCACGACGCCGCTGCACGTCGCGACCGATCTCGACGACCTGGCGACGGCGCAGCGGCTGGTACGAGCGGGCGCCAACGTCAAGGCGGTCAACCGCTATGGCGTCACGCCGATGTACTCGGCCGCGGTCAACGGCAACGCGGCGATGATCGAGCTGCTGCTCAAGGCCGGCGCCGACGCCAACGTGGCGCTGCGCGAGGGCGAGACGGCGCTGATGACCGCATCGCGCACCGGCAAGGTGGAGGCGATGAGGGTGCTGATCGCGCACGGCGCCAACGTCAATGCCAGGGAGTCGTGGAAGCAGCAGACGGCGCTGATGTGGGCGTCGCACGAGGGCAATGTCGCGGCGGTGAAGCTCCTGCTCGAAGCCGGCGCCCGCGTCGACGATCGCTCGGTCTTCGGGTGGACGCCGCTGCTGTTCGCCGCCCGCCAGGGGGAGATCGACTCGATCAAGGCGCTCGTCGCCGGCGGCGCCGATGTCGACGACACGCTGCCCGATGGCACGAGCGCGCTGGTCACGGCCGTCCAGGGCCTGAATTTCGAAGCGGCCGCGGCGCTGCTCGAGCTCGGAATCGATCCGAACGCATCGGCGCAGGGCTGGACTGCGCTGCACCAGATCGCGTGGTCGCGGCGGCCGCAACGCGGGCAGAACAACCCGGGGCAGAAGCCGCTCGGCGACATGAGCAGCCTCGAGCTGGCCCGAAGGCTCGTCTACGCCGGGGCCGACGTCAACGCCAGGCAGACGAAGGAGCCGAGCTCGGACATGGAGGGCCGTAACAGCCTGAACCGCTACGGCGCGACGCCGCTCTTCCTGGCGTCGAAGTCGGTGGACGTGCCGCTCGTGCAGGCGCTGCTGGAGCTCGGCGCCGATCCCTTCATCACCAACGTCGAGAACGATTCGCCGCTGATGGTCGCGGCCGGCGTCGGCGTGTATTCGCAGGGCGAGAGCCCAGGGGCGCCCGAAGAATCGGCCGACGCGGTCAAGATCTTTCTCGATCTCGGCGCGCCGGCGACCGACGTGGACAAGGACGGCGAGACCGCTTTGCACGGTCCCGCCTGGCGAGGTTCGAACGAAGCTGCCGCGATGCTCGTCAACGCCGGCGCCAAGCTCGACGCCCGGAACAACCGCGGCTGGATGCCGCTCACCATCGCCGACGGCGTCTACTACAACGCGCGCGTGGTGATGAACAAGCACACGGCGGTGCTGCTCAAGGACTTGATGGTGAAACGCGGTCTCGACATCAGCGACAAGGAGGCCAATCTGGCCGGAGCCATCCGATCGGAGATCGACGACGAGATCGAGGCCGACGCGCAGAATCCCTCGGAAGTCCAGCGCCGGCTGGTCGAGCAGCAGAAGCAGCGGGATGAAGCGCTGAAGAAGATCAACGCGGAGCGGGCCAAATGAGGCGCCCGGTTTCGCGCCCGTGGGCGGGATGGGCGGCGGCGGCCGCGGTAATCGCCGTGGCGGTGGCGCTGCCGGAGGCGCAGCGCCGAGGCGGCCGCAACAACGGAGCGCAGGGGTTGCCTGTCGCCACCAACACGATCCTCTCCGATCCCGACGCCTACTACGGCAAGGTCGTGACGCTGTCGGCGGGCGTCGATCAGATGCTGTCGAAGACCACCTTCGTCGTCGACCAATGGAAGATGACTGGACCGATGGCCGTCGCACCGGCGGGTAAGCCAATCCTGGTCGTGGCGCCCTATCTCACGGCGTCGCTCGATCGGCGCAGCTACCTCATGATGCGCGGCCAGGTGGTGAAGTTCGATCCGATCGAGATCGCCAAGGCCGGCGACGGCTACATCCTCGACATGACCGCGGACGTGCGCGCAAAGTACACGGGGCAGCCGGTGCTCGTGGCCAGCTCGATCCTGAACTCGGTGTCGCTCGAGCTCGCGCGCAAGCCGCTCATGCCGGAAGAGATTTCACTGACCTCGGCGATGAAGACGATCGCGCCGGCGTTCGCCTCGCTGCGCACCGCCGCGCAGGAGTCGAAGGCCGATGTCGTCTCGCAGAATGTCGCCCGGTTGCTGCCGGCCTTCTCGCAGACCGAGGCGATCTGGGATGGTCTGGGTCAGAGTCCGGCGGCGCAGTGGGCGCGCGACGCCCGCGAACACGCCGTGGCCATCGACAAGGCGGCGGCCGCCGGTGACTGGGCGGCGGTGAATGCGTCGGCGGGTGCGTTGAACCAGGTGTGCGGCAGCTGCCACAACACCTATCGCGAGCGGCAGGACGACGGGCTGTTCCGCTTCAAGGCCGGCTCCTTCTGAACCCGATCAACGGCCGGACGAGAATGCGGATTCGCCGGATGCGGCTGCGGCTTCGAAGGCGTGGGCGCTGCGTGCGCGAGGTGTCGGATCGAGCAGCGTCGACTGCATTCGGCGTGCTTCGGCCTCGGTGAACGCCCAGTCGGTCTCGCGGTTCTGGATCAGCTCGGCGTCGGTCCAGATGCCCCGCATGAGGCCCGTGCGAGCGTGGCCCGGGACGCGCAGCAGCAGATGGCCGATCTCGTGGGCCATCGCCCGGCCGAGGAGGTCACCGAAATCGACGCCGGCACGGCGCATGACCGTGAAGATGCGGTCGCGGTAAATGGTGGCCATGACGTTGGCGCGACCCGAGGGATCGACCGCGGCGAATCCGAGCTGGAGGTCTGATTCGGCACCGTTCTGCGCCGAAACGGCCGCGCTCGACGGTCGCGCGGGTGTGGTCGAGGCCGGCATGATGCGAATGACGAGCTCGTTGGCGTCGGGCACCGCGCGGCAGGGATAACTGGCGCCGTCGCGGCTGCAGTCGCGCCACTCGACGACCACGCCGGCTTTGGCGAGAATCGATGCGGCGGCGCGCATGGCCATCGCGCGGGCGGTGACGTCGGTCTGGGTGATGTCGTAGAGCCGAATGACGGCGCGCGCGCCCTGGGCGTGGGCGTGTGTCGCCGCGCTGGCGGTGGCGGCCATGAAGACCGCGACGATGGCTCCGAGCCGGGGAGTGTAGTGAGACATGGCGCGCTCGACAAGGAACGCCTGGCTGACGGCGTAGCGAGCGACGCGGCTCGCCTCAGTGCGGCTACCCTAGCACACGATGGTCGTGCAAAGGTGGGATCGGGCTGATTCTGTCGGTTCTCGTACCGTAACGTACAAGCATGTACATTTGGGTGCTCCTTCTGTGGCGCGCCGGCGCACGACGTGTAGCCGGCCGCCATCCACCCTCTCCATTTCTCGATCGCCAGAGCCACGAGTGCGGTGAGGCGGAGATCGATGATCAAACGGCGGCTCCACTGAGAGCCTCCCGCGCAACGCCTCCAGTCTAGGGCCGGCGGTTCACCCCGGGGAGATCCTCCTCGATGAGCTCTTCAAGACGACGCCGCAGTTTGGATGGACATGCAGGCCAACTTCGACCTGAAGGCGGCGATGACGCGGCGGCGCGCGTTGAGGCTCGCCAGGAGGGCGTAAGCATCGGCGCACATGCCAGCGGTGTGATGGTCAGCGTGCGACAGCGTGCAAGGCGCCACGGCATTCCCGGCAAACGCGGCAGGCACCGCACTTTAGAAGCTGTAAGTTACAGCGATGATTGGGCCTGAAAAGGTCCGAATCCCACCCTCTCCGCCACACTCCCTTTCTTTTCAATCTCCTGCCCACGCGGAGAGGGCTCCAGCGTGCAACACCCTCCAGCTTCGCTTGATGCTTGTGGAACCCATGGTGCTCCGGCCCGCCATTGCCACTGGCGTTGTCCGTGTGAACCTGAAGGCACAGAGGCGCAAACGCCGTCCCGCGGTCCGACGACGCGACTGTGTCGCCGCAAAGGAACGCCTCCAAGTCGGCGGCACTGCGTCATCGTTGGTCCGGGGGAACCATCGACGACATCGTCAGGAGATGTGTCGCCTTGACATTCTAGGCGAGCAACGCCTACCGTTCCTCTCGCCTAGAATGTCTACCAAAGACACACGCGCACGCATCGAGCTCCTGCAGGGCACGCTCGATATGCTCATTCTCCGCACGGTCGCCTTGGGGCCGGCCCACGGCCACTCGATAGCGAAAGCGATTCAGCGTGGATCTGACGAAGTCCTGCAGGTCGAACAAGGCTCGCTCTACCCGGCTCTCCATCGCCTCATCAAACGTGGTTGGATCACGTTCGAGGACGGTACGTCCGAGAACAATCGCCGCGCAAAGTTCTACCGGCTGACCGCCAAAGGCCGAAAGCAGCTCACCATCGAGACCAATCGGTGGGAACGGCTGACGGGCGCCATTGCCCGGCTGCTCCGCCCGGTTTCGCAGGAGTAGTCCCATGTGGCACAAGCGACGACCGCTGGACGGCCTTGACGACGACATCCGGGCGCACATCGAGCATGAGACAGACGACTACATCGCGAGAGGGGTCGCGCCGGATGAGGCCCGCCGGTTGGCGCGGCTCACGTTCGGGAACGTGGCCGTCGTCAAAGAGGACGTGCGAGCGCTCTGGCATCCTGTGTGGCTCGAGCAGTTGCTCAAGGATGTCAGTTTCGGACTACGGCTCCTGCGCCGCACACCGCTGTTCACTGCGGCCGTCGTGCTATCGCTGGCGCTCGGCATCGGAGCGAATGCTGCGATCTTCAGTCTGTTGAACGCGGTCGCGTTGCGTCCTTTGCCCGTCGAGAATCCGGAAGGGCTGTGGAAGATTGGGAACCAGTATCCCTACGCGGCATTCCGCGCATTGGCTAGCGATGAGACGGTACTCGCCTCTGTCGCAGCGGCGGGCGGGTTGCGGCTGAACGTCAGCATCGACGGGGCGCTTGAGCCGACGGTCAACGGGCAGCTCGTGTCCGGGGACTACTTCCGCCTGCTCGGTATCAGACCTGTACTCGGCCGGGCGATCGGCCCCGACGATGACCGCACGCCGAACGCGCACCCGGTCGTGATGCTCAGCGACGAGTACTGGGCGAGCCGATTCGGTCGTGAGCCATCGACAATCGGCCGGGTGATCACGATCTCTGGCACGCCCTTTACCGTTGTTGGTGTCACCCCTCCCGGTTTCTTTGGAATCGAAGTCGGCACTGCCCCGAGCCTCTTCGTTCCGATTCTGATGCAGCCCACTGTTGTGCCGGTCCTTGGCAACCCGCCTCGCTTCATCACCGGTCAGTTCCGGGTTCTGACGCGGCTGCGTCCAGGTGTGACGGCCGCCCAGGCGACGGTGGGGCTCGAAAGCCGCGTCCATGGCTGGCTCGAGCGCGAAATGGGTGGACGCACGAATCTGTCGCGCTTCGGGGACAGCCTGCGCGCCCAACTCAAAGGCGTCAACCTCTGGCCGGAGCTGAGCCAGGCAGCGACTGGTTTCTCGAATATCCGCGACGAATTCTCCCGCCCCCTGATGCTCTTGATGGCGGGTGTGGGGATCCTCTTGTTAATCGCCTGCGCCAATACGTCGAACTTGCTGCTGGCCCGCGCGGCGGCGAGGCAGCCAGAATTTGGCACGCGGCTCGCCCTCGGTGCCAGTCGATGGCGGCTCACTCGGCAGGTGCTCATCGAGAGCATCGTGCTCGCAGGGTTCGGCGGGGTGGTGGGCGTCGGCTTGGCACATTGGGCAACCCGACTCCTGGTGGTCTTCATCTCGCGCGAGCAGACGCCGGTCGCGCTGGATGTGACCCCAGATACGCGTGTACTTGTGTTCACAGCGGCGTGTGCCGTGTTCACCGGTGTGCTGTTCGGGGTCGCGCCCGCACTGCGCGCGACCGGCCTGCACCTGATGCCGACGCTGCGGGCACCCACGTCGCGGCACGGCTCGCGTCTGCGGCTAGTGCCAGAGCGGCTCCTGGCAGTCTCGCAGATTGCAATGTCACTGGCGATGCTCGTCGGCGCCGCCCTCTTCGTCCGAGGCCTAGCGTCGCTCGACGGCCGCGGTGGAGGGGCTAGGCAGCGCGAGGTTATCGTCGCCCGTGTGGAACCGGTGGGCAGCTATAGCCGCAGGCGGCCGCCACAGACGCTCGTTCGAATCGACCGTGAGTACAAGAATCTGCTTGGTCGAATCGGCGCCCTTCCCGGCGTTCGTTCGGTGAGCCTGGCCGAGTACTCTCCGGCGAACCCGGGAGGCATCTACCGACGCGCGACAACGCCGGCGGACGCCGAGGTCCAGGTTCATCAACCGATGGTCTACCCCCGCTACTTCTCCACCATGGGGATTCCGTTTGTCGAGGGGCAGGACTTTGCGCCGCGAGATATTGAGGAGAACTCCCCTCCTGTCGCGGTCGTGAACGAGACATTCGCACGGCTGTTCTTCGGCCAGACACCGGCGGTTGGGCAGCCCTGTAGAGTCATGGCGACCGAGTCCGCCTTGCCCTGTCGGATCATCGGCGTGGTGCGGGACTCTCCCTATGCCGATATCGCCGGCGACATCGTGGCCACGATGTATCAGCCGTTCCTCCAGACAGATACCAATCGCGGGATGATGGTGCTGCATGTGCAAGCGTCCGACGATCCGCGTTCGGTCATCCCCGCGCTCCGGCACGAGCTGCAGCGGGCGCACCCAACGGCCCCACAGTTCGCGATTCAGACGATCGCTGACGAGCTCGATGTCACGCTGGTACGTCAGCGCCTGCTCGCGACGCTGGGTACCGTGTTCAGCCTGCTTGCCTTGCTGCTGGCCGGCTTCGGCTTGTACGGCCTATTCGCTTTCGTCGTCGTCCGCCGAACGCGCGAGATCGGCCTGCGAATGGCGCTGGGGGCCGGACGGCGGGACATTGCGCGGATGGTTATCGGAGAAGCCCTGACACTGGTATTCGCCGGCGTTGCGCTAGGTGGCGCTGGCGGTGTCGTGCTTTCCCGGCTCGCGGCGCTGCGCGTCGCCGGTTTGCTGCCAGGCGTTGACCCACAGGATCCGGTGGCGCTCGCGGCAGCCGTTGCGATCCTGCTCACCGTTGCAGGGATTGCTGCCTATCTCCCGGCCCGACGCGCCTCACTGATCCAACCGATGGATGCCGTGCGAGCGGACTAATGCTGCGGCTCTCGCGTGGCGCGCCCCGTGCCGCATGCGCAGACCGTTGCACTGCCTCGGCGGGCTGTCATTCGCAAGACCCTGCCGTCCGTGACGTCTAACGCCGTAGTGCGATCTGGAGTGCCCGACCGCTCCTGGAACACTACTATGCGACTGGCTTGAGCTTCCGGGCAGGCGCGGTGTGCCTCCAACGTCGCGTAAGTTGACGGATACACGGTATCCGTATATCTTGAATCGATGATCCAGTCGTTCGCGGATGCGACGACCGCGGACCTCTGGGAAGAACGCAACAGCAAGGCCGCGCGGCGGGTGCCCCGCAGCCTCTGGCCGGTAGTGCATCGGAAGTTGACGATGCTCGATAGCGCCCAACGGCTCGATGATGTGGCCGCGGTGCCAGGCAATCGTCTGGAAGCCCTGGCTGGAGACAGGAAGGGCCAACACAGCATTCGGGTGAACCAGCAGTACCGGATCACTTTCCGATGGGAGAAACACGATGCGCACGACGTCTGCTGCGAGGACTATCACTGAGAGCATCCCGCGCAACGCCTCCAGTCTAGGGCCGGCGGTTCACCCCGGGGAGATCCTCCTCGAGGAGTTCCTGAAGCCGCTCGAGATGACGCAAGCAGCGGCGGCGCAGAAGTTGGGGATGTCTACTGTGCGGCTGAACGAGGTCGTGCGCGGTAAGCGCGGCGTGACCGCCGACACGGCGCTCCGCCTTGCGCAACTCTTCAAGACGACGCCGCAGTTCTGGATGCACATGCAGGCCAACTTCGACCTGAAGGCGGCGACGGTGCGGCGGCGTGCGTTGAGGCTCGCCAAAAGGGCCTAGGCATCGGCGCGTACGCCCAGTCGCGTCAGGCGTCAGCGTGCGACAGCGTGCAAGGCGCCACAGCATTCATGGCAGCCGTGGCACGTCGGCACATTAGAATCTGCAAGTTACAGAATCCAAAGGGTCTGAGAGAGTCCGAATCCCACCCTCTCCGCCATCCTCCACGAGAGAAGATCTTCCGTCTGTCAGCCGGGCTGTCGCCAAGGCTCACATCACTAAAGCTCACCGTGCGTGTCGTCGTTGTCAAACATGATGGCTATCGCCAAACAGTTGTGAGTCTGTTCTGTCCTCCACCACAGCCGAAGGGAGGCGAACCTTGAGGTAGGAGCTTTCATTGAGGTCGCTACTGCGCCGCTGTCAGCGTGTGTACAGGATCGAGGGCCGCCGCGCGCCGAGCGGGGATATAGCTGGCGGCAAGCGCCGCCATTACCAGAACACTCGCAGCAGCTGCCAACGTGGCCGTGTCGACGGGCGTCACTCCGAATAGCAGCGACGACATCGATCGCGTGGCGCCGGCTGCCACGACCGCTCCGATCGCGATCCCGATGCCGGCAAGCATCAGACCGCGATAAACGAACATCCCTTTCACCGTGCCCGGCTGCGCGCCCAAGGCGAGCCGGATGCCGACTTCCCGTTGGCATTGCATCGCCGCGTATGCGAGCACGCCATAGATGCCCACGGCTCCGAGCAGCAGCGCCATCGAGCCCGCGATGCTCAGCATGACCAGGGAGAACGCGGTTCCCGCCATCGAGAGGTCGTACACCTCACGCAGCGTGCGAATCTGAAACACCGGCAGGCCCGGCATCACCTCGGCCACGGCTTGCCGGATGTCCCGAACGAACGCTTCGGTGCCAGCTCTGTCGCTGCGCATCGAAAAGTTTACCGAGCGTGGCAACAGCGTGCCACCAACGTAGTCCTGCGAGCGCGCCGGCCAGTACACGATGGGCGGCGCCGGCTTGTTGGCGCCGTCGTCGTATACCTCGGCTACGACACCGATCACCTCTTGCCATGTCTGGCTGGTGCCGACCCGCACGCGCTTTCCAACGGCGCCTTCGACGGTGCTCCATTCCGTGCGCGCGAAGCTCTCCGAGACCATCGCCACGTTCCGCTGGTTGTGGAGCTCCTCCCACGTGAAATCGCGCCCCACGAGCAACGGCGTGCCGAGCGTGCGGAGCGCTCCAGGCGAGAGGAGCCTGATGGTTCGGGTCGGCGGTATTCGGTTCGGCCCGTAGTTCTGACCCTCTGCGGCAACAGGCGCTGTGTAACGGAACGGCTCCATCGGTACCTGATCGACGAACGCGGCGGACGTCACTCCGGGAATCGCCGCCAATCGGTCGAGAATGCTCTGCTGCACGCGCGTCACGCGCTCGGGTTCCGGGACGTCCAGTTCTGGCACGAGAATGCGGACGGATTGCACGGTCGCCGGGTCCGTGAATCCGGGCTGGACGCTCCGCATGTTCTGAAACGTGCGGATCATCAAGCCGGAGCTGAAGAGCAACACCAGGGCCAACGCGACCTGCACCACCACGAGCGCGTTCTGAGAACGGCGCTGACTCCTGCCGGCGCTTGCCGAACGGCCGCCGCCCCGGAGAAACTCCGCGAGACTCGGCGCGGATGTCGGCCTCACGATCCGTGCGAGCGGGACCAGCCCGAAGAGGAATCCCGACGCGGTCGAGATCGCCGCCGTCACGACGACGACCGACGTATCGATCGTGATCTCGTTCAGCCGCGGCAGGTTCTCCGGTGCCAGCACCAACAGCGCGCGCAGGCCGCCGTAGGCCAGCGCCAGCCCTATCACTCCACCCAGCAGGCCAAGCGTCAGGCTTTCGATCATCAGCAGGCGGGCAACGTGTCGCCAGCCGGCGCCCAGCGCAGTGCGGATGGCGAGCTCCTGTCGGCGGCCTTCCGCCCGAACCAGCAGCAGGTTGGCGACATTGGCACAGGCGATCAACAGCACGATCCCGATGGTGCCGAGCACGATCCACAACACGCGCCTCACTCCGTCGCCAACCACATCGTCTTTGAGGGGGCGCACGGCCGGACCAAGCTGGAGGGCGTCCAGCTGGGGCCGATTCTCCAGTCGCTTCCAGACGTCCACCATGCGGGCGACATCGGCGTTGGCCTGGCCGAGCGTGGCTCCGGGCTTGAGCCGTGCGACGCCGAGGCAACAAAAGCCGGCGGGCGGCTGGTTGGGATCGAAACGGAACGGGACGATCAGAGCCGCGGGGGCCCCTCGGAGGGAGAAGCTCGCGGGCATGACACCAATGACTTCGCGCGGTCTGGAAGCGATGGTGATCGCGCGCCCGATGATTCCCGGATCGCCGCCAAACCGGCGTTGCCAGTAGCCGTGACTCAAGATCACAGTTTCCGGCGTGCCTGGCCGATCGTCGTCAGGCGAAAACCATCGGCCCAGCACCGGTTGCACGCGAAGAGCCGTCAGGACCCCACGCGTCACCTGCAACACGTTCGTGTGTTCCGGATTCCCCAGCCCCGTCACGGTCGCCTCGACCGTATTGAACAGGCCGAGCTCCTGAAAGGATCGCCCGTTCTCCGCATACGACGCGAACATGCGTGGCGCCAGCGGGAAGCTGGTGTTGCGCTCGGTTCCAAACACCGCCGAGACGCCAACGGTCACGACGTTCTCAGACTCGGGATAGGCAAGGGGCTTGATCACCACTCCGTTGACCACGCTGAACATGGCCGTGGTCGCGCCAATCCCCAGGGCGAGAGTCAAGATGGCCGTGAGGCTGAATGCGGGTTGCCGCCTCAATGTGCGCAAGGCGTACCGCACGTCTTGCGCGACACCTTGGAGGCCCTGTCCGGCCGGAGCACCGGGCGTGACGGCAGGCGGCACCTGCGCCTGCCGGAGCGGCGCCATGTGTCGCGCGAGCAGGTTCCCATCCCTGAATTCCGCGAGCGCAAGACGGGTGGCGACGTCTTCCGGCGTCCCGCCCGCCACCAGCTCGCGCCAGCGGTCTTCGAGATGCTGCGAGAGCTCTTCGACGATCTCGTGCTCGCGGGCTGGCGAGAGACGCAGCGACGACAAGCGCGAGCGGACGTGCGGTGCCCAGTTACGCATGCTCGCCTCCTGTCACGCGCCGCACGGCCTCGACGAAGGTCTCCCAGGTCTTCCGTTGCTGGGCCAGGACGCGCCGACCTTCAGGCGTCACCTTGTAGAACCGGCGGCGGCGTTCGTCGGGCTTCTCAATCCAGGTGCCGTTGATCCAGCCGCGCTCCTCGAGCCGATAGAGCAACGGATAGAGCGAGTCAATGTGAAACTTCAGCTGGCCACCCGACCGTGTCTCAATCAGTTTGCTCAGGTCGTACCCGTGCCGGGCACGCGCGTCGAGCAGCGACAGGATGAGCAGCTCCGCGGATCCGCGTCTTAGCTCGCGGTCGAGCGCGCGGGCGATGATATCTGTCATGCACAGATAGTATGAAGACAGATATCACGACGTCAAGTCACGCGCCGGCGACAGGCGAGCGCTTCTTCTGCCACGAGGTATCGAGTGACGTCGCAGTGGCGATCTGGAGTGCGCGACCTGGTCGAAGAGATCTATGGCATCGGCGCCTCACGGATCGTCACGTCGACGTTCGGTTCTGACCCGGGAGTCCCTCATGTGGCCTGATCAACAGTAGCAAAAGTGGCTCTAGCATGATGCCAACCAAGGGATTAGCCTCGTGCCATGGCTGAAGAGTCCGACGACGCGGTTACAAAGGCCATCGAGCGCCGGCGTCGCGCCATCGAAGCGGAGTGGAATGGGCTCGGTGCGGTTGTCCTCATCGCTGCCGGCCACCCAATTCCAATCCCTGGACGCGGCGATCGTGTCTACCCATTCCTGGCTCACAGCGAGTACTTCTACCTGACCGATCATCAGCGCCCAGGCGCCGTTCTCGCCTATGACCCACAGGAAGGATGGCGCGAGTTCATGCCCGCCGTCAGCGCGGATGAGCGGCTATGGAGCGGTGCGCTCAGCGACAAGGCCGGGACGCCCGCGTCAGAGCTGG
Organism: Vicinamibacterales bacterium; assembly: GCA_036004405.1. GTDB lineage: Bacteria > Acidobacteriota > Vicinamibacteria > Vicinamibacterales > UBA2999 > DASYRM01. The sequence goes on from DASYRM010000062.1 coordinate 34,517, forward strand.
GACCGTGGCTCGAAAGGCGTCGTGGTCGCCGAGTAGCACAACTCGGCGCGCCGATCCCGAACGCGCCGTCGGATGCGGCAGTCGCCGCTGAGCTACGGACGCAAATGGATCGCGTGCGGAGGCGCAAAGACGATATCGAACTCGCTCGCATGCGTCTGGCAGCCGACGCCACGTCTGCAGGGTTTGCGGCCGCCGTGCCGTTCGTTGCGCCCGGCATATCCGAACGGGCGCTGCAGATCGAGATCGAGGCTGGCTTCTTTCGTCACGGGGCAGACACTGTCGCCTACGACTCGATCATCGCTTCTGGGCCGGACGCGGCCGTGCTTCATCACCTTCCGACTCAACGCCCGTTAGGCGCCGGCGAGCTCGTGTTGATTGATGCCGGGGCGGAATACCGTGGTTACGACTGCGACGTCACGCGAACCTACTCGGTGTCCGGAGATTTCAGTGCGGAGCAGGCTGACATCTACGCGCTCGTGCTACGCGTGCAGCGAGCGACCATCGAGCGATGCCACGCCGGAGTGGAATACCGAGACATCCATCTTGCAGCGGCCCTCGACGTCGCACAGGGACTTCTTGACGCTGGGTTCCTGCGTGGCAATGCCGCCGATCTGGTCGAACAAGGCGCCTCCGCCTTGTTTTTTCCGCACGGCGTCGGACACATGGTCGGCCTCGGTGTCCGCGACGCGGGTGGGTATTTGCCTGGGCGCTCACGCTCCGAGACACCCGCTCTCAGGTTCCTGCGAATCGACTTGCCGCTGGAGCCTGGGCACGTCGTCACTATCGAGCCAGGGATCTACTTTTCTCCGCACGTGCTCGAGGATCCGGAGATTCGCCGCCAGCACCGGGATACCGTCGTCTGGAACAACGTTGACACGCTGCGCGGCTTCGGCGGCATTCGCATCGAGGACACCGTCTTGATACGTGATGGTGGCAACGAGGTGTTGACGCGCGCGATCCCGAAGGAGTGAACGTGGCCCGGAGTCGAACCCATGTACTTGCCAAAACACTTTGAAGAACGAGACCCGGAGCGCCTGCGCAGTTTCATCGAACGCTGCCCCCTTGGATCGCTGGTAACCGCGACAGAGTCGGGGTTGGATGCGAACCACATTCCCTTCTTGTTTGCCGACACCGGCAGCGCTACTGGAACGCTTCACGGTCACATTGCTCGTGCGAACCCATTGTGGCGGGAGGTCGTACGTGACGCGACCGTGCTCGTCATCTTCCAGGGCCCCGACAGCTTCATTTCGCCGTCGTGGTACCCGAGCAAGCGCGAGAACGCGAGAGTCGTGCCGACCTGGAACTATGCGGTAGTTCACGTCCACGGAGTCCTTCGATGTGTTGATGATCCTGTCTGGGTGCGATCGCACGTAGAAGCGTTGACGCGCGAACATGAAGGAAAGCGGGATGCGCCGTGGGCAGTGGCCGACGCACCGGCTGACTTCATCGAAAAGATGGTGGCCGCAGTCGTCGGAATCGAGATCTCCATCACGCGGCTGGTGGGCAAATGGAAGGTAAGCCAGAATCGCTCGATCTCCGACAGGGTCGGTGTCGTTGAAGGGCTGGAACGCGAGGCCGTGCCGTCAGGGACGTCGATTGCCGCTTTGATCAGGCAGACACTGGACGGCGGCGAGTAGTAGACGGCTCGGTCCCCCTACTCGCTTCGCAACGCTGCTACGAACAACGGCACACGCAGAAGCCGCCTTGGCATCGACCCTCCCGGACGCCACTCACTGGCCATTGAGGCTCTTCGGAAGATCCAGCACCGGGTTCTGTTTGAAGAAGTGGAACGGGCGGATGGCGAACTCGTGCCACATCGTCGGCATCACCGGCCAGTCCTCGGCGCGCGTGATGTGGTGAAAGCCGAGCGTGTACCAGCCGACGATGTCAGTGTTCGCGATGGTGCGGTTCGCCTTGGTCCACGCGGCCAGGCCGTCGTTGGCATCCGAGCCGGTGGGATACGTCCCCGCGGCGTAGCGCTCGGCCTCGTTGTACGGTGTGACCCAGAACTGATGCTCGGAGAACGCGCCGATTCGCTGCACCGGATCGTCGGCGAACAGGATCGATTTGGCGGTGGCGCCCGGCATCAGTTCGTAGGCAACCGGGTAGTTGAGCGGTCCCTTCACCGCCGGGTTCATGAACATCCACATCGATGGCTGGTCGCGCCGGATGTCGAGGATCGCGTCCTTTTCTCGCGCTGCGACGACCGGCTGGTTCACCCAGATCGACTTGCGCATCGGGTCGTTCTCGACGCGCTGCGGAACCAGCCGGTTCAGCATGAAGCTGTTGGCCGCGCCGTCGACGTCGAAGTCCAAACGGTAGCTGAAGTAGTGATCGTGATTGACGCCAATCACGCGCTCGGCCACGAGCTGGCCCGTCTCGGACCCCGTGTGGTCGTCGTGCGCCGCCATCTGTGTCGTGGACTTGGTCTCGATCACACCGGTGGCGCCGACCGCGACCTTGATCGTGCCATCCGGCTCGAAGCGCCAATCGAGCAGGTAGTCGTAGTTGCCGATCGTCGCCGCCGAGCGCAGTACGAGCTCGCGACTTGGCCGCCCATAGACTTCGCTCCCCTGCAAGTGACGCCACGCGGGGTTCTCGGTGGCGCGCTCGAACAGGCAGGCGAGCCGCGACGTCAGCCTGGGCGCGCCGTCCTCGTTGACCGTCTGCCCGTCGAACCAGGTGGCGCCCGTGGGACAGTCGAGCCCGGGCTTCAGCGGTTTCAGGAAGCCGACGCCGGCGAAGAATTCGCCTGCATCGATGAAGCCACGATTGTTCCAGCCATTGCCGGGATCCATGTACGGGACGAACAGCTCGCTCACGCTCGCTTCATAGAGCACCGAACGGGCGCGCCCTTCATCCATGACGTGCACCAGGTTGAGCACGACGCCGACCCGCGGATCGATGCGCATGCGGAACCGCCAGTTCTGCCAGGAGATGTCCCCGCGGTCGATGCGGACCCCCTGTCCCAACGGCTGGAACGTCGAGATCGGTGTGGCGTGGGGGCGCGGACGCTCGGGGATCTCCTCGTAGTCTTGCTCACTCGTGGGCACTGGCACCGTGTCGGTGTCCGAAATCGATGTGACCTTGCGCGCCGTGACGTCGACCTGGAACGTCAACCCTTCGATGGATCGGCCCCAACTGTGATACGTGCCGTGAGTGCGGGAGCACGAGCCGAAGCCCACCCGTTGCGTCGCTTGTTCGGGCACGGCCCGGTAGGCCACGGGAAGGGCGCTGCAGCTCACGGTGCGAAGGTCGGTGATGCCGCGCTTGCGCAACGCCTCGATGATCCGTGCGTCCTTCTTGATGTACCCGTCGGCTCCAAACATCTCGCTGGCCAGGAAGGCGGACTGACCGCCCTTCAGCTCGCCGAACTCGACGACCCGCTTGGCCGCGATGTCGACGCGGGCCGTATAGGTCTTGCCATCGCGCAGCAGAACGATGTCGGCCTCGCGAGGGAGGGGCTGGCCGGGTTTCCACGCCAGGACGGTGGCCTTGAACGGCGGACGCAGCAGCACGCTGGCGAACTTCGTCTCCGCCGCGAGATGCCCGGCCGACTGCAGTGCATCGTAGACGGTCCAATATTCGGCGGTGGCGAGACCGTCGAGCGGATGGGTGACCGACTGCGCGAGCAGAGAGGCGGGAGCGAACAGCGCGATGAACAGGACGAGTCGTCTCATGTGTCGCCTCGATGAGTGGGGCCGGATTCTACCGGGGATTGGCGGGGGCCAGCGTCAAAAATCTGCAAAGTCTGTTGCGCATTGTGCAACGACGAACCACTCGCGACTGTGGCGCTGTGATACAACGCGAGAAGATGACCGTGCGTTCATTCGCTCTTCTTGCTGGTTCGATCGCGGCGCTCACGATCGCGGCAGCGGCGCAGCAGTCCGACACGACACGCAATCCGCTCGGGGCCGACTCCGCAGCCGTCGCAGCCGGGCAGCGGCTCTACGACCAGGGATGTTCCGGTTGTCATGCCGCCGCGGGCCAGGGAACGGACCGTGCACCGGCGCTGACCGGGCGCTTGGCGCACGGCAACGAAGATGGTGACGTCTTCCACTCGATCCGCGAAGGTGTGCCCGGCACGGCGATGACGCCGCATCGCGAGCTGGACGATCAGCAGACGTGGCAGGTTGTGGCGTACATCAAGAGTCTGGCTGGCACCGCATCGCCCACGACGGCTCGCCCCTCGTTGGGTGATGCGACGGCCGGGGCCGCGGTGTTCACGCGCGCACGGTGCGCGACCTGTCACGAGATCGACGGCGTCGGCGGCATCGTCGGGCCGGACCTGTCAACGGCGGCGCGCTACAGCGCGGATGCGCTGCGTCGGAAGATCCTCGATCCGGATCAAGCGATTGACACGCCCCAGGCCGCCGGGCCACCGCGGTCGGCGGCGCGACCGCAGACGATCACGGCGCGGCTGAAAGATGGCCGCACCGTCCTGGGGGTGCGACGCGCAGAAGACACCTTCACGCTCCACATCGTCGACCTCGACAACCGGCTGCAGCCGCTCGACAAGAGCGCCATCGCCGACCTTCGCGTGGAGAACACCTCGGTCATGCCGCGCGATTTCGCCACCCGCCTGTCGGCGGCGGATCTGACGAACCTGGTTGCCTATCTCGCGTCGCACCGCGAGCGGAACGGCTCGCACGCGCCGATGCGGCCGGGAGGGGTGACGGCGGAGCGGCTGGCCAAGGCGGTGGAGGAGCCGCAGAACTGGCTGACCTATTGGGGCAACTACCAGGCGACGCACTACTCGGGCCTGCGGGAGATCACGCACGCCAATGCGGCCACGTTGCGTGCGGCATGGACATTCGCGATGCCTGGCGACGCCGTGCTACAAACAACCCCGCTCGTCGTCGACGGCGTGATGTACGCCACGCAGCCCGGCGCAGTGGTCGCGGTCGATGCGCGCACAGGCCGGCTGCTGTGGCGGTCGACACGACAGCGGAAGGTACGCCACCCCTACGAGATCAATCCGTTCAATCGCGGCGTCGCCATTGCCGGCGATCGGCTGTTCGTCGGCACACTCGACGCTGCCCTCGTCGCATTCGATGCGAGGACGGGCAACGTGCTGTGGGAAACGCAGGTCGCGGACTCGATGCTCGGGTACAGCCTCACGAGTGCGCCTCTCGTGGTGAAGGACAAGGTTCTGGTCGGCATCACCGGTGGCGAGTTCGGCGCGCGCGGCTTCCTCGACGCGTACGACATCGCCACAGGCACGAGAGTGTGGCGCTGGTATTCCGTCCCGGCGCTTGGCGAGTTCGGCAACGACACGTGGAAGGGCGACAGCTGGATGCACGGCGGCAGCCCGATGTGGCTGACCGGCTCCTACGATCCCCAGCTGAACACCGTCTACTGGACGGTCGGGAATCCCGGCCCACAGATCGATCGGAGCGTGCGCGGTGACGGCGACAACCTGTTCAGCGACTCCGTCGTCGCCATCGATCCCGACACCGGCACCCGCAAGTGGCACTACCAGTTCACGCCCAACGACGGTCACGACTGGGACTCGGCGCAAGCACTGGTGCTCGTCGATCGCGCCTGGCATGGACAACGGCGTCAGCTACTGATGCACGCCGATCGTAATGGGATGTTTTACGTCCTCGATCGGACCGACGGGAGATTCCTGGCCGCGACGCCGTTCATCTACCAGAACTGGAACGCCGGCTTCGATGCCAACGGTCGCCCGCGCATCGTTCCCGGGTCGAACTCCAGCACTGCAGGGAGCTTCTTCGTCTACCCGACACTCGGAGGCGGGACGAACTTCCAGGCGCCGTCGTACAGTCCGCTCACCGGCCTGTTCTATCTGGCGTACTCGGAGAACGGACAACGGTACGTGAGTCAGTCTGTCGCGTTCGAGCAGGGTCGCCAGTACATCGGTCGGGGTCAGGCCGCCCCGGCGTCACCTCGCCCGGGCGAGCCGTCGGCCTCGGCGGGTGTCAAGGCAATCGACCCGGAAACCGGCGAGACGAAATGGGTGTTCAAGACGTCGCAGGGCTCCCTCCAGAACGGCGTGCTCGCGACGGCGGGGAATGTGTTGTTCGCATCGATTCGCGACGGCAACCTGGTTGCGCTCGATGCGCGGACCGGCGCCCACCTGTGGCACTTCCAGACCGGTACGACGCCCGCCGCATCGCCTATGAGCTATGCCGTCGGCGGCAAGCAGTACGTGGCGGTCGCGGCGGGCAACACCATCTACGTGTTCGCCTTGCCCTAGTACGACGCAAGCTGGGCGGCGGTGGCGATCTGCCGCACCGCTGCGTCGCCCAGGCGCTCACGCAATTGAGCGAGATACAGGCTGCGTGGGGCGATGTGACGGTCGAGCGATTCGAGGTGGCCGGTCTCCCTGGTCGGATCCTGCAGCAGGATGTTGAACACCACGGCGTTCACGCCCAGGTGGCCGAATGAGTAGTTCTGCGCCGTCGGCGGCTTCTGGACGAGGAAGCTGCCCTCGCAGTTCCAGAACACGGTGTTGGCGCCGGCCCACCCGATGTTGATGTCCTTCCAGAAGCGCGCCGTCAGCGGCGCCTGCACGTTGTCGTAGAGATTACCCGTTGCCCACTGCTCGTGCGGCTCGCTCGACGAGAAGGGGCTGGTCGCCTTGCAGTCGAGGAACACGTTGGCGCTGCCGGTTGGCTGGCCGGTCATGAACGAGTGGCGCCCCTTGTCGGACTGGCAGCGCTGCACGAGCGCGAGCTGGCCTCGCAGGGCGAACGTGAACCGCCGCGCCCCCAGGCGGCGCGACACAGGCTCGCGAGAGACGCAATCCTGCACCGTGATCCACTTGGCACCCCGCTGCGTGCCCACCATGCTGTTCACGAAGTGCAGGGCCGTCGCATTGCGCACCCAGCCGTTCTTCGCGTTGTCGAAGATGACGAAGTTCCGGTAGTGGTCTTCGTCGGCGTAGTACTCCTCGGCGACATAGTTCGGGCGGTCCATGTTGCCGTATTCCGTCGTGCGCTTCGTGGGATCGAACTCGGACATGGCGCGCAGGTTCTCGATGCCCACGTGGCGGATCCGGGCGGAGTCTTCGTACTTCACCACCTCGCCGCCGCCCCAGCGCTTCTCGATCGCGCAGGTGATCGGTCCGTCGATCGTGATCGTGTTGCCCTGCACGTCGGTCACGACCCGATCCCACTCGACGTTGAACGGACGCCACCGGCGTGCGGGCGTGTCGCCGTTCATCCCCACCGCGGCGATCCAATCCTGATTGCCAATCCGGCGGACGAGGACGGTGTCGCCGGGCCTGAAGCCTCGCGCGGAGACGACGTGCAGCGTGCGCGCCCCCACGGGCACGTAGTCGTCCGTGACGAGCTGCTTCGTCTCCTCTTGCGGGGTTGCGCCGGATGTGCCGCTGATCACGATCAACGTCCCCGCGGTCGGGCCACCTGGACCGCCAGGACCACCGGCGGCGGCGGCGGGAGTCGCAGGTCGTCCCGTGCCGGTACCGATCAGGATCGTGCCGGTGTCACCCATCCCCTCGCCGCGGAGCACGACGCCGCTCGCCTGGATCTTCACGGGTGTCACCATCCGGTAGTAGCCGGCTCTGAGCAGCACCGCGCCGCGGAATCCCGCCGCGTCTGGCGTGCGGGCCGATACGCGATCGATCGCGGCCTGGATGTGCTGCGTGTTGTCGCCGGCGACCGGCCAGATCGTCTCGCTGACCGGGACGGTGGGGATGGCCACGCCGCCGCCGCGATAGCCTGCGTGCGACGCATCGTGAATCGTGTTGCCCTGATCGTCGGGCACGTAGATCAGTCGCCCGGCCGATCCCGGATACACCCTCGAGATGGTCGGATCGAGGTCCTGTGCGGCCGCGCGGGTCGAGGACAGCAGCGCGGGCGCCATCGTCAGTTGCAGGATCGTGCGGCGAGATACGGCCATGTGCCTCCCCAGTCGGGTGCGCATTATGCAACACAGCGGGCGTATAATGCACCGCTCAGCATGCCAAGAACCCTGCTTGCCCTCACGCTGCTGCTGACCGTCACGTCGGTCGCCCAGGCGCAGCCAGGTGTCCTGACCAAGGAGCAGCTCGTCGAATACACACCCGACTGGAAGGGCGAGCGCTTTCCTGACGGCCGTCCGAAAGTGCCGGACACGATCCTCGATCGCATGAAGCACGTGACGCTCGAAGAAGCGTGGGCGGTGGTCACCGGCGCCGGCTTCTCGCATCAATACGAGGACAACTGGGTGTCGATTCATCCCGAGAAGGTCCTCGTGGGCCGCGCGCTGACGTCGCAGTGGCTGCCCGGCCGCGCCGACATTCTGCGCGTCATCGAAGCCAAGGGGCGTCAGCAGGGGCGCGTCGGCGGGACGAATGCCTGGCCGGTCGACATGCTCCAGCCGCGCGACGTCTACGTCTCCGATCACTTCGGACTCAAGGAGAACGGCGCGTCAGTCGGCGATAACGTCGGCAGCGCGATTTACGCGAAGACCGGCAACGGCATCGTTTACGACGGCGCCGTGCGCGACATCAACGGTCTGCGCGAGATGGACAACTTCACGGCGTTTGTCCGCTACTACGACCCCTCGCACCACATCGGCAATGCGAGCGCCGGCCCGCGACTCAACTCGACGATGATCGGCATCAACGTGCCGATTCGGATCGGCGGCGCGTTCGTCATGCCAGGCGATGTCGTGCTCGGCAGGGACGGGGGCGTCATCTTCATCCCGCCGCAGCTGGCGGAGCAGGTCGTGAGGACATCGGAGATCACGCGATTGCGCGATGAATTCGGTCACGCGCGGCTGCGCGCCGGCGTCTACACGGCCGGCCAAATCGACGGCCGCTGGGCCGACGCGATCGAGGCGGACTTCACGCAGTGGCTGCGCCAGAACATCGACCGCCTGCCAGTCGCGCGCCCGCAGATCGAGGAAATCCTGAAGCAGCGATAGGTCGCCGTCGCGGGTTAGGGCTCGTTCGAGCCCTTACTCGACGAAGACGATCTCGCCGAACCGCGACGGAACGTGCGGCCACGAGTCGTTGTTCTGCGGGTCGGACCAGATGCTCATGCGGCGGTTCGGCTCGACACCGTCCCAGCGATTGAAATTCACTTTCCACACCGCGCCGACGACCGGCGGGCGACGCGACAGCTCCTCGAAGTTGGGCCACGGAATCATCGCCTCGAGGCTCCAGCCGGAGTCGACGTCGGTGCGCACATTCAGCGTGCCCCGCAGCGACGTCGCGATTGTCACGCCGGTGGCGTCGAAGCGCTTGAACAGTGTGCGGCTGTTGTAGTTCACGTAGTCGTAGAGCACGCCGCGCGCGTTCATCTCGAACCCGTAGTACACGACCTCCTGCTGTGGGTTGGGGTTGATGAAGATTTCGACCGCGTCGTCACGAAAGGTCGGATCGTCACGCTGCTGGTACTGAGCGGTGATATCCACGTCGTCGGCGTCGAAACCGACATACAGCGCCCGCGCGTCCCACAGGAGGCGGGCCCGCGTCATCTGCTTCGCGCCGGTCTGCGATTCCCACAGGAACTGCAGCGATACTCCCGGCGTCGCCGCCCACGCCTTTTCGTCCAGCTTGCCGTCAATCGTCAGCGGCGCGGAGACACGTGTCACTTCGTAGCGCGGCACCGCGGACTGTGCGGCCACCAGCGGAACGGCCATGCTCAAGACCATCAGAAAACGCATTGACCATGCTAACCGTTCGTGCGGCCAGCTGTTATCGCCCCGCCTGCGTAATCGTCGCCGTCTGTCCGGCGATAGTGACGAGCGTGGACCGCTGTCCGCCGGCATTCGCCGGCATGAAGAGCTCGACCTGACTGCGGCCGGTACCGCTCGCCGGTGACAGTTGGACCGCGGCCGTGTTGGCCGAAACGGCCGTCCAGCTCGTCAGGCATCCGGCCGGCACGGAATTGATATCGACGACATAGACCGAGGACTGGGCGGGCAGAACGGTTGCCTGGAAATACGACGTCCACACCATGCCCTGACCCGGCGACGCTGGCGCGCCATTCGAAAACATGCCGATGGTGATGACGGTAGTGCACACGACTGGCGAAGTCGGGCTTGTTGGGGCCGCGGAACTGCCGCAGCCTGATAGCATCGCCGCGAATCCGACGCACAACGGAATTCGAATCAACATTCGCAACCGGCCCCAGTTGAACGGCTGTTTCACCCGCCGGAACGCGCTCGAAAGGCCATGTAGGCCACGATCAGCACCGCCACAACGAGAACCAGCGTGCCACACCCATGAGTCGCGTGTGGGCCACCGGCCGTGACTCTTTCGGCTTGATGCCCGTAAGCGCGGCGAAGGTGGCGACCAGCAGGGCGATCGTCAACCATGTGAGCCAGGTCACACGGCTCTTGGTAGCACAAACCTTGCCGGGATCGCCTCAGAGGATCATCAGCAGCCGATTATTCGCTGCCGGACAACGCGCGACGCCGACGGGCCGGTCCCCTGGTCAGTGCGGCCAGAACAGGCCAACGGCACGGCGAGGAGCGCGAGCGCGCAGGCTTTCTTCATGGCCGGCGGCGGAACAACTCGCGCTCCAATGCGAAGGCGAGACAATCCCGAAATCTAGACGATCGAGGAGCATGGCCGCCGACAAACGGATGCGGCGGTTCACACGGGACGATGTGGCTGCCGCGCCACGCGAGCGTGGTCTCAGCCCTTGACGACGTAACCGCGTTTCATCAGCGCGTCGCGCACGCGATCCCGGAGGTCGCCCTGGATTTCGACGCCGTCTTCCACCGCCGTGCCACCGGTGCCGCAGGCGCGTTTCAGATCCTGGCTCAGCTCTCGCAGAAACTCGGCGTTCCGCGGCAAACCGTACACGACGGTCACCGTCTTGCCGCCGCGCCCCTTCTTTTCCGTTCTCAGTTTCGCGACGACGCGCGCCGGCACCGCCTCCGCCGCCTCGCGCCGGCTGCTGCACTGGCAGTCCCGCTGTGGCCAGCCGCACACCGGACACTTGCCGCCGGTGTCCGTGGAGTAGATCAGGCGGGCGTTGCTCTTCTGCGTCACCGATTCATCATCGGTGAGCCGCTTCGATTCGTCCAGCCGTCCGATCGTCCGCGCATCATGACGAACAGCAGCCCCAGGCCGAGACCGGCCAGCGTGCCCGCGGTGTTCACACCGAGCTTGCTGGGGCCTTCCGGGTGTTCGGGCAGGCGCGCCGGCTCGGTGACTTTGAACTGGAAACCGAGAGAGATTCGTTCCAGGCTCGCCGCGCTGCGCGCCTCCTCCCTTTTCTGTAGAGCGTCCTTGTACATGTCCTGCAGCACCCGATACTGCACGAGGTCGGCCTGCCGCGGCTGCCCGCCACTTGTCGCGCGCCCGGCCGCGAGCGTGCTTTCCTGTGCGATCAGGCGCTGCCTCAAGTTCTCCACCTGCGAATCCATGAACCGGGTCGTGCTGTAGATCCGCTCCGCCGCCTGCAGGTTCTGTTCGACGAGCAGGCTGGCCAGCCGCGCGGTGGTCTGCATCGCCAGCCGTGGATCGGGTGACTGGAAGCTGATTCGGAACTCGTCGTCGGCATCCGCGTCGACGACGACGCCGATGTCGCGTCGCATGCGACGGACGATATCGCTCAGCGGCTTGCGCTCGCGTTCGTCTCGATAGAGGCCCACGTCGCGAATCAGCGTCTCGAGCTGATCGCGGGTCAGCGTCGCTCTTGTCAGGTCACGCAGGTGTTCAGCGGCGCTGGAGGAGCGAGCCAGGCCGTCGGGAACCACCGCCGGCCGGATCTGGACGACCGTCTCGGATCGGTAGAGGCTGGGAAGGAAGTACGACGAGAAGACGCTCGTTCCGACGGCCATGACCAGCGTGGGCGCGATGAGCCACCACTTCCAGCGCCACAGCGTCTCACTCAGGGCGGTAAGTCGGTGCCACATACGGTCTCTCCCTGAAACCGCCTGCGCCGCAATCAGCTCGGGCGGTCCGAACTGTTCCACTGCGGCCCGCTCGGCGTCCTCGGCCGACAAACCGCGCCGAAGCCCATCCTCGATCGCGTCGGCCAGGTGTTCCCGTGCCTCGTCCACCAGCCGCCCGTCGTAGGCGCCGCGAGCGCGAAGCTCGCGAGCGAACTCCGCGAGGTACTCGTTGAGAGGGTTTGGCGTCATGCCTGACCTCCGACCACGGCGTGAACCGCGCGCGCAAACTCCACCCACTCGTCGTGACGGGCGGCCAGCGCCCGATGGCCTTTGGTGGTGAGCTGGTACACGCGCCGGCGGCGGCCGTTGACCTCCGACCAACGGCTTTCCAGCAGCGAGGCCCGTTCGAGCCGGTGCAACGCCGGATACAGCGTGCCCTCCGGCAGGTCGAAGGTGCCACTGCTTCGTGCGCGCAGCTTTTCCGCAATGGCGTAGCCGTGGGCGGGCCCGGGCTGCACGGCCGACAGCAGCAGCAGGTCCAGATGGCCTTTGAGCGTCTCGGCGTTCATTCCATCGTTATGCTATACATCGTTACGCGATGTGTCAAGCGCAGCGGCCAAGGCCCGAGCACGTCGGCACCGCCTCAACGTTCTGGCCTGAGCCGCTCGGGCGAGTCAGCCCTGCTGACCGCTGATGATCCGCAGATAGGCCCGCCACGGTCCGACGTCCTCGCTGTATTGCCGCCCGAGCACCCGGGAGACCTGCATCACGTGGTCGAGGTCGTGCGCGACCCACGTGGCGAGCAGCTGCCGCATCGTCACCCCACCAAACGCCGGATGCCGGCCGGCCCGATCGAGATCGGCGTCGCTCAACCGGAGCTCCGCCAGCGCGCGCAGGTTCTCGCGTCGCAACGACGCGAACTGCTCGAGCCGCGCCTCCAACGTGTGCGGCTGCGTCGCCTCGAACTGCGCTTCCCGATTGAACTTCTCGAACGTCCGGCTCTCGCCATGTTCCAGGATGATCTTCACGCGCGGCATCCAGTCGGTTTCTTCGCCGTGAATCAGGTGGCCGATGACGTCGAACGGACTCCACGTGTTCGGGCCCTCGTTGGCGCTCGTCCACCACGCCGGCAGACCGCGCAACAGCGCATCGAGCGTGGCGGGTGTGCGCGTGAGCAGCGCCACGGCGTCGGCGAGCGCGAACGAGGGTTGCAGGCGGCTGAGCTCTGTCATGTCGTTATCATGAGCCGATGGAGCCCGTAGGTCCATTCGATCGCCAGCTCCGCTTTGCGATTGCCCACAAGCGGCTGATCGAAGTGCGCTACGACGGGCGTCTCCGCGTCGCGGAGCCCCACGACTACGGTGTGAAGAACGAGCTCTACGCGCGAGTCGGCTAGTCCTCGTCGATCGGATTGATCGGCAACGCATCCGCGCCGTCGGCAGCCTTGTCATAGCCGCGGTTGTGCGGTGCCTGCTCACCCTGTTGTTCAGCACGCTGGTCGCGATCGTTGGAATGCCGGATACGCCGGCGCTCCTCGTCGCTTTCCTGCAGAGGCATCGGCACCACGTTGACGTCGTCGGGCTTCCGGGTGGTCATGATTGGTCTCCGCTTGCCGGGAATCCTAGGGCACGTAGCGCTGCTCGTTGGTCATGCCCATGGCGAGAATGCCGTCGGACGACAGCGCCACCGTCCAGCGTCCGGACGTCCGCGGTTCCAGTCACGCGACGGAGCCTATCACCCGTGTTGCCAATACGCGAGCAGGCCGGCGGGATCGTCGAAGATGCCGACGGCGCCCCCAAGATTTGCATCGGACCAGTGGCCGCCGCAGCGAAGGGCAATCGCGCGGACGCCGGCGCGACTCGCGGCCTCCAGGTCGTACGGGGTGTCTCCGATCATCGCGGTCTGCTCCGGTGACGAGCTCGTCCGATGCAATGCCGCGACCACGATGTCGGGGTCGGGCTTCGAGCGGTCGGCGTCGTCGCTCGACGTCCGCCCAGGAATCAGTTCGCGAACGCCCGCCTGTTGAAGCAACGCGTCCATCTCGTCGTCGTCGGCGGACGTCGCGATTACGATCTCCTTGTGCTGCTGCCGGAGGTAACTGACCAGTTCACGCGCGCCCGGCGTCGGCTGCAGCCGGGGTAGCCGCTGCGTGAACAGTTCTTTCTTCCGTTGGACCACGGCACGGGCCCGGGACGAGCCTTCTTCGAGACCGACCATCGGGAGGAGCTTGTCGCTTCCCATGCCAACGAGCGGGCGGATGTGAGGCGCGTCACGCGCGACACCGTGCTCGCTGAGCGCCTGTGCCCAGCTGTCCGCGTGCGCGGCGTTGCTGTCGATCAGCGTGCCGTCCACGTCGAAGAGCACCGCCGACAGGCCGGCAAGACTGAGCCACATGCGGAGGGGCGGTGCAAAGGGCGATCCGTGGCGCATACACTCCGCGAATGCCCGCGCGCGTGAAGGCCCGGTTCGTCCCGCCGATGCTGCTGCTGAAAACCGAGGAGCTACCCGACGACCGGGCCCGCTGGCTCTACGAGCTGAAGCTGGACGGCTACCGCGCCATCGCGTTCAAGTCGGACGGCCGCCTGCACCTGCGCTCACGCAACGACAACGATTTCACCCGGCGCTATGCCGCCGTCGTCCGCGGGCTCGAGAAGCTGCCGGCCGACACCGTCGTGGACGGCGAAATCGTGGCGTTCGACGAAGAGGGCCGGCCGTCGTTCAACCTGCTCCAGAACTACGACGGTGCCGGGGCCACTCCGCTCGGCTACTTCGTGTTCGACGTGCTGGTCCTCGAGGGACGGGATGTCACCAGGGAACCGCTGACCACGCGCCAGGCGCTTCTCGAGCAAAAGGTGCTCCCGCATCTTGCCGAGCCGGTGCGCTACGTGGCGCCGCTCGAGGGCAGCCTGCAGACGCTGGTGCACTCGGTGAAGGCGCACGGCTTCGAAGGGCTCGTCGCCAAGCGTCGGGACAGCCGCTACGAGTCCGGCGAGCGCTCGGGCGCCTGGCGGAAGATGCGCGTCAATCGGGGGCAGGAGTTCGTGATCGGCGGCTACACGCCGGGCACGCGCTCGTTCGACGCGCTCGTGATCGGCTACTACCAGGACGGGCAGCTGCTCTACGCCGCGCGCACACGCAACGGCTTCACGCCGGCGCTGCGGGCGCAGGTGGCAAGAAAGTTCAAGGGGCTCGAGACGGACGTATGCCCGTTTGCAAACCTGCCGGAGAAGAAGGGCGGTCGCTGGGGCGAGGGGCTGACTGCGAAAAAGATGGCCGAGTGCCGGTGGCTGAAGCCGGTGCTGGTGGGGCAGTTCGAGTTCCTGGAATGGACGGCCGACGATCACCTGCGCCACACCCGCTTCGTGGCCCTTCGTGATGACAAGGACCCGAAGCGGGTGCAGCGCGAAACGTAGGGGCCGCCTTCAGGCGGCCCGTTGGACGACGGGCCACCTAAAGGTGGCCCCCACGACGCTAGAAGTCGATCTGCGCGCCCACTTTCACGAAGCGCGGGGTCAGCACCGACGTCGGCGCCAGCCAGGCCCCCGCTCCGGCCGTCACCGCCGGGTTGAAGGTCTGGTTGTAGGTCAGGATCGCGTCGGAGTTCGTCGCGTTGATGAGATCGATGCCGACGTTGTAGCGCGCGCGGCCGAACCGCAGGATCTTGGCGAAGCGCAGATCCAGCGCGTTGACGCGGTCGCCCCAGCGTTCGCCCGGCTTCACCAGCGCGATCGGCACGGTAGTGCCGGTCACTGCCGCCGGACGGCCAAGCGCCTGCGTCACCGTGGCCACCGGCGCGTTCCACGTGGCCGTCAGCACGCCGCCCTGATCGCTGCGCAGCGTGCCGCTCACCAGCACGTCGACCTTCGGGATCGTGTAGCTGCCGAGCGCTGTCGCCTTGGTGATGAACCCGGGATCGGCATGGCAGTTCGGGTTGCCGACGTTCGTCGCCGGGCTCACGCCGGCGAGCGTTGTCAGCTCGGGCACCAGCGCGCGCACCGCGCAGTTGTCCTGGACGGTCTTGCCGCTGTTGATGCCACCCTGGAACTGCACGCCGCGGCCGAGCCGTGCGCTGACGTTGACCAGGAAGCCGTTGTACTTCTGATACTGGTCGCCGATGTCATCGGCCAGCGTGATGTTGTTGCTGGTCTGCCCGAACTTCTCCGGCACGACGTTGTAGAGACCGCTGACGACGTAGCCGCCGCCGCCCGGCAGGCGGGAATCCGCCGGCGCCGTCACGCTGTAGGACGTGAAGTCGGTCGCCGCGACCGCCAGGTTGTCGGTAATCGTGAAGTTGTTCAGCCAGCGGCGGAAGTAGCCGGCCTCCACCGACACGCGCGGCAGCAGCTGCTGCTGCACCGAGACGCCCCACTGCCAGTCGTTCGAGCGCACGCCCCAGCCGCCCAGAATCTTCGGGTCGATGTTGGCGGTGGTCTGCGCCGTCGTTCCGAATGTGCCCGAGTTCATCGCGCCGCAGAAATCGCCGCCGGCCGCGATGTTGTTCTGGGCCAGCGGGCTCCGCAGGTCGCATTCGGGGATGTAGTTGCCGTTGTCGGTCCACGTGCGTGTGGTCGTAGTGGCGATGCGGGTGATCGGGTTCGACAGGTTGTAGTTGTTGTTGTTGCTCGTCGGCTCGAGATACTTGCCGACGTTCACCTTGAGCGCCGTCTTGCCGTTGCCGAACACGTCATACGCCACACCGCCGCGAGGAGAGATGTCCTTGTAGGCGTTGACGCCCGGCGTCTCCGGGAACACGATGCGGTTGGGCAGGAAGTTCGTCGGCCCCAGCGTCTGCTCGGGCGAGAAGCTCCAGTTGCGGTCGAAGCGCAGCGCGCCCTGCAGAGTCATGCGGCCGCGCGTCCACTGATCCTGCACGTAGAGCGACATGTTCCGTGTGCGGTAGCTGATCGTGTAGGGCAGCAGGCTCTGCGTGAGCTGCGTCGGCTGCCCGTTGTTGACGGTGAAGGCCAGGTTCTGATCGTTGGTGAAGCTCTGGAGGTCCGACACCAGCGACACGCCGCCGTACCCGACCTTGAGGCTGTGTGCGCCGGTCACGTACGCCATCGAGGCGCGCCAGGTGTACTGCGCGTCCCAGCTGTCGGACCAGTTGGCGGAGCGGTAGGTCAGGTTCGGGATGCCGCCGTTGGCGGCACAGCCGGCGGCGCCCGCGCACTGCTCGGTCATGCGCGCCAGCGCGCGCGTCTTGTTCCCGGGCGCTTCATACGGACCGAACGGCGCCTGGTAGAGGCCCACGCCGGCTTCGAAGAGCATGCGGTTGGTGGCCGTCTCGGACCATGTGATCTGCCTGACGCGCGGGTGCGCGTTGAGGTAGCCGCCGATCTCGGGCGAGGTCGTCGAGCTCAGCCCGCCCAGGCCGAGCGGGCCGTATACCGAGCCCGATTCGGGCTGATTGCGGCAGCCGTCTTCATCCTGGCTGAAGGTCGACCCGTTGCAGGGGTGCTGCTCGTCCCAGTGGACGTTGATCTTGTCCTTGCGCGTGGCCTGGGCGGTGATGCGCACGGTGTAAAGACGCCAGCTCTCGGCGCCACGCACTTCACGCGTCTTGTCGGGCGCGTAGAGGAACTTCGTGGGGTCGCTGGCGTTCAGGTTGGGATAGACGCCGGGAATCGTGCGGTGCTGCCCCTCGTCGCGCGCGGCGACGCGATACCACAGTCGATCCCTGATGATCGGGCCGCCCATGCCGAAGGTGAAATCCCACTGCTTGAGGAGCTTCCCCGGCGTGGTGAGCCCGAGCCCCTTCAGGCGATCGGTGTAGTTGCTCCCCACCATGCCCCCGCCGACGCCGGACAGATAGGCGTTGCCGGCAATCGTGTTGCCGCCGCTCTTCGGGATGATGCTGAGCGTGGGTCCGCCCACCTCCGCTTCGCCGAGGCCACCGGACGTCGTCGTCACCACTTCCTGCGCGTTCGAGATGTCGGCCACGTAGGTGGACACGCCGCTGCCGCCGAGGCCGGCGCCGGTGTTGAGCCCGTCCACCTGCATGCGCCCTTCGTTGTTGCGCCCGCCGGCGCCGCCAAACACCGTCATCTGCGGCGTCACCTGCACATCGGCCGGACTGCCGCCGATCGTGACGATGCCGGGAATGAGGAGCGCGGTGGCTGCCCACGATCGCGCCGTCGGAATCGACGTGAGGACCTCGCTGCCGATGGTCGTCTGCCGTCGGATGCTCTGCACGTCGACGATCGGCGTCACCCCCGACACGGTGATCGTTTCGGTGACGCCGCCCACCGACATCTCGGCGTCGATCTGTGCCGTGAACGCGCCGGTCAGCTCGATCCCTTCGCGCTTCACCTGGTTGAAACCGGGCAGCTGGAAGGTGAGCGTGTAGGTGCCTGGGGGCAGGCCGACGATGCGGAACAGGCCGCGGTCGTCTGTGACGGTCGTGCGGACCTTCTCGATGAGCACGGGGCTCGCGGCTTCGACAGTGACTCCGGGCAGCGTGGCGCCGGATGCGTCCTTCGCCGAACCGGCGATGGAGGCCTGCGCGAACGCGGCGGCAGGCAGAAGGGTCGCGAATGCTACGAGGAGCACGCCCCGCAGGAAGGTGCGCATTGATACCGCCTCCAGTCAGAGTTCTGAACTTTTTCGCAGTGCGGAGACGGGTCTCCGCACTGCGTGGGCGGTAGCCTATACCAAATAGCTATAGATCAGACTCAGGCCGAGGCGCGGCGCCGGCGCGTGCGCACTGCTTTCTGCGCGGCGCGCTTGCGCGCGGCCGCGGGCCGGCGGCGTGCCGCCGCCGTCGCCTGGCGCGACAGCGCCTTGGTCGACACCGTGTTGTGCGGCTCCCGCTGGAGCTTTCGTCTCATCGCGCGTGACCGCCGAGCCGACGGCTTGCGATGGCTGGCGCCGGCCCGGCTGGCCGAGGCGGCGCTGCGCTTGGTGGACTCCTTTGCACTCGCCGGAGGCGGCGGCAGCTTGACGCCGGCGCGGCGTGCCTTCGACAGCCCAATCGCGATCGCCTGCTTGGTGGACCGGGCGCCGTGCTTGCCTTCGAGGACGTGCTCGATCTCCTCGTGAACAAATTCGCCGGCCTGCGTCGTCGGCGCCTTCCCCGCACGCTTGTCGGCGCGGGCTTTCTTCAGCGTGCTCTTCTCAGGCATGGCTCATGACCCCTCGTTAGCTGAACCTGGGAATAAGGGGGACTAGCGAATGAGAAGCAATCGGTGCGCCGACGACAACGGCTCGGCCTCATTCGTGCATCAGATTGCGCCAACGCGGATCTCGAATGGAGGATCTGACATGAAGCGACTCATCGCGAGAAGCCTGATGCTCATGCTCTGCGCCGGCGTGGCCTATCCGGCCGCGGCGCAGACCGGGGCCAAGGACGAAGCCAAGAAGGCTGGCGAGCAGACCAAGGAAGCGGGTAAGGACGCGGGCAGTGCAGCGAAGCACGCCGGCAAGGCCACCGTGAAGGCCACGAAGAAGGGCGCGAAGGGCGTGAAGAACGCCGTCACCGGCGACATCACCGCGGTGTGCAACGACGGCAAAGAGCACAGCGGCGACAACCCGGCCGACGCGTGCAAGGACCACGGCGGCACGAAGAAGTAGAGCCCGCGGGCTCGCGCTAGGCCGGCCCTGCCAGCGCGAGCCCGTCGCGAATCTTCGACTTCAACTTCTCGATGTAGCGCTGCTGGTCGCCCGCCGCGAAGCCGGCGGCACGGAAGACGTCGTGCCACTGCTGGTCGGAGATGCGGGCCATCAGCCGGCACGTCCACACCACGTCGTTCAGGGTGACGGTGTCGACGATCTTCTGGTGGATGCCGTTGTAGTGGAACTTCACCTGCTGGCCGTCGAGCCCCTTGATGAAGCCCTGCTCCTCGAAGCCAGCGACGTCGTTGCGCGAGCCCTGACCGAAGCCGCGCATCGGCGTCAATCGCAGGAACTTCGGGAAGCTGGTCTTGCCGAGCGAGGCGCCCAGGTCACGCACTACGTACACTTGCCGCGGGCCCTTGCTCACGTCGCGCAGGTTGTAGATCTTGTTGTTCGAGGTCTTCCAATCCCAGTTGTTCAGCATCAGGTTGGCGACGATGAGGCCCTGGAACGGTTGCGTCCCGACGAACGGGTTCTCGTACCAGGACCATTCCCCGACGACCTCCTCGCCCTCGTTGTGACGCCGGAACCGCGCAACGCCCAGGTCGTTGACCGGCTTCGACGCGCCATCCAGCTGCGGGTTGGTCACGATGTAGTTCGCCGGCTGATGAAAGCCGATGCCCCAGAGCACCCGCGACACGGCGACTTCGGGTTGCGCTTCTTTCCCGACTTTCACGCTCCACTGGACGCCCTGGCGGTCGCGGACGTCGAAGCCGCGGCTGTAACCGGAGCGGTCTTCAGCGGTGATTTCGAAGCGCGCGCCCTCGACCGGGGCTTCCGCCCGCCCGCCCGGTCCGTCGAACAAGTTCCTGGACGCGAGGTCGGCGGGGTCGATCCAGAGCGCGCTGAGATCGACCTGAGTCGGCTCGGCCGCCGTCGTCTTTGGGGTCGATCTCGGAGCGCACGAGGCGGTGCCGATGGCAACCAGCAGAACGGCGCCCCAGCGGCTCAGTTGCAAGATCTTCCTCATGCGTGGAGTGGGGAGCAACCAGCGTGCCCGCGCTTGACAGCAGCGCCGCACTGACTGAACAGTGCGCCTCATGACCTACATGCTGCCCGCCGTCGGAGCGCTGGCGCCGCGTCCGCCGCTGCCCAAAGTGGCCGTCGAGGAGCACTTCAACGTTCTCGCCGCCGCACCGGGCAGCGCGCAACAGATCGACCTGTCACGGCTGGTGGCGTCCATGGGCTACGACCGCACCTGGATGTCGCTCGTGGACGCGCGCCTGGCCGAGTTCGACGAGCGCGTCGCCGCGATGGATGCGGCTGGCGTCGACATCAGCGTGCTGTCGCACACCGTTCCGGGCGCACAGGGGATCGTCGATCCCGCACTCGCCGCCGCGGCGGCTCGCGATATCAACGACGTCCTGGCGGGTGCGATTGCGCGCCACCCGTCGCGGTTTGCCGGCCTCGCCAGCGTGGCGCTCCACGACCCGGTGGTCGGCGCCCGCGAACTCGAACGCGCCGTCACCGTGCTCGGATTCAAGGGCGCGATGATCAACGGCTACACCAACGTGGACGACGCGCGCGGCGGGGAATACCTCGACGCGCCGCGCCTGCTGCCGTTCTGGGAGGCGGTGGCGCACCTCGGCGTGCCGATCTGCCTGCACCCGCGTCCGGCGCTCGATCAGCGCGTGCACGATGGACACACGCAGCTGATTGGCGCCACCTGGGGCTTCGCGCCCGAGACCGCCTCACACGCGCTGCGCCTGGTGCATAGCGGGCTGTTCGATCGGTTCCCGTCATTGACCCTGGTGCTCGGCCACCTCGGCGAGACGCTGCCGTACTTCGCGTGGCGGATTCAGCACTGCTTCGAGTTCAATCCGTCCGACAAACGGCTCGAGCGCCGCCTGCAGGACTACCTCTGCGACAACGTCTTCGTGTCCACCAGCGGCTTCTTCAACGATCAGGCGCTCATCGGCGCCGTGCTCACCATCGGCGCCGATCGCATCCTGTTTGCGGTGGACTATCCCTACGAGCCGATGGACCCGGCCACGGCGTGGATCGAGCGCGCGCCCATCAGCGAGATCGATCGCCGCAAGATCGCGCACCTCAACGCACGCGCATTGTTCGGGCTGCCTCGCCGCTGAGCCGGCGTTCGCGATTGGTGGGATCTGTGCTTGCAAAGATCCAGGCCATGATGCGTATTGCCCAGGTGGCCCCGTTGTTTGAGCGAGTTCCGCCCGTCACTTATGGAGGGACGGAGCGCGTCGTTGCATATCTTACCGATGCCCTCGTCGAGCTTGGCCATGAGGTCACGCTGTTTGCGAGCGGCGATTCGCAGACGCGCGCGCGGCTGGTCGCCGCCGCGCCGCGATCGCTGCGGCTCGACACGACCTGCCGCGATACCATGGCGCCGCAGATTCGGGAGCTCGAGCAGATTTCGCGCATGGCGCACCGCTTCGATGTCATCCATTTCCACACCGGGTTTCTGCACCTGCCGCTCGCGCGCCATCTCGCGGCGCCGTCGGTGACCACGATGCACGGCCGGCTCGACTTCGACGAGCTGGCGCCGATGATGAGCGATTTCTCCGATGCTGAGTTCGTGTCGATCTCCAACCATCAGCGGCGCCCCTACCCGGATCAGAACTGGTGCGCCACGGTGTACCACGGGCTGCCGCCGCGGCTGCTGCCGTTCCGGCCGACGCCGGAGGACTACGTGGCGTTCGTCGGCCGCATCTCGCCCGAGAAGCGGGTCGATCGCGCCATCGAGATCGCCCGGCGCGCCGGGATCGAGCTGCGCATCGCGGCGAAGATCGATGCCGTCGACAAAGAGTATTGCGAGCGCGAAATCGCGCCGCTGATGGAGCAGCCGCACGTGCGCTATCTGGGGGAGATCGGCGAGAAGGAGAAGGCGGTGCTGCTCGGCGGCGCTCGCGCGCTCCTGTTTCCGATCGACTGGCCGGAGCCCTTCGGCATGGTGGTGATCGAGGCGCTGTCGTGCGGAACGCCGGTGCTCGCGTGGCCCGACGGCTCGGTGCCGGAACTGCTCGAGCCCGGCGTGACCGGCTGGATCGTGGACTCGATCGACGCCGCGGTGGACGCGCTGGCCACGGTGGACGCGATCGATCGGCGGGTGTGCCGCGCCGTGTTCGAGAAGCGCTTCACGGCCGAGCGCATGGCACGCGACTACGTGACCGTCTACAAACGCCTGCGGGAGTGTTCGCGGGAACGCCTCGAGGCGCGAACCGCATGAAGGCCGTGGCCGATGCCCCCGATGCCTACTACATCGTCGCCGAAACCGGGCTCGACCCGGAGACGCGCGCCCTCAAGGACGGCGAGACCTTCGGCGTCTTCGACGTCTTTGGCGACATCGGCAACGGCGCCGGACAGGGCCTGTACCACGACGGCACCCGTCATCTCTCGCTCTGCCAGCTGCGGCTGACCGGTCACCGGCCGTTCCTCCTCGGTTCGTCCACCGGCGCCGGTGGCCACGTGCTCACGGTGCACCTGACCAATCCGGATCTGCCGGGCGATCACGAGCTGCTGTGGCCCAAGGCGGTGCTGCACGTCCGCCGCTCGTCGTTTCTCTGGGATCGCACCTGGTTCAGCCGCATCGGCGTCGTCAACCATGGCCTTGCGCCGCTGTCGCTGTCGCTCGATCTGTCGTTCGACGCCGACTTCCGTGACGTGTTCGAGGTCCGCGGCGCGCACCGGCCGGCGCGTGGCCGCGTGATGCCGACGCGCGAGACCAGCCACGGACTGCTCTTCGAGTATCACGGCCTCGACGGCGTGACACGGCAGACGGTCGTCCAGATCGAGCCGCCGCCGATCATCGCGCTGGCGCAGTGCCGTGTGGAGCTGACAGTGCAGCCGGGCCAGCGCCGCGACGTCTTCGTGGCGGTCGGCTGCAGCCGCTCGCCCCATGTGGAACCGCTGAGCGAGCGGTTCGCCGAGGCGCTCGCCGAGGCCACCGCGGCCATCGATCGCGTGCGCTCCCGGCTGGCGGGCGTGCGCACCTCGAGCGATCTCTTCGACGAATGGCTCGAGCGCTCGCGGTCCGACATCGCGATGATGGTCACGCAGACGCCGCACGGCCCCTATCCCTATGCCGGGATCCCGTGGTTCAGCGCCATGTTCGGACGCGACGGCATCATCACCGCCTTGTCGGTGCTGTGGGCCGATCCGTCGCTGGCGCGCGGCGTGCTGCTGTCGCTCGCGGCCACGCAGGCCACGCGCGCGGATGCCGCCAGCGACGCCCAGCCGGGCAAGATCCTGCACGAGGCGCGCGGCGGCGAGATGGCCGCGCTGGGCGAGATCCCCTTTGCCGCCTACTACGGCAGCGTGGACGCCACGCCGCTCTTCGTGTTGCTGGCCGGCCGCTACTACCACCGCACCGGCGACGAGGACACGATCAGGCGTCTCTGGCCGCACATCGAGGCGGCGCTGGCCTGGATCGATCGCGACGGCGACGCCGACGGCGACGGCTTCGTGGAATACGCCCGCGCCACCGAGCGCGGGCTGCAGAACCAGGGATGGAAGGATTCGCACGACGCTATCTTTCACGCCGACGGCGAGCTGGTCGAAGGCCCCGTGGCGCTGTGCGAGGTGCAGGGATACGTGTACGCGGCGAAGATGCACGCCGCCGAGCTCGCCGGCGTCCTGGGCCACGAGCCGCGCGCGGCGGCGCTGCGGGCGCAGGCCGAACGGCTGCGTCTCGCCTTTGAGGAGCGGTTCTGGTGCGACGACCTCGGCGTGTACGCGCTGGCGCTCGACGGCGCCAAGCGGCCCTGCCGCGTGGTGTCGTCCAACGCCGCGCAGTGCCTGATGAGCGGCATCGTGTCGCGCGGGCGGGCCCACCGGCTGGCCGACACCGTGATGCGCGACGGCGTGTTCTCGGGGTGGGGCGTGCGGACCATTCGTGAGGGCGCGGCCCGCTACAACCCCATGGCCTACCACAACGGCTCGATCTGGCCGCACGACACCGCACTGGTAGCGCTGGGGTTGGCTCGCTACGGGCTCAAGCACGACGTGGTGCGCATCGCCGAAGGGCTGTTCGCGGCGGCACAGCAGTTCGAGCTGCGCCGCCTTCCGGAGCTCTTCTGCGGTTTCGGCCGCCACGCGGGCGAGGCGCCCACGCGCTATCCCACCGCCTGCTCACCGCAGGCGTGGGCGGCGGCGTCGTCGCTCCTGGTCGTGCAGGCGCTGCTCGGGCTCGACATCGACGGCCCCAACCGTCGCGTCACGCTGCGGCAGCCGCGGTTGCCGGCGCCCCTCGAGTGGGTCCGCTTCACGCGCCTGACGGTGCGGGATGCAGAGCTGGACCTGCTGTGCGAGCGCCGGGGAGAAGACGTCGGCTCGAGCGTGATGCGCCGCAGCGGCGAGGTCGCGCTCATCACTGAGCAGTAGCCTCTCCGGCACGTCGCGTGCTTCTTCGAAGGGCATGCAGAAGAAGTCGTACCGCCTCAGACGGCCGAGGCGCCTGGCCGTCCTGCTGACCACCATCCTTGCCGCGGCCTCCATGGCTGCGCTTGGAGCACGCCCGTTCGCCCAGGAAGATCGCGCGGGCGAAGAGCGGTTCAGTGCCACGGCGATCAACATGGGGACGCGCGGACCGGCCACGGTCGACCGTGTCGACATCGTGGTCAAACAGTGGTCGCCGCGGATTCAACGCGACCGCCTGATCGGAGTGCTGTTCGAGAAGGGGCCCGACAAGCTCCTGGACGTGCTGCAGGACCTGCCGACGGTGGGCTACTTCAAGACGCCGGAAAGCCTGGCCTACGACATCCACTACGCGCAGCGGACGCCGCTCCCCGAAGGCGGTGAACGCGTGGTGCTCGCCACCGACCGCTACATCCGCTTCTGGGAAGTGGCCCGTGGCTCGCGGACGACCGACTATCCGTTCACGATTATCGAGCTGCGCCTGAACGGCGACGGCCGTGGCGAGGGCAAGATGTCGATTGCCACCAGGGTGTTGGCGGACAAGAAGAAGAACGAGGTGGTGCTCGAGAATTGGGGCACGCA
Organism: Vicinamibacterales bacterium; assembly: GCA_036004405.1. Taxonomy (GTDB): domain Bacteria; phylum Acidobacteriota; class Vicinamibacteria; order Vicinamibacterales; family UBA2999; genus DASYRM01. The sequence continues at coordinate 59,912 of DASYRM010000062.1, forward strand.
GCCGGTGCTGCTCAAGGACGTCCGCCGCGAGCGCTGACGGCCCCGACATGGCGGAGCGCCGTCATCCCGCCGAGCAGCTGCCCTCCGGCGCGACCCTCGAGGACGCGCGCGAGAAGGCCGCACGTTGCCACGCGTGCGAGCTCTGGCGGCACGCCACGCAGACCGTCTTTGGCGCAGGCGCCGCCCACGCGGAGATCGTGCTGGTCGGAGAGCAGCCCGGCGATCAGGAGGACCGGGCCGGCAAGCCGTTTGTCGGCCCGGCGGGGCGCGTGCTGGAAGAGGCGCTCGCCGCGGCGGGCGTCGATGCGGCCCGTGTCTACGTCACCAACGCCGTCAAGCATTTCAAGTGGGTGCCGCGTGGCAAGCGGCGCCTGCACGCCAAGCCGCGTTTGAGCGAGATCCAGGCCTGCGAGCCGTGGCTCGCCCTCGAGCTCTCGCGCATCCGGCCGCGTGTCGTCGTCTGCCTCGGCACCACCGCCGCGCGCGCGGTGCTCGGCCGGCCGGTGACGATATCCAGACATCGCGGCACCGTCCTGCCCGGCGACCTGGGGGCAGCAGTCTTCGTCACCGCGCATCCCTCATCCATCCTTCGCGCTCCGGACGCGGCGTCGAGGGCGCGGGGGCGGGAGCAGCTCGTGGCGGATCTCAGGGTGGCGGCGACAGAAGTACGTCGACAGCCGCCGCCTCGACCCGAATCGAAGCGGTGACACCGGGCGGCATCCGCACGAGCTCGTCGTCCACGTGCAGCGCCTCGGGATCGTGAATCTCGACGCAGTGCGCCGTCTCGGTCGCCAGGTCCAGGCGTCCCTCGCGCCCGGCCAGCCGATCGGCAATGTAGTCGGCAAGAGCCTTGCGATCCGCTTCGCGCGCGGTGACGATCGTCAGCTGGCCATCAGAGGGGCTCGCGTCCGGCGCGAACTCGAGGTTTGGACCGACAGTGCGGGTGTTCAGCACCTCGACCAGCAGGAAGTCGCCGGTACGGGGTGCCCCGTCCACCGTCAGCGACCAGGCGCGCGGACGGAGACGCGACAGCGTCTGCGCGTAGCGCCGAAGCGCGCGCACCAGCTGCCACGGCGGCGGCTCCTCGCGGCGCAGGGGACGCCGTCGAAACGACGTCATGCACGCGGCGACCAGGCCGCCTCCAACCCCCTCGACGAAGAAGCGCGCGCCGTTGGTTCCGTGCAGCACGCCGGTGTCGAACGCCTGCGCCGGTGATTCGTGCCAGCTGCGCGCCATCCGCTCGAGCGGTCCGCGCAGGCCGAGGCTGAAGGCGATGTTGTTCGCGGTGCCGAGCGGCAGGATGGCCAGCGGCACGCCGCGTCCGGCCGTGACGCGCAGGGCATCCGCGACCGTGCCGTCGCCGCCTGCCGCCACCACGAGCTCGGCTGGCGGATCGGCGAGCCCGCTGGCATCCGCTGTGTGCTCGATGACGCGCACCAGTTCGTGCCCTTCGCCTTCGAGCAGCTCGCGCAGCGACGAGAGCGAGACACGGCGTCCCGAGGCGGGGTTGTAGATGAGCGCAATTCGCATGGATAGCCCGGCCGCTCGCAAGATTCGGTCCGGCTTCAAGGTGGCGGCCGGTTTGCAAACTCGCCACTCGTGCGAATCCTTGTATCAAACGACGACGGTATCTACAGCCCTGGTATTGCCGCTCTGGCCGAGGTGGCGTCGGAGTTCGGGACCGTGCGTGTGGTGGCGCCCGATGTCGAGCGCTCCTCAACGGGGCACGCCATCACGGCCTCGCGGCCGCTCTCGTACCGCGCGACGAACATCAAAGGGCTGACGGCCTACCGCGTCAACGGCACGCCGGCCGACTGCGTGTCGCTGGGGGCGTATCACTGGGAGAAGGTCGATGCCGTGCTCTCGGGGCTGAACATCGGCCTCAATCTCGGCAACTCACTCGGCCATTCGGGTACCGTGGCCGCCGCCAAGCAGGCAGCCCTCCTGGGGTTGCGCGGCATCGCGCTCAGCGCGCCGGCGGGCGCCGAGCCCGACTTCGAGCCGTTCAAGCCGTGGATTCGCCGCGTGCTGGATCTTCTGCTCGGCGACGTGCGGCTGCCGCTCGTCAACGTGAACTTTCCGCGCGAGCCGCGCGGATTGATGTGGGCGCGGGCCTCGGTGCGCCGCTACGACGGTCGCATCGTGCCGGTCAAGGATCCGGCCGGGCGTACCCTGTTCTGGTCCACCGTGGTTCCGATCGAGGACGCTGATGCGGGCACGGATCGCTGGGCGGTGGAGCAGAACTGGATCTCGCTGACGCCGCTGCGCCTGGATCCGACCGACGACGCGCAGCTGCAGGACGCCCGTCGCGCATGGCCGCTCGACGACGCACTGGCGATGGCGGTCTCGCCGGGCACCTCCTCACCGGAGGCGGCGCGGTCGGTGCGCGACGACGAAGCCGAGGCGTCGCTCACGAAGAGCTGAGCGCTTCGCGAACCTTCCGTCGCAATTCCCCCGGCGAGTAAGGCTTGCTGATGAAGCGGCTGCCGTTGTCGAGCACGCCGTGGCGGAAGATGGCGTCGTCGGTGTAGCCGGACGCGAAGAGCACCCGGATCCCGGGACGCATGGCGGCGACGCGGGTCGCCAGATCGCGGCCGTTCATGCCCGGCATCACGACGTCGGTCACCAGCAGGTCCAGCGGTCCCTGGTGGGCGGCCTGCACCGCGAGCGCCTCGTCGCCGCTCGCCGCATCGAGAACCGTGTAGCCGGCCGACAACAGGATCCGTTTGGTCAGCGCGCGCAGCGCCGGCTCGTCTTCGACCAGGAGGATGGTTTCGGTGCCGCTCTGATCGCCGATCTCGAACGAAGGCGGCGCGGTGGGGAGGTCGTCCACCTGCGGCAGGTACACCTTGAAGGTGGTGCCGCGGCCCAACTCGCTGTAGACGAAGAGGCCGCCTTCGCTCTGCTGGACGATGCCGTAGACCGTGGAGAGCCCGAGCCCGGTGCCCTTGCCGATTTCCTTGGTGGTGAAGAAGGGTTCGAAGATGCGCTGGCGCGTGGCCTCGTCCATGCCGATGCCGGTGTCGCTCACGGCCAGCATGGCGTAGTGCCCCGCGCGCGGCGCCAGATGGCTCACGGCGTCGTCGCTGTCCATGTACACGCGGCCCGTCTCGATGCTGAGCGTGCCGCCGTCCGCCATCGCATCCTGCGCGTTGACGGCCAGGTTCAGGATGACCTGCTCGATCTGACTCGGGTCGGCCTTGATGTGGCCGAGCGTGTCATCGAGCCGGAAGGCCAGCTCGACATGCTCGCTGATCAGCCGCCGCAGCATGCTCTGCATACCGCGGACGACCGTCGTGAGATTGATGATCGCCGGCTTCAGGATCTGCCGGCGGCTGAGCGCCAGCAGCTGGCGGGTGAGCGACGCGGCGCGATCGCCGGCCTGCCGGATCTGCAGCAGGTCGTTTCGGAGCGAGGCGTCGCGCGGCAGGTCGAGGGCGGCCAACTCCGCGGTGCCGTTGATCACGGTGAGCAGGTTGTTGAAGTCGTGGGCGATACCGCCGGCCAGGCGTCCCACGCTTTCCATCTTCTGGGCCTGACGGAACTGCTCTTCGAGCTGCCGCTGCTCGGTGACGTCGGTCGCCGTGCCCACCACGCGTTCCAGCTCGCCGGCCTCGTTGCGGACGGGGAACGACCGGGAGCGGATCCAGCGCACGGTGCCGTCCGGCCGCACGATCCGGTAGGTCTCGTCGGTGGCGCCGGTCTCGAGCTGCCGGCGCATCGTTCCGTCGATGCGGGTGCGATCGTCGGGATGCACGCTCTCGAGGAAGTGGACGCCGAGATCGTTGAGGGTCCCCAGCGGCCGGCCCCAGATGGTCTCGTACGCCGGGCTGACGAACTCCAGCACACCATTCGCGTCCGAGATCCAGAACACCTCGCGAATGTTCTCGACCACCAGCCGGAAGCGCTCCTCGGCCTGGCGGCGCTCGACGTCGCGGCGCAGGACCTCCAGCGCGAACGAGATGTCGGTGGCCACGTCGTCGAGCAGCCGCACCTCCTGCTCGTCGAAGACGTCGGCCTCTCTGGCGTAGAGGTTGAAGACACCGATCGGCCGGCCGTCCCGCACCAGCGGCAGCGCGGCCATGGAGCGGCAGTGCCGTCGCAGCGCCTCGTCGCGCCACCCGGCGGCATCGGGGTCGATGGCGATGTTGTCGCAGAGCGCATGACGTCCGAGGTGCAGCGCGTCGACCGTGAACCGGCAGCCTGCCGGCGGTGCCTCGTGGATGAGCGACTCGATGACGGAGAGCGCCCCCTCGTCAGCACCCGCGTGGGCGCGGATCTGCAGGCGGCCAGCGTCGTCGAGGATGCCGATCCACGCCATGCCGAACCCGCCGGTGTTGACGGCGATCCGGCAGGCCGCGCCGAGCGCCGCCTCGGGGTCCTTCTCGCGCACCAGCGATTCGCTGATCCCGCCGAGCATGGCGTACACCCGATTGAGCTGCTGGAAGCGGGCCTCCGCCAGCCGCCGCTCGGTGACGTCCTGCACGGTGCCGATGGCCTCGAGCAGGCGTCCAGTCGCGTCACGATGAATCGTGCCGCGGGAATGCATCACCCGCACGCGGCCGTCGGGCCAGACCACGCGGAAGTCGGCGCGATAGTCGCGCGCGCCCGACTGCAGCGCGCGCGAGAACTCGGTGACGCGGTCGCTGCCCCGGTCGTCGGGGTGCATCACGTCCACCACGCGCTGGTAGTCGAGCGGGACGTCACGCGGGACCGGCAGCAGCTCGAACATCTGTTCCGACCAGACCAGCGTGCCGTCCGGCAGATAGCGCCAGCTGCCGATGCCGGCCTCGCGCTGCGCCTCGCGGAATCGCTCTTCGTTCTCGCGCGCCGCGGCGTCGCCGTCCCGCCGCGCGGTGATGTCCTGCACCACGCCGCGCATCCGCACCGCTGCGGCGCCGTCGAAGTCGAACTCGCCGCGGGCCAGCACCCAGCGCACGGTGCCGTCGGGCCACACCACGCGGAACTCCCGTTCGAACGGCTCGCGGGCGGCGACGCAGCGCTCGACTTCGGCGTTGACGGCGCCGAGATCATCGCGGTGCACGCGCTCGGCAAACGACCCGTAGGTGCCGCCGAACGTCCCCGGCGCCATGCCCCAGAGCTCCTCGTGACCGCGTGACCAGGCGATGTGGCCGCTGACCATGTCCCAGTCGAAGGTGCCCATGCGCGCGGCGTCGAGCGCCAGCCGCAGGCGTTCCTCGCCTTGACGGAGCGTCTCGGTCTGCCGGCGCACTTCGAGCTGCGTCATGACCTGTCGGCTCAGCGCAACCAGTCCGCGCTCCTGTGCCGCGGTCAGGGTTCGGGGCACGCGGTCTGCCACGGCGAGGACGCCGATGGCGTGCCCTCCGGGCGCGAGCAAGGGGGCTCCCGCGTACAACCGCGCCTGCGCGGCGCCGGTCACGAGCGGGTCGTTCCTGCCGCGCGGATCGTCGCGCGCGTCCGCGACGATCAGCGCATCGGTGCCGCCGATGACGTGGTGGCCGAGCGAGCGGTCGCGCGGAGCCTCGAACGGCTCGACGCCCACCGAGACGGCCATCCGCTGGCGCGCGTCGTCGACGAACGCGATGAACGCCATCGGCGTCTGGCAGATCGCGTTGGCGAGCTCGACTAGATCGATGAAGGCCGGGGTGGGCGGGGCGTCGGCGAGCGAATACTGACGGAGGGCTGCGAGGCGGCTCCCTTCATCGGCGGCGTGGGGAGGAAGAGCCATCAGCAGCCAGAAGTTGAAAGCGCGGGTCGGGGTGAGGGGATAGTCTCGAAACCCTCACACCCTGTCAACGATATGAACGCCGGGGCTGGTATCCTCGTACGCGATGGGCCGCATCTTTCTGCTCTCGCCGGCCAATTGCGGCGGGCGTCGCGCGAGCCAGGTCGTGTCGGATCGCGCCAACTTTTCGCTGGCGCACCGCCTGCGCTCGCCCGAGGGCGCGCCGCTCGGTGAGGTGTTCGCGTTCATGAGCGGCCTGTACTTCCGCGGCAAGCTCGCGTACTCGCGTCGCTTCGCCGCTCCTCCCGACCCGGGCGATCCCCTGGTTTCCGGCGGCGTGCTGGTGATCACACCGAATGCGGGCCTTCGCGGCGCCGACGTGGCGGTGACCCGCGACTCGATTCACGCCTTCGCCGGCGAGCCCATCGATCTGGAGAACGAACGCTACCTGCGGCCGCTCGAGCAGAGCGCCCGCACCCTGCGCGCGGCGGTGGGTGCCGACTGCGAGGTCGTGCTGCTCGGCAGCGTGGCCTCTGGCAAGTACGTCGAGGTGCTGCAGCCCGTGTTCGGCGATCGGCTGCTCTTTCCCTCGGCGTTCGTCGGCCGCGGCGACATGAGTCGCGGAGGTCTGATGCTGCGCTGCGCCGACAGCGGCGACGAGCTCGACTACGTGCCCATCGCCGGCGCGGTCAGGCACGGCCCGCGTCCGCCGAAGCTGGCACCGCTCAGGACCGGGTCCGCACAGAACGCGGACGGACCCCCGCGCAGTATCTGGCAAACCGGCTTAACGCCGGTTCGCGATTTCGTCACTTCCGGTGTGAGTCCAGGAAATCGAAGATCTGCGAGGCGTAAGTGAGATACGCCTCGAGATGGGTGCCGCCAGGCACGGTGCCGTAGACGGTATCCACACCAGCCGCTTTTGCGGCGTCGGCCATCTTCTTCGACGCCTCGATCGGGTTGGTGGTGTCCTGGTCGCCGTGAATCACCATGAGCGCCACTTTGCCCTTGAGCCGATCGAAGGGGTAGGCGTCGAACACGATCGGGCCGGAGCTGATGACGAGCGCGGCGAAGCGGTCCGGATACTTGGCGCCCAGGTGCAACGCCCCCGAGCCGGACGGGTTCTGGCCGTGGAGATACACGCGTGACGTGTCCACGTTGTACTCCTCGGTGACGAGATCGATGACGTTGAGCACGTCCTGCTCGGCGCGCTCGTTCTCGAGCGCCGTCCAGCCGGCGGCGGGCTCGGCGGCGCCGGGCCTCGCGATGCGATAGCTGCTGCCGTAGTACGGCTGCGGCAGCGGCCGATAGCCCATCGGCGTCACCACCAGGTAGCCGCGCCGCTCGGCGTTGACCACCAGGTCGTTGTTGCTGCGGTACGAGTTGTTGACGCTCGTGCCCGCGCGCAGCGTCACCAGCAGCGGCAGCTTCGTGCCCGGCGTCCATCGCGACGGCACGAACAGGCGATAGGGGATCGATTCGTTCGTGCCCGGGAACTCGTAGACGCGATACTGCTCGCCGACGTGACGATAGAGCGGCGCGCGCGGGTTGGGACGAACCGGCGCCGCGGCCTGACCGGCTCGCGGAGCCGCGGGTGCCAGGGCCGCGAGGAGGAGTGTCAGCGGAACGAGCGCGCGCATGGCGCTCATCCTACACGCATCTATCGCGTCACGGGCACCGCGGTCTCGGCAAGCAGCTCCACCGCCGCTTTGACGCGGAGCTCGCCGCCCTGGATGACCTCGGCGTTGAGTGCCAGCCGACCGTCGAAGCGGCGAACGATGTCTTTCAACACGCGGGGATCCTGGGCCAGCGTGTCGGGATCGAACGTCGTCATCACGCAACGCCCTCGCAGGTCGGCGAGGGCGATGAGCGCGGTCCCCACGCGCAGGACGCGGCCTTCCCAGCCACGCTCCTCCAGTCCGTCCACGCCGCCGACGACCAGGTTGGGCCGCAGGCGGCGCCCGTCGCGCCCGAATGCCGCAATGGCGCCGTCGGTGGCCACGAGCAGCGGCAGCACGTCGAAGCGGGCCTCGTGCTCGTTGCGCACCAGCCTGGCGCCGGGGCCGACAATCCCCTCGATGCGCGCCTGCACGTCAGGCGCTGGCCACGGCCGGCCGTCGACGAGCGGCTCGCCGTCGGGACCGAGCGTAGCGTGCAGGCCCAGCAGGCGAGGGTAGGTGCGTGCGGTCACCAGCCGTCCGCGCCCGTCGTAGACCTGCACCACGCGATCGCCGTGCAGCCCAAGCGGCCCCAACGTGGCACGGTCGAGCCGTTCGCCCGCCATCGATTTCACCGGATAGCGCCAGATCTCGCTGAGAACCATGCACCCGGCACGTTGGATGCCGGGAGAGCGTTCCAGGTTTCAGCAGCACAATCGACTGGTCAGTGCGTGGCCGTCTTGTTCAGCTCACGCTGCTGATCCTGCGCGTGGGTCAGGTGCGCCTGCACAGTGGAGCTCGCCTTCATCGCCCACGCCTTCACGTCCGGATCGCTGCCCGACTCAGCTTCGGTCTTGACCTCGGCGAGCGCCGCGCGGTGCCCGTCGACCATCGCATCGATGTAGGCGCGATCGAACGCCGCTCCGCTCAGTTTCGCGAGCTTGTCCTTCAGTGCAACGGCGTCAGCCGGCAGCGCCGTCGGCCACGTCAGATGCTTGCGATCCGCGACGGCTTTCAGCTCGTCGCCGGCTTTCTTGTGGTCGTCGATCATCCGCTGTGCGAACGCCTTGACCTCGCGGCTCGACGCCTTGCTCTTGGCGAACGTGCCGAGCTCGACCTCCGCCATCCCGACGCCGGCGAGCTTGGTGACGAACGCCTGATCGCCGCTCTGCGCGCGCGGGCTTGCGACGGCCGCGGTGACGAGCGCGATCCCCATGATGAGTGCCTTGAATCTCATGGTTGACAACCCCCTGTCCCTTGAGGGGCAAGGTGCGTACCGGCGTGGTGAAGCTCGGCCCCGCTCGCGGCTCATCCGGTGTGGCATGATGGAGCATTCTGTTCTCCGGGCCGCTCCTTTCCGTGTTCCTGATCGTGGTGGTGGACGTGCTGGGTCTCACCCTCATGATTCCGCTGCTCCCGTTCTACGCCGAACGCATGGGGGCCAGCCCAGCGCAGGTCGGCTGGCTGATCGGCATCTACGCGGCGTGCCAGCTCGTCTCGGGGCCGCTGCTCGGCCGTCTCTCGGACCGCACCGGGCGCAAGCCGCTGCTCATCGTCAGTCAGCTCGGCACCTTCGTCGGGTTCATCGTGACGGCGTTCGCCCCCAACCTCTGGGTGCTGTTCATCGCGCGCGCCATCGACGGCATGACGGCCGGCAACCTGTCGCTGGCGCAGGCCTACATCTCCGACGTCACCAGGCCGGAAGAGCGGGCGCGCGCGTTCGGCCTCATCGGCATCGCGTTCGGGTTTGGCTTCCTGGTCGGACCGGCAGTGTCGGGGGCGCTGGCGGGATTCGACTACCGGCTGCCGGTGTTTACGGCCGCTGGCCTCTCGGCCTTGAGCGTGATGACGACCTGGCTGCTGTTGCCGTCTGTCCGCCCCGGAGGCATGGGAGGCGTGGCGCCGTCGCGGCGGCTCACGCTCTTCGAATGGCGCGCCTACGCGGTGTACTTCAATGAACCGCGGTTGTCATCGAAGCTGTGGCAGTTTCTGTTGTTCTCGCTCGGCTTTTCGATGTTCATCGCCGGCATGCCGCTCTTCGTCGAGAGACGTCTGACCTGGGACGGGCACCCGTTCGGGCCCGAACAGGTGGGTTACGTGTGGGCGCTTGCAGGCCTCTTCGGTCTCATCTGGCAGGGGCCGGCGCTGGGGCGGCTGGTGAAGGCGTTCGGCGAGCTGCGCCTCAATCGTGCCGGCTTCATCGGCTACGTGGGCGGCTACACGATACTGGCGTTCTGTTCGTCGATCCCGTGGCTCGTGCTCGCCACGGCCGTGATGTCGATGGGGTCGCTGGTGCGGCCGACGCTCACGAGCCTCATCACCCACGCCGCGCCGCGCGAAGAGCAGGGCGTCGTCCTCGGCCTGATGCAGTCGCTGAACTCCGGCGCGCTCATCGTCGGTCCGCTCATTGCCGGCTATTTGATCGAGCACGGCCTGCTCACCACGTGGGGCCTGGCCGCCGCCGCTACCGCGGTGATGGGCCTGGTGCTGGCGTCGCAAGGCGCGCCGTAAGCGCCGCCTCCCCCTCGGGTTCCTCGTTGGTGCCGAGCAGATCCGCCACGGCCCGCAAGCCTTCCACGTGATCGCAGACGGCCTTGAACACCATCAGCATCGGCACCGCCAGCAGCATGCCCGGTGCGCCCCACGCCCAGCTCCAGAAGGCGATCGCTGTGAAGATGGCCACGTGATTCAGCGATCCGGCCTTGCTGAGGAGGTGGGGTGTCAGCACCATGCCTTCGATCGACGTGATCGTCAAAGTCACGCCGCCGACGAGGACGGCGTCTGCAATCGTCCCGAACTGCAGCAGCCCCACGGCCGAGAGGACGGCGGTCACGACGAGCGGTCCGAAATAGGGCACCACGTTCATCACGCCGGCAAACAGCCCCCACACCGCCGGCTGCCGCACGTGGATGCCCCACAGCACCAATCCGGTGGCGACGCCGACGAAGACCGAGCTGGCCACCGTGACGAGCACGAACCGCTCGACCTGGCGTTCGATGTCGTTGAGGATCGTCACAGTGACCCGCTGACCGCCCCGCGTCTGCACGTGCCTCACGAACTTGCGCTTGAACGAATCGCCCTCGCTGAGGAGAAAGATGGTGAGGAAGAAGACCGTCAGCGCCTGACCGGCAAAGGCGAGCGCCCCGGCGCCGCCGCTCCACAACCAGTCCGAGGTGCGTGTGGGCTGCCGCACTTCGACCGGGGTCACGCCCGGTGTGCGCGGCGGCGGCGATGCCGCTTCCGCGGCGGCCGCATCGATCGCCTTGGCCGCTTCCCGGACGCGCTGCAGCGTGGACTTGTCGCCGTCGCCACCGCGCCGCAGCTCGCGCCGCAGCTCCGCGACGCCCTTTGGGATCTCGTCCACGACCTGGTCGATCTGGGGCCACAACACCCATCCGCCGAAGCCGATGCCGCCTACGAAGGCGAGCATCACGGCGAGCGCGGCCGGCGTGCGGGGGATCCGCCACCGCACCAGCCGGTGCACCAGCGGATCGAGCGCGTAGAAGAGCAGCAGCGAGACGACGAGCGGGATCAGCACCGACGCCGTAAACTGCAGTGCGAACACCGCAGCACAGACGGCGACGATGCCGATCCCGACCGTCACCGGACGCTGCGGCATCAGACCACGCGCCGGCCCTGGATCACCCGGATGATCAGCACGACCAGCGCCACCACGAGCAGCACGTGAATCAGGCCGCCGATGGTGTACGACGAGACCATGCCAAGCAGCCACAGCAGCACGAGCAGCACGATAAGCGTTTCGAGCATCACTCCTCCTAATCTCGCAATCCGTTACGGGAGGCGCCACTGCACGGGGAGTGCCAAGCACGAGGAACAGCGATCTGGCCGTGAAATCAGGGTAATCGGTGCCGGTCGCGTACGGCCGCGCTGGAAGGTTCTACAGGAGCTTCTGCCTCAGCGGCGGCGGGGGCGCCTTGCGCGCGGTGCCGTCACGTCGGCTTCGCGCGCAATCATCACCTCGGTGGACTTGATGATCGCGAGCGCGTAGTCGCCACGCTTGAGCTTCAGCTCGTCCACTGCGTCGGCGGTGATGACCGCGGTGAGCCGCTGGTCGCCGATGCGCAGGCGCACCTGGGCCAGCAGTCCGTCGGTCCGGACCTCTTCGATGAAGCCCCGCAGTTGATTGCGCCCGCTCAGGGCCACGATGAGCCCGTGGCGTGTGCTCGCCTTCGGTTTGGCCGGAGCGTCGCCGCCGCCCTTCGCCACCAGCCGATCGATTTCGGCCTCGGCCACACGATGGTGACCGCCGGCCGTCGTGGTGGTGCGCACGCGCCCGCTGTAGATCCACTGCTTGAGCGTGGAGTAGCCGACGCCGAGACGCTGCGCCGCGGCGCGAACGGTCAGGAGTGCCATATGACAGCCCTCATTACCCTCGCGCGTGCGCGGGCGCCGCGACACGGCAGGAGTACGTCTTGATGACGAGCCAGACGCGCGTGCCTGGCTTCAGCCCGAGTGAGTCGGCGCCGCCCGGGGTCAGGTGCACCACGAAGCGCGCGCCAGCCTCGATCGTCGCCACCACCGTGGAGCCGTGCATGCTGCAGTCGAGCACGGCGCCGGCAAGAACGTTCCGCGCGCTCAGCCCCACCGGCTCGCGGTCGGCCAGCAGAATGTCGCCCGCGCGGATCGCCACCTGAACCGCGGCGCCCTCGGGCGCCACGCCGAGCGGCACTTCGAGGTCGGTGGAGCTGCCGGTGAGCACGCACTGCATCGTGCCGGTGCGATCGCGCCGCGCCACCACCGTCGCGCCGAAGACGTTCTCGAAGCCGGCGATCTCTGCCAGCGGCGCCTGCGCCGGGTGGTCGAGCACGTCGTGCGGCGATCCGCTGGCGAGGATGCGGCCCTGTTCGAGGGCGATCAGCCGATCGCCGAGCGCGAAGGCCTCGCGGTGGCTGTGGGTGACGTACAGGATCGGAATGCGCCGCTCGGCATTCCAGCGCTGCAGGTCGTCCATGATGTGCAGCTGGATGGCGTAGTCGAGCGCCGACAGCGGCTCGTCCAGCAGCAGCGCCGCGGGATTGGTGACGAGAGCCCGCGCGAGCGCCGTCCGTTGACGTTCGCCACCGGAGATCTGGCCCGGCCGCCGGTCGAGGAGGCCGGCGATGCGAAACGATTCTGCCACCTCCGCCACGCGTGTCTGGTGCTCGGCGGGCGACAGGCCCGCGAGGCCGTAGCCGATGTTCCGCGCCACCGTCATGTGCGGAAAGAGCGCAAGCTGCTGGAACACGTAGCCGATCCGCCGGTCCTGCACGGGGACGTCCACGCCGGCGTCGCCGTTGAAGAGCGCGCGATCGCCGATGGCGATACGCCCGGCGTCTGGGCGCACCAGGCCGGCCACGCAGCGGAGGATCGTCGTCTTGCCCGAACCCGAGGCGCCGAACAGAATCGTGACCCCCGGTTCGGCAGCGAACGACACGTCGAGCGCGAATCCGGACGACAGCCGCTTCGCCAGATGGACCGCGAGCGTCATGCCATCGGAGCGGCCGCGAGTGGGCGGCGGCGCAAACCGTAGACGGCCAGCAGCACCGCGAACGCGAACGCGAGCATGACGAGCGCCGTCATCGTCGCCTCGCGGTACTGAAGCGCCTGGACGTGGTCGTAGATGGCAATCGACACCGTGCGAGTGACACCGGGCAGGTTGCCGCCGACCATCAGCACGACGCCGAACTCGCCGACCGTGTGCGCGAAGCTGAGGACGACGCCGGCGATGACGCCCTCGATCGACAGCGGCAGGACCACGCGGAAGAAGGTCCGCAGCGTGGACGCGCCCAGCGTGGCCGAGGCTTCGCGAAGCGTCGGATCGATCTGGCTGAAGGCGGTGGCGATCGGCTGCACCGCGAACGGCAGGCTGTAGAAGAGCGACGCCACCACCAGCCCCTCGAACGTGAACGCCAGCGGATGGCCCGCCCACTCGCTCCACACGCGACCGATCGGGCTCCGGGTCCCCATGGCCATCAGCAGGTAGAAGCCGAGCACGGTGGGCGGCAGCACCAGCGGCAGCGAGACGATCGACTCGACCAGAAACGTCCAGCGCCGTCGGGAAAAGACGATCCAGTGGGCGAGCGGCAGGCTGATGACGAGGAGGATCCCCGAGACGATTGCCGCCAGCCTGGCCGTGAGCCAGATCGCCTGCCAGTCCATGCTGAGGTGCTGGATTGTAGCCGTGCCTCAGCGGCGGGGCAGGGCAAACCCGAAGCGCTCGAGCTGCCGGCCGGTGTCGCCGCGGCGCAGAAACGCAATGAACGCGCGCGCCAGCGCCGGCTCGCGCGATGCCTTCACCACCACGCCCGCTTGGTCGATAGGCGGGTAGGCCACGACCACGTCGGCGTAGGTGCCCTCGGCCTTCAGCGTCGGACCGAGTACCAGCGAGCGAGACAGCAGGCCCACGTCGGCATTGCCCGACTCGACGAGCTGCGCCGCCTGGGCGAGGCTCTCGCCCATGACCAGCTTCGGCTGCACCGCGTCGTACAGCCGCGCGGCGCGAAGCGCCGCCACCGCCGCCCGGCCGTAGGGCGCGTACTTCGGGTTGGCGATGGCCACGTGGCGGACCTTCGCGTCGGTCAGCGCGGCCAGCCCCCGGCTCAGATCGAGTTTCGACTCGCGGCGGGCCCACACGACCAGATGCCCTGTCGCGTAGAGCTGCAGCGTCGACGGATCGGCGAGGCCGGCGTCAGCCAGCTGCCGCGGGTAATCCACATCCGCCGAGAGAAAGACGTCGAACGGCGCGCCGTTCTGGATCTGCGCGAAGAAGTTGCCCGACGACCCGTACGAGACGGTGACGCGCACGGGGGCGGACCGTTCGAAATCTCGCACGATGTCTGGCAGTGCCGCCTGCAGATCGGACGCCGCGGCGATGCGGAGCTGCTTCGGTGTCTGGGCGATCGGCCACGCCGGCAGGGCGCACGCCAGCACGACGGCCCACAAAGTGTTCCGAATCATTACAGTCGATTATAGTCGATTTGAAAGACGTAATCATCCGATATACAGTCCAAAAGTTGCCCCACTGGCCCGTTCGCGTCTGTGTGATTGCGTTGCTGTTCCTGCTGATCAGCGGCTCTGCCCGCGCGCAGGTCGGCGGCGGACAGATTTCAGGCCTCGTGGCCGACCACAACGGCGGCGTGCTGCCCGGAGCCACGGTCACCGCCACCCATACCAGGACGGGCGCCGTGCGCAGCACGGTCTCGTCATCCGCCGGCCTGTATGCCCTCGGCGGCCTGCGCTCTGGCGAGTACCGGGTGGATGTCGAGTTGAGCGGGTTTCGCTCCGCCCGCCGCGATGGCATCCGGGTGGAAACCGGGCTCACGCGTCAACTGGACTTCGAGCTCACGGTGGGAGGGCTTTCGGAAACCGTCACCGTCAGCGGCGATGCCCCGCCTCTTCGCGCCACCGCGAGCCTGGGCCAGGTGGTGTCGGAAGAGGCGATTCCCGCGCTTCCGCTGAACAGCCGCAGCTTCATCACGCTGGCGTCGCTGGCGCCCGGCGTCGCGCTGCCGCCGGCGTCGCAGTTCCCCCGCATCAACGGCGGCCGGCCGAGGACCAACGAATACTTGTTCGACGGCATCTCCGTGCTGCAGCCAGAGCCGGGGCAGGTGGCGTTCTTCCCGGTGGTGGACGCGATTCAGGAATTCAAGATCGAATCCAACAGCCCGCCGGCCGAGTTCGGGCGCTTCAATGGCGGCGTCGTCAACCTCACGACCAGGTCAGGCTCGAATACCTTCCGCGGCACCGGCTTTGAGTTCTTCCGCCACGAGTCGCTGAACGCGCGCAACTTCTTCGCGTCGGCCAATCCCGTGAAGCCGGAATTCCGCCGCAACCAGTTTGGCGGCGTGCTCGGCGGTCCGCTGCGCCGCAATCGCTCGTTCTTCTTCGTGGACTATCAGGGGCAGCGGCAGCACGTCGGCCGCACCGTCATTTCCACGGTGCCGACGGTGCTGCAGCGGCAGGGGATCTTCACCGAAGCCATCGGTGGCCGCGTGCCGGTCATCTACGACCCCGCAACCACGGCGCCGAACGGCAGCACCGGGTTCACGCGCACCGCCTTCCCCAACGGTGCCATTCCGCTCGACAGACTGGACCCGGTGGCGGTGGCGCTCCTGGCGCGCTTCCCGCTGCCGACGTCGGCCGGAACGACCAACAACTACCAGCGCGTGGACAACGAGGTGGACGATCAGGACCAGTTCGACGCCCGCATCGACCACCGGCTGAGCAACCAGGATCAAGTGTTCGGCCGGCTGTCGCGTTTCTCGGGACGCTTCCTGCCCGTCACGCCGCTGCCGGAGGGCAGTGGGACGACGGCCGGCACGCTGGGGCCGCAGGACACGATGTCGTGGGCCTTCGCGTCGAACTACCAGCGCACGTTCTCGGACAAGCTGCTCAACGAGGTCCGCTTCGGCGATACGCGGCGGAGCGTCCTGCGCTCGGCGGCGCAGCTCACGAGTGCCGCCGGATCGGCACTGAACATCCCCGGGATTCCGTCCACGGCGCGGTTTCCGAACACGCTGCCCACGTTCACGTTTGGCGGCGCCTATTCGCAGCTCGGGTCGCCGGTGAACACGGCGTCGGACTTCAACACCAGCGTGAGCGAAGTCGCCGACACGCTCACCTGGGTGCGCGGCCGCCACACGATGAAGGCGGGCTTCGACTGGCGCTGGGAGCGGCTGAACGTGATTCAGCCGCCGTCGCCCACGGGGGCCTTCGCGTTCAACGCCATCGGCAGCGACCTGCCCGGCACGGCCAGCACCGGCACGCCGCTCGCCAGCTTTCTGCTGGGACAGGTGCAGACGTTCTCGATCGACCTGCAGCAGGACCCGATTCAGGAGCGGGCGAGCTTCCAGGAGTACTTCGTCCAGGACGACTGGCGCGTCTCGAACCGATTCACCGTAAGCCCAGGGCTGCGCTACACGCTCAACTTCCCGTCCACGGAGATCAACGGTCAGACCGCCGTCTTCAACCTCGCCACGCAGCTGCTCGAGTACCCGGGCGACCAGCCGGTGAGGCCGCTCAAGAAGAACAACTTCGGCCCGCGGCTCGGGCTCGCCTACCGGGTGAACGACAAGACGCTGGTCAGCACCGCCTATGGCCTGGTGTGGATTGAGATGGCCGGCATCACGACGCCGTTCACGACGCCGTCGTTCCCGTTCCTGCAGACGGTGACGCAGCGCGCGCTCGATACCGTCAATCCGGCTTTCGTGCTGCGCAATGGCCCGTCGGTGGCGCCCCTCGCCCCCACACCCACGGCCGGCCTCGGGCAGGGCGTGTTCGGCGTGGATGGCACGCTGGGGTCCGGCTATGTGCAGCAGTGGAGCCTGGCGCTGCAGCGTGAGCTCACGAGCCACACCACGATCGAGGTGGCATATCTGGGCTCCAAGATCACCCAC
This sequence comes from Vicinamibacterales bacterium, assembly GCA_036004405.1. Lineage (GTDB taxonomy): Bacteria > Acidobacteriota > Vicinamibacteria > Vicinamibacterales > UBA2999 > DASYRM01. Next base: position 76,669 of record DASYRM010000062.1, read on the forward strand.
GTTGGCATCCCCGACACCAATCTCAATCAGCTGACGGTCGAGCAGCTGGCGCAGGGCGCGGCGCTGCTGACGCGGGTTCCCAATCCCTACTTCGGTCTGATTCCGCGCTCCTCGTCGCTCGGGGATCCGACGATCCCGGCAGGGCAGCTGCTCAAGCCGTTCCCGCAGTACACGACGGTGAGCCTCTATCGCAACAACGTGGGGACGAGCGAGTACCGAGCGGTGAGCGCGAAGGTGGAGCAGCGGTTCTCGGGCGGCGTGTCGTACGGGGTGAGCTACACGCGCTCGCGGCTGCGTGACGATGCGTCGTCGGCGTTCGACGCGTCGATTCTCACCGGCCCGGTGGCCAGCTATCCGGTGGCCGACAGCTTCAACCGGAAGCTCGAACGCGACGACTCGACCGGCGACATCCCGCACGTCTTCGTCGCCTCGGCCACCTGGGAGCTGCCGATCGGCCGCGATCGCGCCTCCTCCGGTCGGGGTGTGCTGGGCGCGCTCGGCCGCGACTGGACGCTCTCGACGATCGTGACGCTGCAGTCGGGCGTGCCGGTGGCCGTGACGCAGACCACGAACTTCAACGCGTTCGCGGGTTTCGGCACCCAGCGTCCCAATCTGGTTGGCGATCCCGAGTTGCCCTCGGACGAGCGCAGGCCGTCGCGCTGGTTCAACACCGCGGCCTTTGCGATCGCGCCGCAGTTCACGCTGGGGTCGGCGTCGCGCAACCCGGTGCGCGGGCCGTCCTACCGCAACGTCGATCTGGCGATCAGCCGGCGCCTGCCGCTGGCCGGGACATCAGCCCTCGAGCTGCGTGCCGAGCTGTTCAACCTGCTCAACACGCCGCCGCTTGGCAACCCGAACGGCGTCGCTGGCACCGCCGCCTTCGGCACCATCACCACCGCGGGCGATCCTCGAGTGATTCAACTGGCGGTGAAGTACTTGTTCTAGCAGTTGTGGGGGCCGCCTTCAGGCGGCCCGTCTCTACGCCGTCTTCATGTAGGCGCTCAGTCCGTTGAGCACCATCTGCACGGACAGCATCACCAGCAGGATGCCCATCAGGCGCTCGAGCGCGACGGCGCCGCGCGGGCCAAGAAAGTTGAAGATCCAGGTGGACACCGCGAGGATGACCGCGGTGGGGAGCCACGCCGCCGCGACGGCGCCGGCGACGTTCCACACCGGATTGGTCTGCGCCAGCAGGATGACCACCGAGATGGCGCCGGGGCCGGCGATGAGCGGCATCGCGATCGGCACCACCAGCGGATCCTCGAGCCCTTCCTTGTCCAGCACCTTCCGCGCCGGGAACACCATCCCGAGCGCGATCATGAACAGCACGATGCCGCCCGAGATGCCGAGCGTGTAGGCCTGCAGCCCGAGCGCGTGCAGGATGGCACCGCCGGCAAACACGAACAGCTGCAGGATGGCGAGGGCGATGATGCTCTCGCGGATGATGATGCGCCGGCGCCGCGCCGGCGCGGCCGCGCGCAGCAGCGTGTTCAGCGTCACCAGGTTCCCGAAGGGGTCCAGGACGATGAACAGCAGCAGCGCGATGGAGATCACGCGTGCACGCTACTTCCTGCCGAGGAACTTCATGTGCTCGACGTCCTTCTCGTTCTCGCCGCAGATGAACTCGATGATCTCGGCGTCCATCCGCTCGTCCACCATCAGCTTCTGGTTCACCCGCACGCTGAACGGCGCCGTGTAGGCCTTCGGGTCGTCGATCGTGACGTCGATCTTGAGCGTGCCGTAGTTCAGGCGGCGGTAGCGCTCGGTGATCTTCGCGGCGTCGGTCTGCGGCGTGCCGTCGATGTCGAGCCAGCCGCCGTCCCGCAGGCCGGTGGTCTCGACCACCAGCGTATCGCCTTCCCAGCGCCCGACCGAGTAGCCGTACCACCACGGTTGCGGGTCGTTCTTCGGCACCGGCCGCCCGTCGGTGAAGATCTGCCGCAACCCGGCGTTGCCTTCGTAGAGAATCACCAGCACGTCGGGCGTCTGAATCATCTTGCGCGGCTGCGGGTGCTCGTGGAACTGCATGAGGCCCATCGGCAGGCAGTGCGCGTCGGGATTCTCCTTGCTGCCCGCGGCCTTGCGTTCGTCGCGCAGCTTCGCGGCCCACGGCTGCAGCGGCAGCCCGTTGGGGAAGTTGGCGCCGATGTTCCCGAACGTGGACGGCGGCGGCTCGCCCGGCAGCGCCGCCGGCGGACGGCGCACCTGCCCGCCGTAGAACCATTCGTTCAACCACACACCGGTCAGGTCCGGCGTGCCGTCGGGCGTGCGCGGCGTGGGCGCCTCGAGGTTGGGCGTGCCGTCGGCCTTCAGCGGCACCTTCTTGTCGGGAAATGCCGGCCACTGCGCGCCCACAGGAACCAGCGCCAGCACAATCGCGGCAACCGTCGCGACGAGCACTCGTGATCTCATCTCACTCCTTCAAGAGGCGGTTCGATACGAATCCCTGAATCTCGGCGCGGCGCCGATCGCGCGCGTCCATCTCGTCCACTCGGGTCCACGACTCGTCGTGCTCGTAGCGATAGCTGGCGACGAATCCCGAAGGCACGGCGCCGCCAAACTCGGCGGGCCCGATCATCGAGAAGTAGCGGTGGCCGTCGCCGCGCTCGAACAGGTGATAGATCTTGCCGCGCACGCGGTGGAAGCGGCACTCGGCGTGAATCAGATCGACGTCGCGCGCGGCCTGCTCGATGATCTCCCGCGCGCGTTCCTGCAGCGCCTTCATCTGCTCGACGATGACCTCGAGCTGGGCGTTGGTGCGCAGCGCCACCTTCGACGAGGCGGCTTCGATGATGCGCGCCGAGTCCACGAGCGAGATCGGGGCGCCCAGCCGGCTCACCGGGTAGGGCGAGGCGTTGTCGGCCCCGCGGAAGTTGTCGCCGCTGTACTTGTTGTCGTCGCGGTCGGTCATGCGATCAGACACTTGTGGCGGAGAGGGCGGAGAGGGCGGGGAGGGCAGAGAAGGCAGAGAGGGTCATCGAACAAGTCTCGCCATCGTCGCGCCCAGATGCGACGACGTGTCGTCCCAGAACTCGGCCACGAGCGGGTGCCGCTCGAGCGTCGCCTGCACGATGCCGCGCTGGACGCCGCGCCCGCGCCCGTGGACGAGGCGCACTTCGGTCAGCCCCTTCGCCGCGGCTTCGGCCAGGTATTCCTCGACCACCGACCGGATGTCGGCTGGCGCGAACGAGTGCAGGTCGAGCTCCGGCCCGATGGGCACTTGGGTCGGTTCGTCCATCGGAAGATCCTATCAGGCGAACCTGAAGGTTCGCCTCTACGTACTCACCGGGCCAGGAATCGCAGCGAGGGCGATGGGCCGTTTTGCTCGTAGTGAAGGCCATCGGCGGCCCGATCGAGGCGCAGGACGTAGAGCGCGCGGGCCCCGTCCCGGCCGGCGCTTCCGCGCGCCACGATGCGGTCGCCCGGCTTGAACGTCTCGGCGTTCATGCCGATGTCCACCAGCTCCCAACGGTTGTCGAGCTCGAGACGCCACGGCTGCACGCCGCCGTTGTCGCCGGCGACGTCGAGCCCGATCCAGGGGTGGGGGTTGACGAACTGGAACTCGCGCACAGTGCCGGTGATCGTCACCGGCTTGCGGCTGTCGTAGACGGCCGAAATGGAATGATGCGCCGCGGGCGCCGCGGTCGCGAGCAGCCACATCGCCGCGAGCAGCCTCACCGCCTGGCGGCCGCCCGCTCCTCGGCGCGCGCCGCCTCGAGGATGTTGCGCAGGCCGTAGTTGCCTTCGTGGCACGCGTATTCGAACGGCGGCTGCGCCGCGTCGCGCGTCAGGTTCATGGCAAACGTCCACGGCTTCGCCCACGTATGCGAGTCGTCGAACGTCACTGCCCACTCGACAGTGTCGGGGCCGAGCGGCGTGAAGCGCTCGATCATCTTCAACTGCTCGCTCGATCCGCGGTAGGGCGTTTTGTCGGTGAAGTTGGTGGTCTCGACCACCAGCGTGTTGCCCTCCCAGCGGCCGCGCCCATCGCCCATGTACTGACGGATGCTCGAGTCGAGGTGTTTGCGGCCATCGAGCGGGATGACCCGGGTGTCGTGGACCATCTCGTAGGTGATGGTGACGAACCCGGGCCCCTGCTGGATGTGGTACGAGTTGCCGTAGATGGCGGGCATCATCGAGCCGGGGATGCCGCGCGTGATGCAGCGATCGTAGAGGCTGCGGTCCTCCCACGAGTCGGCCGGCCCACGCCCGGCGCGCGCCTGCTGCCGTGCCCGCGCCCGCTGCTGCGCCTCGGCGGTCGGCGGCGGCATCTTGCCGTCGGCCGGTTCGGTCACCAGCCACGCCCGGCTGTTGGCGGCGTAGTAGTTCTCGAACCAGTGCATGGGGCTCGTGGCACCGGGGAACTCGCTCAGCCCAGGCGTCCGTTCGATCGTCTGCTCCTGCCGCTGCTGCACGATCTTGGCGAGCTCGGCCGGCGTGATGTCTTCCATCCGGCGCCCGGCGAATTCATCGGGCTTCTCGAACGGGATGCCGCTCTCGTCGCTGTTGTTGTAGTCGCCGGCAATGTCGGGGTCGCCCCACGGGGTTCGCGGCGGTACGAAGGTGCCGCGCGGCGGCAGCGCCACGATGTGCTTGCGCCCCGGCACTTCGCCCGCCTTGATCGGTTGGGCGCGCTGCGGCGCCGCCTGTGCGGCCGGGCGCACCGGGAATATCGAGGTCAGGAGCAGGGCGATGACGCTGGCGAGCAGGATGCGGGTCACGGGCCCGATCCTACCAGCCCCGCGCGCGGAACGCGGTCCCCCGGAAAGGGGGGTCAGGCGCGGCCGCGGGCCTCGACGGCAAACTCGGTGAGCGGGTCCGGCGCCGGCCGTCGCTGTTCCACCGCCGCAAACAGGAGCGCTGGATCTACCGGCTTCGAGATGTAGGTGTCCATGCCGGCGTTCAGGCATTCGTCGCGGTCGCCCTGCATCGTGTGCGCGGTCATGGCCACGATCCACACGTGCCGGCCGCTGCCGGCCTCGCGCTGACGGATGATGCCGGTGGCTTCCAGGCCACCCATCTCCGGCATCTGCACGTCCATCAGGATGACGTCGAAGCGATCGCGGTCGAGATGCTCCAGCGCCTCTTTGCCGGAGCCGACCACCGTCACCTCGTGCCCCCTTTTCGACAGCAGACCCACGGCGACGCGCTGGTTGACGATGTTGTCCTCGGCCAGCAGCACTTTGCGTCGCAGGTGCGCCGGCAGCAACCCCTTCGCCGGGCCTTTGTCGCCGGCCGGCGCGGCGACGTCGCGGCCGAGCAGCCGTGAAATGACCTCACGGAGGTGCGTCGGCGAGATCGGCTTGTTGAGATACGCCGAGATGTTCAGCTCGCGGCAGCGCTCGACGTCGTCGTGGCGCCCGGCTGACGTCAGCATGATGATCGTGGGGTCCGAGAACTCGGGGCGCGACGCGATCTGCGTCGCCACGCCGAAGCCGTCCATGTCCGGCATGTGCACGTCGAGCACCACCAGACCGTAGGGCGCGCCGCTGCGCGCGGCCGCCTCCATCATTCGCAGCGCCTCGGCGCCGCTGTCGGCTTGCGACGGCTTGACGCCCAGGCGTGCCAGCTGCTCGGAGAGGATGCGGCGATTCACCGGGTTGTCGTCCACGACGAGTGCCGGCATTTCGCCCGGATAGATGTCCGTCGCCGCGTGCGGCACGTCGGCCACCACGCCGAACGCGGCGAGGAAGTGGAACGTGCTCCCCTCGCCGGGCTCGCTGTCGAGCCACATGCGGCCACCCATGAGGGTGACGAGGCTCGACGAGATGGCCAGCCCGAGTCCGGTGCCGCCGTAGCGCCGCGTCGTGGACCCGTCGGCCTGGCTGAAGGGCTCGAAGATGAGCGGCTGCTTGTCGCGGGGGATGCCCACGCCCGTGTCGCTCACCGAGAAGTGGAGGATGGTCCCGGTGTCCCCGTGGCCGTGGCGATCCTCGCGGATCTCGAGCAGCACGTGCCCGCGCTCGGTGAACTTGATGGCGTTGCCGACCAGATTCGTGATCACCTGCCGCAGCCGCAGCGGGTCGCCGACGATCGCGTCCGGCACGTCCGGGGCGATGTCGACGATCAGCTCGAGGCCTCGCGCCTCGGCGGCCAGGACGAGCGGCTTCAGCGTCTCGGCCGCCAGATCGCGCAGCTCGAACGGCACCGACTCCATCTCCAGCTTGCGCGATTCGATCTTGGAGAAGTCGAGGATGCTGTTGAGGATGCCGAGCAGCGACTCGGCCGAGCGGCTCACCGTCTCGAGATAGTCGCGCTGCGTTGCCGTGAGCTCGGTCATGAGCGCGAGCTGCGTCATGCCGATCACGCCGTTCATCGGCGTCCGGATCTCGTGGCTCATGTTGGCCAGGAACTCGCTCTTGGCCCGGTTGGCGTCCTCGGCCGCGTCGCGCGCCTCGCGCAGCGCGCGCTCCACGCGCTTGTGCTGCGTCATGTCGCGGGCAATCGCCTGGAAGCCCACGTGCTCGCGGTGCTCGAACATGGCCTGCACGTTCAGCTCGAGCGGGATGCGCTGCCCGGTCGAGCCCACCACTTCGAGCTCGATGCGATCGCTCGGCTCCTCCGGCGACCGGCGCATCAGGCTGTCCGCCACCGCGGCGCAGTCGGGGGCGACGATGTCCTTGAGGGTGTGCCGCAGGGCGTCGTCTTCCGGCAGCCCGAGCATCGCCTGGCCGGTCTTGTTGAGCGACGTGAGCCGGCCCTGCCGATCCCAGGTGAGGATGACGTCGCTGGCGCTGGCCACGAGGTCGGTCCAGCGCCGCTGCAGCGACGCCGTGCGCTCGAACTGCGCCGTCAGCGCCCGCGTCTGGTGCCGCACGCGGGCGTTCAGGACGCCAATCCAGAGAAAGGCGAGCAGGCAGATGCCGGCGGCGATGCCGAGCGCCGTGATCGCGCGTCCCGGGGTCCACCACGACGGGACGGCGATGACGGCGATCGACTCCGGGCCGCTGATCACCATGATCACGGTGGTGGGCGTGCCGACGGCGTCGTAGAAGACGGCGGTCACGCCCGTCAACTCGAGCGTGCTGCCTTCACGGATGGCTGGCAAGGCGGCGTGCGGCGGCCAGTCGTACTGATAGACCGCGATGGGCGTGCCGCCGTTCTCGATGTTCAGCAGCTGATAGCCCGGCCCCTTGCCGAACGAGCTGAAGGTGCCGCGCAGGCGCACCAGCTGCCCCGCGTGCTTGCCGCCCATCACTTCGGCCACGGTGACCGATGCGGCCTCGGGTATTTGGCCCTGGCTCACTTCCTTGATGGCGACGCTCGAGAGGATGGGCGTGCCGAAGAAGGTGCCGGGAAAGCCGGAGACCTCGGCCACCGCGCCGGTGCGCACGCTGATGTGCTCGTCGAATTCCACGGCAATCGCGCCGTTCCCCTCCTGAAGGTGCAGGATGTGCCGGCCCGGCGTGAGCGAGGACGTCTGCAGGACCACCGTGCCGCGCGTGCGCACCCGGTGCGGGAACGCGTGCTGCAGCGCCATCTTGCGGATGTCGGCCACCGCCTGCAGCGGCAGGTCGAACGCCCGGGCGGACGCGGGCGTACGCACGTCGGCGGCCGTGACCGTCGGTGCCAGGATGCGGACGCCCATCACGACGCCCTGCGGGTTGCGGAGCAGGACGCGCACGCCACGGATCTGCACATCGGCGTCGATGAGTGTGTCGGCGGACGGCGCGCCCGGCGGCGCGGCCACGAACACTTGCGCTTCGTCCACCGCGACGCGCAGGTCGAATCCAGCGGGCGTCGAAAGCACTTCCTGAATCACGCCGACGAACGACACCCAATCGTCGGGGCTCTGGTCGGTGGCGAGGCCGGACGTGGAGACGGCTCGTGCGGCCGGGAGTGGCCCGCTGCCGAGCCGCGTCACCTTGCCGCTCATTGTGCGCCGGCCGTCCTTTTCCGTCGTCGTGCCGGTCACGTCCACGCGGTCTCCCGGCGTGAACGTGGTGCCTTCGGGTCCGGTGACCTGCAGCGTTTCACCGCCGATCTCCACGAACAGCCCCAGTGCCGGATCGTGGTAGAGCACCACGCCCTGCACGCGAGTGGGTTGTGCGGGCTCGGTGGCCGCAGTGGTGGCCGTGTGCACGGTCGAACCGGCACAGAGCACGGCCACCAGGACCGGGAACCAGCATCGGACGAAGGCACTTACCAGTGTCTGGCGCAAAGGAGGAGCTCCCGTGCCGTAAATCGGCCGGAACGCGCCAAAACTGAATCGACGGCGGCCCTAAGCCATCATCTCGACGGCTCGATGCGCAGAATGGCACCGGGGTTCTGATCGGTCAGCACGTAGAGCAGTCCGTCGGGGCCCTGCTTCACGTCGCGAATGCGCTGGCGCAGCTCGACGAGCAGCGACTCGCGGCGCAGCTCCTCCATCTTCTCGTTGAAGAGGATGCGCTCGAGGTGCCCGGTGCCTGGAATCTCGCCGGTGCGCAGCGCGCCCACGAACACGTCGCCCTTCCAGGCGGGGAACCGGTCGCCGGTGTAGAACTCCATGCCCGACACCGCGATCGACGGAATCCAGATCACCAGCGGCGCCTCGAAGCCGGCGTGTCCGGGCCGGTCGTTGCCCTGCCACGGTCCCGGATAGGTACGCCCGTAGCTCACGAGCGGCCAGCCGTAGTTGGCACCCGGCTTCAGGATGTTGATCTCGTCGCCGCCGTTCGGGCCGTTCTCGTTCAGCCACATCTGGCCGGTGCCGGGATGTACGGCCAGACCGAGCGAACTGCGGTGTCCGAGCGTGTAGATCTCCGGCTTGTAGCCGGCCTTGCCGACGAACGGGTTGTCGGGCGGGATGCTGCCGTCGTCCTTCAGCCGCAGCACCTTGCCACCCTGGTTGTTGCCGTCCTGCGCGTTGTTGCCGGGGCCGGCCGCGGCGGTCGTCACGTAGAGCATGCCGTCGCGTCCGAACGCGATGCGCGCCGTGCCGTTGCCTTCAGCGCCCACGAAGATGTCCTTCGTGTCCACGAGCGCCTTGCCGTCCCAGCGGCCGCGTGCAATGGCCGTGGTCTGGCGCTTCTCGTCGAGCGGCTTGGTGTAGCAGACGTAGACCAGTTTGTTGCTGGCGAAGCCGGGGTGCAGGATCACGTCCATGTAGCCGTGCACCGCGCCCGGCTCGCCCGAGACGCCCAGATTGCGGGCCATCGGCGCGCCGGCGACCGGTGTCGGCTCCAGCTTGCCGTCGCGGATCAGGCGCAGCCGGCCGGGCCGCTCGGTGACGAGCGCCGTGCCGTCGGGCAGGAAGGCAATCGTCCACGGGTTCTCGAGGCCGGTGATCCAGGCGGAGACGCGGATGCGCTGCCCTTCGCCGGTGTCGAATTCCATCGGCAGCTTCGGCAGCGGCCGGTTGGCCAGCCCCTTTGGCGCCACCGGAATGCCGCCCTGCATCATCGGCACCTTCTGCTGCGCGATCGCAAGCTGCGACATCAGCGCGATTGCCAGGACTGTCAGAGAACGCATACGCATGCCCAACGAACCCTCCAGGCCGCCTATTGTCCTCGATCCGAGGTGGGCCGCCCTATCGCCGCGCCGCGGGCGTCAGCGTCGTCTCGCGGCGCTCGGTGCCGCGCGTGTAGACCACTTTCACCGGCTGGCCGATCTTCAGCAGGTCCAGGGCGTAGGTGTAGTCGTAGATGTTGGTGATGGCCTGGCCGGCAATCTCGACGATCACGTCGCCCTTCTGCAGGCCCGCCTGTTCGGCCGGTCCGCCTCCGACCACGCCGCCGAGCAGCAGCCCTTTGACGGTGGCCGCGTAGTCGGGCACGGTGCCGGTGAAGATGCGCACACCGGTGCGCGCCGCCGTCTGGGTGGACTGCTCAACCTTGACGAACTGAGGCGCCGGATCGAGCTCCATCAGGCGGCGCGTGATGGCGGATGCGAACGAGGCGACGCGGTCGAGGTCCTCGTAGTCGATCTTGTCGGCGGTGTCGGACGGCTTGTGGTAGTCCGAGTGCGCGCCAGTCGTGAACGACAGGCTGGGCACGCCGGCCTGGTTGAAGCTCGACACGTCCGTGGGCTGGAACGGATCCGGCTGCACGGTGAGATCGAAGCCGGCGGCGACGTTGGCGCGCTCGAGAATCGACGCCCACGCCGGGCTCGTGCCCGTAGCCTGGGCCACGAGCTTGTTGTCCTGCATGCGCCCCACCATGTCGAAGTTGACGTACGCCGCGAGCTGATCGAGCGGCACCGGAGGCGTGGCCACGAACGCCGCCGACCCGAGCAGCCCGATCTCCTCGGCGCTCCACAAGCCGACGAGCAGGTGCCGTCGCCGCATCGGCTGCTTCGCCAGCGCGCCGGCGATGGCCAGCACGGCGGCCGACCCCGAGGCGTTGTCGTCGGCACCGAGGTGCGCGCGCCCCGCGTCGTCGCGCGCCGCCAGTGATCCGCTGTGCGCGTTGCGGCCCAGATGGTCGTAGTGCGCGCCGACGACCACCCACGGTTTGTCGACGCCCGTCACCGGCGCGGTCGCGGGCAGGTAGGCCACGACGTTGCGGCCGGTGCGCCGCTCGCGCGTGACCGCCGCCTTGATCGTGACCGTGACGCCCGGCAGCTCGAAGCCGGCCACGTGCGGGTTGCCGGTGTCGAGGTCCTTCTGTGCGTCGGCCAGCGGCTTGCCCGCCGAGAAGAGGGTGGACGCTACCGCGCCGCTCACGCTGATGGCGGCAATGCCCGAGCCGGCAAGCGCCGTGTCGAATGTCATCGGCACGGTGAGGCCGGCGTTCGGCGAGCGCGGTCCGGTCACGACCACGAGCGCTTTCGCACCGTGCTGGCGTGCGGCCATCGCCTTGTAGCGCAGGTCGGCGTAGCGCGCGAGGATGCCGCGCGTCTGCTGATCGGCGTCTTCGGGGAAGTAGCGCAGCACGACGACGACCTTGTCCTTCACGTCGAGCGTGGCGTAGCTGTCGTAGCCGAAGCCCTGCGACTCCGGGACGATGATGCCGTAGCCAGCGAAGACGACGGGGCCCGAGATCTCGGCGTCGTCGGAGAACGACAGCGCCTGCACGTCGCTGGACGCAGTGAACGCCTTGGGCGCCGTCGAGCCCGCCGTGACCGACACCCGTGAGCCTGCGTCGTGGCTGCCGGCGGTGAACGCAAAGCTCTGGAACATGTCGGCGCGGCCGGGCAGCGGACGAGCGCCCATCCGTGCGAGCTGCGCCGCGATGTAGTCGCCCGCCGCGCGTTCGTCGGGCGAGCCGGCCTCGCGCCCGCCCAGCTTCTCGGAGGCCAGCGTTTCAACGAACGGCCGCGTTTGTGCGGAGACGACGGGGCCAAACGCGAGCGCGAGTAGAAGCAGCAGGGCAGGGCGGCGCATGTCGTTACCTCGAAGGTGCGGCACGGAGCGCCGCGAGCGCGTGCTCGTGGTTCCACTGCGCCAGGAAGATCTGCCCTTCGCGCCCGCCGCCGCGGCTCGACGTCCAGGCGAGCTGCGTCCCGTCGGGCGAGGGCACCGGCAGACCGTCGAATCCGTCGGAGTAGGTCACCCGAACCGGCTGCTTCTTGCCGTCGATGTCCACCATGAAGAGCTCGAAGTTCTCGAATCCGAGCTTGTTCGACGCGAAGATCACGTACTGCCCCGACGGATGGATGGAGGGCGCCCAGCTCATGGCGCCGAAGTTGGTGATCTGGCGCTGGTCGCTGCCGTCGAGATTCATCGTCCAGACGTCGGCGATGAGGCCGGCTTCGTCGAAGCGGCGCCAGATGATCCGCTTGCCGTCGGGGGAGAAGAACGGACCGCCGTCGTAGCCGGTGACGTTGGTGAGGCGCTTCACAGCGTTTTCTGGCGGCAGGCCCTGCGGGCCGCCGCGGCGGTCCGCGTCGGCGCGCATGATGTAGATCTCGGCGAAGAAGCTCGGATCGGTCTCGAGCTGTTTCGCTTCGGCCGCAGACAACGTGTGGTCGTACGCCTGGCGCGTCGACGAGAACACGATCCACTGGCCGTCCGGCGAGTAGCTGCCTTCGGCGTCGTAGCCGCGCGCGTTGGTGAGGCGGCGATAGGCGCCCGTCTTCGCGCTGCGGACGTAGAGCTCCATCTCCGGGTCGTAGTCCCACGAGTAGCGCCGCTCTTTACCGGAGGCCCGGAACGCCAGCTCCTCGTCCTGCAGCTGCTTCGATCGCGGGTCGTGGTGCGTGGAGGCAAAGAGGATGTCGCCGGTCTCCGGGTTGAAGAACGAGCAGGTGGTCTTGCCCATGCCGGGCGACACGCGCGCCACGTCGCCCGTGGCCATGTCCATCGTGTAGATCTGATAGAACGGGTTGCCCGGCTCGCGCTCGCTCTGGAACGTGAGCTTCGTGCCGTCCTTCGACCAGTAACCCTCGCCAGCGCGGCGGCCTTCGACGGTGAGCCGGCGGGGCCGCGTCAGGAACTCCCGCTCGGGCGAGGCCGCCGGCTGCTGCGCCGCAAGGGTTCCGGCGAGTCCGGCCACGGCAATTGATAGAGGCACGAGTTTCATTGCGAAAAGGGTACTCCAGCCCGCATAAAGCGGCAGCGCTCGAGGAGCGCGGTGAATCGGGGATGCGAGCGGTACGGATCCCACTTGGGCTCCACCGTCAGGAAAATGAGATGGACGTCGTGCACGGCATAGGCGCGATCCAGCCACTCGAACACGGCGTCCGTGTCACTGAGGCCCGCATAGATGAGGGCGAACGCGTAGGGCGGGATGTACCGCTGCTGCGCCGCCGTCCGCATGGCGTTCAGCACCTCGCGGGCCTCGTCCGCCCGTCCGGCTTTGGCGAGCACGTACCCCCGGATCGAGAGCGCCTTGCTGTTCTGACCCGAGAACCGCCCGGCGATCGTCGCGTCTTCGAGCGCGCGGTCGTACTGGCCGAGCCGTTCGTACGCCTGCGCGCGCTCCATATGACCGATCCAGAACTCGGGATCCAGACCGATGGCCTGCGTCGCGTACTCGACGGCAGCCGCATAGTCGCGTGCCTGAAACGCCACCTGCGCGGACATCGCCTGTGGGAACGCGTAGAGTGGCTCGAGCTGCCGCGCCCGCCGCATCAGCGGCTCTGCCTCACGATGCCGGCCCATCTGCGAGAGAACGTGGCCGAACGTTACATGGGCCATCGCGTACTGCGGATCGAGCGCAATCGCACGAGTGAGGGCGGCCTCGGCGCGCGCCCAGTTCCATTCGAATGCCCAGTCGACGTACCCCGACGCGTAATGGGCTTCCGCGAGGTTGGGATCGGCCCGAACGGCCTGCCGGGCCGCGTCCCGAGCGGGGGGCCACACGTCGAGAGGTGCCGCGTCGCTGTTGATCGGGCTCGCGGCGTAGGCCATCGCCAGCCCCGACCATGCGAGCGCATATTCGGGATCGAGCGCTGTTGCGCGTTTGAAGTACTCGATCGCCCGCTGCGTCGTCGGTGGCGTGCGCTGATTGGCGAAGTTGAGGCCCCGAAGGTAGAGGTCGAACGCCTCGGCGTTCCGGGTCTGGCGCTGCGCGAGCGCGTCCATGCGATCGGTCGACAGCCGGAGCTGAATCTGTTCGGCGATCGCCATGCTGAGCTCGCGTTGTAGTCCGAGCATGCTCGTAGGCTGGCGATCGTATGACTGTGACCACAATTGAGTCTGGTCACGGACGCGAATGAGTTTGGACGTGACCCGGAGCTGGGCGCCTTCGGATCGGAGGGAGCTCTCCACGAGATAGTCAGTGCCCAGCTCGCGGCCGATCGCGGCGAGCGACTTGGTCGTTCCCTTGTACGCCATGATCGACGTTCGACCGACCACCCTCATGCGCTCGGGATCCACCTGCCCGAGCGACGCGATGGTTTCCTCGGCAAGTCCCTCGGCCAGGTACTCGCGATCCGGATCGCCGCTCAGGTTCTCGAACGGAAGAACGGCGAGAGTCACACCCGAGACGGCTGTCGTCGTGGCGCGCCAGAACCAGACGGCGCCGCCTGCGAGCACGGCGATCCCGAAGAGTGCGATGACCGGAGCCAGACGACGCCGGACGATCGGCGGCGGGGGCTCGTCGTCAGGCGGGGCGGGTTCGGCGCGTGGCGGGGCAGGTTCCGCCGGTTGTCCGACAGCCGCGACCTCGGTCTCCGGGCGTTTCGGGCGCTCCAGCGGCGCGATGAAGCGATATCCCTTCCCGGGAACGGTCTCCCCGAACGCCGGAGCCTCGGGTGCGTCGCGTAGCGCTTGCCGGATCTTGCTGATGGCCGTGTTGACGCCCATCTCCACGTCGACGAACACGTCCTGACCCCAGAGCCGCTCGACGATGGCCGCCCGGGGGACGAGCTGGCCGGAATGCTCGACCAGCAGGACGAGGAGATCCATCGGCTGGCGGCCGATCTTGACGGTGTGACCCTTGCGGCGCAGCTGGTACGCGGCGACATCGAGCTCGAAGTCGCCAAAACGGAAGGTCTCGGGCGCGCGGAACGTCTCCATCCTCGCTGACCGCGGGCCCCGCGGCGGCCACAAGTGTAGTGCCTTCTGTGGGTTGCCGTTTCAGGAAGATTTCAGATCCTTTCCAGCCGCTGTCCATGGTCAGACGCCGCCGCGCCAATCGAGGATGCGCGCGGAGGAAACCATGAACAACACGTCATCGAACGTACGCGGTCTCGGTCGGCTGGTGGTCCTGCTGGGGCTCGCGGCCGGTATCCTGGGAGCCACCGGCAGCCATGCCGCAGCGCAGTCGAACGCCTCGGCTTCCCAGACGGGACTGGTCGGGGTGTGGGCCGTACAGGTCACCCTGCGGAATTGCACCACCCAGGCACCGCAGGGGCCGTTCAACTCGCTGGTCACGTTCCATCGAGGCGGGACCATCACCGAAAGCACCGCGAGTCTGGCCTTCGCCCCTGGTCAACGCAGCCCCGGGCACGGCACCTGGGAACACCAGGGCGGGAACAGCTATCGCCAGCACATGACTGCGCTGATACTCTTCGATACTGCGCCGAATCTGCCCGGCACGCCAGGCTTCGACCCGGCCAAGCCGGTGTCTCCGGGTTTCTTCGCGGGTTGGGTAACGGTCACGCACACGGTCGAGCTCAGCGATGCCGACAGTCTGTCGTCGGCCGGCACGAACGCGTTCTACCGGTCTGACGGCACCGTCTACCGGACCGGATGCTCGACGGCGATCGGAGTGCGCGTCGAATAACGACAGGTTGGCGGCGGCGCGGCTCGTCCGTACCGCGCCGCTGGCCTTTTGTCTAAAGCCGGCCTCCACGACGGACAGACTCGGCGAACTGCGGCGCCCAGCGGGGTTTCCGCGGAACCGCTCACAAAACGGCGCAAGAAGATCGTGCCAGCGCGCTTTGAGCTTGACAGCTTTTTCGAGGGCACGCCGCGACAGGTTCCGAGTGTCGCTGAATGGCGCGTCCCGCGCGCGTAGAGGATCACTGAGCCGCGATCGATGATCGACCCACCATCGTCGTCGTCCCGCGATGCGATCGCGCCGTAGCGCGCCGCGCAAAGCGGCGAAATGTGCAGGGTTATCATCGCGCATGACGCCCGCACTTCTCTCGTCCAACGAACGCACGACCATCGAACAGCTCGGCGAAGCCATTGCCGACATCGCCGCCGGTATCCACGCCTCCACTTACCAGCTCCTCGTGCTGCTGCACGACTTCGACGAACGCAAGGGCTGGAACAACGGCTTCCTGTCGTGCGCGCATTGGCTGAGTTGGCGCACCAGCATCGACATGGGCGCGGCGCGCGAGAAGGTACGCGTCGCTCGCGCGCTGCCCGCGCTGCCGCTCCTCAGTGGTGCACTGCAGCGCGGTGAGATCTCGTACGCCAAGGTGCGCGCCCTCACGCGCATCGCGACGCCCGCCACCGACGAGAGGCTCCTCGCGATCGCCCATCACGGTACGGCCTCGCAGGTCGAGCGTCTGGTACGCGCGTGGCGCTGGTGCGAACGGGGCGAGGACGATCGGAAGCATCTCTGGCGATCGGTGAGCTGCGTCGTGGACGAGGACGGCATGGTCGTTCTGCGGGCCCGCTTGACTGCGGAACAGGGCGCGGTGGTTCAGCGGGCGCTCGAGGCCGCCTCGGACCGGCTCTATCAGGCAAGCCGGGCCACGGCCCCGGATCGCATCGAGGAAGAGGTCACGTCCGATCAGCGACGGGCAGACGCCCTGACACTGATGGCCGAAGCCGCGCTCAACGCAGACCTGGATCGTGGCTCGGCGGGCGATCGCTACCAGGTCGTGCTGCACGTCGAAACGGTGCGCACGCCGGTCGTGCCGGAGACACCGCCAGTCCTGGAGCTGGCCGACGGCCCGATCAGCGTTTCTGCAGAAACGTCGCGCCGCCTTTCCTGCGACGCGTCGGTCGTGGTCGTCACAGAGGGTGCCGACGGCTCCGTCCTCGACGTGGGCCGCAAGACCCGGACCGTGCCCGCTCCGATTCGACGGGCGCTCACGGCCCGCGACAAACGGTGTCTGTTCCCGGGCTGCCACGCGCGGCGCTGCGACGCTCATCACATCGATCACTGGGCCGACGGCGGGCCCACCGCGCTCGACAACTTGATATTGGTATGTCGGCGCCACCACAGGCTGCTGCACGAAGGCGGCTTCACCGTCGAACGAACCGTGGACGGCGACGCCGTGTTCCGGCGACCGGACGGCCGGTTCATCGAGGTCTCGCCGCCCAACGCGTGGACGGGCGCCGGCGTGGTTCCGGCCGGGGTCACCGGCCGATCGCTGCGCGTCTGGGACGGCACGCCGTTCAACGTGGGCTACGCCATCGATGTGCTGCACCCGCGCGCGAACCCATCGGCGTAGCCACGTCGGCCCTGTCGCCGATTCGGTCTTCTATATTGATCGGCGGGTGGTCTGCTCCGAGGGTGCGATTCAACGTCTGACCAGGCCGAAACGCAGTCAGCGCGCCGCGGCCGCTTCATAGGCGCGGCCGAAGCGGTTGGCGAGGAACTTGTCGAGCGCCACCTGCTCCTGGCGGATGAAGCCCTTCTTCGGCAGCGCGTCCTGCAGAAAGAGGTCGAGCACCGCGCAGACGCCGCTGGCGGTGGTGATCTGAATGCCGGTCATCGCCAGGCCGGCCCACGTCTGCGCGTACACCTTGCGCGCGAAGGACACCTGCGTGCGCACGCCCTGCTTCAGCCCCGACGCGGTGACGAACACCACCACGACGTCCTGTTCGGTGGTCGGGATGGCGGTGCGCAGGATGTCCTTCATCACCTCGCGTTTGCCGGCCAGGCCGAAGTCCTGGAGCATCAGCTTGGCGATGTCGCGGTGCCCGGGGTAGCGGATCGTCTTGTAATCGAGATACTGCACCTGCCCGGCCAGCGTTTCGGCCAGCGTGCCCAGCCCTCCCGAGGTGTTGAAGGCCTCGTAGTTCACGCCATCGAGCGCAAACGTCTCGTAGCCTTCGAGCGGCGGCTGCTCGATGCGGGCGCCGTCGACGATCGCCTCGCAGGGGTGGACGTACTCGTTGATCAGGCCGTCCACCGACCATGTGAGGTTGTATTTCAGCGCGTTGGTCGGGTATTGCGGCAGGGCGCCGACGCGCATGTGCAGACGCTCGAGCGTGTCGAAGCCGCGTGACAGGGCGTAGCCGGCAATGCTGATGAAGCCGGGCGCCAGCCCGCACTGCGGCATGTAGGCGGTTCCCGCCCCCTCGGCCAGCGACCGGATGACGTGCGCGGCGTCGAGATCCTCGGTGAGATCGAAGTAGTGGGCGCGCCCCGCCGCGGCGCGCGCCACCGTCGCGCCGTAATGAAACGGCAGCGCGTTGACGACGATGTCGTGACCGTCGATGAGGCGGGCGAACGTGTCCACGTCGTCGCCGTCCACCGAGCGGCAGCGGTCGCCGAAACGCGCGATGACCTGCGGATCGAAGGCGCGGTCGGCGAGCGCCACCTCGTATCGAGGCTCCCCCTCGGCCGTCGTCAGCAGATGGGCGACGACGCGGCCGATGTGTCCGGCCCCGAGAACCAGGACGCGCGTGACCACGTCGTGCGCGGGCCGGTCAGCGCTGGGCGTACGGCCCAACCTCGGGCTTGGCCTGCGTGTTGGCGAGCGGGCCGAGCTCGGCGGCGACGCCGCGCGCGATGGCCGCCGTCTCGCTCTGCGCCTGGAAGCACGTGAAGTCGGGACGATCGCGCCAGGCCATCGGCCCGCACAGACGGACCCCCGCCCGCAGCGTCGAGTCGTGCACGATGTTGATGGCGCGTTCGTAGTCGGGCGTGCCCTGGCGGTAGCCCGAGAAGTTGCCGAGGTCGCCGCTGGCGGCGAAGAGCGCTGTGACGCCGGGTACTTTGGCGATGGCGTCGGAGTTCTTCAGCCCCTCGAGCGTCTCGATCATCAGGATCAGCACGATGTTGTCGTTGATGGTCTGGCGGTAACCGCCGGGCACGCCGCCCCACATGCTGCCGTCGAACGCCTGGCCGCCGCCGTTGCTGCGCCGGCCGAGCGGCGGGAAGTAGGTCCAGTTGCGCGCCTCGATCGCTTCTTCCACCGTGTCGACCGTCGGCACCACCACTACGAGCGCCCCGGCGTCGAGCGCGTGCTGGATTTCACGCTCGTCGGTGTACGCGACGCGGACCCCGGGCACCGCACTGGCGTTCGGACAGGTGCGCCACATCTTCGCGACGGCTCCCCAGTCGCGGTCGTTGTGCTGCATCTCAGTCCAGATGAAGTC